>CAVVMY010000015.1:0-71712 GCA_963749405.1 Candidatus Altarchaeales archaeon | reverse complement strand
TGTCCGACGAATATCTTAAAGGCGCAACTGTCCCGGGGTATGGTACGTCGCTGTTCGTGGGAATAGGTGTGCCCATACCGGTACTCGATGAGGATATGGCCCGCAGGACAGCTGTCAGGAACAGGGATATTCATGTCAAGATCCTGGACTACGGAGTGCAGAGGAGGGACCGTCCCGCCTTAAGGGAGGTTACGTATGAGGAATTGTTCTCCGGGAGGGTGGAACTGGAGGGTAAAACCGTGAGGAGCAGCCCGCTTTCCAGCATGAAGGTATCTGAAAAGATAATGGATGAACTGAAGCAGTGGATAGCGGATAAGAAATTTTTCCTTACTGCGCCACTTGAAATGCTTCCCAGGGACACAGCAGTAAAGTTCATGAAGCCCCGCCAGGATGTGCCGTTCGTCGAAGACGTGATGACCAAGAGAGTGATAACTGCGCAGTATAACGATTCATTGGCAAGGGTCTCTGAACTTATAATAAAAAACGGCATAGACCAGATACCGATAGTGGACAAAGAGGGCAAACTTGAGGGCATAGTAACTGCGTGGGACTTGACCAAGGCACTGGCTACGAACAAGAAAAAGCTGGAGGACATCATGACCAAAAAGGTAATAACCTCCAGGAAAGGCGAATACATAGACATCGTGGCAAGAAGGCTTGGAAAGCACCAGATAAACTCCACGCCAATAGTAGATGACGAGGGCAGCGTAATAGGCATAGTAACGTCGTCTGACATAAACAAGGTTTTGCAGAGAAGGTAAGAAGATGAATAAATACGTGCTAAAGTTCCCGCAGGACATCGTGGAAAATCCGATACTGTCGGAAACCATACTGGAAACAGGCGTCCTCATGAACATACTGCGGGCCAAGGTAGACTACAATGAAGGAACTATAGTAGTAAGCATCATGGGCGACGAAGAGACGCAGAAAAAAGTCGTAGAACTCCTGAAGAAAAAAGGCGTAGACATAAGCAAACTAAGAAAAGGCATAGTCAACGAAGAAGACAGGTGCGTTTCCTGCGGAGCCTGCATCGCAGTCTGCCCTGCGGGAGCGATATCATTCACCAAGGATAAGAACATCGCCGTGGAAAGGGATAAATGCCACCGCTGCGGAGTATGCGTAGAAGCATGCCCCAGAAGATCGCTTTCCATACAGCAATTCGAACAATGAGGATGAAGAGCCTGAAAAGAACGCACCTTGCCTACAAGAAGACTAATATCACCATTCTATCGGACATAGATTCAAGCTGTGCAAGAGAGGAGCTGATAAAAAACTACGGCCTACTGGAAAGATACATCCGGGATAATCCCTTCTTCCTATCTTCTTATGAGCCTCTGGAGGTAGGTGACGATGCCCCTAAAATAGCAAGGATTATGGGAGAAGCAGCCCTGAGGGCGGGCGTCGGCCCCATGGCAGCAGTCGCCGGGGCATTCTCTGACATATTAGGCGCTTTCCTCCTCGGGAATGGCGCAGAGGATGTTATCGTGGAGAACGGAGGCGACATCTTCCTGAAGATAACAGAGGAGAGAACCGTCGGAATATACGCCGGGGCTTCAAGATTCTCGGAAAAACTAGCATTCAAAGTCTCACCGCGTGAGACCCCTGCAGGCATCTGCACAAGCTCTGCCTCTGTCGGACCCTCGATAAGCCTGGGAAAATCGGACGCATCCACGGTAGTCGCGGAGTCGTCCGCGCTCGCAGACGCCACAGCAAGCGCCGTCGGAAACGCAGTCAGGGGAGAGGAGGCAATACAAAAAGCACTTGACGCAGGTAAGACGATAAAAGGAGTCCGCGGAGTCCTTGTCATAAAAGGCGACGAGATAGGCGCATGGGGGCATCTGCCATCCCTAATAAAAACTTCTAATACAAAATAAAATCAATAGAATAAGTAAAAAAACCAAGTTTTGCAGGAAAAATGGATGAATTAGTCATAATCGGAGGAGGAGGCGCAGGCCTCACAGCAGCACTTGCAGCAAAGAAGACAGGAAACGACAACATTACCCTGATAACAAAGGACCGCTTCTCCTACTCGCCGTGCGCCCTGCCATTCGTAATCAGCGGCGAAATAGAGGATTTCAGCAAGATCTCAAACAGCATAGAAGACATATGCAAAAACAGCGGAATAACCTGCATCATAGATGAAGCGCTGTCCATCGACACTGAAAAAAGGCTCGTCAGGACAAAAGAAAAAGAGATCGCCTATAACAAGCTGATAATAGCAACCGGCGGAAGCCCCATCATGCCCCCCATAAAAGGGACGCACCTTGGAGGAGTATATACCCTTCACAGGCTGGAGGACGCAGAGAAGATAATGAAGGCCATACCAAAAGCCAAAACCGCGGTCGTAATCGGCGGTGGCGCCATAGGACTGGAAGCCGCAGCCGCTTTCATAGAACGAGGGCTGAAAGTTACGCTGGTGGAGGGACTGGAATATGTCCTCTGCAAGCTCTTTGACCCTGACTACTGCCAGATAGTAGAAAAGAAACTACAAGACCACGGCATCGAACTGATAAAAGGAAAATTCGTAGAAGAAATAGCAGGCGACATGCATGTGAAATCCGTAAAGGTTGCCGGCCGGGAGATACCCACAGACATCGTGATATTGTCCACAGGGGTTCGGCCCAGCCTAAAACTCACAGAGAAAACAGGAATAGAAATCTTACAAGGAGGGATAAAGACCGACGAGTACACGCAAACAAGCATCAAGGGAATATACGCAGCAGGGGACTGCACCATAACCAAATCCGCGCTCACAGGAAAGCCAGCGCCCAGCCTCCTTGGAACAACGGCCATACGCCAGGGAACCGTCGCAGGCATAAACGCCGCAGGAGAACACGCAGTATTCGACGGCGTCCTAAACTCCATGCTACTGAAGCTATTCGACCTGGAAATAGGAAGATGCGGACTCACAGAAAAAGACGCAAAAGCCGAAGGTATGGAAACAGTCGACGGAAGGATCAAGTCCAGCACGGCGGCAGAATATTATCCGAAAGGCAAATGGATAGAGGTCAAACTGTTATTCAACGCAAAAGACCGCATGCTGGTCGGAGCACAGATAGCAGGAGGTGCAGGAGTTGCAGGAAAAGTCAACCTGCTGACGTTCGCGATATCAAAAAAAGCAACAGTGGAAGACCTTATCAAACTTGAATACGCATACACTCCGCCGCTTGCGCCCTCGCATAATCCCATCGTGCTCGCAGGACTGAAAACGCGTACAGGAAAATCAAGCGGCTGGAGGAACGGGATAAGAGAAAGAATTAGATTCTTCTTTTATTTATCAACGACATCGAAATTTATCTCGTCATCGATGTTCTCCCCGCCGGGGGATACAACAACTTTTACAACGTACGTGCCGCCATAGGTTGCATTAAACCGCAGCTTGAACCCAAGCGCCCTGCTTTCCCCAGGCCCAAGAGAAATGCTTTCATTGGCTTTCTGGCTGCCGGTGTCATCGAAGAGCAGACTGGGATCATAGGTCTCCAAGCGTATCAAGACATTACTCGATTCCTTCCCGATATTCTTCACTTCAACACGGGCAGTAGAAGTCCCTCTAAGCGCAACACTACTTGGATCAGCCCATGACCTAACCTGTACGTCGCCGCCTTCCTTATAGGACGGCGCAAAAAGATTAACCGGCTTAAGGTCCAATGCCCCCCAGAAGACTGCCGCAAGCACAACTATCACAGCCAGTAGGACGATAACTGACTGCCATTTGATCCGGGCCAAGAGTTCATTTAGTTTCAAGTCAATAGATTATTTCACGCAACAGATTAATATACGTTACATAGCTTAACAGACACATGAAAAGTACGCATAAAACCCGTATAACACATTTTTTACGAACTTTTGTTCGTAAAAAAGATAGTTATACGCAATCCACCTCAGCCCCCAAAACAAATGTAAGATTTTTATGCTTACGATATAATACTTCAATATGAATCTCAATTACGTTTTTACAGGAATATTCTTGATAGTTACTGCCCTTTTAATAAGCGGATGCGTTCAGCAGGAAAGTACTTGTAACAAACCATATATAAAAGTTGGCGCAGGATGTTGTCTTGACGAAAATTCCAATGGTATTTGCGATAAAGATGAAACATCGCCCACTACAACTCAAAAAACAACTACACTTAGTCCGGCAAAAATAACCACATCACCTAATATCGAAATAAATGTACCTTGGAAGGGTTCAAATAATGATATTCGAAGCACGGTTAGCATAACCAATACGGGGGATCGTACCGTAAGATTTGTAATGTTGTGTGATGCTGATGCAAACCATCCAGGGATATATAGCATTGATGGGGAAAACAAACAAGGAATAAGTGATATAGCAAAGAATATACCGGTTAGTGGGCTTCCTGAGACTGCAGTAATTCGTTGCTCATATAATAACCACTGGGTTGATACCATAGCCCCAAGCGCAACACTTTCAATCGACGTTTCAGCAACGGACATTAATGCTCCGGAAGTTCGAGGAAAGACGTATCATTCTAAATTAGTTATTGTTGATTATGATACCGTTACAACAATAGGAGAAATCCCCATTTCAGTCACATATACATAATAAGAGTCGTGTTGAAATTCTTTTTGCGAGGGTTACATGTTAAGGGTTAATAATGAACAATTAGAACGATTTAGGACAATAAAAAAACAGTTCCTTACTAAAACAGAGGTCCCAAAGCCAGATAATTGGAAATCTCGGACTAATAACGATATTTGGCTAGATTTAATAAATCAAGTAATTGTAGTTGGGTCTTCTGGTCCCTCAGAAAAATTTACAAAGGATAGTGAACTAAGAGAAAACGTTTCATACGAAAAACTCCTCCAAATAGATAATAAAGAGAAACTAGAAAAAGTTATAAACCGGGCTCTCCGAACAATAGGAACTCGTTATGCCAGTTCAGACATTAGGAGATGTAGAAAAACAAGAGCTCTTGTTCAAAATTTTGAAACATTAAAATATTTCAATGAGGGACCAAGAGGGCTTGTAAAACTACTCGCTCAGATGTCAGAATTTGAAACGAAAAATAGTGAAAAACTAAAAATTAAATTTTTAATGGGGCTTTTTGCATTCCTAAAAAGCAAAGGAGCTAGAGATTATTTATTGGAACTGGGACTTATAGAAAATGCTATTGCCCTAGACAGTCGAGTTCAAAGTGTGTTTAAATCTGTTGGAATTAGCTTTCCAGAGGGCTATGAAACAGACCCAACCCTTTATGATGAAATAGAACAGGACATCTTACTCAAAATATGCAAACCCCTTAATTTATCAGGAATCGAATTTGATAGAATGTTATATCAAAACAAAGACGAGATACTAAAAACAAAGTTTTATTAACTTTAAGGGGGGCTTCGGTGGACTTCTTCGTCGCCTTCGGCTCCTCGACCTTCACAGGGCGTATAACAGCGATTTAAACGGCTCGCTATCGCTCGGCCCAAATTCCGCCTCTGGGCGGAACTTCGTAAAATCTGGGACGTTATACGCAATTTTGGTATCACTTAGAAGCGCCAAATCTATTTATACCAATTTACTAAAATATTATTTATGGCAGAGGTTTGGGATCTTAGCAAAAAGAAATGGCTTTATTGGACGGCCGTTATAGGATTTATTATCACTTTTCAGGTTTATCTTTGGATAATTGGGGGAATATTATACATTGCTTGCGATAAAGGAAAACCCAAAACTCAGAATTATCAGATAAGTAAGGTTTCTGAAAAATACATAATGGTTGTGGGCAATTTAGGCTTCTTAATATTGTGCATTTGCATATTTGGGATAATCCTTCGCATGTTGCTCTAGCGGTTTAAACTCTCTAACGGCGATGCCAAAACTTCTTCGAAAAGCCTTGGATTTTTCTCGACCTTCACGTTCGTTCATGGCACACAACAAAGTTTTTAAGGCTCGCTCCTACGTCGCTCGGCACAAATTCTTCGCTTCACTCAGAACTTCTTAAAAACTTAGATTATAGAAAAATCAAGCCGCTGATCCGTCTTTCCATCACCTTAAACGGCCTTTTCAGAAAAACCCTCATTTATTGAACGATTTATAAATGCCTAGTTCCTGTATTAGTATAGAATATGTGAGTAGAATTGGGATTTAGACGCGTTAAGATATTTAGGATATATACCAATATTAAATGCTTCTAAAACAGTATTTCGTATACTGCAACAATCTCTAATTCTATAATTATCTATCTGCGAAAGAGCATAGAGCACATAGAATCTATAAAAAAATGGAGAAATTAGAAAACAACCCAGAGAATATTCTGGAGAACAAGAAATTCAGCGAACTAAACCTTAGTCCGCAGATACAAAAAGACCTTGAGCACAACAATTTTGTGACAATGATGCCAGTACAGGAGATGTCGATACCCATGCTCCTGGAAGGAAGAGACCTGATAGCCCAGGCAAAGACAGGAACCGGAAAGACACTCGCCTTCGGGATACCGATAATAGAGAAAGTCGACCCCGAGAATAGACAAGTACAGGCGCTGATCATAGCTCCTACACGAGAGCTTGCCGAACAGGTGGCAGGCGAGATGCGCAAGATAGGCTACAGCAAAAGAATACGCACCACGTCGGTTTATGGAGGAAAGAGCATAGACCAGCAGGCAAAGATGCTGGCCGCAGGAAGCCCCATTGTCGCAGGAACCCCTGGAAGGATAATGGATATGATAGAAAGAAGGCTTCTGAACCTCAGCAACGTCAAAATCCTTGTCCTGGACGAAGCGGACCGCATGCTGGACATGGGATTCATCGACGACATCAGGAAGATAATATCCCACATACCAAAAGAGCGGCAAACCATGCTTTTCTCTGCAACCATACCCGACAGGATAGGGCAATTAGCGCATACCATCATGAGGAACCCGCAGCACATATCCGTAAGCCCTGAAGAGCTCACGGTAAACGAGATAGAGCAGTTCTACTACGAGACTCCTCAGAACGTGAAGTTCGACGCGTTCATGTCAGTCGTGCAGACCGAGAGGCCTGAGAGCGCGATAGTCTTCACGAACACCAAGAGATGGGCCGACACCTTGACAAAGATGATGCAGAGACGAGGAATGGCCACCGAAGCAATACACGGAGACCTCTCGCAGAACCAGAGAGACCGCGTGATAGAAGGCTTCAAGAGAAAGAAGTTCACCTACATGGTCGCAACAGATGTCGCAGCAAGGGGCCTGGACATAGACGACGTAACACACGTCTTCAACTACGACATACCAAGGGAAAAAGAAAACTACATCCACAGGATAGGCAGAACAGGCCGCGCAGGAAAAAGCGGAAAAGCGATCTCCTTTATCTCCCCGCAGGAGATACACGACCTCTGGGACATGGAGCACACCTGCAGAACCAAGATAACCGAGGCAAAGCTAAACATCTCCCTAGGGCTTCGACGCAGAGCAGGCCGAAGCTGAGCCCATACGAGGACTCTTCGCCCAGGTCGCACAGTTACAGGGACCGCCCCCACCGAAGCTATGGCAGGGACAACAGAAGCAGGTCCAACAGGCGCTACTGAAACTATTTGCCTCGCAAGGATGATAGGGTGCGGCGTATTTATATTACCGCATCCATTAATCCTTTATGGAATTTGAGTATGTATCAAAATACCTGGACGAAGCATACTATCAATACTCCGAAAAGCACCAGATATTGGAGATGACTGCGCTTGGACTACTCGGATTCATGCTGCCATTCGCCTTGGGCGCGCCGCAAATAATCATCGGGATACTTGTGAACGCGCTCATCATCCGCTCGGCACTCAGCCTGCCTTCCTACAAGACCCTGCCGGTAATATTCACCCCAAGCATCGGAGCAATAGCGCAAGGCGCATTATTCGGACCATTCAATGCATTCCTGATATACATGATGCCCTTCATCTGGTCAGGAAACCTCATCCTCCTGTATGCCTTCAAGGCAAAGATAAAACACGAATACAACTACCTGCTGACCTTGCTCGCAGGCTCGGCCGCAAAAGCAGGATTTCTATTCACGACAGCATACATACTGTATTCGGCCTCGATAATACCCGCAGTCTTTCTGACGTCGATGGGCATCATGCAATTCACGACTGCACTGCTTGGAGGAATAGCAGTTTACGTGCAGCTTAAGGCGGAAAAATAATTCTGATTCCAATGGAATTAAAATGGGATTTAGAGAACGCAGAGGGATTATTGATAGCGGGCGGAATATTATGGACTGTTTATTTCCTGTTCTTCAGCAGGTTTGACTTTTTTATCCAGATTCTACTCTCGTTAGTCATTTTAACCCTGCACTTCGTAACCGCACTAGGCATATATCTCAGAAAGGCATGGGCTTTAAAAGCAGCAACAAGGGCGAGCATTGTTATTATAATAATCGGTCTGCTTACACTAGTCCTTGCGCCGATAATCCTGTTCATCTACGGATTGTTGCTTTACATCCTAAGAAAACCAGCAGTGAAAGAAGCCTTAAATAAATAGGAGGATAGGACTATTGCCGCACTCCTTTATTATGCACCTGTTCGTGTAAGTAGTATGCAGCAGCTTATGCGCTTTTTCCCCTCCGAATTCTCCGAGGTATTCCTTGTACAGCCGCAGGACATCCGGGTTCTGATGGGATTTCCTGATTCTTTTTTTCCGAGTCTTCTTTGCGCAGGGCGCGGGCGCGTTTCTCCAGTATCTCTTTTCTGTGCGGCCCGGGCTGTCCTCCTCCGCCGACGCATCCGCCGTAGCAGGCCATGATCTCTATGAAGTGGTATGGGCTTGTGCCTGCTCTTATCTGGTCCATGAGTTTTCTTGCTTCGCCCAGCGTGTGTACTATGCATATCTTTATTTTGTTTCCTCCTATGTCTACTTCTGCTTCCTTCATTGTCGCCATGCCCCGGACATTGGTGTAATCAACGCTTTGGAGGTCTTGGCCGCTCATGAGGTCTGCGACTGATCTTAGTGCTGCTTCCATTACTCCGCCTGTTTGGCCGAATATGTCTGCTGCGCCTGTTGATTCTCCCATCGGCGAATCAAAAGCCGAAGGCGGTAGATTCAGAAAGTCCAGGCTGTATTGGTTTATGAGTTTTGCCAGCTCCACTGTTGTGAGTACGTAGTCTGCTTCTCCTTTGAATTCAGGCCGCAGTATCTCGAATTTTTTGGCAGTGCAGGGCATTATGTCGATGAGGACTATGTCTTTTGGGTCTTTTCCTATCTTTTCTGCATAGTATGTCTTTACCAGAGATGCAAGTATCGCCTGCGGGCTTCTGCATGAGGACATGTGGTGGAGCTCTTGGTAGTAGAATTGCTCGGCGAACTTTATCCATGCGGGACAGCATGTGGTTATCATTGGAAGGCTTCGGTTCTCCTTGAATCTCTTTATGAATTCAGTTCCCTCCTCGATTATGGTTATGTCTGCTGCAAAGTTCGTGTCAAAGACCTTCTGAAAGCCCAAGTCTCTCAGAGCGGAAACCATCTGCCCGGTCACCGGAACCCCCGGCGGAAGCCCGAAACACTCACCCAGCGTCGCCCTGATAGACGGCGCAGTCTGGGCAATAAGATATTTGCCACTGTTGAGAGCGTTTACTACTTCTTTTATGCTGCTCTTTTCCGTCAGGGCGCCCGTCGGACAGGCTACCACGCACTGCCCGCAGTTAACGCAAGCACTCTCATTCATGTTCATCTTCAAGGGAGGTGCAACGCGCGTCTTGAAACCCCGGTTCTGCAGGCCGATAGCGTAAACAGTCTGTATCTTGTTGCAGGCCTGTATGCACTGCTCGCAGAGAATGCACTTGTTATTGTCCCTCACAATGGAGGGACTGGAACGATCAGGCTCTTCCTGCCGTCTTTTGCCTGCGAACGGTATCTCTTGTATCATGAAATCATGAGCATATTCCTGCAGCCGGCACTTAAGGTTCTTGGCGCATGTGGTACAATTCAGATCATGGTTGGCGAGAAGCAACTCAAGGTTCATCCTACGGGCCTCAAAAACCCGCGGAGTATGCGTCCTTATGATCATGCCCTGCTTCACGGGCGTAGAACACGAGGCGACAAGCTTTGGATTGCCATCGACCTCAACTACGCATATGCGGCAGGCGCCGATCCTTTCGAAGAGGACGTTCCAGCACAGATGGGGGATGTCTATCCCATTCCTTCGGGCGACGTCTATTATCATCTCCCCGTCGTCTGCTTCCACTGATTCCCCGTTGAGGCTCACCGAAACTTTCATTTTTTCTCTATAGCCTTGAATGCGCAGTTACGCATGCATTCGCCGCATTTTATGCATTTCTTGGAGTCTATCACATACTTCGTCTTCAATTTACCTGATATGGCTGCGACCGGGCATATCCTTGCGCAGTTGCCGCAGCCGACGCACCTATCGGTTATGAGATATGTTATCATGTTCTTGCATACGCCCGCAGCACACGTCTTCTGCTCCGCATGCTGGACGTATTCATCCATGAAATACTTCATAGTGGAAAGAACAGGATTAGGCGCATTCTGCCCAAGGCCGCACAGCGCAGAGTCCCTTATGAAAATGGCAAGCCGATTAGCAAGCTCTATATCCTCTCTCTTACCGCTTCCATCCGTCAGCCTCTCAAGTATTTCCAGAAGACGCAGCGTGCCTTCACGGCAGGGAGTACATTTACCGCAGGACTCTTTCTGGGTGAAAGACATAAAATATCTGGCCACATCCACAATGCAGTCCCGATCCGTCAAGACCACAACCCCGCCAGAACCCATTATGGCCCCGGCAGCAGTCAAAGGCTCATAATCAAGAGGCAAACCCAACAACTCAACAGGAATACAACCACCGGCAGGGCCACCCATCTGCACAGCCTTAAATTTAGTACCCTCAGGAGTGCCACCGCCGATGTCGTAGACGATCTCCTTAAGTGATATACCAAAAGGGACTTCTATCACGCCTGGCCTTTTCACGTTCCCTGTGAGGCAGACAGTCTTTGTGCCGCGGCTCTTCTCAGTCCCTATCTTCTTATATCTGTCAAGGCCTATCTTCATCACAGTGGCAACATTGGCCATCGTATCAACGTTGTTAATGATAGTCGGCCTGTCCCACAAACCCTTCTCGGCAGGAAACGGAGGCCTCGGCCTAGGATAACCTCTCTGACCCATTATGGAATTCATAAGCGCGGTCTCTTCCCCGCAAACGAATGCACCAGCCCCCTTTTTGACACGTATCCTAAGATTGTATCCCTCTCTGCCCAGTATGTTCTCGCCCAAAAGATGCTTCTCCCCAAGAAGAGAAATAGCCTTCTGCATCATTCTAATAGAAAGAGGCCGCTCCAGCCGCATATAGATAAAAGCCTCATCCGCGCCAATAGCATACGCCGCAATCATCACACCCTCAAGAACCTTAAAGGGATCGCTTTCCAGCATGATGCGGTTCATGAAAGCCCCGGGATCGCCCTCGTCCGCGTTGCATATAAGATATTTCTTGCCTGTTTTTCCAAGGACAAAACTCCATTTCATCCCTGTGGGAAAGCCTGCACCGCCTCTTCCACGCAAACGGGAATCCTTCATCACATCGACTACTTCCTTAGGCTCCAGAAGAAGCGCCTCCAAAAGGCCTTTGAAGCCGCCGCATGCGGCATACTGCTCTATGCTAAGAGGATTTATGAGGCCGCAGTTCTCCATGACAAGACGCTGCTGCTTCTTATAATAATCCATCTCAGAGAGTTCATGCGCAGTGAAAAGCTCATCGCATATCCTCCCTGCTTTTACCGCATCAGTTATCAGCTGCGCCTTATCCTTCGTGACATGCGAATATATCGAATAGACACCCCCCTGCTTAACGGTAACTATAGGCTCATTAAAGCACGCACCAGAACAGCCCACAGGATCAACGAGAACACCTAAATTCGCATCCTGCAAAGACTTGAGAGTTTCACCAGCCCCGGCGGAGATGCCGCACGTGGCCACGCCAACTGTCACGCGGTCCCCTGAAAGCTCTTTTACGCCTTTCTCGACATCTACGTACTCAGAAAGTTTTTTCATTCTTTTGGAAATTCCTTTATTATCTTCTCCACTTTCTCCCGCGTCAGCTCGCCGTAGACCTTATCATCTATCATGATGTTAGGGGCTTTTGCACATGCCCCAATGCAATTAACGCAATCCAAAGTGAACAGGCCGTCTTCAGTCGTCTGCTTGTCCCGGATCCCCAATAGGTCGTCAAGCACACCCTCTATCATATCCGCCTTCTTCACATGGCACGCAGTTCCCTTGCAGACACGGATAATATGCCTGCCCACAGGCTGCAGCCTAAAAGAAGCATAGAATGTAGCAACGCCGTATATCTCCACCAAAGGGATGCCAAGAGACTGCTCGATACTCCTCATATTAGCCTCAGACAGATAACCAAACTCCTCCTGCACCTCGGACAAAAGATCGATCAAATCAGATCGGTCATGGTACTTTGCGGTTATTTCGCCTATGGTTTTCATCAGACTAAGCAGAGCATTAGGGATATTATTAAATAAAGGAGTATTACTATAAAAAAAGAACAGCCGCCATTTTTTGCGGAAAATAGGATTCAGCCTGAAAGCATTTTAAGCGCAGAGCATAATTATTAACCGTGTTGAAAGCAAAGTCGCGGATAGAGAACATATTCTGCAGGATAGACTACAAACAAAGCCTCAACATAGACGAAAGACGCGCCCAAAGAGAAGGCCTGGAAGAAGGAAAAAACCTCCCAGCCTACATATACACCCACCCAAAGCACAACATAAAGATGATGATCTTCTCCTCAGGCATAGTATTCCTAAACGGCGCAAAGAACAGCGAGGAGATAGAATCGGCTTTCTGGGAACTGAAAAGAAAACTCAAAGAACTGGGAAACAGGATAACGCTCAGAGCCGACACCGAGATAGAGATAGAAAACGTGCTGGCCACAGGCAACATACGCGACTACCTCCCGGAAATCGTCATAGACCTGGAAAAACTATCAGAAAAAGAAAACGCAGCATACGACCCAAAAAAGTGCCCCGCAGTCTTCCTTACATACGCGCTACCCAAAACCAAGGGAACAGCTATGGTCTTCAAATCAGGAAAAGTGCTCATAGGCGACGTCAAAAGCCACGAAGACGCAAACCTGATACTCGAAAAAGTGATCGACACTGTCAGATGCTGAAATGAAATCCATATTTCTTTCCCCTGAAGAGCTAAAAGAACTCCGAAGGATTCTTACAGAGAATAATGTAAAAGAAACAGGTATAAAGAGCCAGTATGAGCTATACCGCTTCGACGACCGGAGAACCGGGATATTCATCGTCGGATACAAAGGCGGCAACGTCGCTTACAGGGAAGGCGACGCAGTCAAGGAAGTGCTGAGGACTTTTCTCACCGAGGACGACAAATACGACTACGTGATAGGAACCGACGAAGCTGGAAAAGGCGAATGGTACGGCCCACTTGCCATCGCCTGCGTGGCCCTGAAACCAAAAGAGATACCTGCCCTGCGCAGAAAAGGGGTGAGGGACAGCAAAAAAATAGGCAAAAAGGCGCTTCTGAGAATGGGAAAAGAACTGACAGACGGAAAAAAAATAAAAGAGGTCTGCATCCTTGCGCCTGAAGAGTACAACAAAATCTACAGTGAATATGCAAAATCCGGAAAGAACCTAAACGACTTACTGGCGCAGATACACACAGACCTCATAAAAAAAGTCCTATCAGAAATAGAATACGGCAATGCAAAGATAGTAATCGACATGTTCGACTACAGGAAGACCGAGGAAAAGCTGAGGGACCTTGAAAAAAAGAACCTGGTGGTCGTGCAGAAGACAGGCGGCGAATCCGAGACCTCTGTTGCCGCAGCAAGCATCCTGGCAAAATATCTTTTCGAAAAGGAAGTAGACAGACTGGAAGCAGAATACAAAATAAGTATCAGAGGCGTCAAACCAAAAAACATACCAAAGCATCTGCTGCCCTATATCGCAAAAACCCATTTCAAGAACGTCTCAGCAAACCTGTAAAACTATTAAGCCTGTAATCTATTTCTTATACCATGACAGAGGAACTGAGACACACACGGGAGCCTATCATCTCGGTGCTGGGGCACGTGGACCACGGGAAGACCACGCTTCTTGACTGGATCAGGAGCAGTTCCGTTGCTTCAAGGGAGGCCGGCGGCATAACGCAGCACATAGGCGCAACCGACGTCCCGTTCGATGCCGTGAAGAGGATATGCGGTCCATTGCTGAACGCCATGGGGGCAAAGATAAACGTACGCGGCCTCCTTTTCATAGACACACCGGGTCACGCAGCATTCACCAACCTTCGCAGGCGCGGAGGAAGCGTCTCCGACCTGGCCATACTCGTGGTGGACATAAACGAAGGCCTTATGCCCCAGAGCATAGAAGCGATACAGATACTCAAGCAATACAAAACGCCCTACGTAGTTGCGGCAAATAAAATAGACGCAATATCCGGATGGAGAGCCGGCGTCAAAATAGACGAACAACTGGAAAGGACGAAGGAAGAATTCTACACGAAATTCTACAAACTAGTCGGGCAGACTGTCAGAGCAGGGATTCGACTCACAACTATTCACGCAGATAACAGACTTCAGAAAAGAGGTTGCCATCGTTCCCATATCCGCAAAAAAAGGAGAGAATGTGCCCGAACTATTAATGATACTAATCGGTTTGGCACAGCAATACCTCGCAGAGCAACTGTCAGTGGAGATGAACTCCCCGGCAAAAGGCACGATACTGGAAGTAAAAGAAGAAAGAGGCCTCGGAACCACAATCGACGTCATAATATACGACGGAGTAATACGGAAAAACGACCAGATAGTAGTAGGAGCAAAAGAGCCGATAGTGACCACAGTAAGGGCATTGCTGCGGCCTAAACCACTCGACGAGATGCGCGATCCCCGGGAAAAATTCCTGAACGTAAACAGCGTATATGCCGCATCAGGGGTAAAGATATCTGCGCCGAACCTTGAAAAAGCACTCTCCGGAGCACCCGTCTATGTCGGAGGGCCGGAGCTTGCCGGCGCCGTGAGAAAGGAGATAGATAACATAGAGATAAACACAGACAACATCGGGGTTACCATAAAGACAGATACCATAGGCTCGCTTGAAGCGCTTGTAAAGCTGTTCACCGACAAAAAAATAGCCATACGGAAGGCCACAATCGGCAAAGTCGCCAACGCAGACATAATAGAGTCCGTATCAGTAAAAGAACAGGACAGATATGCCGGAGTCATAATCGCCTTCAACACTGAAACACTCCCAGAGGCAAAGAAACTCGCAGAAGACAAAAAGATAAAGATATTCGAAAGCAATATAATATACAAGCTGATAGAGAACTACGAAGACTGGGTGAAAAAAGAAAAGGAAAAAGAGAAAGCCGAACGAGAAGGCAAAATAGCCTCTCCGGCAAAGATACGCCTCCTGCCCAAGTGCGTATTCCGCCAGAGCAAACCGGCTATCGTAGGCGTAGAAATACAGGCAGGCACCCTGCGGACCGGAGCGATGCTCATGAGAGCAGACGGGAAAGTCATCGGCCGCTTAAAAGAGATGCAGAAAGACAAAGAGAACGTAAAAAGCGCGCAGGCTCCGGACAAGGCCGCAATATCCATAGAGAACGTGACTGTCGGAAGACAGATAAACGAAGGAGACACCCTCTATGTCCACATAACAATAGAGGACATGGCCAAGACCAAAGCAGAAGACCTGACAGAAGACGAAAAATCAGTCCTCAGAGAGATGAGGGAACTGAAAAGAGCAGCAAGAGCCGATGCAGACGAAGAAACATAGTCATGGAAAAATCAGATTACGTTTTCGAAACAGAATCGCATAATAAAGGAAATAAAAAGAAAAAAAGCAAAATGTGTAGGCCTGCAATTTCCGGAAGGCCTGAAAGTATATGCAGTCGAAGTCGCCAAAGAGATAGAGGAACGAACAGGGACCCAGTGCGTCATCTTCGTCGACCCGGTATATGGTGCCTGCGACACCAAAGAAAAAGAGGCAGCGCTTCTTGGCCTGGACCTGATAGTCCATTTCGGCCACACGAACCTTGCACAGGATATTTGTAAAAAGTAGAAATGGTTTTGCTGCTCAGAACTAAACGAGCGATTCCAAATACATCCGCATGTAGTCCTTTCTTTTTGCTTCTTCGGCTTTCTTCTTGTATCCGTTTTTCCTGGCTATCCTGTCTATAAGCTTCTCGGCCTCTGAACCGTATTGGGCTGCTTTCTTCTTGCGGTCAAGGATGTATCCCGGAACGCCGATGTCCGCCGCCAGATGCCTCAGCAGATACTTGCGTATGAATCTTTTTTTGTCCACCACGTCCACGCATGCGAATTCCTCTTCCATGCCTTCCACAAGCTCGTATATCTTCAACTTCGAAGGGAGGCTTGACGCGTATTTGCCGAACGCTTCGTCCATGTAGGGAAAACGCAGGTCAATACCGAAGGCCCTGAATATGGCCATGTCCCGATCGAGGTTGTCTATGTAGGCGGTGTCCACGTCTTTTTGCATCGCAGCCCTGAGGCTTGCGTGATCGCCTTTTGCCGCATGAGCAAGATAACGGTTATATCCTCCGAACAGTTCGTCTCCTCCCTGCCCGGACAGCATGACAGAAAGCCTGTCCTTTTTTGCTTCCCGCGCAGCAAAATACAACGGGACGCCGACTGAGACCTTCAGAGAATCCGGAACTCCGACTATTTTCACAAGATCCGGCAGTATTTTCTCCACGTCGGATTCGTCTATCTCGATGATCCTTATCTTGAAATCCGCATCCTGCTGCGACTTTCTTGAGAATCTGACGTCTTCCGAGCCCTTAGCACCTACCGTGTAAGCGGTTACGTCGCAGTACCTTGACGCAAAAAAAGTGACAATAGCCGAGTCGATCCCGGAGGAGTAGACTGCTCCTACTTCTTTGGCGCAGGACCTCTTTACCGAGTCTTCGAGGAGGCGTCTAAGAGTGGCGATGCGGTCTTTCATATAGTAATTAGTAGATTAAACGATTAAATCTCAAAAAAAACAATAGAAAAATACGGTTTTATTAATGAAATTAATAAAAAAAGATTACCTTAACCCGTCATTGTTTGTGTTCAGAACGGTCTTTTCCCCCGAACTTACACAGTGCCCTCCGGTCGTGCTCATCTTGCAGGCATATCCTTGGGCGCATCTCAGCGTGGCGTTGTTGTCGCATTCGTAAAGCGCAGTCGCGTTGATGCACACCAAATCGATTTTTCCGTACATGCCGCATTCACCGGATAGGTATTCCTTTATGCAGCAGGGCTCGCCGCATAGGTCTTTCACTGACGTGGTGCTGGTGGTCGAGGAGGTCGTTGTTGTCGTGGTGGTCGTAGCCTTAGTGGTCGAGGTCGTGGTGGTCGTAGTGGTTGTTGTAGTAGTTGTGGTGGTAGTTGTGGTGGTCTCGTCCACATCGCATATACCGTTTCCGTCAGCGTCAAGACAGCATTTGTCTCCAACGGTCGAATTCGGCTCAGGACATACTTTGCTGGTGCATCCGCACAAGAATACCAAAGATGAGATTGCCAAAACCAAAAAAAGGTTTCTATAGTCCATTTCTATTGTTAAAACATAAGAACTTGACATTAAATAAGCGTATGGTCCTATACGACCTTCCCCCCCTGATAGCGGCCGTTATATGACGTGGCCTCGCCTGACACTTCCTCGAAGACTATCTGACCGATCCTTGCTCCTTTCTCCAGCCGCAAACTTGCTCCTGAGAGGTTTTTTAAGCCCATTGTGAGTGTCCCGTAGTAGCCGGGGTCTACGACCGCGGTTATCAGAGCGCATCCTGCGCGGAAGAGTGTGGAGCGGGGGAGTATGCGGGCCATTATGTTCTTTGGCATATGCACCCGCTCTTGCGTCTCTATGAGCAGATACTCGTCAGGTTTCAGGGTTATTTCCTCTGATTTTATTTCATCAGCCTCCGGGAGAACACGATTTTCTATTCCAAGGCAGGCATCTCCCCGGATCTTGTAGAACCGGCCGACGCGCAGGTCGTATCCTGCGCCGTTAAGGGATTTTTCGCTGAAACCCTCTATGAGTTTTTCCTCAGATACGAGACTCTTTATTTTCTCAGCTGACAGTATCATCTTGTCTTTTTTCTTTTTCAGTTTCCGGGGAAGGAGCCTGCGTAGTTTCCTGTTTGTTCTCAGGCGTGACTTCCTGTTTTTCGCCTATTTCGTGAATGGTTGCTTCCATTGTGGAAAGGTCAAGCAAGCAAACAGTCTTTTTCCCGGTCAGATACCCGCATAGTTCTCCGGGATTGATAACCAAGGTATTTCCTTCTTTTTTCACTTCGGGCTGGTGAGTGTGCCCCCTGACGACGGCGTCGTATTCTCCGCCGGATATGAGAGCCGAGATAAATTCCGTTATCGTTCCATGATACAATGCTATCTTCCTGCCTTCGTGCGTGATCTCTACAAACTCTTTAAGTTCGGCACCCATCTCGGAAAACGCGCGCATCAGGCCTTTTCTTTCTCCGTCGTTGTTTCCGAAGACTCCATACAAAGGGGATTTCAAATTCTTGAATTCTCTTACCGTGAAGGGAGCGACATAATCGCCAGCATGCAGGACCATAGACACGCCCTGTGAGTTCATGAATTCCACGGCCTGCCTTATGGCCGGTAGATTATCGTGGGAGTCTGAGACTATGCCGATCATTTTACATTGATGTATGATTATTAGAATTGAAAAAGAATTGGATTAAAAAAAGAAAAAGATTAATGGGCAGCTATCAAGCCTCTTAGAGGTCTTTTGACTGCACGGTTTTTCTGCCGTTGGCAGCCGCTCTTGCAGCAGCATCCTTTATGAGGGTCTCGACCTTTGCGCTCAGGGCTTCCGCGAAATCTCCTGCAACGTTCATGTCTTCCAGTCCCTTCACATCCTTTATCTTGGCCTTTACGACCAGCAAATCAGCCATTTTCTTTTTTCACCTCGTTTTATATTACCTTTATAGTGTTACTATACATACGTATACGGCTTTAAAAAGCAGACTGTGACCTCATAGGGTTAGTATACTATTCAAATCTTTTACGCACTGATTGAGCATGCGCGTCCAGAGACTCGGCCGATGCCAATGTTTCTATTGTTTTTCTCAGTGCAAGCAAACCTTGCCTTGATATTTTCTGGGTGGTGTAATTTTTCAAAAAGTCCCTGACGCCAAGACTTGAGGAAAACCTCGCCGCCATCCCGGTAGGTAGTACGTGATTGCTTCCGGTTGCATAGTCCCCGGCAGAAACCGGAGAGTATTCTCCGACAAATATCGTTCCCGCATTCCTTATTTTCTGAGCTACGGTATCTGCGTTTTCCGTGAAAATCTCCAAGTGTTCAGGCGCAAGCATGTTGGCAGTGTCTATGGATTCGTCTATTCCCCGGGTCCTGCATACGAGAAAGTTTTTCTCCAGGCTTTTTTGTATGATGGATATTCTCTTAAGATGCGTTTTCTGTGATTCAAGCTCCTTTCTTACCTCCTCTTCTTTCTCTCTTGTGTCGGTGATAAGAACGCATCTAGCGTCGGGGTCGTGCTCCGCCTGCGCCAGGATATCCGCGGCGACGAGCTTTGGACTCGCTTTTCGGTCCGCTATTATCATGATCTCCGACGGGCCTGCCGGCATGTCTATATCCACCATCCCATATACTGAAAGCTTTGCAGTATTTACGTATTTGTTGCCGGGGCCAACTATTTTATCGACTTTTTCGATGCTTTCCGTTCCGGCTGCAAGAGCCGCAACCGCCTGGGCTCCGCCTACGCGGTAGACTTCATCCACTTCACAGATACGGCATGCTGCGAGTATGGCGTCTGATATGGGGGGAGGAGATGTTACCACGATTCTTTCAACTCCTGCGACCTTGGCCGGCGTGCAGGCCATCAAAACTGTTGAAGGGTACGTAGCCCTTCCGCCCGGTATGTATGCGCCGATGCTTTCCAGAGCATTCGTTCTTTCTGCTATCAATACGCCTGCTTCTGTTTCAATTTCCCAACGCTTCTTTATAATCCTGAACTGTTCACTGTGGAACTTTTTTATGTTCCTGTGAGCGTGCTCCAGCGCCGCTATCAATGAATCGTCTGTCCGGGAATATGCCGATTCTATCTCATTTCTTGTAACCCGGATATTCCTGGATGTTAGATCGAACCTGTCAAATTTTTTTGTGTATTCGAACAGTGCCTTGTCCTTTTTATCTATGACGTCGCGGATTATGGAAGCAACTGTCGTTATCGTCTCATGGTCTGCAGTGGAGTATATGCCTACGTGCGAAGCCCGTTCTATGTTCTTTACCTCCTTTCCGAAGTAATCTGTTACTTTCATTACAAACACGCAAGATACTTCGGCCTTTAGGCCGAGGTTCTTGCGTTTACACCTCTTTGAATGATTATTATTATGCGTGTTTGTATATCACATACCACGCCCTTTTAGGGCGTGGTTGTTGATCTTTTCCTGATATCCAGATAGAAATATGGATTGACCACTGAAATATATGTGTAGATCGTGGATTGCATCATTTTTACCAACATGAAAACTGCTATTGCGAGATATGTAAGGCCGGCATTAGACGATACACTTGGGCTGCTTCCTATAAAGAATGCGGCCAGTATCACGCCCGAGGAGAACAATACAAGGGCAATAACTCCTTTTTTATTCTTTTTCCCAAGAGCATAGCTCTTCCTGAAACTATCCAGGGTCTTTTCTTTTTCTATGATCCCGATGGGCATGACGAAGAATATGGCCAGCATCAGCAGCATGATCGCTGCCAGGAGTAGGATAATTCCGATAGCGAAAAACATGGGGTTCTGGGTGAGGTAGTTGATTACTATGAATAGAGAAAAGATTGGAGTTACGCATAGGATGAATAGTAGTATTACGAGTCCCAGGCTGACCCATAGTCTCCAGGCTTTGATAGCTGCTTTGAGGGCTCTGCCCAGGCTTATGTCTTTTCCATTATAATGGTCTGATACCAGAGACGGATACATAGCATAGCTTATGAGGTCAAGTGCTGCCAGGAACGGATAAGCCGCTAATACCGTGATGATAACGGGCAGGTTGGAATAAGCTATCCTGCGCAGGTCTTCCTGTGTGGGCGGTGCCATGTTTCCAAACAGTTCTATGCTTAGTTTGAGCAGTATCAATTCTAGTATCGCATATAGCACGGCTACGGTCATGTTAGGCAGGAACATCTTGGGCTTCTTGTAGAGAAGTTTCAAAGACTCTTCTAGAACGCTGAGCATGGCCATTCTTAATAGATTTATACATCACCGTTATTATATCTAATAATGGCAGATTTTAGCATAGATGCTTCGGCCTATGGCATACCAAGCCAGTACTCGGACATATTGGTAGCGTTGCTTGTCTTGCTAATTTCAGTGATAATTGCCAGGCTTTTCTATCTCATCGTCGTAAAGCACATACCTGAGATGCTTAGAAGGAGGAAGAGCAGCTTCGACGAAAAGATACTGGAAAGCGTGGAAAAACCGGTTTATGCGGCAATCATCCTGCTCGGCCTCTACTTATCGCTTGACTCTCTTTCCATCCTTGAGAAATACCACGGAGAAATAGCGGACCTGTTCAAGGCCCTGGGAATAATCTGGGGCGGAGTCGTCGCAACCACGATCGTCAATGTCTTTTTCCGCTTACGCATGGAGAAAAACAAATCAGACGTTTTTGAAAAGACGATAATACAGAACCTAAACAAGATAATCAATTCCCTTATCTACGTGTTATGCTTTCTCCTGGTTCTGGCGGCCTTCCATGTGGAAGTAACCCCTCTGATAGCAAGCCTTGGGATAGGAGGTCTGGCGGTGGCGCTCGCCCTGCAGAGCACTCTTTCAAACTATCTGGCAGGCTTGTATATAACGTCCGACCGCTCAGTAGTACTCGGCGACTACATACAACTGGAAAACGGACTACAGGGCCACGTGGAAAAGATCGGCTGGAGGTCTGCAAGTATCCGCACATTGACCAACGACCTGGTCATACTCCCCAATTCAAAGCTTGCAGATATGATCCTGACCAACTACAACCAGCCGGAGGTGGAGACAGGAGTGAAGATCTCCTGCGGGGTAGGGTACGACTCAGATCTTCGGAAGGTTGAGGAGGTTACATTGGATGAGGCGAGGAAAGTTCTTGAGAAGCTGTCGGACGGCAAGGTTGAATCAGCTCCTTTTGTGAGGTTTAAGAAATTCAACGACTCCAACATCGACTTCGAAGTGACCCTGCACGTGAAGAACTTTTCGGCCAAAGAAATAGCAGTGCATGAATTCATCAAGGCACTGCACCAGAGATACAAAGAGGAGGGGATAGACATCGCCTACCCAAGCAGGAACGTCTACATGAAGAAAGGCATCTGAAAGACATTATTTTCTTACCTTAAGGTTCAAAAGGATGTGGTCTTTGTCGTAGGGCTGCAGATCAATGGTCTGCAGTATGTCGAATTTGCTGCGCAGTTTGTCGGTCTCTTCCCTGAATACCTGTTTTGGGCTCTTCACGGCATTTATGCTCCGAGACTTGATTGCAAGCATCGCGTATCTGGGAGAGAACTTCTCTGCGTTCTTGAGGAGTATCTCGGCCTGATTCGGCTGCGCTATGTCCTGGTAAATGACGTCCACCGGGCCGATTGTCTGCGCATACCTTTCCGGGAACCTGGCATCTCCGAGTATTGGGATCATGTTCTTCTTTTTTCCGCAGACTATGTAGAGGTTGCGCATCATCCTCTTGGCATATTCGATAGCGTATATGGTGCCGTCCGGGCAGATGTCGGATATGTGGCTTGGGGTCGTGCCTGAGGATGCGCCGAGATACAGCACATTGGAGTTTCTTTTAAATGGAAACTCTGCTAGGCCGTTCATTATGGCTGCCGCAAGTTTGCTCCTCAACGGGTCCCATGTCCTGTACTCAGAGCCTTCCATCTTCAAAAGTTTCTCGTCATAGACCCGGAAACCAGGGGTATAGTTCTGTGTAGCTATGCCGCCTTTGAGCTTGTATACGCCGGGAAAAATCTCTTTCATTCTGTCTTTTATTCCTTAATTTAACTATATATAAGACTTTGAGGAATGTAAATGAAAATAGAAGGACTGTACACGGCCATCGTCACGCCATTTTCCAAGAATAATGCACTCGACGAAGAAGGGCTGAGGGCGAACATCCGCCACCAGACGGAAAACAATGTCGCGGGGATAGTACCGGTAGGGACCACCGGCGAGTCTGCCACGCTTACTGAGAAAGAGCACAAAAAAGTAATAGACATAGCAGTCGATGAAGCAAACGGCAGGATCCAGGTTCTGGCCGGGACAGGCAGCAACAGCACGGCAGAAGCGATAGAGTACACAAAATATGCCAAAGATGCAGGCGCAGACGCAGCTTTGATGATAACGCCCTACTACAACAAGCCAACACAGGAAGGGGTCTATCAGCACTACAAGAAGGTCGCAGAGGAAGTAGACATACCGATAATCGTCTACACGGTCCCAAGCAGGACAGTAGTCAACATCGAGCCAGACACCATGAAGAGGCTTTCCGCTATAAAGAACATAATAGGCGTAAAGGACGCATCAGGCAGCCTGGAACAGATAACAAAGGAGATCATGCTCTGCGGAAAAGACTTTGTCGTATTGTCAGGAGAGGATGCCTTGAATTATCCGATAATGTGCCTCGGAGGAAGAGGAGCGATATCGGTAGTCAGCAATGTCGCTCCAAAAGAGATGGGAGAACTAATCAATGCTGCACTGAAGGGCGACCACAGGAAGGCAAAGGAGATGCACTATAAGCTCTTCAATCTGTCCAAAGTCCTCTTCATAGAGACCAGCCCGTCACCTGTGAAGGCGGCGATGAACATGATGGGGCTTGCAGCAGGGAACCCGAGGCTTCCTCTTGTTCCGGTGAAAAAGGAGACAGAGGAGAGGATAAGGAAGGAACTTGGAGAATTGAACCTAGTTTAGTAATCTTTGATAAACGTCTCTGTCGTTTCTACCTTCCCCAAGAAAAAACTGATTAGAAAAGAGAACAGGAGCACGACTGCAAGTTCTATCGCGAATACTATAAGGCTTATAGTGATTGTTTTCTTCCAGTTCTCCTTGTAGAATTGTTTTACAAGTGCTATGAAGACCATCAGACCAATGGATTGCAGTATTATATACGAGATCATTGGGTTAATCGATGCACTTAGCAGTTCATAGATAATTTGTAAGACTATCCCGATTGCTGTGCCGATGAGCGATACGACAAGTGCGGTCATATAATCGACTTTCTTGAATTTCAGGGATTTAGACAGCTTCCATAGGCAAATGAACTGGGTAATGAAACTCAGGCCGAAGAACAGGAGATAGACGAGGGCGATTATTATAAGAAAATAACTAGGGCTCATAGGATTATATTAAGCAGACTAATTAAAAAGACGAAAGAAAGAATTTATACTAACCGCTTAGATAAAAAAACAAATGAAAAAGAGAGGATATTTATCTCGCAGACCTTGCTATTCTTTCGGTTTCCTCTTTTCTCTGGATCGCATAGCTCTTCGAATCAGACGTCGATGCCCATACTATCTCGTCTGCGAGGCATTCTTCTATCTTCTTGGGTGAGTTGAATGCTGTTGCGAATGCTCCGAGCGTAATATATTTGAGGCCGAAGTCTACGCGTCTCTGCGCGGATACGTCGACTGCTTGGTGGTATTTTATTCCTCCGTATATGATGACTGTGGTTTCTTCGCCTGGTCCGGATTTTTCGATCGCGTCTACTAGTACTTGTATTGGGTTTTTGCCTGTTCTTTTTTCTACTATTTCGAATGCTGCTTTGACTATGTTTAGGGCGTTTTGTTTTTTGCCTGTTGCTCCTCCGCCTCTTATGTATCGGCCTGCGACTTTTTTTGTTCCCTGGCCGCTTCTCATTAGTTTGTTGGTGAGGCGTTCGACTATGTTCATCTTGCTTTTGCTGAATTGTTTGCCGATTAGTCTGCCTGATGTTATGGGCAGGTATACCGGGTTAAGGGATACGTATTGTCTTATCCCCGGGTCTTTTACTTCGACTGTTTTGTAGTCCCATTTGCCGAATAGTTTTATTTCTTCCATTGTGGGTTTGATTGTTTTTAGGAGTATTTTCTGAAGCCTATCCTGAAGGCTACTTCTCTGAAGCATCTTCTGCAGATGTGCAGGCGGTATTTGTGGATGAGGCCTCTTTGTGCTCCGCATATTGAGCACATAAGGTTTCTTGCATCCATTTTTTGATTCTTTTTGACTAGGGGTTCTTTTTGGACCATTCTTAATCTTCCTCTGATATTGTTATGTTGAATTTTTCTTTTATGTAGTCTATGGTCTCGTCTTTGGTTATCGTGGATTTGACAGGTATTTTTCCTGGGCGTATGCTTCTTTTTCTTATGCCGTAGCCGGGTCTTTGCATGGTTACTGTGTAGTCCATTCCCATGATGCCTATGTCCGGGTCGTATTTTATGCCGGGTATGTCGATGTATTCATGTACTCCGAAGGAGAAGTTTCCGTGTTCGTCGAAGCAGTCTGGTTTTAGCATGTTGTCTTTTGCTGCGAAGCCTCTTTTCAGTACTTCGTCTGCTGCGGGGCCTCTTAGGGTTACTTTGCAGCCTATCGGGTCTCCTTTTTTAATGTTCCAGGTGGGTATTTTGTGTTTGGATACGCATCTTACGGGCTTTCTGTTTGTGATCTTTTGTAGCAGTGTTTCTGCTTTTCCTAGTTTTTCCCCGCTTTGGCCTACGCCTATGTTTAGGGTTACTTTCTCTATTCTGGGCTTGCGCATGGGGTTGTCGTAGTTCATTTTTGCGTTCAGATTTTTATCACTGGTTTGTCGTTTCCTATGATGAATGAGTATTCGGTTAGTGTTTGCATGTCTTCGAGCGTGGTTACGGATTTTCTTGTGGCTGTTGCGGGTATTATGTCTTTTATCTTGCCTGACATGCCTTTGTGTCTTCCTTTATAGATGAGGGCCAGGTTTCCTTTTTCGAATCGTATTGCGTCGTACATTTTGCGTTGTGGGAGCTCGACTACGATGGTGTCGTTGGTCTTGTATTCATCTTTTTCTGTGAGCAGTGCTCCGCCGTCGTGGAGGATCAGTTGCGTCTTTCCTCCTTTGATCTTTGTTTTGCCTATTATGCGGCAGGGTTTTATGCCTGCGTCTTTTTCGTCTATTTCTTTCAGTTCCAGTCCTTTCTTTCCGGGGATCAGTCTGTAGTGTTTGGAGAGTGTGGGTATTTCTATTACGTCCATTAGGCCTGTTCCGTATTTGTGTTCTCTTCTGGTTTTTTTGTCTACTGTGACTAGGCCATCGTGTATTATCTTTTTTGCTTCTTTGGATGTGTCTGCGTATCCCAGTATGTCTCTTATCACTAGGAGTAAGGGTATGCTTTCCTTTCTGGAGTGTGCTCCTGGGTTCGGGGTTGCTACCCATTTGTTTTCTTTTCCGTATCCGGCGGAGATTCTTTTGGTGTGCATCTTGTCTTTGAAGTTGAGTTAGTTATTTGGTCTTACGCTCTAATAAATCCCTTCTTTCTTTGTCTTCGGTCATGAGCTCTGTGAGCATTACATTCGATGGGCTGATGGGCCTGGGTACTTCGGTGCCGTTTACCTTTTTTGCTTTTACGCTGTCTACGTATATCGTGTATTCTTTGAGGTCCACTTTCATGACTAGGCCGGTTGTTCCCTTGTATTCGCCGCGCATGACTTTTACCCTGTCTCCTTTGTGTACTGAGAGGGATCTTCTCTTGTATCTTGTGCGTAGTTCTTTGCTGAGGGTGGATGCCAGCATCTTCTGGCGTTTGTGTAGTGGGGCGTCTGCCAGCCATTTCCTTTGTTTTCTGGGTTTGGATGATGTGGGTTGTGTTTTCATTCTAGTCGTGGATTGGTTTTATACTACGATGCCTGACAGGCTTCCTATTTTGTTCCATTTGTCTGCGGCTTCTCTTGCTACTGCGCCTTTTACTTCCGTTCCTTTGGGCAGGCCTTCTTCTGTTACGATGACTGCGGCGTTGTCTTCGAATTTTATCTTGGAGCCGTCGTATCTCTTGTAGGGTTGTCTCTGCCGTATTATGACTGCCAGCAGTACCTGGTGCTTTATTTCCGGCTTTCCTTTTTTCACAGTCACTACTATGAGGTCTCCTACGCCGGCCCTTGGCATACGGTTGTGGATTCCTTTGTAGCCTCTGACTGCTATGATCTCAAGTTCCTTTGCTCCGGTATTGTCTGCGCATACCAGGCGGGCGTTTGTTGTGAGCGTCCGGGTTATGTTTGCGGTTGTTGCTTTGCCCAGAGGCAGGTTCTTCATTGCGCCGAGTGGTTTAGCCATTTTGTCTTGTTCTTCTTATATCATGCGGTTGCCTTAGTTTCGCTGGGTAGTTTTTCAGTGATTACGAAGCTTACGGTCTTGCTTAGTCTTCTGCATTCCATTATTTTCACGTGGTCGCCGGTTTTGGCGTTTATGCATGGGGGGTTGTGTGCGGGTATTCTTGATTTCTTGGGCCGGTATCTGTCGTATTTTTTGAGTTTTACGTAGTAGCTTCTCTGGACGATTACTGTTTTGTCCATCTTATCCGATGCCACGACTCCGTCCAGTATCATTCCCCTGGTTGGGAGGGTGCCGTGCTGGGGGCAGTTTCTGTCCTGGCATTCGGTTTTCTTTTTGCTTTCTTTTTTCTCGACTTTTGCCATTTTTATTATTTTTTGTCAGATGAACTTTATCCTGTATTTTTTCTTGATGCGGTCCTCGGGCCTTGAGAGCAGGAGTTTTCCGTCGACGCGCACTATCTCTCCCTGTGGAAGGGTTACTTCCAGTGTGATACAATCCTTGGGAAGGGTTTTTATGCCTGAGTCTGTTTTGATCTTTATCGTATTCCTTGTTTCGTCGGCTATTATGCCTGCGCATTTGTATCCTTCGTGTGTTGCGGATATTATGCGCACGGGTAGGCCTGTGAACTCATGTCTTAGGATGTTGTAGGGGGTAATCATCCGTATTTTTTTTGTCTGAAGGGTTTTTCTTAGAGCACGTCTATCATGTCCTGCGAGAACCCCATGCTTACAAGAACGCCTTTAACTCGTTTCTTTTGGTCGCCTTGTAGTTCTATTGTGTCGTTTTTCAGGGTTCCGCCGCATGCGAGCCGTCTTTTAAGCTCTTTTGCTACCTTGTCTATGTCTACGTCTTTGAATCCGTCCACGAGCGTTACAAATTTTCCGTATCGTCTTTTGTCGCTGCGGACGCGTATCCTTTGGCCTTCCCGCGTCATCTCGTCGCAGACGCATAACTCCTTGGGAAGACCGCATCTTTGGCAATTCATTTCTTCTGGGTTTTGCTGGTTTTCTGATCCTTTGATGGTTGTTTTGTTTGGCTGCTTTTGTAGGTCTGTATTCTGGCCAGGGTTCTGCGGGTTTCCCTCATTTTGCCTACGTGTTCAGGGATGCCGCCTGAGGCCAGAACTCCTCGGATCTTCATCATATCACTTTGCAGCTGTGAGAGTTTGTCTTCCAGCTCTGCACTGCCGAGTTCCCGTATTTCGCTGTTGCGCAATATTGCCATGTTAATTATAATTATCGAGTCTGGTTATTAAATCAGGCTTCTTCTTTGTCTATGTCTGCTTCCGGCTCTCCTGGTTCTTCTTCCGCCGGTTCTGCGAGTTCTTCCAGGACTTCTTCGACGCCTATCTTCTTGGCTGTTTTTTTGTCTATTGGAATCTTTGGTTTTTCTTTCTTTGCTCCGGCTTTTTCAGAGGGTTTAGCCTCTTCAGCCTTTATATCGGGTGCTGGTGCTGTTTCCTCCTTTTTAGCCTCTGGAGCGGCAGGAAGTGGTTCCTTGGCTTTTTCAGGCTCAGCTTTTACAGGCATCTTGATCTCTATCTGGTCCGGGAAAACGATGTCTGGCGGAACTATTTTTACGGTTATGCCTATGACTCCTGCTTTCATGAAGGCTTGTGTTGAGCCGGTCCTGACGAGTTTTGCGGAGTCTCCTACTTTTCTCATGTATCCTTGGAGGTATTTTTCCTGCTTTGCTCTTCCGCCTTTTCCTATGATTTTTCCTGCGACTATTACTTCGATTCCTCTTGCTCCGGAGCCAAGAGCGGATCTTACGGCTTTGTATACGACGCGTCTTCTGTTCATCCCTTTTTCCAGGGATTGGACTATTCTGCGTGCGACGATGTTTGGGTCCAGGTTTGGGTTTTCAACGGTTTGTACGTCTATTGCCGGGTTGTCTATGCCGTATTTTTCTTTGAGGAATCTTGTGAGTTTGTTTATTCTGCGGCCTTTTTTTCCGATGACTAGTGGCGGCTTTTCCACGTATAGTACGACCCTTGTTGCGAGGGGTGTCTTCTGTATGTTTATCCCCGAGTATCCTGCTCCTTCAAGTTCTCTTCTCAGGAAGGTCTCTATTTCTGATCTGATGATTCCTTCTTGGATGAAATGCCTCTCCATTGCCATTTTAGTGTTTTTTGGGTAAAATTTTTATCAAATCTCTTTTACGACTGCCTGTATGCAGACGTATTGGGTCTTCCAGGCCTTCCATCTGCCTTTGGGTTTTCTTCTTTTCCGGCTCTGGCCTTTGTTGACCTGTATGTTTATTATCCTGAGCCTTTCGTTGTCCAGTCCCTTGTAGTCTGCGTTGCTTTGGGCGTTTTTCAGGACTTTGAGCACCTCGGATGCGGCCTTCTTTGGGTATTTGGCTATTCCGACGCCTGTCCGGTGGGAGACTCCTTTGTTGTATTTCCTGAAGGGTATGGCCTGTTCCAGGGCGATGACCCTTTCCAGGAGAGCTATTGCCTCCGATAGGTTCTTCTCCCTGACGCTGTCGCAGACTGCTACGGCCTTTTTGAAGGATACGTTTACGTCTTTGCCTATTGCCTTGGCAACCTTTGCCTCGTTCTGGGGCTTAAGCGAATAATCTAATTCCATCTTAAAGCTAACATTTTGATTATTTGACCGGGACGAATAGCGAAGACCGTGTAGCACCGATCCCTGGGGCTGAATGCTTCACAGGCTTTCTGTTTAATGCGAATTCGCCGAGGTATTGGCCTATCATCTCGATCTCTACTGAAAATCTTAGGAATTCTTTTCCGTTGTATACTTCGAACTCCATGCCCACCATGTCCGGGAGTATCGGCATATCCCTGCACTCTGTCCTGATAGGCTTTATCTTCTTGCCTGCGTCTAACTCTTTTCTTGCCTCCTTTACGCGGGCAAGGAGCTTTTTTTGCATTTCGGTGAATCCTCTCTTAAGAGACCTTCTGATGCGTGCAGGCATTATCTTCACAAGCTCGTCCATTGATTGGGCCTGCAGCACTTCTAATTCAAATCCGCGATATGTAATCTTTTTCTTTGCCATTTTTTATCTCTTACGCCTGCCGGTTCTGCTGGGCGCTATCATACCGACTTTTCTGCCTGGAGGCGTATTACGTGCAACTGAAGCAGGCCTGCCGGTATAGCCGTGAGAGCCTCCCCCATGGGGGTGGTTCTGCGCGTTCATCGCAACCCCTCTTACGCGCGGATACAGCTTGTTTCTGGCCTTGCAGCGGTGATAGTTCTGCCCTGCGCGGACCATCGGCTTCTCAGTCCTGCCGCCTCCGGCAACGGTTCCGATGGTGGCGCGAGACTCGCTGGAAAGCTCAACAGTCTTCTTGGAAGGCAATTTCACATAGGTTATGCCCTTCTCATGGTCATGCGAAACAATAGCCGCAGCAGCTCCTGAAGACCTCACGATCTTCCCGCCGTCGCCGGCTCGCAGTTCTATGTTGTAAACCAGGGTTCCTTCGGCTATCTTGCCAAGGGTTAGGACGTTGCCTGTCTCCTGCTTTGCCTCTCCGCCAATACTTACCCACTGACCGACTTTCATACCATCCGAAGCGATAAGCCTTATTTCCTGGAAATCCTCAAGCAATATCTTTGCAACAGGCGCAGTCCTCGCAGGGTCGTTATCTATGCTAATGATCTGTCCGCCTATGCCTCCCGCATATTTTGGGCCTTGTGGATAATTTACCCCGCCCTCGAACCTAAAGCTTGGTACCTGATACCTTGGACCTCCGCGGCCCCTCCTCCTGGTGATAGTCCTTCTGCCCATTCTGATATCTTAAGTTATTAAAATGATCTATAATACTCCGAAATGCGACGCCACCTCTTCCGCAGAATATTTGGCATCCAGCCTAACATGAACCTTTTTCTCGCCTGTAGTCGTAATCATGCTGTCTAGGCCGACTATTTTTACGTTATAAAGGGATTCTACGGCCTCCTTCACGTCTTTCTTGCCTGCCGACTTATCGACTATGAAGCTTAGCTTGTTCTCTTTCTCTCTGAGCATGGTGGCTTTTTCGCCCATGATGGGGTAGAGTAATACTTTATGAGGATCCATTCTTATTCACCTACTATTTTGTCCAGGTTCTCCAGCGCTCCCTTGGTCCAGATTATCAGGCGGCCTGCATGCGTCCCAGGCGCCAGAAGCTCGATGTCCAGGTCTTCAAGTGCTACCGCATCTATGCCCGGGATATTGCCTGCGCTTTTAACGATGCCTGCATCCTCTTTGAAAACTATCAAGGCGGACTTCTTTTTACGGTATTTCCTGCCCCGCATCTTGCCCCGGCCTGCGCGTATGCTTTTCTCGCTTGCACGAGACAAATCGTTCCCCAGCCCCAATGCAGTGAGCGCTCCTATCACGTCTTTGGTCTTGGCTATTTTTTCGAATGTGTCTTCAACGACTAATGGAATCTCAGGAATGCCTTCTATGTCATGGCCTCTTTCTGTCAGGAATTCCTTGTTCTGGGTTGCAGCTATGGCAGACTTTATCGCCAGCAGGTATTCCTTGTTATTCATCTTCTTGGTCCAATCCTTGTTCTTCGGAGGATGAGCCCTGCGCCCGCCGACCGAGTTAGGTATAAGCCTCACCTTTCCAAGGCCGCCTCCTCCGCTCTTCTCCCTTGGAAGCCGGCTCATGCCCTTGTTTATCGTCATCCTGTAAGCGCCCTTCCTCCGCCCGAAGTAGTCCGCGCTGGTGAACATGCCAGCATTCTCCTTGTTCGAATAAGGCTGCCTCTTGCTGCTCTGCAGGCACACGACTGCTTTCTGTATCACGTCAGGACGAAAATCCGTCTTAAACACGCGAGGCAGATCCACCTTGCCCACGATTTTTCCTTCCAATGAATATACGTTGACCATCGTTTTATCTCAAATCCTTCAATTAATATCACATACCCTGCTTGGATGACGTATTTATCAGGGTTACTTCATAGTTCGCATCCGGAAGCGGCCTGCGAGCAGGACTGATCCTAATCAATCTCTTCACAGGACCCGGAACCGAACCGTATAAAAGCACATATGACCCTTTTACAGGCCCATAATGCAGGAATCCTCCAGCCGGAGTAACGTCCTTCCCGTCTTTTCCGACGCCTACTACGAGCTTGTTATATTCTGTCCTGGTATGATAGCCGAACTGCCCGGGAAGAGGCCACTGCCACATCTTCCTCGCAGGAGTCCAGGGACCACCAGAGCCTCCATGCCTTCGGCCTTTATCGGTCTTACGGGGCTGTATCCTGGTACCAAGCCTTGTTACGATTCCTTCATATCCCTTGCCCTTGCTTACTGCGGACACGTCGATGTATTTGCTTTTTGTGAGTACGTCCTCTGCATTTATCTCTTTTCCAAGGACCTTCTTCGCATATTCCAGCTTCTCAGGAACCGTGCCTCCCAAGGCTATCTCCATTGCATCCGGCGTCTTCTTAGACATGGACGTCATAGTAGGCTGGGTTAATACGATAAGCCTAACATCGCTTATACTATCAAGGTTTTCCTCTATCCTTTTCAATGCCTTGGCGGCATCTATTGTTTTCGGGAGGCAGAGCCTCTTCTTTAGGTCTTCTTTGAGGTCAGAAGCATACAGATCTGTTAAGGGGGCCTTCCCAAGATATGCCTTCTGATAGGCTCTTATTGCCAGAACCGTCATAGGCGGAGAGTCTATAACCGTTACGGGTATGAACACCTCCAGTCCGGCAGTCTTGCTGTGCTTCCGGTTATCTACGGCAATCACGTGAGTCATTCCAGCCTTATACCCTGCGAATCCCAGCATCTTTGCTTCCTTGGAAGCAGCCCATGAGCGTATCCTCGGAGTCTCGGTCCTTGCCCTCTTCCTCGGCTTAAAACCCAGGGAACCCCGACGGGGACGATTACGCGACGCCATTTTGTATCTCTAACCTTGTTTCTCTAATATATGAAGTAATAATAAAAACCCCATAAGTGGGATAAAAATTATGGACTTGGTGATTAAAAATACAGACTAAAGAGAACCATCAGGAATATGACTATTCACTGAGCACCAAAACATAAATTCTATCTCCGACTGTATGACAAATAAAGGGCCCGCGCCCAATAATGTTAAAATTAGGAGTAAGGATATAAAAATCAAGATAAAGCAAACAATCACCCGCCCCCTCCCCACATATTCTTCATCCAATCATAGTATATATGCTTGCCCGCTTGTAATCGAAGAAACAATGAGATAGATTAACCCAAATAGTAAAGTAAGCATTAATAATAGAATAATCAACTTAGTCATGTTTTTGTTATTTCTATAGATGACCATGCAAACTAACAGAATACCAATTAAACACGTGAAAGATAGAACCCCAAGTAGAATTCCATTCTGTGAACTACGCCCGGCCTGAAGGCCGGGGCGTCCTTGTTCGGGTTCTAGAACTGTGTTATTTTTAGCTGTTGCGGGTCTGTGTTTTCAGTGAGCGGTAGCGGATAGCTGTTCCAGTGCTTCCCTTGTTGGCGTTCTATGTAATACTTCGCGTTTTCGGCGGTTATTCGTCCGACGGTTTCCGCGAAGTATCCGCCACTCCAGAACTTGTCGCCCCACAATTTGCTCTTGATTCGGTTCCAGAGTTTTTCTCGTATTTCACGGCTGCTTCGACCCTTCAGCCGCTGAACGAGGTCGGGTATCGCGTAATTCTTCCACCCGGACAGAAACAAATGCACATGGTCCGGGCCGAACTCGCAGGCCGCCATTTCTACGCCGAGTTCTTTGGCGACGACGCCAAAAACCGTCCGACACAGCGTTATAACCTCAGAATCACAGAATATATCGCGTCTATACGCCGGCGTAAACTGCAGATGCAGGTTAGCCCCCACAACACAATGCGTGTAGTTCAACAGCCCCATTTCCATCGACTCCGGAGACAAAGAGCTCACGCTACCCATAAATAATTTGTAGCGAGAAGGCGCGCGTCTACAAAAACGCGACACCCATAAAAAGCCCTCTCCCCATGCAAGAAACAAGGGAAAACAAAACAGAATACGACACCCACCTGCAGAATTACGCCGCAATTCATCTGCGGGCTAAAGCCCGCAGGTTTCTTGCGGAAAACTTTCTAAATCACTATTAAATATAAATTCGGCTATTAAAAACACGAGGATCAGAGTCTCAATGCCGGCAGCAGCGTATTTCTCAGTCCGGGCCCGAATCCGACTATGAATATGAGCAGTTTCAGTAGGATGTAGATGTTCCTGTTTCTCTCGGTTCTTGGCTCCCCGTTATACCATTTGTCCATGAAATAGAGCGTGAGTGCGACTATTATGATCTTTATCGGTATCATCACGAATGCGCTGTTGCCGAATAGTCCGATGAAATAGTTTGGCAGTATGTGTTCTTCGTAGAAGCCGAAATAGTCGTGGGCTATGTACGTCGATGAGCCGTCGAGCATGTGGCCGAACATGATGGCCAGGTTGTATTTGTCCTGGAATAGGCGCACATGTGCGAGCACTGATATTGCGTAGATAGCGAGCGTGAGGGATGCCGCCATTGCAAGGGTGTATAGTATCGTTCCGGGATTGATCATGTATTCGCTTATCTTCCAGAGCAGGAAAAGCGATAGAGCTGTTCCTATCGTGAATGAAACAAGGTGGTATCCTATTTTTGTGATTTTCTGCGTGGCGTAGCCGATTGCTATGGATGCCCATGCAAGCACCATTGCCAGGATATACACACCGGGCGTGACTGACCACCATTGGCTGAATTCCACTGTGTGCGTGTCTGCGAGAACCCGAATGAATATGCCTACCAGTATGTATGGCGAGATCGCGGTTATGAATTTTTTGTCCAGCTTTATTTTCTGGAAGACTTTTAGGAGTAGCCAGAGGACTATTATAAGTATCCCTATGTAGATGACGTAGTCCTGCGGTTGATACATGCCCATTTTTTAAAAGCAGTTTATATTTCGACCTCTTCTATGAGGTATTCCAGCTGGTCTGAGTAGTCGCTGTATTTCACTCTGCCGGTAAGGGTTATGGGTTTTCCTATGAGCCCTTCTCTTACCTGGCGGATGGGCTCTGCTTCGTCCTGGGTTTCGCCTATTATGTTCATCACTTCCTCCATGTCCAGGCCGAGGATTTTTTCCGCGCTCTCTTTGAATGCGACTGCGCGTATGCTTCCGGTCTCGTCCTCGACTGACAGCGATATCTTCAGGTTCGGGGTGGGTTCGACGTCGCCATTGCATGATTCGCAGAACCAGACTCCTCCTGCATTCTGAACGCGTTTGTTGCAGGAAGAGCAGGTCATGTACAAAAGCTTGCGTCCTTCGTCTATGTCAGCTATTTTTCCTTTTATCAGCACATGCCGCTCGTCATTCTGCAAATCGATTATCTTTTTCTCGCTCACAAGGGATTTTTCTATGTCCTGCAGCGATGCTATCTCCAGGTCTTCGTTCTGGATTATTTCTCCGTATTTTCCTATGTGTATCTCTGTTTCGCCTTTCTGGCTGCTTTTTGCGTAGGCGTTTTTGATCCTTATGGCGTCGCCTTTTGAGAGTTCGTTCACTATGTCGGATTTTTCGTTCCATAGGACCGTGCGAATTGTTCCGGTGTCGTCGCCTACTATTATCGATGCGAGCGTCCCGTTCGTGTATGCGCGGGGCTCGTATGTTCGCAGCACGCGTGCTACGGTGGAGAAGCCCTGCATGTCTGGCTTTATTTGGTTGATTTTCATCTCCTGTGCCTGTGCGAGAGGCGACAGTTCCAATATCTCGTCGGTTTTGGATAACATGCTCTTGTTGCCTACATGCAGCTCTATGGCATGAGTTAGAGACTCTTTTGTATAGGCATTGTCTACTTTGACATATTCACCGGCTGAAAGCTCTTTCCTGGCTGCGTCGCCCCATAGCACCACGCGCACCTTCCCGGTCTCGTCTTCGCCGATAAAGGATGATCGTACGCCTTCCGAGCCGTCCGGCCTTTTGAATTCGACCGGCGGGTAATAAACTGATACCCTGCATAACAGGTTGACTGAGGACATTCCCCTGGCAAGGTCTTTTATCTTGGTCCTTTCTTCCTTTACTTCGGGGATATCCATGCTTATCTTGGGGTTCACGATAATGCTTGACATGGAGCCAGCCTGTATCTCTACGCTGCCTCCAAGGCCTTCTTTTCCATAGCCGTTGCGCAGGAGCACGATGTCGCCTTTCTTCAGCAGGTTTGCAGTATCCGCATTATTGTCCCAGAGGACCAGTCTCGCTTCCCCGGAGCCGTCGGCGATGACAAGGCTTGCAATCTTGCCCACGCCGCCGTCTTTCTTTGAGAATTCCTTAGGCGGGAAAATGTTTTTCACCCTTCCTGCGACGTTGTAAGGCGACTTAGGCCGGATGTCTGAGAGTTTCGTGACTGTGATCTTCTCTGTGGCGATGCCCAGTCCCAGCTCTTTTGCGACTGCGTAGAGCGCCCCGTAGTCTGAGAGCAGGCCGTGAGTAGCGGCTTTTCTTTTTTCTATCATCTCCCGGACTTCTTCCGGGCTCTTGCCCCCTTCTTTAACTACTCTCTCAAAAAGCTGATCTGTGTCGTTCATTTTTCCCGCCTGCCATACAACTGGTGATTAGAATTAAAGACGGAAGTCTTAAATATCAGGCTGTAACAGAGGATACGTTCTATGAAAAAGAACAGAACAGAAAAGGAGGTTGTCTTGTTGTTTTGTGATAAATTGACTGAACTGTTTGTCCCATTGCGTTGCCTGGAACGCCGAGCATGAACCAGTAGGTCTGATTGAGCGAGGCTGGCACATGGACCGTGCAGGTTATATTTGTGCCCTGTAATGGGTTAAAAGAATATCTAATAGAAATATAAAGAAATAAAAAAAAAACAGAAAAAGAAAAAATAAAAAAAGAAGATTAAGAAGCTTACGCTTTAGCGTCTGAGGGCTTGGAGGCCTTCTCTTCTTTTCCCTTTTTTCCGTTCTCGGCGGGCTTGCCTTTTCCCTTCCCCTTCACCAGGAAGAAGACTACTGCGGCAATTATGATAATCACTACTATTCCGATTAGTACCATGTTGGATCCGCCGCCTGTTGTACTGGGCTCCGTGGTTGGTGTGACTTCTTCAAGTGTGGTGGTGGTTTCCTCTGGTTGTGTTGTTGCCGGGGCTTCTGTCACCGGGGGTGATGTCGTTGTCACTCTGGGGGTTGTCGTGACAGGTATGGTTGTCACTGGCATGGTTGTCACCTGCTGGGTCGTCGTTACGATTGCAGTTGTTGTGGGTGCTGTCGTGGGTGCTCCTGCACTCACGGTTAGTGATTCTTTGTATTCTCTGTATCGGGACATGTCAACGTATATAGTGTACTGGCCTGCAGCTGCAGGAGTAAACGTGAATGTTCCGTTTTCGTCTGTTGTACCGTAGGCTACTTTCTGTCCGTTGTTGTCTGCTCCTAGGTATACGTCAACGCCTGCTTTGGCTACTGGGTCTTTTGAGTCTGAGTCGGTAACCACTATAGCTACTGCGTTATTTGCATACATCGTTCCTGAGGGAAGCGTTACAATGAAGTCGTTGTTGTTCGTGCTCTTCCTCTGTACTGTAACCCGGTTACTTCCGGATATTGCATTTGTACCCGTTCCGTAATCAACAGTACCTGAAAAAGTTCCTACCCCGGTCGTGCTAGGCGCTGTTATTGTATAGGTAAGACCTGCATTCTGTATGGGATTTGTTAAATTGGTCACTGTATTTGAGAAAAACCATGTAATTTGATTTCCACCGAGTATCAGCCCGTTATTAGATACACTTGAAATAGTCCAGCCAGTGGGAACAGTTTCAGCTATTCCAACATTTGTAGGCATCATTGCAGGGTTAACGACAAAATTCAAATAAACAGTGAAACTTGCACCTGGCCTCACAGTTGTTGAGGAAAACGTTCTTACAGCATATGCTGGAACTGGCAGGGTTGTAGTCGTCGTACTTGTTGTGGTGGTCGCCGTACCTATTATGGTAATAGACTGGGTCCCGCCAATAGTATCTGTGCTGTTAGTTCCCTTGTTAGCAAAAATCACAGATGATCCGGCAAAACTTATAGTCCCTGAAGCATTTGAAGGAATCTGTAATTGGTAGGTGAATGTTTGATCAGATAGTGATACGTTTGGGTCTGAAGTTAACTGTATCCACTCAATTCGGTGGGGACCTTGCGAGTCAGGTTGCTTCTCAGAATGCATGAAACCGCCAGTTATGCCGCTGACGGTCCATCCTTGAGGTATGTCTTCTACAGGGGCAACGCTTATCAGATTTGTAGTAACATGCAAACTCAAAGTCACTGTGATTGTTGATCCTGCAGACACGCTCGAGGAAGATACACTTCTTGTGAGGGTGGTTGCGAATACTCCCTGCACCATAATTAAAACCAGTCCGATTACAAATAGTTTATTAAATTTTTTTAATTCCATTTTTTAACCTCTTTTTTTGAGTCATACGTTTTCATATTTTATGGATTACGTAAATTTTTTATCTTGATGGTATTTTTTATGTAAAAAAAAATTAATCACTCTTAAAAGTGAGACTTTTAAGAGCTTGGATACCACTTACGCGGATGAAGCCCACCTCTGTATCCAAATCATCAAATCGTTTATAGTCATCTGATTATTAGCCCATAGGTTAATCGCATTTATTACTTGCATGATCGTTGGGGCTGCAGGTATGCTTGTGGTCGTTGTTGACGTAGTTGTTGTTGTCGTCCCGTTTCCTAGGGTTGTGGTCGTGGTGGTTGTTGTGCTTGCCGCCGTCAGGAATGCGAGTACTGTTGTGCTCTCAGATAACTGGCCGTTCACGACTGCCTGCGCGTTTATATAGTAGTAACCCGCTACATAACCGGTGGTGTTCCACGTAGCGTTGAACGCTCCTAGGGTGTTGACTGTCGTTGCAAGTCTTGTTGAGTTCTGGCCGTTAATCGTTATGTTGACTCCGGTTCCGTTTGCTCTGTTGCTTGTCCCCATTATGTTATAGTTGTCGCCTATGGATATGTTCTGCTGGTATGCTGGTGCAGTTATCGCTATGACGCCGGTTGTCACAATGTTTATCGTCGTTATTGCAGATACTACTCCGTCTGACGCGTTTATCGTATAGGTTCCTGCAGGTAATGCTGCTCCGCTGACTAATCCAGTAGTTGTCGCATAATAGGTAGTGTTGGTAAATGCTCCTCCGGATACTGTTGCGGACTCTGTTTCTGCGTAGTTTGCCAGGCTTACTGTTATGGTTATTGCGGTATTATTCTGCCTGCTTGAGGTTCCTGTCAGCATTACCAAATCTCCAGATACTGCGGATGCTACCGTCGTCAGCGCAAGGTTGTCTTTTATTGCAAAGGTGGTTGACCCGTTTATTGCGCCTATGTTAACTACCGCACAGAGCGTTGCCGGGACTCCTGTTGCTATCGAGGTGTTAGCTTTTATATTCGCCAAGACTGCAGCTGCGTTTGGAGTGAAGGTTGCCAGGAATGTCTGGTCGGAAGCGACTGTCGCGGTCGTTGTGTTTATTGAAACGCCTGCGCAGTTGGTTATGTTTACGTCAACTGTCGTCCCCGCGGGGAATGACGTTGTTCCGCTTATGTTAACTGTGTCGTCGTCCAGGAAGATACTTGCCGGGGCAGTCTGCTACGCCGCTTATCGACCCGCTATCAAGGGTTATTGTGTCTGTTGCTGTTGATATGGTATCGTTTGCCATTATCGTGTAGGTGCCTGTTTGTAGGGCAGCCAGTGTGACAATATTTACTGTGCTCCAGTTGTAGCTCCAGTTACCGCCGCTTACTGTTGCATTGGCGTATGATTTCATTACTGAGAAGCCATATGCATCGGTTGCGCTAAGGTGTATGACTGTTCCATTGGCTCTTGTAGAGGTTCCGCTTATCGTTACAACGGACCCGGTAGGTCCGGTTGCGGGTGCATTTACTGCTATGACGTTATTTACGGTTATTGTCTTTGAGGCGTTTACCAGGGAATCATTGACTTTCACTGTGTAGGCCCCTGCTGCTGTTATTCCTGTTGCAGCCCATGTTTTCGAGAATGTTCCGTTTGTCACTGTGGCAGTGGTTGCACTTGTGTATCCGTTTGCATTGGTTACGTTGACTGTTATGGTTGCACCGTCAGCTCTTGTGGATGTGCCGTTTATGGTCAGGGTATTATCTGCGTATACGGCATCTGTTAAGGTGCTTCCATTGTATGTGCTGGTCGTTGATGTTATCGCTATTGCATCGTTCAGAGTTACGGTTGTTGTTGCGTTCTCGCTGTTGTTTACTGAGCCGTTCTTCCATACGAGTATTGTATAGGTTCCAAGGTTGTATAGTGTTGACGTGGATGTGTTCCAGTCCACTGTCCAGGTTCCATTTGTCGCAGGAGTTGCTGTGAGTTGCTTCACAACCGCGCTTCCATTCGCAGTTCCATTCGTTATGTTCAGCATAACTGCTTTAGAGGCATCATTAATCCATCCCGCGATGGTCACGTTCTGGTCTACGTTGAACGTGGTTGCCACGGTTCCATTATATTTGGTGTTTGTTATTGTTATGTTTTGGTTTGCTGCGTAGTCTGTGTAGGTTGCGCTGTCGCTTAGAGTAAAGTTCTGGCAGGTTGCGGTTATTGTTGCTGTTCCTATCGTCGCACCTGTTGCCAGATTGGTTGCGACTGTTGAGGTTTTTGTGTTTACTGGGAATGCTACTGTTATTGTGCTTTCACCTGCTGTTGCATTCCATAAGTCGTCTGATTTTGATATTGTCAGGTTGAATGATGCAGCTGTTCCAGCGGATGTTGAGTAATTTGCCTGAGCCCCGTTTTCGTCAAGCGCTTCAAGGACTACGGATGTCGCGTTTGTGCTCACGGTCCTGTCGTATGCCCTTATGTTGAAGGTTCTTACAGCGTATTTCCCGCTGGTGTCCTGTGCTGCGCCGTTTGCTACGGTTACATTATAGGTTCCTGCTGTTGAGCTTACAGGTATCTTATAGGTTATGTTGCCGCTGGTTGCGTCTGTGGATACTTTTACAGGTGTTCTGTTAGTCTCGGTTGTCGCTACTGTAAAGGTTGCGGCGACTCTTGTTGCTCCAGGCAGTGGTCCTGCTGTCGTTATTATTACTGTTGCGTTGTCTCCTGAGAATACGCCGTACTTGGTGTAGTCAGGGGATACTGCTACTGCGAAGCTGTTCAGTCCAAAGTATGCATTGTCCATACTTGCACTTACATTAGGGGATGTGGCATTGTTTGTATTGCTTACATAGACGAAGTATGTACCTGTTGCAGTGCAGTTGAGGCTTGTATTCAACACGTAGCTGTTCACATACGACAATTGCATTCCTGCGGAGGGGGCACCTATGCAGAAAGCACTTGTGTTGGTCAGATTGGTGGAGTCGTTTGTAATCCATACATAACTGTATAGCGCGGTGCCGGTCCATGTAATTGTTAATGGTTCACCGACAAAATATACGCCATCGTTGCCGTCAGCGGGGGTGACTGTTGCTGTCGCCATTCCGCTTAGTCCGAAGAGCCCGAGTATTAGGAGCCCTATTGTCATTAATTTTGTTGTATTCATTTTTAGAAGTCCTCCGTTGTTTACGGTTTTATTTTTTTTATTTTTACTTGTCTTATTTAGATATCCGTTGAAAAACCTGCCCGTTGCCATTTTATAATTCCTTTTTTATTTGGGAACCAAACACCTCATTTTATTTTTTTTATCTTTTTGAAATAAAGGGTAGTTGGTTAGGTTATATATTACTCTATACCCTTTAAAAATAAACTATGTATATGTATTAATTTTAAAAGCAGGTTATATAAATACTTGTTGTTCAGGTATATAGCCTGCTTATACCCTTTTAAAACGGTTTTCCGTATTTGCCAGCATCATTTGTTTTGTTTGCATTATATGCTGGGCTTATTTATATATGCAAACTGGTTTATAAAGCTTTCGGTTTATTTGGATAGTTTTTCGCCTTCTTCCCATCTGAAAAGTGCCCTTGGGACTACGTTTATGTTCTTTATCTTGTACTCCATTGATGCTTTGTGGCCTGGTTTCAGGGTTCCTATGTCGAGTGTCAGTTTTGTGCCTCTGCGCCGGACGTTTAGGGTGTGTATGTCTACTTCTGCTCCTTCGATTATGCGGTCCTCTATTACGCCCTTTTTTATGTCATGGTCGCTGTTGTTGTATACTGAGACTGTGACTTTGGGTCCTTCTTTTATCTTGGTGACTACTATTTCACCTTTTCTGCGGGAGGCTATGAATACTATGATTAGTATTATTACTAGTAGTAGGAGGCCTATTAGGAGCCAGTTTGGCCCTTGGGGCTTCTCTACTGAGGTTATGCCGCATTTTTTGGCGTCTACCGTGAAGTTGGTCTCTTTTTCGTCTATGAGAGTGCCTTGAGGGTTGTAGAGCTTTGCGTCTATGGTGTATACGTCGAATGTGACGTTGTCTGGTATGGTGTATGTGAATTCGTTGCTTTTTACCGAGTTTGCCTGTAGGGTTAGGTCTGGCAGGGTTTTACTGTAAACCGTTTCTCCGTTCTTGTCTGTTATTTCGAGTGTCAGGGATCCTTCGAAGTCTATTTTGGAGCCTGTGTCTACTTTCATGTTGACGTCTTCGCCCATGCAGTATTGGCCTGTTATGTTGTTTAGGACTATTTCTGTTATCTCTGAGAGCTTGCTTAGGACTGGTTCGCCGCTTCCGTATCCCGTTATTATTTCTTTGGTTTCTCCGCTGGACAGCGTCGTTGGATTGAAGTATAGCATGACTGCGGAGTCTCCGAGTATGGATTTGCTCTCGTTTACCTGGTAGTCCCATGCCGTCTGCTTGCTTTGTTTCCAGTCGGATATTACCAGTTTGTCCGGGTAGGTTAGTTCTCCGTATAGTAGTCCTGTGGCTACTATGCTTGGTGCGTCTTGGCTGTTGTAGGCCTTCCAGTATTTGAATGTCAGGTCTTTTCCGGTGTATTCTTTTTCTGTTATCTTTAGGCCGTCTCCAGGTATGTATATCGGCGCTCCGTCATTGTCTCCGAGCTGTGTGTCGAGGTGTATTCTTGCGCCTATGTCGTATGCCTGGTAGGGGTTTTCGTTCTTTATCGTCAGGTGTATGAGGGTGGAATTTTCTATGGTTTCAAGTGATTCCTCGACTGATATGTTGTCTGGCAGCATCCATTGTACTAGTAGTTTGTTTCCTTGGACCGAGGGCGACTCTGTTAGGTATTGGTCCATCCTTATGCCGTCTTTTGGGTCTATTGAGTCGGTGTAGAGGAGGTCTCCGACTTTTATGGTTAGGAATGTACCGGCCCATGGTTGGGGGTAGAAGTAGGTGAGTTTTTCCCATTGGCCGTTGTATAATCCTCCAAGGGAGAATGTGCCGATGTTTTTGCAGTTTTCCATCACAGCATGGACTCCGTTTCCAGTGTCTTGAAGGCTTACGGCGCAGTCTTCGGCGTTTACTGCCTGGACGCACATCATAAACAGGACCAGGTATTGAAGTTTTGTCTGTAACATTTTTTTCTTGGAAGTTGAAATTTAATGCCGTTATGTATTGTATAAATTAGTTTATATAAGGTATATTCTAAAGATATTTTAAATCTTGTATCTTAATATGGCTGCTTTTCCGCCGAATGTCGACCATAGCTGTACGCCTTCCTCGAAGTCGTCTGATATTATCTCCACATTTGTTCCCATGGCTTTGGCAGATTCATATATTCGGTCTATGTCGTCCTCCGGGAGTTTCTCGGATAGTAGCAGGGCCTCTGCAGCCCCGGCCTGTACCGCGGTTTCTACGTCGTTTCCGTATGCGTAGTTTCCGTCGTTGACCAGTCTCTTTCATGAATCTCTGCATCAGGACTTTCTGGCGTACGAGCTGCACCTCTGAAAGCACGTCCTTTGATTTGTCTATGAGTTCTCTTATCCCTGATTCGTCGGTATACGTGATGTCCTTTATGGCTATGACTTTCTTGCGGAGTTCATGGTTGAGGAACTCCGGGAAATCGTCCTTCGTACCCGCGGGGCCGCCGATGATTATGCCTTTTAGGTCTTTTACCAGGGGCAGCAACACCTTTGTTGCGGCTTCTCCTGTCCGCACTTTGAACTCCAGGGACTGGCCTTTTATTATCCTCTCAAATCTGCTGTGCGACTGCCCCCCGGCTCTGTGTTTTCCGTGGTAGCCGCTTGCGAGCTTGGTTATGATATTATACCTGTCTCCTTTGAGCAGCGCTATGGTGGAATCCCGGTTATCTATGGCGATGAGTCCGTACACGTCTTTGGGCATTATCAGAATCTTCCAGCGGCCCGGTTATGAATTCTTTGTCGCATCGGTAGAGCCGTATTGTTATGGGTTCGGATGGTTCTACGGACCATACTTTCAGGTCTTGGACTCCTTCGCGCTCCGAGACGTTTCCGCAGAAGACCGCAAGCCCATTCGGCGGAGTCTGCTTGAATAGGCGCAGGTGTTGTATGGTCTTGTCGAGCGCGCCTGTGACGTTCTTCATCGTGGTCTTGGATTTTATGTTGGACGCTGTGCCCAGTTCTTCTCCAAGCTGGTTTAGGACATTGATTATGCTGAAGCCTTTAGGTATGTAGACCGATACGAGCTCCGTATGCCTGCCCTGTTTGGTCTTCAGCTCGTTTATGAGTTTCTTCAGCTTGTATTTCTCCTGGGATTCCATTTCAGTTCAGTCGACAAGAATATTCACATCCAATTCGAAACCGGCAACCGGTACCTCCAGCCCGAAATTTTCCAAAACCTTTGGATGAATCTCCCCGAAGAAGCCTGAGGCGCATGATGCGCATCTGCCGCCTATGAAACTTGGATGCAGGCACGCCTCTATCTCCGATTTTGCGTCCAGGCTATCAAGCAGGCCGACGACGACAGCCTTTATCTCCGAGTAATTGGCCCGGGAATGAGCAAGCACGCCTGCAATTTTTCTTTTCTCCGAGCCGTCGCCGAGTATGCAGTCCCCTATCTCGAACACCCTTTGAGGGTACTCGCGGTTCTTGTTCTTCTCCAGAACAGACAAAAGAGAAGGCATAATCCAGGTCCTAGCTATGGCATGATCGGATGACACCGGGTTCTCGGCCTCCGCGACAGGCTCCGATGGATGGTTCATGCGCTCGAAGAGGTCTTTTTTGTTGGTCATGATGAGAGTCATAACTTCCTGGAAGGATAGGCCCAGCATAAGCTCTCTGCAGGTATCCGAGTAGGTCTCGAGGGGGTGTTTTGAGCCGATTGTTGCGATCTTGGGTGTCTCTGGTGCGTAGTTTGCGTATCCGTAGGCTATGGCTATGTCTTCTACGAGGTCTATTGGGTGTAGTATGTCGGTTCGGTAGGGTGCTATTTTTACGTTTATTGTGTCTTTGTCTTTTGCATCCGGGTCTGCTCCGTGTCTCATCTTTTCCAGTAGTTCCTTTGCTTCTTTTCGGGAGTAGTTCATGCCGAGGAGTTTGTTTGCATAGGTTATCGATAACTGCATTGTTGTCGGTCTTAGGTCCGGTGTTTTCATCTAGATTATTTTGGTTTTTTTATGGATTTTAGGTTATTTATGGAATTGTTCTATAAAGAATTAACAGATTAAATTCAACTTATGATGAGAATCCAGATATTTTATGCGAAGAGCTGCGAGAGATATGTGAAAGGCGTATGCAAGAGCCTTGAGGAGGTTTATGGGCTGCACAATTACAGAAATGACGTCCTGGAATTCATCCCGTCTGCTTACAACGCCGCGAGGAAGCAATATGATGCAGCCTCGCTTCTGGAGTACATGAGCCGGATGAAGCAGGCTGATGTTGCTCTGTGGCTCGTTGACAAAGATATCTATGCAAAGAATACGAGCTATGTTTTCGGCTATGCTGCGAGGAATTATGGAGCTGTCCTTTCAGTTTACAGGCTTAAATCCGAGGAACTTATACTGAAAGAATCACTGCATGAAACAGGGCACATCCTTGGTCTTAGGCATTGCGAGAACCGCTGCTTCATGCGTTTTTCCAACTGCCTTGAAGACGTCCGCATGAAGCCTATGAGGCTCTGCGATGCATGTAAAAATGCATTCAAAGCCTAATAAAGCCTTTTTAGCCAGTCGTGGTCTTGGGGCCGGTTCAGGAAGCTTAGTTTTCCTATGTCTTTTCTGACAAGCGAATATATTTCTTCCGATTTTTTCAAGCTCAGTTCAGGCACATCCTTTGCCGCAACCGTCCGCAGCTTGGGCAGCTTTCCATAATGCTTGTTTTCGACGCAGCCTTTCCGCAGCTCATAATATGTGCCGCCGTGCTTGTCTATGTAGGGCTGATACACTGACGAGAATCTGCCGCTTACGAGGTTTGCCATCTTCAATTCCTTATTCGAGGGATTTTATGGTAACGTGGCCGTAATTAGGAGACATTATTACCTTATCGCCTTTCCCGGCTTTCACCAAGACAACGTCTGTTATTTTGCCTTTTTCCTCTTTCTGCAAGAGATAATGAGCCTCCCCCTCAAGCACCTCATAGAGCTCAGTGTAGGACAAAGTTGTGCCAGGAACGATCGGGTGATAGTGTCCCAGGGTCTTTACGTATTCTGTGCCCAGCATCCTTGGAGGTATTATGGTAATGTCGTAGCGCAGGTCTTCGCTTTGCATGGCTTCGCGGTCTTTCCTGCTCAATGCGAGGTCGCGGTACATGTAATATAGGTCTATGTCTTTTGACTTTGCGAGGAATTCTCTGTCGTAGACGACCTCCTTCATGTTGCTTAGTCTTCGCACGTCAGGCGCTACCTTGGTATTTCCGAACAGGAGTTCTTTCATTATGTTTTGGTTATTAGTCTTTTGAACTATTAATAATTTAGGAGAAGGGTGATTGGGATGATTTCATATGCAGACGTCCAGAGCATATACCGCAGCGAGAAAGCAGGAACGGAACTGCAGAAGATAGATGACTGTTTCTACTATGACACAATTGACTTGCTTGCAAAGATAGGCGAGGAACACAGGGAATACATAAAGAAGCTCGTTGAGGAGATATTTGAGAGGCGCAGGAACAAAATAGTCCTTGCCGCACTACGTTCCGGCCAGAAGGAGCCGGCCAATATGGTGCCTGCTGAAAAAGCATTCTATGCTGTGATAGCAAAGGACATAAATGAGTACAGAGGCATCCTGTCAGAGCCGGATAAAGCCAAAGCGGAAAACGCAGGCGCATCAAAGGTGGGAATAGAAAAGATCAAGGTCCGGTTCCTTACGCAGTTTCCGTCCATAATCGGCCCGGACATGGTGCACTATGGACCATTCAGGGAAGGCGACATAGCAGACCTCCCGGTAGACAACGCCAAAATCCTGATAGAGCGGGAAGCAGCAGAGGACGCCGACTAAGGCAGTTTTCCCTCAGCTATCCCTCTTATCAAATCGGTCTTTGTGATCACGCCTATTATGTTGTTCTCTATGGGAAACCAGGATATCTTTTTCTCCAGCATCAATGATACAAGCTTTCCTATCTTTGTGTCAGGTTTCAGTATAATGGGGTCGGGGTGCATGACTAGGCCCACGGTAAGCCGTTTGATGTCTGCCTGGGGGTATTTGTCTATCGCCTTTCTGAATGTATTCAGGCCTCTTGCGATATCGCTTTCGGTAAGCATGCCGGCCAGGGCGTCGTCTTTTATCACAAGCACCTGGTGTATGTTTTTCTCAAGCATCAGTTTTCTTACGGAGACAATGGTATCCTCGGGTTTGACTGTCGCCGGGTCTCTGGTATAGTAGTCGGCGACTTCTTTTCTGGATTTGCATAATGTCTTTACCAGGTCTGTTTTCGTGATCAGTCCTATTACGTCTCCGTCTTTTTTCACCAGGAGCGAGGAGAATTTTTTTTCAAGCATCAGTTTCGCAGCATCCATTGTGGAGGCTGATATGTCTATACTGATCGGGTCTTTGGTCATGGCGCCGCTGACGTAGAAATGCTCGGCTTTTAGCCTGCGCTCCCGTCCGGTTGCCAGGCTGTTTGCGATATCCTCCTCGGCCAGTATCCCGACTATCCGCCCTGCCTCTGTTACGACAAGCCTTGAGATACGGCGTTTCTCCATAAGCTCCAGAGCCGCGTGGAGATTTGCGTCTTTGTCGATCTTAACCAGTTCTGTAGAAACTATTGACTCATCCATGCAGTAATATAGTAATAGAAAAAGAAATACGCAGTGGGTTTCTAAGCAGGAGCAGCCATGGGTGCGGCAAGCATGGCTTCCTTGCCTGCCACCTTCCGGAGCAGTTCGTCGTATCTGCTCTGTATGGTGTTCTTGGATATGCCTGGGAATTTGACGTCTTTTTTCATCCGGGCATCCTTTGTGATGTCTGCTGCCAGATACAGTGCGGCAATTGCCACGCTTATAGGCACCTTGCCTGTGGTTACGCTGGTCTCCTTGGCTTTGTCCACAAGCTCGATTGCTTTGGCCATGGTCTCGCCCGAAGCCTCAAGCTGTACCGCAAGCGAAGGAACATAGTCCGCAGCAGTGGTCACAGGCATCTTTATCCCCATCTCGTGGACTATCTTTCTGAAGCTTCCGCTGATGAGTTTCTTTTTCACTCCTGATGCCGTCTCCAGCTCCTCCAATGTCCGAGGTATCTTGTTTTTCCTGGTGACGAGGTATATGATAGCTGCAACCATGCTTTCAATGGAACGCCCCTTTACTATGCCCTTCTCAGCGCATTTCCTGTAAAGCAGGGCACATTCTTCCTTGACGTTGCCAGGGATCTTCAGATATGAGCACATTCGGTCAAGCTCTGGGAGGGCTTTTGACAGGTTCCTCTGAAGAGAGGTCGCCATCTTGGACCTTGTCTGCCACTTCCTGAGCCTGTAGAATTTCGCCTTTCTTTCGGCCGGGATCGCTTTACCTTTTATGTCCCTGTCGTATTTATCTATTTCTGTGGTGAGGCCTTTACCGAGTTTGGCATATCTCAAGAGGCCGCCTGTTCTTGCCCTCTTATCCAGCTGCTCTCTGTCAAATGCCCTCCACTCAGGGCCGAAATCGAATAGAGTATCCTCTAAGACTAGACCGCATTTCCTGCAGTAAACTTCTCCGCGCTCATAGTCGGAAACAAAGTTTGTGCCACCGCATGACTTGCATTCTCTCATTTTGATCACGTGACTTGTTGTCGTGGGTTTGTGATTTTTTTATGATTTTAGTTGGATTATATTATCAATATCCTAGTATAAAAGCAAAGGGCTGAAATACAAGGGGGTACTTATTTATAAATCATTTAATTGTGGTCGACGTATCTTGGTTTCTCTTCGATGGGTCCGGTTACGGCCTATAGGGGCCAAGATAAGGGGTTATAACCAAAGAAGGCTTGCAGTCTGCATGTCTTCAACTTATCAGAGGCGCATTTAGAAGATATTCATGGGTTTGAATGTATAGTATATACCGTATTTTAGGTTAATAAATCAGAATAACGTTCAAGTTTTCCTGGTTTTCAGCGCGGCCTCCACAAGACCTGCGAACAGCGGCGCAGGCTTCTCGGGACGGCTCTTGAACTCTGGATGGAACTGACAGCCCACGAAATAGGGATGGCTTGGAAGCTCCATTATTTCCATAAGGTTCTTCGACGCGTATTTGCCTGAGAACTTCATACCGTTCTTCTCCAGCACGCCTATGTATTCGGGATTCACTTCCCAGCGATGCCTATGGCGCTCGAATACCTTGTCCTGCTGATACAGGCGATGAGCTATGGAATTTTTGCTTATGTCGCACTCGTAGGCTCCCAAACGCATGGTTGCGCCCTTCTTGGATATCCCTTTCTGCTCGGGCATGAAGTCTATGACTGGATACTTTGTATCTGGGTCTACTTCTGTCGTATTGGCATTCTTCAGGCTGCAGACATTCCTTGCATATTCCACTACCGCAAGCTGCATCCCAAAGCATATGCCCAGGAAAGGAAGACTGTGCTCCCTTGCGTATTTTATGGCTGTTATCTTTCCTTCGACTCCCCGGGAACCGAATCCTCCCGGAACGAGCATGCCGTCAAGGGACGAGAAATCCTTGGGGGATACATCCTCGGACTCCACCCACTTAAGCTTCACCTTACAGCCGTTGGCAGCACCGGCATGCTTGAACGACTCCTTAATGGAGAGATACGCATCCTCCAAACCAGTGTATTTGCCGAAGATGCCGATAACCGCTTCTTTTTTGCATGAATGCGTTCTCTTGACATTGTCCTCCCACTGGAAGTCATAGACCGGCTTACTCTCCAAACACAATTTCTTCACCAGTATATTATGCATGTCCTGATTGCGGAAGATCATCGGCAGATCGTAGATGTCTTCTATGTCCGGATCGCTTAAAACTTCTTCTGGTTTTACGCCGCAGAACAGGGCTATTTTTTCTCTTGTCTTTTCGGTGAGGGGCTTTTCGCATCTGCCTATTATGATGTTGGGCTGTATCCCAAGGCTCAGTAGCTCCTTGACTGAGTGCTGCGTGGGCTTGGTCTTCTGCTCTCCTGAGGGTATTATCGGAACATATGATAAGTGGACGAAGAGGAACTTGTTGTCGTCTTCTCTGGAAAGCTGCCTCAGGGCTTCGATGAAGACCATGTTCTCCATGTCCCCGACTGTTCCTCCGACCTCGATTAGCACGACGTCTGCGTCTTTGAATTTCCGCAGCCTTTTCTTTATCTCGTCTGTTATATGGGGAATTATCTGCACGGTCTTTCCCAGGTAGTCTCCGCGGCGCTCCTTCTCTATCACTGTCTTATAGATGCTGCCGGTCGTCATGTTCGATTCACCTGTAAGGTCTGTGTTGAGGAACCGCTCATAGTGGCCCAGATCCAGGTCGGTTTCGCTTCCGTCGTCAAGGACATACACCTCCCCGTGCTCGTAGGGATTCATCGTGCCCGGGTCTACGTTGACGTATCCGTCTATCTTGACAGGTATCACGTTATAGCCCCGGTCCTTGAGTATCCTTCCAATAGATGCCGTAGTAACGCCTTTGCCGAGGCCGCTTAAGACTCCTCCCGTGGTCACGATAGCTTTCATTTTGTCTTTCTATGATTTGTTTATGCCTGAAATTTATGCCACTAATACTTAAAATAGTATATTATAGTAATTCAAACCCTATAAAAAACTCAGAGAGAGTTTTTTAGCATAGAAAGTAATAAACTTTCTACCCAATAAAATTATATACAAAATTATAAGATGACAATCACCGAAGAGATAGAGCTGAAAGGCCACATAATAGACTCGCTGATCCTCCCAAGAGTCCTTGACACCATAATGGACATGAAGGGGAGCTTCGAGATACTGCAGCTGGACGTGGGCAAGACCAAGACAGACCCAAGCTACTGCAAGATAGAGGTAAAAGGCTCGCCTGAATTATTCGACGAACTGGAAAAACTGGGAGCGCTTCTACCAAAGAAAGAGGTTAAGACAGAGCCTGCACCGGCAGACGGAGTGCTTCCGGACAACTTCTACGGAACAACCCATCACCCAACATTTGTCTACATGAGCGGGAAATGGAAGGAAGTAAAAGACATAGAGATGGACTGCATCATAGTCATAGAGAATGCAAACGCCTACTGCAGACGCCAGGGTGTAGTCAAAAAAGGCGACCAGGTAGTGGTGGGCTTTGACGGCGTAAAGATAGAACCACCCCAGAGGTCAAGGACGCCAACCGACATGTTCGGCTTCATGTCCAGTGAAATCTCCCCAGAGAAACCCATAAACAATTACGTCAAAGACCTTGCCAGGGAGATGAAGAGGATAAAGGATAAAAAAGGATTCATAATCTATGTCATGGGAACAGCCATGGCCCACACAGGCGCAGACAAATCCTTCCAGGAACTGATAAGGATGGGCTACGTACAGGCGCTATTCACAGGAAACGGATTCTCAGTGATGGACGTGGAAAAACAACTATTCGGAACCACCCTGGGCATGGACGAAAAAACAGGCAAAGTACTAAGAAGAGGATACAAAAGCCACCTCATCGCGATCAATGAAATAAGGAAAGCAGGCAGCATACGAAACGCCATAGATAAGGGAGTTCTGAAAAGCGGCGTACTCTACGACTGCGTAAAAAACAACGTGCCATTCGTGATAGGCGGCTCGCTGAGAGACGACGGACCACTCCCAGACACAATACCAGACGTCATGGCAGCCCAAGACGAGATGAGAAAATACGTCCAAAAAGCAGACATGTGCATAATATGCGCCTCCATGCTACATGGAATCGCAGTAGGAAACATGCTCCCATCAAAGGTAAAGACAGTAGCGATCGATATCAATCCCTATGTCGTGACGAGACTCCAAGACAGGGGAACAACGCAGGCACTGGGACTGGTAACTGATCCTGCAGTGCTGCTGACGATACTTGTAACGGAAATAAAGAAACTGGAAGGAAGTGAACTACGCCCGGCCTGAAGGCCGGGGCGTCCTTGTTCGGGTTCTAGAACTGTGTTATTTTTAGCTGTTGCGGGTCTGTGTTTTCAGTGAGCGGTAGCGGATAGCTGTTCCAGTGCTTCCCTTGTTGGCGTTCTATGTAATACTTCGCGTTTTCGGCGGTTATTCGTCCGACGGTTTCCGCGAAGTATCCGCCACTCCAGAACTTGTCGCCCCACAATTTGCTCTTGATTCGGTTCCAGAGTTTTTCTCGTATTTCACGGCTGCTTCGACCCTTCAGCCGCTGAACGAGGTCGGGTATCGCGTAATTCTTCCACCCGGACAGAAACAAATGCACATGGTCCGGGCCGAACTCGCAGGCCGCCATTTCTACGCCGAGTTCTTTGGCGACGACGCCAAAAACCGTCCGACACAGCGTTATAACCTCAGAATCACAGAATATATCGCGTCTATACGCCGGCGTAAACTGCAGATGCAGGTTAGCCCCCACAACACAATGCGTGTAGTTCAACAGACTCCATTTCCATCGACTCCGGAGACGAGAGCTCACGCTACCCATAAATAATTTGTAGCGAGAAGGCGCGCGTCTACAAAAACGCGACACCCATAAAAAGCCCTCTCCCCATGCAAGAAACAAGGGAAAACAAAACAGAATACGACACCCACCTGCAGAATTACGCCGCAATTCATCTGCGGGCTAAAGCCCGCAGGTTTCTTGCGGAAAACTTTCTAAAGAGTAATGCGTTATAAGCCGCCCTAAATCTCGCCGATAATCTTCTCGACCTTTTCCTTTAGGATAGGCAAATCATTTTTAACAATATCCCATGCAAGGTCTAGGTCTACTCCAAAGTAGCCGTGACTTAGTTTATCCCTTGTACGTATTATATCGCTCCAAGCAATCTCGGCATGTTTTTCCCGAATGCTCGCAGGGAGGTTCTTTGATGCCTCTCCAAGAATTTCAAGGCGCCTAATGACTGCATCCTGTGTCTTAACGGATGCGATGAAATCTTCTTTAGACATTCCTTCTGTGTGCTCTTCTATTCGGGCAATACTTTCCAGTATGTGCTGCAGGAACACGGAAGCGTCACGTTTCATAGAATCCGGACTTCCTCCTTTAAAATTCTGTCCCTCAGCAAATGATGCAAAGAGTCATAAGTGACCACGTCAACCTTTCTTCCCAGTTTATCCTCAAGCTCAAGCTCCAGATGAGAGAGAATCAAACAGGCTCTTCCTGCCGCGAAACTCGATAAGTATGTCAACGTCGCTCTTGTTCGTGGCTTCGCCCCTTACGAAAGAACCGAAAAACCCGGCCTTAGCAACACCATTACTCCTGAGAACGGGAACGACAACCTTCTCCAACTCCCGGATATCAGGCACTTTAACTGTCTTGACCATGAAAAAACACCCAGTATAGTATACGCAATAGGGGGATTTATTTCAAAAAACCCCAGACCGCAATCGAACAGACCGAATAGGTACGGATTTCATTTTTTGTATAAAGGTATTCTCTTGATTGACTCAAGCCCGTCAGTAATATTTATCTCCTTAGCATCGGCCTCCTGCTTTATTTCCTTTATTTTTTTCTTTAATTCCTGATTGGTTATGGCCTTAGCTCTTTTCTCTAAAGGAGGATTCATCTTGTCGGATTTCTCAAAGTCCACAGACTTCTCCAAGATATCATCTGGCAGATTGTTACAGCTTGACAGAATGCCTATGAATTCGTTGCAGAAGTAGCTGTCTATTTGTATCCTCCGTTTTGAAACGTGGGCGAATTTGCCGATTATCCGGCAAATGCTATCTCGGTCTTCAGGACTTAACTGCTCTGCGAAGTCATATTCCTCAATCTTTTTCAGACTCAGTATAATCGGCTCCAAAGCGTTCGGGGTGATCACATAAACGTCGTAATCAGCCATGTGGTAATAGAATTGATCTATGGCTTCCATTGTGTTAGAGGGAACTACAAGGAAAACCTCCTTTTTGACGCCTTTCTCTTTGACGTATTTCTTCACTCCCTCGGCCTGATTCTTGATATAAGTTGGGAAATTGTCCAGATCATCCGACTGAGGGCTTTTAGCGTCAAAGATGATGAATTCCTCACAGATTTCTATCGTGTTATCCGGCTTACCTTTGAAGGGGCACTTTTCCTTATCAACATACTCAATCTGATAACGCTTGCAAATAGACAGTATATGCTGTTGCACGCTGGTTTCATGGCGCTTCCAAGTTGTTTTCATAAGTTCAAACTTCGCCTCTATCTCTTTTTCCCTCTCATTCTGGACACGTAGACGATCCCCATCAAGTTGCTTTATCACAGTATTAAGCTCAGCAACTCTCTTTTCATAATCCACCTGCTTTTGTTTCTCAACTTTCTCGAATGCAGTAACCTTCTTTTCCAGGTCAATCTTGTTTTTAACAAGGTCTTCCTGTTTTTCTTTAAGGGCAGATATATCAGCTTCAAGATGTACAATTCGCTTATTATTTTTATCATCCGACCCCCTTAGCAGGCCTAGCTCCTTTTCCTTCTCCTGAATATCCTTGTTAACCCGCTCAACAGTGCTTTTAGAAAGTTCCCATTCTCTTTCCAGTCTGCTGAATTTCTCCGACTGATTTTTAATTTCAGTATCACGCTCTTTTAGAAGAGAAACGGACCGATTAATTTCATCCTGACAAGTAATTAAATCCTTGTTAAGGGATTTAAACTCTTCATAGGCGTCATAGCTAAGGGAAACGATTGCCTTCCAGCCGAATAAACGCTCAAAAAATCCGACGGACTTGACCCTGTCAAAAAACGCTTCAAGGTTTTCGAAAGATTCAGATTCCATTTTATTGATCTTCTTAAGAGGTATATATGTAGATTAGAATAAGATCCTTCCAGAATGCAGAAATTGGTCTGACCGTGAAGTAGAATAAGGCTATCACAACGAGGTCTTATATGGGGTTTTATTTCTTCTTCATCTCTTCCTCATCTCTCAGGAATAGGCCCATTATCTTCCCGGAAAATGTTTTCTTCTTAGGCGCCGTCGAGGCATCTCTCTTTTCTTTCGCTTGCTCTTTTGCCGGCTCGTTCTTCTGGGTTTTTTCCTCTTTCGGCTTATCCTCTTTTTCTTTTATGAAGACCGGCTTTATTTTTTTGATTATCTCTTTTTTGTCTCTGATCTTTGCTTCGTCTGTCTGGAATTCGCGTCCTTCCTCGAACAGAGGCTTGACTTTTCCTGCCGGTGCCTGCTTTTTTTCCGGTGCAACGTTCTTTCCTTTGGCTTCTACTGCACCGATGTGTTTGCTTTCGCGCGCCCGTATGTTGACTATTATCGGCTGCTCCACGCATTCTCCGACTACGAGAGCTTGTCCGACGGATAATTGTTTTATGTCGCTTTCCATGCCGGAGGTGAATCCTTCGATGGACTGGCCTATCGCGCGCAGGTCGTTTGGGTTCGTGACTTTGAGGATTATCTGCGTGTTGCATTGTGATAGGACGTTTTTGTCTACCCGCGCAGGCCTCTGGGAAACGACGCACAGGTGTAGGCCGAATTTCCTTCCTTCCGAGGCTATCGTTCTCAGTATCTCTGAAGACATTGCTTCTCCGAAGCCTCGCTCAGGGCAGAAGTTGTGAGCTTCCTCGACCAGAAAGAAGAACGCAGGCAATTGGTTAAGCTTCATCGCGGAGAACAGCTCCTTTGCTATCCTCGTAACCACAAGCTGCTGGACCCATGGTTCCGAGCCTTTGAGATCGATTATGGATGCGTGTCCCGGCTTTACCAGGTCTTTTTCGGATACCGCTTTTTCGTCGAATAAGCCGCTTGATGCGAGTGTCTCAAGGACGCTTATCACTTTCCATTTGTCTTTGCCTTTCTCCAGGCGCACTACGTTGATGAGGTCGTTTATGCCGTATTCCTGCCCTTCGAGGTTGTGTATTGCGTTGTAGAGTATTGCTTTTTGTTTGTCTGCAAGCTTTACGGGCAGTATCTCCGTTATCTCGTCCATGGAAAAACGCATCCTTAGCGTAAGGCGTTCTGCGTCAGGGTTGGTGAGAGGGCTTGTGGTGTACTCTGTTATCTTTGACGCGTATGATGCGGGCTTGACTCCGTAGGCCAGCATGGGCTCGTAGTCGTCGTTCTCGTACCTGAGGCTGGAGTACTCTCTGTGCGGGTCGATTATTACCACGGGTATGTCGTTTTTCAGCAGTTCCTCCAGTATCACGCATACGGTGTAGCTCTTTCCTGCGCCTGTCATGGCGAGGACTGATACGTGTTTTCTTATGGTCTTGTTCAGGTCGACGTATACCGGTATCCTGGAGCCGTCGAGGACGCCCAGATAGATATTGCCTGTCTTGTTCTTGCGCAGGCCGATGACATTGATGATGAGTTCGCCGTCTGCCGAATAGACGCGGTCATTAGGCTTAAACGGGGTTTTCGGAAATTTAACCACTCCATCCTGCTTGTAGCCGATGGTATACGCTTTAGCAAGGCTGATCTCTTCACCGGAACCGGAAAGAGATCTCTTCACGTCGCTCACCTTGGCCAGCACCCAGCCGTATTCCTCATGGTTTATCTGCACATATGCGCCCCTGCCCACGCTTGACGCCGACAGGAGTATGTTAAAATTGCTCGGACTAACCTCCCCCGAAATGGTTCCTATGAGTTGCATCTTATGACCCTGTGACCTAAACCATTATGGATAAAGGATTACGAACAGAAAAAGATTTCTAATTTCTGCGCATAATACGATAAATATAAAGCAGATAATAATAAGAAAAAAGAACATGCCAGAATTCTCAGTTGTCCTGGTGGAGCCCAAATATGAAGGCAATATAGGAAGCGTAGCCAGGCTTATGAAAAATTTCGGTTACAAGAATCTTGTCCTGCTGAATCCCCCGAAACTCGACAGCGAAGCACGGATGATGGCCATGCACGCAAAAGACCTGCTCGACAATGCAACCATAATCAAAGACTTCGGAAAACTCAAAGAAGAATACGACTTCCTCGTAGCAACAACCGCAGTGATCGCAACAGACACTAATTCCACAAGGACTCCCATCTTCCCTGAGGAGCTTGCGGCGTCCCTGGACACTGACGGAAAAATAGCCCTACTATTCGGAAGAGAAGACCACGGCCTCTCGAACGACGAGATAAAACAATGCGACCTCATAGTGACTATTCCAACACATTACGAATACCGATCCCTTAATATTTCGCATTCGGTCGCCGTGGTCCTTTACGAGTTAACAAGGCAGCAGATGAGAAACGAATCCCGTGCCCTGAAGAAGATGCGCAAAGTAGAGAAGATAGAAAAAGACGTGCTGCTGGAAAAATACGACACACTCACAGACACCGTATTAGAGCACGAATACGAGCGCAGGATAGCTAAGAAAACCTTCAGGAACGTGATAGGCCGCTCCTTTATATCAGGTAGAGAAGCAGGCACCCTGACCGGCCTCTTTAGGCGGACTGTGAACAAGATAAACCGGCTAAGCCCCTCCACGAGACTCCCCGAGGACGATGCCTGAAGCGATCAGGTGCGCGACGCGCAGCGGCTCGGGTATTAGGCTTCTCGTCGATGAAAGTTTAACTATTCTTGCAGCATCCTTAAATGATATGCCCCGGAATTGGATATAGACGTGCTTTCCGTCTTTTGTCTCAACCTTCCTGGGCCTTCCTGCTTTTTTTATGCATGACAGACAGAACTCCTTGTGCTCGGTGTTTTCCAATGCGCTCTCTATTGCTTCGAAATCAGGCATGTCCCGAACCACTGCAATCACCGGCAGACTCGTCTTTTCAAAGAATTCCTCCAAATCCACCAAATTGAATCCCGCAAAACCCAGGCCATCGATCATTACTATGCGTATGTCTTTGTGTTTACTTTTGCAGACCATCTGCGAGACCTTTTCCGTTGCATCTGTGCCATCGACTGTAACCTCTGCCCTGAGGACGCCGTCCAGCCATTTCCCGCCGCGGAATACGACCCCGATGATTATGGCCTTTTTGTCCTCGTAGAGATCAAAGGGCCCGTCGTCTATTCCAAGTATCCTTATCTCATCTTTTATGCTGTAGAATTTGACTTCTTTACTGCTTTTGCTGGTTTCTTTTGGTTTTTTCTCTTTCATCCCGATTCTTTGAAATAATTTAACGTAGTAGTAATAATTAAAGCCATGGATTATGAATTACACCCCCATGAGATAAAGATCCTCAAAGAACTGGACAAAAAGTCTACGCCAGACGAGATCGCTAAAAAAGCAGGCATGCCTCTTGACGCAGTTATGCGGGCCTCATCATGGCTTAACACTAAAAACCTTGTGGGAATCGAGGAAAAAATCACTGAAGAGATAATTCTGGACAGAGAAGGAATACTTTACGCCGAAAAGGGTTTGCCCGAGAGAAGGCTAATAGATGCAGCAGGCGCACAGAAAAGTCTGGCAGACCTTAAAAAGAAATTCAGCGAATCCGAGACAAATATTGCCCTGGGATGGCTTAATAGAAAGAAACAGGCAACACTTGAGAAAGGCATAATCAGGATAGTTAACAGAGAAAAAACAGCAGACGAAAAACTTTTAGAAAGGCTTAAACAAAAAGGAAAAATCAATTCATCAGAACTCGACGCAGAACTGAGAACCGGCCTGGATCTTCTAAAGAAGAGAAAGGAGGTCATAAAAGTTGCGGAAAGAAAGAGCATCTGGCTCATTCCTACGCCTGAAGGAATAAAACTCGGAAAATCCGGAATAGAGGAAACCATTTCCCAACTCACTTCCGAGATGCTGGTATCAGGCGAATGGAAAGGCAAGAAATTCAGGCCATACGACCCAGGAATCTATGTGAAACCCGAGTACCCTGCCAAAAGACATCCCTTGCAGAGACTCATCGCAGAGATCAGGGGCATGTTCTCAGACATGGGCTTTAAGGAGATACGCGGTAACATGGTTCAGAGCGCTTTCTGGAATTTTGATGCATTGTTCCAGCCGCAGGACCACCCTGCAAGGGACATGCATGACACGTTCTACCTAAAGACCCCCAAGAGAATAGAGATACCCGATTATGCCAAATACAGAGACGCTATCAAAGAGGCGCATGAGAACGGCGGAGACACCGGCTCGATTGGCTGGGGCTATAAGTGGAGCGAAGAGGTCGCAAGAAAAGTCGTCCTCAGGACGCATACTACCGCTGTTACCTGCCGCTATCTTTCTACTCTGAAAAAGAAGGATATTCCCTCCAAAGTCTTCTGCGTAGGCAAAGTATTCAGGAACGAAGCAGTCGACTACAAACACCTTCCGGAGTTCTACCAGGTAGAAGGAATAGTAGTAGACGAAAACGCAAACTTCAGAAACCTCCTGGGTATATTGAAAGAATTCTACGACCGCATGGGCTCCAAAGTAAGATTTCGGCCAGGATATTTCCCATACACAGAGATGAGTGTCGAACCTGAAGTATACATCGAGGAACGAGGAGAATGGGTAGAACTCGGGGGGGCAGGCATCTTCAGGCCTGAAGTAGTAAAGCCGCTGCTGGGCTATGACTGCCCGGTACTCGCATGGGGCCTTGGACTGGACCGGGTTGTTGCCTTAAAACTTGGCTTAAAAGACATACGAGACCTTTACATAAGCGATTTGGAATCCCTGAAAGCAAGTAAAGCAGTATAAAACCGGTTCTAAAGGCCTGATTCTGCGGTTTTCTATTTATAAGGGCATAATTTATATAAATATATATCCAAATTTTCTTTTATTTTTTATATATTGTTTACCAATATATAAGTCTAATCATCCCATATTTAATAGAAATACATTATTTCAGCCTATAAAAGGATAAAATGAAAATAGACGAACTTGACTTAGAGATAATAAAATACCTACAAGAAGACGCACGGATGAGCTTCAGGCAAATGGGTAAGAACCTGGGAGTACCACACACAACCATATTCACAAGAGCTGAAAGGCTGATGAAAAAAGGAGTAATAAAAAAATTCTCAGCCATACTGCACCCGCACGAAATCGGACTACAGATGGGATACGTGATAGTAGACGCGCCCCCATCCGAATCAAAAGAAATAGCTAAAAGGATAGCCAAACTCGACGAAGCAAGAAAAGTATACCGCACATTCGACGGAAAAATACTCATAAACTTCATAGTCCCGGAGAAAAAACAAAACCAGGGAATAGAGGAATTCCTGGCCAAACTCGAAAACTGCCAGATGAAAACATACCCGATATACGACATAATCAAATACGAATCAACGCTTCACCCGGACAGCCTGAAAGAACTGCTTGGAAAAAAGTAATTACTCAAAACGCAGTTTGATAACCAGCACAAGATAATCGAAGACTGTTCCAAATATATCTACCTTGCTCTTCCTGTCTTTTCTCTCATCCCACTTAACAGGAACCTCTTTAATCCTGCAGCCCTTACGCGAGGCCTTAACGAGAAGCTCGGTATCAAAGAACCATTCATTGTTCTTCAGATTCTGAAGCAAGCTCGGTAAAAACGCTCTTCTTCATGGCTTTGAAGCCGCACTGTGCATCGCGAAAATCAACTCCTAAGACAATCCTGAGAAGAAGATTATAACCCCCTGAAAGAACGCCCCGGACAACTGAACGGTTCACACTCGCACCTGGAACCCATCGGGAGCCAATGGCAATATCGAAACCGCCATCGACCGCTTTGATTAATTCCGGAAATGCGCTCAAATCAGTCGATATGTCTATATCCATGTAACTCACGATATCAGAATCACAAACCGACCATGCCTCCTTCAAGGAGCGACCTCGGCCTTTCTCTTTTAGATGCAGAATTCGCACGGAGCCATAAGACCGGGAAACGAGTTTGGCAGTCTCCAGCGTTCGATCCGTGGAACCATTATCGGCTATCAGTATCTCAAAGTTTTTGAAAGGGGTATCTGAGAGATACGTATGAATTTTTGATACAGCTGATTTCAAAACAGCCTGCTCGTTGTAAACTGGTAACACAACCGTTAATTTGGGCATGTAGAAATATTTATTTGTTGGGTCTGGTTATTTTTTTCGTTTTTGCGGGCAGGCCATGCCCCGATGGGCATTTAGGTATTGGTTTGGTCATTTATATGCCCCGTGGCATGGCAGGAGCCATCACCAGTAGAATTGTTTGGTGGCATGATATATAATAAGAAAGAGAAATTTAAATCTCGGTTTTTTCCCTGAAATTAAGCCATGCCAGCACTGGAATGCTCAAAAGGGGGACCGCATACGAAAGTGACTTAGCGGGAGCAACTTCAAAGATTGTTATAAGGTACACCAAAAGGGGGGTAAATATCATTCCCAGACCGAACCCTATCACATACAGGCACCAAGACGCATATTTGTCCCTGAAGATGAGCCTTGCCAGCAGGACTCCGGGTATCTCTATCAGAACGTATGCAGTCACTGCCATAATAAAAGCCCGGCCCAGGTCATTATAGAAAAAGTCAGAAAAAACAAATAAGATAACCAGGAAGGACACTAACAACTCAAAGCGTTGGCCGTATACAAGCTCTTTTATTCTTTTCATTGAAGCACCTCTTCATCTGCAGCCCATGAGCCGCAGGACCGATTATTTTTCAAGACATATGTAGTCTGCGTGGAATTGACGATAGTAAAAGAATTGTTTTCAAGCATGCTCTGGAGCAAAATCTGCAGCGTATCATAGAGATCACGATTAAGAGGGAAGTTTGCATCCCATTCATCTGACGAGTTATAATACATGTTCAATATGACGTAGTCGTTTGAACATAGGCTTACAGGCCTATCCTTGCAAAGGGAGTCGCTCACGTTGTATTCCATTAACTGGAATCCTTGTCTAAGCAATATAGGACTGTCACAAAACCTTGTGGTCGGAACTGCAGACAGGTTATAGCCAACGCTGCTAAGGTTTTTGAAGTTTTGTTGAGATATGAATCTGACATTTCGACCGGATAACAGCGTGTCTGCATCTTGGGTCTGAAACGGGTCTATGACCAGGACGGTTGCATTCCATGGCGAATTCGCTTTGAGGTACATATGGGAAGAATATAAGTCTTTTGAAACAATTGAGTCGTATTCGGGTGTTAAATAGAAATAGGTCCCAAAGAAAATGCCCAAAAGTGAGATAAAGGCTATAAGACCCAGGTATTCAAACATATTCTGCCGATTATCCGCACCTACCCGAGAAGCTTTGTTGTACAAAGCAACAAGCGCCATATAGAGAAGCCAGCCAACAAAAACACTTATCATTATAGGCCAGGTAGTCCGGAATTTCATTAATCTTGGAATCACCGGCTGAAGGAGATACATGCAGTAAACAAAAGAGAATACAGCAAAAATTTTTTTATCATATCTGTCCATATTTTTCCGGTCTCTGGCCAGGAGGAATAAGGTTACAGCAAAGCCTACAAGAGAAATCCAAAACCATATTCCCAGATAGATCATATCAAAATGGGCACCATAATCGTTGTTAGGGTTTTCGAATCCCAACATGTTAAGAAAAAAATAGTTCAACCCCGCACTGGGTAAAGGGCTATAGCGTGAGGCAGCGTAGTCAATGAAGTAATTAACGAATAGGAACGAGGAAACAATGCCAACCGTAAGGAACTTCAACACCTTGGTCCTGAATCTGTCAACGCGCCCAATGGCAAGCGATAATGCGAGAAGTACAAGAGCGTAAATACCGTCAAATGGATATGCAAGGATAAGAGAAGAAAAAACAATGGAATATCCAAAAATTGCACGCCAGTCCAACCGGATCGGGTAGAAAACTAGCAGAAGGAAGAATATGAAGAAAGAGTAATATGCTTTCCATTCCCCCCAGCTTAAGCCGCTGATAAAAGGAAGCTGTATTGTGGCAATGGAAAAAGGCAGAAAAAGCCATGCAAGAACCCAGTTTATTCTCGACAGAAGCATAAAGACGACTGATATCTCCATTAGAAGCGCAAAAAGCATGAGGACATGGACCGCGACATGAGTCTGCAAACCGAAGATGTCGGCGAACCAACTCGCGGAATAATACATAAGGGGTGAATCAGAAGTAGTAAAGGACTCAGGTTGAAGGGCAACAAGCACCTTCGCTTGAGTGTTCAAATTGCCGACCTCCTGTATGTAGTCTATCCGAAGCAAATCTTCGTAGGCATCACCTGCAAGAAAGCCTCGGGGATAGGATTGATACGCTACCCCGTAAAAATAATAAACACCAGCAATAAAAGAAACCAAAAAAAGGACGATAAACAATGGCGCTAATCGGATGACACTCACATCATTTAATTTCTCTTGAATCGGCATTTCAAATTCACCATGACAGAATTATCTCAGCACACCGGCACTTATTCATATTATAATATAGATTGACTTATAAATATCAATTGATCTAATAAAAGATTACATGTTGGGTCTGGTTATTTTTTTCGTTTGTGTGGGAACATATCTTATGTCCTCGTCTTGTAAGTACTCCTCGAATCGGCCAAGCTCGTCCCCTTTGCTATTGTGCCTCCCGGCATGACCAGAGTCATAGAACTGAGTCCCTTGATCCGTGTTCATCTCGTCTATGGGCAGATTGTAGCCGTTCATAGCCTTTTGAGCTTCTACTTGTCCGAGCTTGTAGACTAATGTGTCTTGGTTTTCCGAGTAAAGTTGTATTCCAAGCACCTTATAGTCCCTTATGTCATCATCCGCCCTGGGTAGGAGTAGATAACGTCCGGGTTTAGTAAATTCTTATCTTGCTAAGATACAATAGTAATTATGGAGAATTTAATTTGTACTATCATCAGATTCCTCTGGATTCCTCCGGCAGTTCTTTCACTGCTGATTACTGCTTTCTTTATAATAAAATGGCAGATAGAAAAGGATTTCCTGGAAAAAGATAGTATAGGACGTAAAATAAAATATCCTCTGATAGTTCTCATATTATGTGTTTTATCCATGCCCTTCTGGGATTTCTTGGTAAGCGGGGGAGTCATCCCCATTAACTGCGAAACCGGCGGGCTCATCATATCGTCTACTACAGCGCACACGATAAAAGAATTTTCTGATGGGATGACTCAGGAGAACATAACGTTCCTCATAGACGGCGGATTCAACTCCGATGTCAGCCTGGATATACCGTACAACGCCAAAGTGACTAAGGCCCAGATCGAAGTAGAGCATCCGGTCGATGCCACCTGGTTTGACGACTTTGACAATCTAAGCCTTATGGCGTCTCATGAAGGCATAGACGTTAATCCAATAGATGGTTACGCGTTTATAAACATGAGAAATCTCGAGGTAAATGACACGGTTTTCCTTGATGGGACACAGGTATTCGATGAAGTGCATGTAAGCAAGGGAGGGAGGCTCCTTGTAGGGGATAGTAAAATGCTGGACCTTGAAGTAAGGGACATATTGACTGTGGATGCCGGCGGGGAAATAAGCGTAGACGGGAAACCTGACACATTGAACGAAGATTACAGCCATTATTTACTGGACAGCGGGAGCGGCGCCACCTTAGAAGGCTCGGGAGGAGGAGGAGGAGGATACGGAGGAAGAGGCGGAAGAGGCGGAGATGATGGCAGCATGAAAGGCGGAGGAAGCGGAGACCCTTATGGGATAGAGGATAATCCAACTCTTATAGGGATGCCTGGAGGCAGGGGCGGAGGCCTTAAGGATTCAGCTCCTCGCGGTGTGCTGGGTACCGGCGGCGATGGAGGGGGTGCCTTAAGGATAGAGGCTAAAAGAGTCTTGGTGGATGGGACAATTTCCGCAAACGGGGACTCTGGGAAAGACTCGCCGCCTACCGACGGCACCGGCGGAGGCGGGGGCGGAAGTGGAGGAAGCATAATAATAACTGCAAAAAATCTCATAATAAACGGCGAAATAACCGCTAACGGAGGAGATGGAGGGAACGACCGGCAAAGCGGAGGATCAGGCAGCGACGGCAGCGGAGGCGGAGGCGGAGGCGGCAGAATACTGCTGGTATATGAAACGAAAAGCGGTTATGGAACAACATCCGCGGACGGCGGAAAGGCCGGTAAAAGCAGCGATCCTTCAAAGAACGGACAAAACGGGGACGATGGCACGATAAAGGAACAGGAACAGGAGATGACTACGAACGACCTAATAGATGCCAACATGACGTCCGTAGATATCAAACCTGACAACCTGGAGAGATGGCTGCGTTTCTATTCCAACGTGTCAACCCCCGGGGGCAGTGATATAAAATACAGTATCATAAATTCTCTTGATGATAAAGTACTATGCGAAATAACTGAGATGGATCCTCTTGGAGGATATAATTTAACTGATTGCGCGCAGAATGCGGATTCTATAAGGATACGAGGCGAATTAATCACCGTAACGTTTTCAAGAACGCCTCTGGTTTACAGCTGGGGAGTAGACTACGAAACCGCCCTAAAGAACTTTGAGATGGACCTTGGAACAGAGCAGATAAACGAATACACGAACCCTGCATTGGGTGGAGACATCAATATCTCGGATGAGAACACCCAACCAAAACTATCAGACCAGTTAAACCAGGTGTTAAAGGACTGCTCATGCCGGGGATGCACCCCATTGGCGGACAACTGCAGGGTTGATATACGATTCAGAGCGGACTCATCAGGTCTGCTCATCGTAAAAAATCCCCTGATCGAGTACACAACCGGATGAAGCCGCATCTTTCTATTACAAACCGGCAGAATACTGCGGCCTTTAAGGCCGCAGATGCCGTGAGCGGCATGTGCCCACGGGCACAGAATGCCGCATCATGCCGGTTTTGCACCCAGCAGGGTGCATGTGCCTAAAGTGCATCCAAAGAGGATGCATGCCAGCCAGGCACATGCATCTTTGGATGCACCTACGGGCATATATGCCTACGGGATGCCCTTTGGGCACATACTCCGGCCTTCAGGCCGGAGTATTTGATTTTTTCTTTTTTCGGAGCGTGACATACGAAAGAATAACCCATAGGATGCCCAAGCAGCTCATAATTCCTCCCGCGTATTCGGACAAGACCGGCTCGTATCTGAATTCTATCGTGCCATTTCCATAGACGAGCATCATGTAAGGCGATGCCAGGTATATCTTTGCAGGAACGCCGTTCACATAAGCCCGCCAGTTGGGATAGTCGCTTACCTTGACGTACACTGGCACGGGCTTATCAGAATGTACGATGAACTTCATGTATTCACCGGTCCTTGAGACCTCGACTATGTCCAGTTTCTCATCGCCAAAACCAGCATAAGACGGCAAAGGCTCACAGGATTGCACAATCACCTTTGAAATGTTTTCCGAATTAAACCAGTCCCAGGTAGCATCGTCCCAGTTCTTGCAGACTGCCGACGGCGCATAGTCCAGGACCTCCGCCAACTTTGAATCCCCGACCTTATACAATGAAAAAGTTTCGTTCCGGAACCCTACAGGGACGTCATGCAGGAACGTAGCATTCAGGGAATCAAAAGGATTGCCGGTATAACGCAATTCCACGGTGCCGTTCCCTTTAAAATACATAATGGGGGGATAAGCGGCAGAATAAGAGGGATAGAACAGTGTCAGCTTTCCGTTTACGGATGCCTCCCAGTTCCGGAAATTAGAAGACAAGTACACAGTCGCAGTCTCATTGCCCAGATAAAAGTTCACGCCCGTACTATTAGATGACGCATTCATCTCCTCCAAGGCCCCATTCCCGTCTTCTTGAGAATACAATGCAACTATGCTGGAAGAATTATCTGTCGAGTTCAGCAGCCGAAACACATCCCACATAGATTTCTCCTTAATGCCGAAAACATAGTCCCCCAAAGTTGCCCCATCCCCATAATAGTTTCTGGAATAATTATAGACATGTATCCCCTGCGGGTCTGTGATCATGTTCGAACGATTGATGCCCTCACTGGTTATGAGGTAGTTTATGTTGAATGTTCTTAACTGATAGGGAAGCAACTTGGCATGGTTTTCAGGAGAGGTTTCATTAAGTGGGTATACATTCATGAACATGGTATGCGGGTTTAGTTCGAGGATTGTCTGATAGACATACCTGGCCTGCTTTGATGATTCCACGAAGAGCCCCTGCATCATCTGGTTGCCGGTATTCATCGGCACCATCATGTTGACGTAGTACACCCCTGATACCTTGTCGATGTAGGATATGTCCAGTATCCTGCCGTCAAGCTTTTCGAAGTCCAGCTGCATGTTTTTTATCCCTTCCGGCTTTATGGCGTAGTCCTCCAGGAGGTCTATGTGAAAAACAGAGTAAAATATTGGAAGAAATGATAAGGTGAGTAAAATCGACAGACAGAAAATTGGAGGTATCGACAATAAAACTTTTAGAAGGCTGGGACGGCTGAGGAAGACAGTTACTGCCAGAGCAGGCATGAGCAAGACTATGGGCATTAGAAGGCGGGTAAAATAGGCGGCATACCCAATTTCCGGGAAATGAGTTTGCAGATAGTATCCGATGGAAACCAATGCCACAAGTATGCAGTATGCATAAAGTATCGGCTTTCTCTCCCCCGGAGTCTCTGTCAGCAGATAGCGCAGAACAAGAAAGACTGCACATGAGAGCAGCACCACAAAAATAAGAAGGCTGAAACCAGGTGAAGGCGAAGAAGAGGAATACCCTATCTTGGATAACAGGGGAACTGCCCAGAAGGATATCAGAAGAAAAGACAGGGCGCCATGCTTGAACATGAGAAATAAGTCGTTCTTTTTGTTGTGGGCGATTAAAAATGAGAGGAACACGATAACGGAAATGATCCCAATGAATACGTGGCTGAGGATTATCACGGATAATAGGACGCTTATAGCGACGTATTTTCCGGTCTTGAGCGATTCATTGGCTTTCCCAAAATAGAAGAAGAGCAAAGGCAATGCAAACATATGCACAACAACGCCGGTGTTGAACGTCGAAGCATAATTCGCGCCCAGCAGCCCGTCAGGGATGAACAGCAGGAGCCACATAAAAAAGACCACCAGTGCGCAATTCGCATCATTGAAACCGAATTTCGCCGCGAAGTACTGGAAAGAGACCGGCGCCAGAAGTATAGATGCGGAAATGAGCAGTTTGAATCCGAGCGCAGTTCCGAAAAATAAACCCATAATAGCTGAAAGGTAGTGGAATAGCGGCGGATAGAACTGGTTTTGCGGGTAGCCAGCAAAGAAAAAAGGGTTCCATCCGAAGGGGCGGGGGAATAGGAAATTCTGCTCGTACCAGGCTGCAAAATAGTGGCCCGGCATGTCTCCAGAATAGAGATTATGCTGTAAGACGAAGGGGACGACCAGGCCGACCAGAGTCAAAAGCTCGATTATGCATAGAGACACAAGAGAGATTTTTCCGATTTTCATTTCCAACATAGCATAAGCTATTTATCCTGTAAAACTAATAATTCAGAATTCTTGAGATGAAAAAAAACAGTCTTGGCTCTTCATCAAATCCCAAAAAAAAAGCCGTTTACTTAAGAAACACAAAAAAGGTCAGGAGTGTCCAGACTATAAGAAACAACACTATGAGCCCGAAAGTCATAATGTCCTTTTTTGAGATGTCATCCTTTAGTTTTATGTTCATCTATGAAAACACCTTTTTTATTTTATTATGATTCATTGTTTTTATTCTCCTCTCTGCCTCTTTTCTGTGGCTTATTAACCATTCATCTATCCGCGCTCTTTTCTTTTCAGGAATTTCTTGGCGCATTACGTGTTATTCGTTTGTTTTAAGGGTTACATAACCTCAGTCATTTTCGCGACCTCTAAATCACGGGTCAGAAAAAGTTCGAGGCTCTTGCTCTTCCCTTTTTGTTCTTGCGTAAGATTGATATTGCGTTCCTCTTGTGAGCATCCAATAAACCGATACCGTCAGCTCTCTTGCAACCGCAACTATTGCCTTGTTTTTTCCTTTCTTTTCCAGTCGGAGGTATAAATCCCGGGGTTTCCCAGGCACCTTCACCGCCTTTTTGGCGGCCTGCACCATCGCATACTTCATAAGGCGCCTACCGGGTATTACTCTTCCGTGCCGGGCCGTATTCCCCGACTGATACGTCGAAGGCACCAGTCCAGCATAAGAGCACAGCTTCCCTGGCGTAGGGAATCTCTTTATATCCCCTATCTCACTTAACAATATAATCGCGTAAGTGATCCCTATGCCCGGCATGGTTTTCAATAGCTGTATCTCCGGATAATTCCGGGTCCTGCTCTCCATCTCCTCATCAACCTTCTTGATTCTGTGGTTCAATTCGTCTATGAGTTCCAGGTCCTGGTCCACTATCAGGCGGCTGCCTTCCCGGAGTTCCATAGAGGATAGCGTCTCTCTTCCTTTCTTGCCGAAGAGGTCGCTGTATTCGTTTGTTATTCCTTCTTTTACCAGGACTGCGTGTATCCGGTTCTTGAGCGCGGTTCTCTGATGCACCAGGGACACGCGATGGGATACAAGAGACCTTAGGTCTCTTATCTCCTTGTCCGGGATATAAGCTTGGGGAATCAAATCCGCCTTCAAAAGCTCGGCCAGAATCCGTGAATCAATCTTATCCGTCTTTATCCTGGCCGAAGCAATAGCCTTAACCCTCAGAGGATGGGCTGCGACCACTCCAAAGCCTTTTTCTTTCAAGTAATCATACAAAGGCAGCGAGTAAGGACAAGCCTCTACGACCACCTTACTGCCCAAAGTCAACTTCTCTTCCAGCATCTTAAAACCCGTCTGCGTGTTAGGGAAAAAAACCTCCCTAACACCCGATTCATCAATCAACGTCCCATTACACCTTACCTTATGTGTATCCGCTCCAACATACATAACGCACCTCCGAAAAGCTACATATGCAACAATGTAACTATTCGCGAGGTGTTTTCATATCGTCATTTTGTTCTGTAATTAATAATGTATGCTTGAATATAAAAACTTCGCTTTTAATGTCTATGTCCGGGGGGAGATGGCAAACGATAAGTATTTATAGATAATATGCCTATATTTAATTATTATCACATATACAAGTGTATTTATTAGTATGTATTATATATAAAAATTTCTAATATGAGGTGAATAAAATATGAATAAAAAACTTTTAAAAAGAATTATGACTATGGAAAGGAGTACGGCGCTATTTTTAATGGCCATTATATTAATCAACACAGCTAGCATGGCGTTTGCGAACGGAACTAACGGGTCAGCTACAACTGCAGGAATTTCAAACAGAATCAACTGCGTCCTATGTAACCTGGCTGACTTGATATTCCTTACAGCAGGGGCAATAGCAGCCTTAGTCATCCTTATGGGCGGTCTCAGATGGGTTACCTCTGCGGAAGACCCGGGAGCGAGAAATGCTGCAAAAACCACCATAATCAGCGCATTCGTTGGATTGATAATAATCATGCTGGCAGTATTCATAGTATCCCTAGTGGTAGGCAATCTACTTGGGTCAAATGCAGTAGATCCCAAAATGGCTAATCAGTGGATGTACCACATTATGTAGCAGCTTTGCAGCAGCATAATGGGAATATCATATTAGGGGTTTTATTCTACTCCCCTCTTTTTCTTGTTTTTTCTATTTTTACTTTTTCTTTTCCTTATCTTCTTTTTATATCGGATTTTCAGATATATTTATATCTGCTCGTGTTAATTTCTAATTATTATCTTTTAATATAAAGATGCCTTATAAGATTCCCTCGGATATCAGGTATGAAGAAAGGCTGTTTGGGCCTTTGACCATTAAGCAGTCAGTTTATGCCCTGATAACCGCTATATTGGTGATCTTTCTTCTCTTCTTTGCCAAGCTGGATTTTGTTATTCAGATACTCCTGGTCATGGTCGTCGTTCTTCTGGGTGTCGGCTTCATAATGTTTAATCTGGATACTTATCTTATCAATTATGTCTTTTTCATGAGGGAGAAGAAGGAGACTTCCTGGATTTCTCCTGCCGCGCGCAGGCTTATGGAGATAAAGTCTATACGCGCAGATGCCGTATTCCTCAAAGACAGCCGTGTTCTCGGGGTTGTCAAAGTCAAGCCCATCAACTTCGGGGTACTGGGCAAAGAGGACCAGGACCGGTCATATATGGTTTTTTGGAGTTCTCAATTCCCTGAATTTCCCGGCGCATATCGTGATGCGTTCCGTTAACCTTGATTTGAGCGATTATCTTTCGGCTCTTAAGAGGCGTATTGTTCAGAAGGGATGATAAGATGTCGCTTGCGTATTATGAGCATTTCTCTGAGTACATGTTTGATTACATTAAGACTAATAAGATAAATGATCGTTTGTTTTATATTAT
>CAVVMY010000014.1:0-15747 GCA_963749405.1 Candidatus Altarchaeales archaeon | reverse complement strand
GAACGAACGCGGAATGCGTGCGAAAATTCCGCCGATTCAAAGGTGATGTGTGATACGCCCAGTTCCTCCGCGAAGCGGGATTCAATTTTTTCGTGTGAGATAATCATGTCGGGGAAATTCGTTTTCATTTTCAAAACGAAGGCGGACCAGTAATAGTTATATTGCCCGGCCGCAAAAGTGTAATCGAAGACAGTGACGGGAAATCCCAAATGGTTACCGTAGAACACATTGTATGCGTAACTGATGTCGCCGCGCCTTAACCAGCGCAGAAATGAATAATTTTTCGCGAGTTCGAAATCGCTCTTTGGGCTGAAGTGTAGTTTCAATTTCTTGGCGAGTGCGGCCAAATCTCTCCGCCGTTGCTCTTCCGGGTCGGGTTTGCTGGGCAAAAAGCGTGACAAAACGACTGCGATGATAACGATAATTATCGCCATTATCACTTTTGGCACAGCATCATTGTTCATTTTTTGTGAACAGGTATTCCGGCAGGCGGGAGAGCCTGCAAGCATATTCGTTACATTCGAAGCACCAGTGATGCCGACAGGAACCAAGAGCAGGGTATAGAGTATGCCCACGTTGACAGGGCCTATGAAGGGGATGTCCATCGACGTAACCCCTGCATTAACCACGATAAGAGGCAGGGCTGCGAAAAGCGGCAAAACCGCTTTGATGAACTGATTTATGGAGAAAAGGTCGTCGATTACCCCGATAAGCGACATGAGCAGGACAGTTGAAAAAGCTGCCAAAATAAGCGGCGGACTAAAGTGGCCGCTGAAAGTCCCGAGAAAAGTATAGAGGCCGATAGCCAGAAGCACGCCCACGGAAAAGCCGAAGATGATGGCAAAACCCCCGATATTCGGAATCTTCTTCCTGTCCTCCTTATTCATGTCCCTGCCGACAAACCCTGACCTCTCCAGTTTGGGAATAATCCACGGAGTGCATATGAACGTGGCCAGGCAGGATGCGAGGAAAATCCATACTATAGAATACATCATTTTAAGGACAACACCTTCATGAACTTTATGGATTATTTATTTTCGAATCAATAATAATAAGCCGGATATTAAAAGACCTAATCAGAAATAGAATACACATAACCAAGATCTTAGCCGACGAAAATCCCGGCCGCCGCATAAAACGCGGCGGTAGTGTAGCCTGGTTATCACTCGAGGTTGCCAATCTTGCGACCCGGGTTCGAATTCGGCTAAGATCGGCCTTTTAATAGATAGAAAGAAATTTCTCTTGGCTGATTTACATCTTCACCCTGTCTATCTGGTAGTACGTGATATCCCCTTCTTCGTCTATGACTGCGTATATGAGTGCTTTGTTGACTGTCTGGCATGCCCGTACGAGGCCGGCCATCTGTGGGAATGAGCAGCTGTATTCTTCTGGGATCACGTTTACGAGGTATTTTGAGTGGGATGTTTTGACTTGTCCGCCTCTTTCGTATACTCTGAAGTCTGCGCCGAATTTCAGGCCTGTCCGGACTAGGAGGCCTCTGCCTCTGAGGTCTGCGTAGACCCGGTATTTGGCGTAGAAGTTTTTTTCTGCTTTGTTTCCGGCCTTTATGAGTTCGTCGAATTCGAGCGCCTTTTTTCCGTCCACGACTTCCATCTTGTCGCTTTCGACCAGGAACATTGCCTCTATCAGCGACAGTTCGTGCCTTTTGCCTGACTCTTCGCCGTATCCTTTTTCCTTCAGGAACGACTTTAAGTCGTTGTCGCCTACTATCACTTTTGTCCCGGACAGTATGCCTGAGGGTGTATTTGATGGTTTTGTCATCTTATATCCGTTGGTATTGAATATTTTATTTCAAACATAATAAGGGGTAGGGGTCATGATTACTTTGGGGATCGAGGGCACTGCGCATACGCTGGGGGTCGGCATTGTAGACTCTGGGAATAGGGTGCTTGCTGATGTGCGCAGGACTTATGTGCCGAAGCAGGGCATACATCCGCGTGAGGCTGCGCAGTTCATGGGGGACTGCTTTGGAGAGGCGGTGTCGTCGGCGTTGTCTTCCGCAGGCGTGGGGTTTGGAGATATTGGTCTTATCTCTTTTTCTCAGGGTCCTGGTCTTGGTCCGTGTCTTCGGACTGTTGCTACCGGGGCAAGGGCGCTTTCTTTGCATCATAGGATTCCTCTCTTGGGCGTGAATCACTGTGTTGCGCATATAGAGATAGGAAGGGTTCTATGCTGGATGAGGGATCCCTTGGTTCTTTATGTTTCCGGTGGTAACACTCAGGTCTTGATGCTTCGTGGTAGGCGTTATCGTATATTTGGGGAGACTTTGGATGTTGGGGTTGGGAATATGCTGGATAAGTTCGGCAGGGAGACTGGTCTTGCGCATCCTGCCGGCCCTAAGATTGAAGCATTGGCTAAGCAGGGTAAGAGCTATGTCGAGCTTCCGTATGCTGTAAAGGGCACGGATTTTTCTTTTTCCGGTATCCTGACTGCGGCTGTTAATTGTTTTAATTCCGGGCAGTATCCTTTGGAGGATGTTTGTTTTTCATTGCAGGAGACCAGTTTTGCCATGCTCACCGAGGTTACTGAGCGGGCGCTTGCCCATCTGAAAGCTAAAGAGGTGCTGCTTACCGGGGGAGTTGGGAATAATTCCCGGCTGCAGGGCATGCTGTCAGAGATGTGCAGAGAGCATGGAGCGATCTTCGGTGTTCCTGAGGGCTATTGTAGCGACAACGGAGTTATGCTTGCCGTCCTTGGGGCGCTTATGCATGGCGCCGGACTTCGTCAGGAGTTGGAGGATACGGTCGTTCGGCAGAAATTTCGGACTGATGCGGTGGATGTAGCATGGAATCCATGGGCTGAGGGTCGTGTGTAATTGTCGATATTTAAGTTTGAGATGCTCTATTAATTATTGTGTGTTACGTTGTAATGCCTACTTTTTCTGTTGGGCCCAGCTTTTTTGGTGTTAGTGTTTTTTTTGATTAGATAATGGAAGACGGGATAAGAGTATCGCCTCCTCGCGGGGCACAGGAAGCGCCTAAAGCCGCCGCAAAGAAGAGCCTGAAGGATATGCGTTCATGGGATGACTTTGTGAATACTGATGAGTTGGAAGTCCCCAAGAGGCTTGTAGATCAGGTGATAGGTCAGGATAAGGCGGTCGAGGTCATAAAGAAAGCCGCCAAGCAGCGTAGGAATGTTCTTCTTATAGGGGAGCCTGGAACGGGCAAGTCGATGCTGGCAAATGCCATGACTGAGCTTCTTCCTCCAAGCGAGCTTGTAGACATACTTGCGTATCCTAATTTCGAAGACGAGAATAATCCCAAGATCAGAACTGTTCCTGCCGGAGAGGGGGTTAAGATAGTCAAGACCACCCGCGATAAGGAAGCTGCTGAAGAGAATGCCAAGAAGCCGAATACTGGCATGATAATCGCCATATTCCTGATACTGCCTATGGTTGTCTATGGGGCAATCCTTCTGGGCAAGATGTATTTCCATGATACTACGACTTCGATAGACTCTATGCCTTTCATCCTTGTAATGGGTTTGGGGGCGATGTTTTTGCTTTTCTCTGGTATGAATTTCCGGGGCATGATGTTCGGAGGCAGCAAATCCAATGTGCCAAGGCTCATAGTCGACAACTCATCCAAGAAGCTTGCGCCCTTCTTTGACGGAACAGGCGCACATGCCGGGGCACTTCTCGGAGACATAAAACACGACCCCCTCCAAAGCGGGGGCCTGGGCACCCCAGCCCATCTGAGGGTGGTCTCAGGGCTCATACACAAAACCAATAAGGGAGTACTATTCATAGACGAGATCGGAGCCCTCGGCAAGTCCCAGCAGGACCTCCTAACTGCGTTGCAGGAAAAGCAGTTACCCATAACCGGCAGAAGCGAGATGAGGCTCAGGCGCGATGGTCATGACGGATCCTGTCCCGTGCGATTTCATACTGGTCGCAGCAGGCAACTATAACATAATGGAGCAGATGCACCCTGCCCTGAGGTCGAGGATAAGGGGTTACGGCTACGAGATATACATGGAAGACCTGATGGAGGACACAGACAGTAACCGCAAAAGGATAGTGCAATTCATAGCCCAGCAAGTGGAAAGAGATGGGAAAATCCCTCATTTTACAAAAGACGCATGCGAGGAGATCATACTGGAAGCTAAGAGGCGGGCCGGGATGAAGAACAAACTGACTCTTAAGTTCAGAGACCTTGGCGGCCTGATTCGGGCGGCAGGGGACATTGCTTCCGAGAAAAAGCACTCATATGTTTCCAGGGAGGACGTAATCGACGGTAAGTATTCTGCAAGGACTCTTGAGCAGCAGATGGGCGACGTATACACAATCCGCCGGAAGGAATATAATGTCCTCATCACCGAGGGAGAGAAGGTCGGGCGCGTGAACGGGCTTGCGGTCAGAGGCGATGCCGGAACAGTTCTCCCAATCGAAGCAGAGGTTGCGGTAGGCGGGGAGAAATCCCAGATAATAGCGACCGGCAAGCTTGGAGACATCGCCAAAGAAGCAGTCCTGAACGTTTCCGCAGTCATCATGAAGGCATACGGCGAAGACATAAAAGAGAAATACGACATATTCGTTCAATTCCTGCAGACCTACGAAGGCGTCGAAGGAGACTCGGCCAGCGTCAGCGTCGCAGTAGCAGTAATATCAGCACTCAAAAACGTGCCAGTCGATCAGAGCGTCGCAATGACAGGCTCCCTGACTGTGAGAGGAGAGGTACTGCCTGTAGGCGGTGTCACCCCCAAAGTGGAAGCCGCAATAGAAGCAGGCCTGAAAACAGTTATAATACCCAAGAGCAATGAGAACGACGTAATGCTGGAGAAAAGGCATGAAGGCAAGATAAAAATAGTCACGGCAGAAACACTGGTAGACGTCCTGGAGCACTCTTTCATAGGTGGGAAAGAGATCATAGACAAGATGAGAAACTCCCTTACGATACTGCCCTTAGCTGTCTAAATGCTTTTTCTGCCTTATATTTCCCCAGTCCAAAATAATTAGACATCCGACATCCGGTGAGAGCATGGCCAGAAACAAAACAACAGGCAAGAAAACCATACTGATCAAAGAAGACAATAAGCGCAAAAGGGCTCCGGTGTGGGTCTTTGCCAAGACTTCGAGGAAGGTTAGGGGCAGTCCGCAGTCGAATCGGAACTGGAAGAATAGCAGCTTATTCTGATTATTCGGGTAAATTTATTCTGTTCCCCAGTAGGGTTTTTTCACGTATTTATAGGCGCTTAAGGCGGCTGTGCAGCCTTCCCCTACTGCTGTGGATATCTGCAGCACTCCGCCTGTTACGTCTCCTGCCGCGAACACGCCTTCTATATTGGTCTCTTTGTTTTTGTCTACTTTTATGAAGTTTTTATCGTCGAGTTTCACTCCAGCATCCTTTGCCAGTTCGGAGTGAGGTATGGTGCCTATGGATATGAAGACTCCATCTACTGAGAGCCTTCTGACCTTGTTGTCTGCAAGGTTTCTTATCAACAGGGCATTCACGGATTTGTCGCCTGTTATCTCGTCGATCCCTGTGTTAAGTAATACTTCGATGCCTTTTTTGCGTAGTTCGCCCTGTCTTGCCTCTTCGGCGCGCAGCGCCTCCCTTCGGTGGATGATGTAAACCTTCTTTGCAATATCGCTCAGATACAGCGCATCCGAGATGGCAGAGTTTCCGCCTCCTGCTACGGCGACTGTTTTTCCTTTGAAGAACGGGGCATCGCATGTGCTGCAATAGCTTACCCCGCGGCCTGTGAGACTCTTTTTCACCTTTTGCCTCCAGTTTCTTATGGCCTCCGCCCACGGTAAGTATGACTGCTTTTCCTTCATAAGTGCCCTCCGTGGTCTCTACTTTTTTTGTCTTGCCCGCAAGATGCAGTTTGGTTGCTTCGGCGCTGACGATGTCCACGTCCAGGCTGCGTACCTGTTCCTCCATCTTCTCTGAAAGCTCGCTTCCAGATATTTTCAGGAAACCCGGGTAGTTCTCTATGTTATTTGTGAGGAGCATGTATCCGCCGAATTGGCCTTTTTCGATTAGGAGGGTTTTCATCTCCCTTTTAGCCGCGTATATAGCCGCCGTCATGCCTGCCGGCCCGCCCCCTATGATGATAACGTCGTACATGGTAGTTAATACTTGGATGAGAGATTAAAATCATACGCACCTACTTGGATTTTTTCAATGACAAGGAAGCAAAACCGTCTTTGCCCACTGCCAGCACCTTCAGCCCGTTCACTTCTCTACCGGAAAGTTTCAGGGAAATCTCCTCCCACGAAAAGCCTTTGCTGCGGGCATCTCTAACGGCATCTATTATCTGTTCGATTGCTTCACGATTCTGGTATATGTGATCGCCTGCTTCCTGGAACTCCGACGCATCTTTTTCGAACCGCCCGATTATCTCCCTCTGCCTGGCCTCTATGCCTTCGAGTTTCTTTTGTTCCTTTAAGAACTTTTCTTCGGCAGTGTTCTGCTCTCTTGCAAATTCTTCTCTGCTGAAATATTCGTCAACGGCTTCGTTGAATGTGACAAAAGCCTTCTTTTCATATCCTGCATATACCCTTAGATCCAATGGGACGACGTCGACTGCTTTCCCGTCCATATACGCTATCATAGGACTTGACGGGCCTTCCCTTATCGACTTTCTGACTTGGGAAAAGGCATCATATACGGCATCCATTTCGCTGTTGCTCAGGTCTTTCGCAGACCTGTCCTTATCTATCCCACAGAGGATGCAAGTCTCTTCTGCATAGGTTCCGCCCAAGCCTGCGTCAGTTGCCAGGACTGAGACAAGTTTTTTCTCCTTAGACGACAGGATTACCCGCAGAGCCGCAAAATCCATCCCGAAAGGGTCTTTCGCAGCCGGAGGATACTCATATCTCTGCCCTACGCCGAGTTTCCGGTCCTTCCATTTCTGCCACTCCAGGAGACCCCGTATCTTTCCGTCAACGTCGCAGAGCAGAACGTTCCCGCTGCTGAAAAGCTCGACTACCAGGACAAATTTTTTTCCTTCTCTTTCCAGCGAAAACTCAACTATGCGGTCGAAGCCGTGCTGCTTTACTTCTCTTATGTAGGCTCCTCCCAGGTTCTTGCGCAGCTGCATTGCAAATGCAGAAGGCGTCTCAGGCGCCTTACGGGGAAAGCGGCTGACGCATAAGTAATCAGGCGCTATGACCAGGTCAAGGGATCCTGCTCCCTGTGCGTAGAGTCTGAGCTTTAACTCCTTTTCTCCGAGCTGGTATGCCTTGTCTATCCTCGCGGAGACAAGAAGCGTATTCAACTCTGATGCGAGGAAGAAAATATCCGTCGACGTAAGCTGTTTTTTCATGCTGCTTCATTACAAATTGCACTCAAAGGGTGCATGTGCCTAAAGTGCATCCAAAGAGGATGCATGCCAGCCAGGCACATGCATCTTTGGATGCACCTACGGGCATGCCCGGAGGGCACATACTCCGGCCCGAAAGAGGGCGAAGCCCTCTTTGGGCATAATCCCCTGAAAGGGGATCTTGCCTTCAGGCCAGAGTATTTGATCTTTTTTCTTTATTTACCTCTGCGAGAAGCATCGTTAGGTTCTCTGCTGCCTCTTTTTCTTCTGGTGATATGCTGAGCGCTTTCCTGTATTCTATCTCTGCTTCTCCGTATTTTTTCTGGTGATGCAGCACCACTCCCAGGTTTGTGTGTGCCTCAGCGTGGTTGGAGTGCATCCCTATTGCTATTCTGTACTCTTTTTCGGCGTCCTGGTTTCTTTCTTGCTCCTGCAGCAGCGTTCCCAGGTTGTAGTGGATGTCTGCTGCTGAGGGGTCTATTTTTACTGCCTCGCGGTATTCTTTCTCTGCTTCTCCGTATTTTTTCTTTTTTTGTAACAGCAGCCCCAGGTTGTTGTGTGCGGAGGACATGCTTGCGTCGGCATTCAATGCCTTGCAGTACATGTTCTCTGCCTCTTCGAATCTCTTGAATTTTTGCATAAGCAGCCCCAGATTGTAGTAGGCATCTGCTGAATCCTGGTTCAGCTGTATAGTATTTGAATATTCTGCTTCTGCTTCTTCATAGCGTATCTGTTCGTGCATGAGAGTCGCCAGATTGTAGTGGGCTTCAGAATTCCCGGGGTTGAGTTCTATTGCCTTCTTATATTCGTCTTCGGCTTCAGGGTAGCGTATCTGTCCCTGCAGGAGGGCTCCGAGATTGTAATGCACGTCGGCGTTGTTTGAATCAAGTTTCAGGGCTTCTTTGTATTCTTTTTCCGCTTCATCATATTTTCCGTCTTTTTGCAGCAGAAACCCTAGATTATTATGCGCCGGGGCGTATTCTGGCTTCAACTGGGTGATTTTTTTGTATATCAGCACGGCTTTATTTATGGACTCCGTGTCGTTTCTCTCGGCAAGCGCTGTGCCAAGGGCTATCATAGAGCCTATGTCTTCTGGTTTAGCCTGCGTCAACGTTTCTACGCTTTTTCCCTCCAACATCAGCTTGGAAAAATCATCCATGGTATAGAAAATTAGTTTAGTGCATATATTTAACCCTTGCCAGGATGGAGACTATCAGTGCAACGGCCATGATAAGGGATAGGATTATTTCTACAATGTCAGGAAGCTTTGTTCCGAGTATCAGGATACCTGATATTATACCTAAAAAGAAGCCTATTATCGCTCCGCCGATGACGTCTATACTGCTGTGGGCGCCTATCCGCATCCTTGAATAGATATAGGTCACGGCTATGGGCAGCATAAGGACTGAGAGAAGCGGCCCAAGCGGGTTTATGAAGTAAGCAAAAGAAACTGCTCCGCTGGATGCCAGGCTGTGAAGAGACGGGAAGCCGTATCTGAAGACCTTTATCCCATAGTCCTGGGTCGCGTAAAAGGGCGTAGTCCGCTGTGTCCTGAACACCCCTTTGAGTACTATTCCTACGGCTATGGCAAGTGTCACATATAAAAGGGTGGAAGAAAATATGTGAGTTACAACCATCACATCTGTCTTGGTGTAACCTATGTAGCCAATATAGAGAAAGGCCAGGAGGAGATAAGGCAAATCCGGGAACTTGTCTATTATATGATAAAAGGCATTATATTCACTGGCTTTTGGGAAGAAGTCCTTGAATTTCAGCGACGAAATACGCTCATATTTTACCCCCTGCGGCCCAGAGTATTTGCACACATAATATGGAAAATAGACGTAGTAGTTGAACTTGGCCTCTCCGCCGGTCATCTTTGAAAGCACCTCTGCCACCTCCTCAGGCGTGTATTTGACGGCATCCGGGTCAAATCCCTCGCTTGCATTACTGGCCTCTATGAAATACTCCAGATTATAGGGATGATCAAAAGGAGGCACCTTTATTCCCGACTCCACGAATTGGTTGACTTGCGTAGTTACACCTGGGCCATACTCTCCGCGCCTTATCAAGGGCTCTGATACTTCCGCAACTATGAAAGAAAACAGAGAAGCTACTTCATTTCCGAAGCCTCCTGTTCTCCTCTGATCATAGACTTCTACCAGTCCTTTTTTTAAGAGGATGTCCAGGGATTTTCCGTGCATGTGGTCGAGTGGGAGCGCTCCTTGTTCCATGAGATCCAGCAGTTGTTTTTTTGGTTCCTGCGGGAGTTCAAGTATTTTCTTTACGATGTCGGTCTTCATCAGTTTTCCTTCGTCTATGTAATATAGCTCCCCGTTTGTCAGGTCTATGTATGCGTGTTCTCTTTTTTCCACGGTCTCCTGGACTTTTTTTATCGTGAAAAAGGCGATGGGCACGTATCTGCGGTCTATTTCGTTTATGGTGTCTTTCAGCTTCAGTATGCGGTTTGTCAGCTTGTTTTTGAGCTTTGTGCGGAAATACTTCGTGACATATGTGTCGTCTATGTCTGAGACAAATGCCCTCTGCACCCGTATAGACTCTATTTCATAGACTAAGTCTGAGAGCTCTTTGCGGTCTACGAGGCGCAGAGGCGTACCCTGCGAAAAATCCTTGGCCTCCTTGGTAAAATAGGAATTCGTGAGGAGTATCGCATTCAGCGAACCCGAATCCACCATGTCCGAGTAGAGATCCTCTACGTCGTCTTTATCCACGCCCGTGCTTCCTTTCTCGATCCTTGCCAGGGTCTTTACCTCTTTGCCCAGTTTGTCCGTGGACGTTAGTACAAGGTCTCCCGGGGCTTCGGCCGAAGAGGAGATAAGGCTTTTCTGCTCTGCTTCTTCTATGCCTTTAAGCTGTAGGCCGTATTCAGAGACAAGCCTAGTCAGAACCTTTTTAAGGGTTTCGGGGTCTATGCCGAGGAGTTTTTCTTTTTCCAGTTCGCTCCAGAACTTGTCGAAATCGTCATCCATCTCTCAGGTTTTTTATCTGGTTTTTTCCTGTCTTTAATCAGGCATAACTCGGCGATATTTTATTGTCTTTAGCTCTGGGGTTTTTCCTCCTCAGATTCCTCCTCTTCCTCTGATTGTTCGCCTGAGGAGCCGAAGTAAGATTTGATCTTCACGGGTGCCTGGGATTTGGTCAGTATTTCGCCGAAGCTTTCGTATTTCCTGAGTGCCGGGTCTTTGACTACGTAGAAGTAGTCGTTGTATTTTTTCAGTATGGGAAGCTTGGCCTCCATTGCTTCGATGTTTGCCTTCAGGGAGACGTCTGCGATGACTTCTATTGCTACGAGCTTTCCGTCTGCGGTTTCGAACGTAACGTCCGGAAGCTTCGTGTAGTGGATGAGTACCTTTTCAGTGTATTTCTTTATTTCTTCCAGTAGGAGGTGCTGTGTGACGAAGTGCTCATCCGTTTCATCTGTTTCGTTCTTTATGATGAACAGTTCGCTTGTCCCTTCCAAAGAGTCTACGCGAGCCTCGGTGAAGCCGATATCCTCCAAAGCATCTATCTGTTCATTGGTCAGTTTCGTCTTGTTCTGCACCACATCGGTTATGTCCAATTCAGGCTTCATCTCCCTGCTTATATTGGGCCCGGTCTTCTTGGACATGGCCAGAAGCTCATCGGGTTTCGTGGTCAGTATCTTGTGCTCATCAGGCGAAGCCTGTATATGAATAGGGACACGCAGGTTCTCAGCAATCAGTAGAGCGCTTCCCACTGTTGCGATTCTGAGGAATCTGGTCTCTGCTTCGTTTAGCTTGAATTTCTCGCTGATGGCGTCGATGACTGTGGTGTCCTGTTTCAGCAGTATCTTGGTTGCGGTGTTGGTCATGACGGCACGCCCGGCTCTGGATGTGAGTACGTCCTCTACGTCCTGAGTGATCATGGTCAGCGAGAGGTTGAATTTTCTGCAGGTCTTTACCAGCTTTAATATGTATTCTCCTTCTTCTCCTGCTGAGAATATGCTCCAGGCTTCGTCGATGACCAGTACCTTTCTTTTACGGCTTTTCTTCATCTGGTTGTAGACGTATTCCAGTATCAGGAACATGATAGGGCCTTTGCCGACGTCGGGTATGTCTTTTACGTCGAAGGTGACGACTCGGTTGTCCAATTCGATTTTTGTCTGCTGGTTCAGGAATTTCATGGGCCCGGATACATATCCTTTGAGTCTGTTGACGATGGCCATTGCCGGTTTATAGATAATATCTTTCTCGGACCTTGTCAGAGGCATTATGTGGTCATAGAGATTCTCCAGGGTTGGGGGTTTGCGTACCCAGGTCTTAGGGTCTTTACTGATGCCCATGTCTTCGTAGGTGCTGTCAATGGCATCGTCGAGGATGGCCCTCTGTCCTTCATTCAACTCTCCAAGCAAGACACGGAAAAACGCCAAAAGAGATAGTTTCTTTTCCTCCAGCGGCTGACCCATAAGGTCCATTGGGTTAATGATGCTGTCGGAATCAGGGGATATCCTGATGGTCTTGCCTTTGAATGTCACGGCAAGGTCGGTGTACTCTGCCTGGGGGTCTATGACGTTTATGTCTACTCCCTCCAAAAACTCCCTCATAAGCAGCAGCTTAATTGTGTAACTTTTCCCTCCGCCAGACGTTCCAAGAACTAAAATATTCGGATTGGAAAGCTCGAATGGGTCTATAATTATAGGTATGCTGTTTACCTGGTTGAACCCTAAAAGGATGCCGGTAGCATGGTGCTCAAGCGACGTTATCGCAAAAGGGAAGCATGCAGACGCAGCCGAAGAAGTTATCTCTCTCGTGATTGCAAGCTCATCCATCTGTATGGGCAAAACAGACCGCAGAGCCTTATACATCTGGAAAGACGGGACCTTAGGCGTGACCATGATAGAACTCATCTTCGACTTTATCAAGCTGGAAACCTTCTCAAGATCCTTCTTGTCATGGGCCTTGGCATCTATGTAAAGGCTCATGGTAAACATCTTCTCAGTTCCGTTCTGGATGGCTTCAAGCAGCGCTTTCGTGTCGTCGTGCTTCTGCACCAGAGCCTGGGGAACAATCTTTCCCTCAGCCTTCAGCGCATACAAATCAGTCTTTTGCTTCTTTATCTCGTTATCCAGAAGCTTTATTGTGGACTCAATAGAATAGGGAGCGATATGAATAGACAAGTCGAAGTCCAAGTTCATCTCGATAAGCCTGGTAAGCCACCCAGGTTCGACAAGCCGCGGATAATTGATAGCAGCAATTATCCTATGATACTTGTCTATCTGGATATCATCCGTATGCTTTATGATAGTAGAAGGAGAAGTCAGATACTCGATGAGCTTATCTTCGTAATCCACATAGTTCCCAGCATTTTCCCCCTCCTCCAGAACTCCCTCCCTCAGCCTGCGCCCCCTCAGGCACGCCCTCTCCAGGTTTACTGCCCACACCAGGCTTCTTTTTCTTCTTCCCGAAAAGCAAGACAGAGATGCTGTCAGGAATCTTCAGCGACGAACTGGACGACGAAGCCATTTTACCTAAATATCCTCCCTGACATGATAATACTGCTTAGGAGCCTCAGACCACATACGCCTATACATCGTAATAGGCGAAACAAATTCCTCATCAAGCTTAAAAGACTCAGTAAAATAAGAAGCATACATATTCAAAAGCTGCTTATTACCAAGCCGCTCAGCAACAATACCCGACAAAGAAAGCGTCTCAATAACCGCCTTACACCTATCCTCAAGATTCAAAATAGTCTTCGTCTCATCCCCAAACCTCTTAGCCGGAATGATAATATAAAACAAACGATCATTTATCTTATTAGTCTTAATGTAATCAAACATGTACTCAGAGAAATGCTCATAATACGCAAGCGACATCTTATCATCCCTCTGAACAATACGCCTCTTAAGAGCCGAAAGATAATCGCTCAAATCAAGGTTAACGGAACGCATCACGATCTGCACCGGGAAATTCAGGGAATTGATGAACTCCAAAAAACCATATATGACCGTGTCCTGGTCCTCTTTGCCCAGTACCCCGAAGTTGATGGGCTTGACTTTGACAACCCCGAGAACACGGCTGTCTTTGAGGAATACGGCATCTGCGCGTATAGACTTTATCTCCATAAGCCTGCGCGCGGCAGGAGAAATCCAGGAAGTCTCCTTCTTCTCCCTCATGAAAAAGACATAATTGATAAGATAAGTATCCAGATTAAACATTATGAAGCCGACACCCAGAAGAACGACGACCATGACCAGGAGTATCTGAATAACAAAATCCAGCTTGGCAAAGAAGAGAAGAAAGATCACCAATATAGCGGTTATCAGGGCATAAACTGACTGCTTAATGGTCAAAGGCCCAAACAGCCTTTCTTCATACCTGATATCCGAGGGAATCTTATAAGGCATCTTTATATTAAAAGATAATAATTAGAAATTAACACGAGCAGATATAAATATATCTGAAAATCCGATATAAAAAGAAGATAAGGAAAAGAAAAAGTAAAAATAGAAAAAACAAGAAAAAGAGGGGAGTAGAATAAAACCCCTAATATGATATTCCCATTATGCTGCTGCAAAGCTGCTACATAATGTGGTACATCCACTGATTAGCCATTTTTGGGGATTTACTGCATTTGACCCAAGTAGATTGCCTACCACTAGGGATACTATGAATACTGCCAGCATGATTATTATCAATCCAACGAATGCGCTGATTATGGTGGTTTTTGCAGCATTTCTCGCTCCCGGGTCTTCCGCAGAGGTAACCCATCTGAGACCGCCCATAAGGATGACTAAGGCTGCTATTGCCCCTGCTGTAAGGAATATCAAGTCAGCCAGGTTACATAGGACGCAGTTGATTCTGTTTGAAATTCCTGCAGTTGTAGCTGACCCGTTAGTTCCGTTCGCAAACGCCATGCTAGCTGTGTTGATTAATATAATGGCCATTAAAAATAGCGCCGTACTCCTTTCCATAGTCATAATTCTTTTTAAAAGTTTTTTATTCATATTTTATTCACCTCATATTAGAAATTTTTATATATAATACATACTAATAAATACACTTGTATATGTGATAATAATTAAATATAGGCATATTATCTATAAATACTTATCGTTTGCCAACTCCCCCCGGCATAGGCGTTAAAAGCGAAGTTTTTATATTCAAGCATACATTATTAATTACAGAACAAAATGACGATATGAAAACACCTCGCGAATAGTTACATTGTTGCATATGTAGCTTTTCGGAGGTGCGTTATGTATGTTGGAGCGGATACACATAAGGTAAGGTGTAATGGGACGTTGATTGATGAATCGGGTGTTAGGGAGGTTTTTTTCCCTAACACGCAGACGGGTTTTAAGATGCTGGAAGAGAAGTTGACTTTGGGCAGTAAGGTGGTCGTAGAGGCTTGTCCTTACTCGCTGCCTTTGTATGATTACTTGAAAGAAAAAGGCTTTGGAGTGGTCGCAGCCCATCCTCTGAGGGTTAAGGCTATTGCTTCGGCCAGGATAAAGACGGATAAGATTGATTCACGGATTCTGGCCGAGCTTTTGAAGGCGGATTTGATTCCCCAAGCTTATATCCCGGACAAGGAGATAAGAGACCTAAGGTCTCTTGTATCCCATCGCGTGTCCCTGGTGCATCAGAGAACCGCGCTCAAGAACCGGATACACGCAGTCCTGGTAAAAGAAGGAATAACAAACGAATACAGCGACCTCTTCGGCAAGAAAGGAAGAGAGACGCTATCCTCTATGGAACTCCGGGAAGGCAGCCGCCTGATAGTGGACCAGGACCTGGAACTCATAGACGAATTGAACCACAGAATCAAGAAGGTTGATGAGGAGATGGAGAGCAGGACCCGGAATTATCCGGAGATACAGCTATTGAAAACCATGCCGGGCATAGGGATCACTTACGCGATTATATTGTTAAGTGAGATAGGGGATATAAAGAGATTCCCTACGCCAGGGAAGCTGTGCTCTTATGCTGGACTGGTGCCTTCGACGTATCAGTCGGGGAATACGGCCCGGCACGGAAGAGTAATACCCGGTAGGCGCCTTATGAAGTATGCGATGGTGCAGGCCGCCAAAAAGGCGGTGAAGGTGCCTGGGAAACCCCGGGATTTATACCTCCGACTGGAAAAGAAAGGAAAAAACAAGGCAATAGTTGCGGTTGCAAGAGAGTCGACGGTATCGGTTTATTGGATGCTCACAAGAGGAACGCAATATCAATCTTACGCAAGAACAAAAAGGGAAGAGCAAGAGCCTCGAACTTTTTCTGACCCGTGATTTAGAGGTCGCGAAAATGACTGAGGTTATGTAACCCTTAAAACAAACGAATAACACGTAATGCGCCAAGAAATTCCTGAAAAGAAAAGAGCGCGGATAGATGAATGGTTAATAAGCCACAGAAAAGAGGCAGAGAGGAGAATAAAAACAATGAATCATAATAAAATAAAAAAGGTGTTTTCATAGAT
>CAVVMY010000013.1:0-103484 GCA_963749405.1 Candidatus Altarchaeales archaeon | reverse complement strand
GACCCGCTTTCAAACCCGAGACTGACCTCGTGGCAGCCGGCTCTGGCCATCAACTCCACCAATTCGCGATCCACCCACTTGGGATACACGATGCACCACAGGTTGACATCCAGGCCCCGCCGGATGATCTCCCGGCAAAGCCCCTTGGCATAAGAAGGCGGAATATTGAACGTGTTGTCCACCGCGCAGAAGTTGCGGAAGCCGTGCGCCGCAACCTGCTCCATCCACTGAGCGATACTCTCCGGCGACCGCCTGCGAATATGCGTGCCCTCGATCAGCTTGGTGGCGCAGAAACTGCAGCCCATCGGGCAGCCGCGCTTCCCCTGGACGGGTATCCAGAAATCGCGGCTCTGCCGCGTGGTCGGGAGCCAAAGCTCGGGTTCGGGCAGTGGCAGATCCTCCAGGCTGGTGCTGAAGGTCACATCCGCCGGAGGATGGCCGGGGAGGTAAACGCCGGGCAGGCCATACGGGTCGGAGCCGCTCTCCAGCCGCTCCAGCAGCGCGGGGAACACGGTTTCCCCTTCGCCCCGGATTCCCATGTCGGCTTGGAGGAACCGCAGCGCGCTCTCCGGAAACATGCTGTAGCCGGGGCCGCCCAGGATGATCGGGGCATCGCATAGCCTGCGGCAAACCGTCACGACCTCGCGAACCGCCGGCAGCAAGAACTTCGGGCTGGCCATGTTCTGGTCATCGATGTTGCGCACCGAAATGCCGATCGCGCCGGGCCGGAATTCTTCGATGCGCTTCCGGAGCGCCGGTATCGCATCGCGCTCGGACATCAAGTCCAGCAGGGCGGTTTCATGGCCGGCCCGCCGGCAGGCGCCAGCAACAAATGCCAGGCCAAGCGGCAGGGGGATGATGGCCGTCCTTTCGGTATTCGAGGAAACCAGAAGAACTCTCATGGCCCGATTGCGCGCCTGGCGAGACTTCGTTCCCTTTCGCCCTCCTCCTCAAGAGTATCAACTCAAAGCGGCGGGAGCGGGAAAGGCGATGGAATGGCACCGAGGCGAAGCTCTACTCCCGACCGGAAGAATTGCGGTAAGGTGGATGGTGCGAAAATGCACCGACGACAATTCACGGAACTGGCTGCCGCGGCGGCAGCGTTTCAAGAACTCGCACGGGCACGGGCGGCGCTCGCACCCCTGGACGGGGGCACCTGTTCTTCCAGCACAACCCGTTTGACATCAAAAGCTTATGCACAAAATCCATGACATGGGCGCAGCTAAACCGAGCGCCCTCAAACAGCCCCTGAATCTCTATTTGCTCGGCTGCGCGCTCGTGGCCGCGTTGGGCGGTCTGCTGTTCGGCTTCGACACTGCCGTCATCTCCGGCACCACGGAAGCGCTGCGTGCGAAGTTTTCCCTCAGCGACAACCTGCTCGGATTTACTGTCGCCAGCGCGCTCATAGGCACCATCATCGGCTCGATCGGAGCCGGACGTCTTGCCGACGCCTTCGGACGACGAGGCGCGCTGGCGCTCTTGGGCGTGATCTATTTCGCCTCTTCGCTGGGTTGTGCACTCTCGTGGAACTGGTGGTCGTTCCTGCTCTTCCGTTTCCTGGGCGGGTTGGCAGTGGGCGGAGCGTCGGTCGTCTCGCCGCTCTACATCGCGGAGATTTCGCCGGCTTACTACCGCGGGCGTATGGTGGCGATCACGCAGTTCAACGTCGTGTTCGGCATCCTGCTGGCGTACCTCTCGAACTACATGATCGGAGGACTGCACCTCGGCGAGCACGAGTGGAGGTGGATGTTCGGCGTCATGGCAGCACCCTCGGCAGTGTTCTTTCTGCTGATCTTTCTCACTCCGCAAAGCCCGCGTTGGCTTGTCGCGCGCGGCCGCCTGGATGAAGCCCGCACAGTGCTCGAACGCTGCGGCTCGGACACCGGCAGCGTGGAGGATGAAATTCGCGAGATTCAACACTCGATGGACCTGGCGCACCACAGCCTACGCGAACCGTTTTATTGCCGCCGTTATCTCAAACCCATTATGCTGGCCGTGGCGATTGGCGCCTTCAATCAACTCTCCGGCATTAATGCGGTGCTCTACTACACGCCGTCCATCTTCAAGATGGCCGGCACCGGCGTTGAATCCGCACTGTTGCAGTCGGTTGTCGTGGGCTTCACCATGCTGGTCTTCACGATGCTGGCGATGGTCGTTATTGATCGCATCGGCCGGCGCAAGCTCATGATCGTCGGCTCCATTGGTTACATTGTCGGTCTCGTGGGTGCGGCCTATGCGTTTTACTTTCACGTGCATGGCTCGCTACTCCTGGTCAGCCTGCTGGTGTTCATCGCAGCGCACGGTTTTGGACAGGGGGCCGTCATTTGGGTCTTCATCAGCGAGATCTTCCCCAATCGCGTTCGCGCGCGCGGTCAGGCGCTGGGCAGTTTCACACATTGGACCATGAACGCCGCGATTTCGTGGACTTTTCCGATCATTGCCGCCGCCGCCGGCTGGATGGCCTTCGCCTTCTATGCTCTATGCATGGTCGGCCAGCTTGTCTGGGTGCTGACGGTCATGCCGGAGACGAAAGGGGTCTCGCTGGAGAAGATTCAAGAAAAGCTCGGCATCGAATGAAGCAAAGCATCAGATCGCAAGGAGGTTTAGGCAATGAAGAAGATCCTGAACAACCCGCTCGATTATGCTAACGAGACCCTGGAAGGGCTTTGCGCCGCCCATCCGAGGTATTACAAACGAATCGGAGCCGAAGGACGTGTGATCGTCAGGCCGGACGCTCCCATCAAGGGGAAAGTCGGCATTGTCACTGGCGGAGGTTCCGGACATCTGCCGGTGTTCACCGGTTACCTTGGGCCGGGACTGCTGGATGCCTGCGCCATCGGGGACGTGTTCGCGTCGCCGGGGGTGGACTTGATGGCGGATGCGATCCGCGCGGCGAACGGGGGCGCGGGCGTGCTGCGCCTGTATGGCAATTACGGCGGCGACAACATGAACTTCGACATGGCGGGTGAAATCCTGGAGATGGAGGATGTCCGGACAACCACGGTGCGTGTCGCCGATGACGTCGCCAGCGCGGGTCCCCAGGAGCGCTCCAAGCGCCGTGGCATCGCCGGAATGGTGTACTGCTTCAAGATCGCCGGAGCCAAAGCCGATACGATGGCGGACCTCGACTCCGTTACGGCGACCGCCCAGAAGGCCGCCGACGCTTGCCGCACCGCGGGCGTGGCGCTCACCCCCTGCACCGTGCCCGCCGCCGGGCGTCCGACATTTACGATTGCGGAAGACGAAATGGAAATCGGCATGGGGATCCACGGAGAGCCGGGCGTCCGGCGAGGGGTTCTCCGGACGGCCGACGAGACCGCCGAAGAGATGCTCGGGATGCTGCTGGCCGACATGCCGCTCACACTCCGGCGACCGCGTGTCGGTGCTCTGCCAACAGCCTGGGCGCCACGCCGCTCGAGGAGTTGTACATCGTCTACCGCTACGTCGAACGGCGGCTCCGGGGACTCGGAGTGGCCATCGTGGCTCCGCTCGTCGGCCGCTACGCGACCTCGATGGAGATGGCGGGAATGTCGGTCACATTCTGCAAGCTGGACGCGGAACTGGAGAAACTGCTATTGGCTCCCTGTGATTGTCCTTTTCTGAGGGTGTGAAGTGACGGACAGGGACTCACGACTGCTTCTCTTCGCTGGGCCATTGACCGTTTCTCGGAGAAGATGCGGCTTTGCGCCGGCGAACTCAACGCGTTGGACGGCGCGATCGGCGACGGCGATCTCGGCGTCAATATGCTGCGGGCCTCGGAACGCCTGACGGGTGAAGCCGCCAACCTTCCGGGCGACGTAGGCATGGCGCTGCTCAAGTGCGCTCAGGCGTTCACCAGCGTCTCGGCGTCCACGTACGGCACTCTTCTCGCGACCGGGTTGATGTCTGCCGCCAGGCTGACCAAAGGGAACCAGGTTGTCCCGTGGACGGAGATTGCTTCGCTGCTCGCCGCCGCCGTGAAATCGATGGCGGATCGCGGAAAAGGCAGCCTCGGTGACAAGACCGTCCTGGATGCCGTGGAAGCAGCGCGCCGGGCGACTGAGGGCCTTAGCGATCCGGAGAGACTCGTGGCCGCTTCTGTCGCCGCCATCGGCGAAGCGATGGACCAACTCCGCGACCAGCAGTTTCGGCAGGGTCGGGCGCGCATGTTCGGCGCCAAGGGGATCGGCCTCGACGATCCGGGGATGGTGGCCTTCGGACGAATTGTGGAGAGCCTGCTGCCGCCTCCGCCCAAGGAAGGATAGCGTCCACCGCCGCGCCGTTGGCGGCCGTCTCCAGCGCCGGTAGCGGAAGATCGATTCAAACGCCGGCCGATCGAAGGCGCGAGATCAGGCCGCCTGAGAATTCGGCGGTATGCGCCGGATCAGTTCCGCAAGCTGGTTGCGGTTCGCCGCTCCGATCGTGAAGCAGTCCAGGCACTCGAGCCCGAGCGCGAAGCGCAGCGATTCGTCCATGCGATCCAGCAGGCGGCCCTCACCGAGCACCTTCATGCCGATAACGCCTTTGCCTGCCGCTTTCGACTGGCGCAGCGCCGCCACGATAACAGCCGGGTCGGTCGAGTCCATCCTCACACCGGCGAAATTGATGCCCTGCAGATGCACTTTGCACCAGGGCGTCTTGGCGGCCGTCTGGAGCGCCTCGAGGGAATGGATGGATACGCCGTGAGTGCGCACCATGCCTTTCTCACGCGCTTCCGAAAGCACGTCCATCACACCCTTCATTTCATCCGGCCAGTTGGGCGTGTGCATCCCGTGCAGCAGGACGATGTCGATGTAATCCGTCCCCAGTTCCTGCCGGTAACGGTCCAGACCGGCCTTCATGTCTGCGGCCGTGCGCACGTCCGTCTTGGTCAGAATCGTCACCTTCTCGCGCGGAATGCTTTTTAAGGCTTCCTTGACATGGGGATGAGTCTTGTAGGCGTCGGCCGTATCCCAGAAGAACTGCCCCTGGTCAAAGGCGAATTTGAGGTAGTCGGCCACGCCCTGGAGTCCCATTTCGCGCTGTACGTTGCCGGCGTTCGTACCCAGGCCGATGGCGAGCCGGGTCACCTTCACCTTATCCGCCCCGAGGTAGAGGACATCGCTCGCTTTCCGAGCCGTTGCGCCCCGGAGCCATTCAGGCCCCCCTAGCGCCGTGATGAGGGCGGCCCCGGCCGTCCCCTGGACAAAATTGCGCCGATTCATCGACATGTCTGCACTCCCTTGCTCCGCCGGTAGTGGCCGGCGGCCCTGAACTGAACCGGGACGTCCCTCATTGCCTCCCGGACGAGACCGGACGTAGAAAAACCCGCCCCGGGCGGAGAGCCGAAACGGGCGAACCGGTCAACCGGAATGCCCGTCTTGGATTCCCGGCTCCTAAATAGTCTATACCCAAGCGCGAGCTTTTGATCGTGCGAGTTGCTTTTTCCTCCGGAAGCCCGGCGCTGAATTCGGCTTTAACGATCCGCTATGCCATTACTGTCCTGTTTCCGCGCACTGGCCGCCGATGCGTCCGTTACGTTCACGGTGTAGTCGCGGGCCAGCGCATAGGCCAGCCGCTCCAGCCAGATGTCCCTGTTACCCTCGATGCGCAGCTTGGCCATTGGCGTACCATTTGAGCGACTCCAGGCTGAAGGAGTTCGATCCAGCCGCGGGATCGTACTGGCTTCCACTGGAACTGATCTCAATTCGCTGCTGGTCCAGCTTGACCGCGTAGCTGTAGCTCTCGCTGAATCCTTCGCCCCCCATACGGTGGGCGACTTCGATTTGGACGTTTATCCCGGGCGTCAACTCCGGCAACTTCTTCAGTGCCGCAACTGCGCGTCTGATCGCTTTAGCTTCTTCCGGGGCGAGGCTTGGCTGCGCCGTCAGGGGCGCGAGTCTCCGGGCAACCTTCGACAAGAAGACCAGGTCGTCGTCGTCGAAGCGAAAGCTCTCCTCGGGTTCATCCCCTCTTGGCTCTTCCTTTTCATCTCCATCCAGGCCCGCATCGCCGGCTGCATACTTGACACGCTCATGCAACTCCTTAAACACTCCTTCTTCCCAGTCCGCGCGGCTACACGAATTATCTGGCATTGTGCTCCCATAACGCATCGGAACCGAACCACAGCAGTTTCAGTTCGGGCTCGGAGCAGGAGCGAATGACTTCCCGGCATGTTTGCTCCACCAGACGATCAGCCTCTTCGAAAAGAAAAGACCCGCCCCTTTGAATGTCGCCGACGAAATGAAGCCAGACATCTCCAGGCAGGCTCTTCAGCCGGGCTATTGTCTGGTCAACGCAATCGCGGTACTTGGCCTCCGCAAGTCGATCCACATCGTGGCGCTTCATATGTTGTGGGTCCTTTCACCGGATTTCCGTTCTGCAATCCCGATCAGCCTCGATTGTACACATCCGGCCGCCTCCATTGGAACCGTTGTCTCATTTTTGGCATCCTGAGCCGCTCCGGCGGCCCGGGAAGGGGCCGGCGCCCGCTCCTCCCCACACCCGGCTGGTATCCCCGCCGCCTCTATTTTCGGGCATGCGAGAATCCGCGGAATCCAAACTCGGTTGAAAAATGGTCTTGACAATGGGATCCGCTTTCGGTATCGACGAAACATGACTCTAAGCAGACCGATGGGCGCCATCTTCATACTCATAGCGCTCCTATGCATCCCCGCCATGCCACTCGAGCGGCAGGATGTGACGTTCAAGGTATTTCAATTCCCCGCCAGCATGAAGCCGCGCATCGACGGGAACCCGGACGACTGGAATATCGTGCCGGATGACTATGCCATCACCATGAGCCAGTTCATGGACACCGAACAGGGCCACGGCTTGAACCACGATCCGAAGAAAATGGATGTGAAGATCAAGGTTGGGTGGGTAAAGGGCGAGAACCGCTTGTATTTCCTCTACGAGGCATACAAAGGCTACTGGGATTTCTCCCTGCCGGGATTGCACAACGACATTTTCGAGGTGGTCGTGGACGGCGATCTTTCCGGCGGGCCGCTGATCGACCAGTACCATCGCGAGATCTTCGTTCCCGACGTGGTGGGGAAGTCGGCATCGGTTCTCGACCCCCGCATCGATCGCGAGACAGCTTCGCGGCAGACCCACGGCGTAACCGCGCAGAACTATCACATCTTCACTCCGCCGGGTCCGAACAAGAACTGGGCGATGGAGTGGGGCTGCCCGCAGTACGGCATCGATCCGCCCTATTCCGAGCACGCGTACAACTACAGCTTCAAGCCCGGAGAATCCGGCAAGCTGATCCTGGAGTTCTACATCACTCCCTTCGACTATTCCGGCTGCGAAGGTCCATGGCGGGCTCTGGAGACCCAGTTGACGGAGAACAAGCTCATCGGCATGGGATTGGGCTTGATCGACTGGGAAGGCGCGGATGCCAAACAGCGCTACGCTTTCTGGAATATCTCTCACCAGCAGTTCTGGTACGGTGACGCAAGCCTGCTGGTGGGGTTCCGCCTGATGCCTCTGGAGCCGCAGTTTCAGAAGACCGTCGAGACGAAGTACCCGGTCAGCGGCGAGGGGTTTCCGGGCTCCGGCGACAGGCCGGGCGAGGCGCCGCGGCCTCCGGCCCAAAGGCCGCCCGGGAAGCAATAGGACCTATCGAAGGCGCCGCCCGCGGGAATGGGCATGAGGCCGCGAAGGCCCGCCGCCCGCGCGCCAGCGAAAGCCAGTTGTCCGTTGCGGAGCTGGAAAACCCGGCGCGGAATTCAGTTCTTCAACTCCACGACCACCTGTTCGAGCGGCTGGCCATTCAGGTTTTCCAGCTTCAGTCTGGAGGGGCCGCTCCAACGGAAATCCCCCGCCTTGCGCTCGGTGACCTCGGTCTTTCCCTCGGGCGAGGTCTCGCGCACGTTCTGGTCCGTCAGGTAAACGACGACGTGGCTGAGGACGTACTCGTGCATCGGCACGCTCCGCCGTGGACCAATCTTGACGCGGACAACCCGCACCTGGGGGTTCTCGAATTCCAACTTGCAGTCTTTGGGATCGACCCGCAACGGGTCGAGAGCGGTGCTCACCACTTTGCCGGGGTCTCCCGCCTTCTTGATTCCGATATCGACGAGTACCACCGAATTAGCAGACGCGACCTTCATGCTTTCCGGGACTTCCGAGACGTGCATCCCGCTGGCCGGGCTCCATTGGACGTCGCCAGCCTGCCACTTGAGGGTCACGTTCCTGCCGTCCAGGTAATGGAGCACCTCCCCGCCGGCCTGGAAGTAGATCATCACGCGATTCAGTTTGTGGTCGTGCGGCTGGCCGTGCCGCTCGTTGATCAGCACCTGGTCGTTCTCGAAGGTCGCTCGTGAGCTCTGCGCGACCAGCATGGCCCCCGCCAGAAGGCCAAGCGTGAATGCCCGTTCGGCGTATAATCGCAGCGGTCGCATTGGCCCATTGTACAGCACCCCGCCGGCCGAATCGGGCCGGTTCGAATGCCCACTTCCGCAGTACTTCATCAACCTGACCTTCACCAGGGCCCCGCTCTCCGGCAGGTTGACGATCGGCCCCATGTAGTCGCCTTGCGCCCAGCAAAGAAGGCATGAAGCGGAACTGCCCGTAACGTCCTAGTACGCCGATGGTACGCGCAGAACTGTGAAGCCAAGCCCCGCGGGTCGATGATGAACTTGCGGGACCAGAGTCGCCGCGTCGTCGCGGAATCGGCATCCGGACTGGAGAAGTGAATGAGCACAACGGCGAAACAAATTCCGGCAGCCACGGCGTGCCCGAGAATCCTCCTATACTGTCGATTCTGCGAACATGAGACGCCACATGAGATCCACACGGCGGATGGCATGAGCATCACGGTATGCCTCAGTTGTGTCCAGGGCGCTCTGTCGTACGACCTGGACCGGGACTGAGCAGCCCGCGCCGTAGCCCCGAAAATACCCAGAAGTCCGGCGGGCGACTTCAGGCCCTAACCCTCCGAAGCCGCCCTTCTCACGGTCCGCCGGGCTTCTCCCAGCACGAACCCGGGTTGCGGGAGTTGCACGGGAGGGAAGGCGCCGGTTTCCCGGAGACGGGCTGACCAATCGAGCCAAACGTCGTGCGTCGGTTTGCGCACGATCAGCGCGGCGATTTCGAACTCGCCGCCCGCGTCCCCGGGGTCCCCATATCTCACCGCTACGCTCCATTTTCCGCCGTCGAGCAGAGCCGGCCCGCTCCCCTGCGGCCACCACCCGTCCACATCCCGGCGGTGAGCCAGAACCCACAGGCGCCCGTCCGCCGGCAGTTCCGCGGTCCCTTCGACCACGCCGGCGGCGCCCACCACCTCGCCGGAGCGAGGCGCGAGGATGCTCACGCGGGCTGCCCCGGCTCGCGCCGCCATGCCCCGTTTGAGCCGGGACCACGCCCGCCGCGCGGGATCCGGCGCCAGGCTCCATATGCGCTGTTTCCAGGCATAGCGCAACAGCGGCCGCGCGTTGTAGTTCTGGCGATTCCAGGCATCGCCCAGAGGGTCGAAGGCCGGCGCTCCGGTGCGCGTGAAGAACGCGGTGGTTCCCGCCACATCATCCAGGCGAAACATGGCGTCCGCGCGGAGGAACCGGAACAGGTTTTGAACCGTGCGGATGTGGATATCGTCTAGAATGAGCAGGGCGCCCGGCTCCAGGTGCGGGTAGAGATAGTAATATTCGAGATCGGGAAACGGGTAGCCGTGGGGTCCGTCGATCAGGACAAGTTGCAGCTTCTCCTCGAAACGATGGCGAGGCAAGGTGAGCTGGGTCGGCCCCTCCACGAATGTAACAACGCCTGGGCGCAGCAGCGCCGAGCGCCGCACGTTGGCGACGCTCCCGCTGCCGCCGTCCAGTGCGAACACAGTGTGCCGGCGGCTCAGGTGGGAGAACAGCAGCGTGCTGGCGCCCGAGCCGGTCTCGGCGGAATGGCGGATTTCGCGGGTACGTGCATGCCGGGCGGTGGCTACGAGCGCTCGCGCCGAAAAGGCGCCGAGCCCGTGCAATCCGGGGGCGACTTCGAGAATGGCGGGCAGGATCTCGTCCAAAGGCGGCATATTCTCCACTTCACGGGCTCCCGGCGCCTGCCAGCGCGCAGGCAGCGGGCTTGGCGTTCTCGAACACCCTTTCGCCTGCCGGCGCGCGGGGCCGCCGGCGCCGCGCCCCCACCCGCGGCCGAAGGAGCCGGAACGGCGCGTACTCAGCAGTTTAGCGCGTTCAGGAGGAAACCCAGTACGGGATGGTGATAGACTCCAAGCATGAGCCGAGTTGAGGAGATCGAGGCTGCCATCGATGGCCAGCCCCCGGAAGAATACCGGCGCATCGTCGAGTGGTTTCGTGTGCGCGAGCAAATGCGATGGGACGAGCAGATGGATGCCGACTCCTCCGCGGGCAAGCTCGATTTCCTTTTTGACGAGGCGGAAAGCGAATCGGCGAAGGGCCTTCTTCGCGAGTGGCCGTCTCCACAGTGAAATCCATCGCCACCCAGCGATTCTGGGATCTCTTCCAGGCGGCATATGTCTGTGGCCGCAGCCTCATACGTAGTCTGACCGTCCGCAACTCAGCCGAAGTCGGACTTTAGGAACGCTGCGGCAATTTTGGGTGTCCAACACCAATCGCGAGTCACTCAGCCCCGTAGTCCCCCACACGGACTTGCGCCGACGGCGCCCGCAATCTTCCCACTTCACCGGCCTCCCGGCGCCCGCCAGCGCGTAGACCGCGTACTTGGCGTTCTCGAAGACCGGCGGCCGCGGGAGGCGGTTGGGCTGCAACACCACGTATTGAATGCCCAGCGCCGCATACTTCGGCAGCATCGAGGGCCTGAACCGGTTGCTATTGGTCTGTTGCCAGCGGAACCACCACTGTTCGGCGAAGCCGGGCACGTAATTGGCCTGGCCGCCGCCCTTCCAATCCACGTAGATGGCGCGCACGGCTTCGGCGCGGAAAATGCCGGAGTCGAGGCTGCGTCCCGCATCGGCGAAAAGGAATACGGCGTCCGGCGGCGTGGAAGCGCGCGCCCAGGCCGAAAGCTGCGCCAGCTCGGGCGTGTGCGGAGCTGGATAATTCACCACGCCGCCCAGGCCGGGGATCACGAAGAACGCCGCCAGGCCGAGAGCCAGCGAGACCCCTCCGCGTTTCGCCGAGAGCCGGACGGCCAGCCACGCCAGGGTGGCCAGCCCCACGGTCACGGCAAGCGTGCGAAGCGCATATTTTTGCGTGAAGACCGGCTGCAGCGCCGGCAGATACGCCAGCGCGAACCATGCCGCCGCTTCGAACGGACGCCCCGCGGAGGCCGCCCGCACTCCCGCCGAGGCGGCCAGAAGAACCATGAACAGCGTGACAAACACCAGGCCGCGCATGGGCTGAAGCTGCGGAACCAGCGCCCAGCGCCAGTGTTCGACCATCAGCCAGGAAGCCGGCAGACTGAGCATTCCCAGCGCCGATAGCCCCAGCAGAAAAACCCGCAGCTCCGGCCCCATCTCCCGGCGCAGGCGCGCGTACGCCGCCAGCAGGACCGCGAACACGATGGCGTAGTGCGAAAACAATTCGCGCGGCCATGTGGAGATCCAGTTGTAGGAGGCGCGCATCCGCTGCACCTGCTCCAGAAACGGCGTGAGCCGCGCGAAGAGGCCCTGCGCCTCGCCCAAGCCCTGCTGGCGGTGCGCGGCCAGGATCAAAATGGGGACCGCCACAGCCATTGGAAGCAGGCCCCATAGCGCGCGGTTTGCGGAGAAGAATGCCCGCAAGAATGCGGGTATGGCGGGCCGGAGGCCCGCTCCACGGGGAACGTCATTTCCCTTTGGCGCTGCGCGACAGCATAGCAAAAGGTACAGGCCCCAGAACGGGAGTGAGGTGGGCGGATGGAAAAGGAAGCCGGCGGCGCCCGCGATTCCGGCGCCCAGATAGCGGCGATGCGCCGCCAGGCCGATGGCGCAGATCAACAGCGGCAGGGTGAAGGCGCGCGGTATGGGTTCGTACTCCACCGTCAAGACCGCGGGGCCGGCGATGGTCGCGCCCAGGGAACAGATGGCCGCGATGAACAGGGCGGCGAGGTCGGGGAAGAATGCCTGCGAGGACGCAGGCATGGCGCCCTCTGGGCCCGGCTGGACGCCCGTTCTACGGAGCAGGCATAACGCGCACAGGTACAGGCCCCAGACGCCCAAGGCGCGCGCGGCGATCTGCTCGAGTTCCAGCGCCAAACGGAAATCGAGCCGCGTCACCGCGCGCAACGCCAGGGCCGCCTCGTCGTACAGCGTGTACGCCACGTTCGGCCTGGCCGTCACCATGTCGTTGCGCAGGGCGGAAGGATTCTCCAGCCGCTCCAGAATCGGAACGTAGATCTGGGTGTCCTGTTGCAGCCAGGTGTGCCCGGGAAACTGAAAGAAGGTCAAGAGCGCGAGCGCCAGACAAGCGGCTGCGACTGCGGCGGGCTTCATTTGGCTGGAATCTTATCCAGTTCCTGTTTGGCCCACACGCGGTTCGGATCGAGCTCCAGCGTTTTCGAGAGGGCCTGGCGCGCTTCGGCGTCCTTGTTATCCTTGCGCAGGGCGATGCCGAGCCACAGCCAGGCGTCGGCGTTGCGGGCGTCCAGTTCGATGGCTTTGCGGAAATCGGCGATCGCCAGCCCGGTCCCGCCGCCAAGCTGCGCGGGCACGTAGTAGTTCCCGACGCCGCGGGTGACGTACATCTGCGAGGCGCGCGGCGCCTTCTCCACGGCTTTGTTGATGGCTTCTTTAGCCCGCGGCCCGTAACTCAGGCCGCTCAACAGGTCGGTGATAGCCTGGGCGTAGAGCGTCCCGAGCAGGCGGTAGTTCTCCGCCTCCGGCTTGAGCGCCACCGCTTTTTCCGCGGCCGCCATGCCGCGCACGGCCGCCGCCTGCGCCTGTTTCCTGTCGCGCTGCTGCTGCGCCACCTCCGCCATGTAGGAGCACGCCAGCGCCAGGCGGTACTGCGCGGCGGCGTCGTTGGGCGCTTTGGCCGCGGCCGCCGCGTAATCGTCGGCCATCTTCTGCAACGCCGCGCGGTCCTGGTGGTCGCGCGCCAACTCCAGCGGCGATGGAGCGCCGACAGCCAGCAGCGCGGTGATCAGCAGTGCCCACATAGTGTCCTCGTCTTAATTAAATCAAAGCTCGGCGACCCGTCGCTGCCCCAGCAGAAAATATACGGCCATGGCGGCCAGCGCCACGCCGTTAACCGCCAGCACAATGGGGGCCGAAAATAGTACGACGAGCCATCCGGCTACCAGGTTTCCAGCCATCATGCCGCCGCGGAAGGCCAGATTGTAGACGCTCATCACCCGCCCGCGCATTTCGTTGGTGACGATGAGCTGCACCAGGGAGTTTACCGAGGCGAAGACCGCCATCATGGAGGCGCCGGAAAAGAACAGCGCGACGTAGCTCACCGTAATCGAACGGGAGACGGCGAACACCGAAATCGCGCCTCCCAGGGCGATCAGCATGGTCAGCGCGACCCGGCCTTTCCTGCGGATATTGCCCAAACCGGCCACCGTGAGGGCGCCAACGATGGAGCCTATTCCGGAAATAGAAAGAAACATGGCGTAGGTGCCGGCCTGGCGCCCGAAGATCTCCTTGGCGAATACCGGCAGAAACGTGCGGCTGGGCACGGCCAGGAAGGTCATGGAGAACGCCAGCACGATCAGCATCGCCATGGAGCCCTGTTTCCAGACGAACCGCAGGCCCTGCTTGAGGCTGGAGTAGACCGTCTCGGTAGTCTTGACCGGCAGGAAGCGAATGTGGAGCATGCTCAGGGCGATGACGGGCGCCAGAAACGACACTGCGTTGAGGCCGAAACACCAGGTCATGCCGAATTTGGCCAGCACGATGGCGCTCAATGCCGGGCCCACGATCACCGCCGAGTTGAACTGCATGGAGTTCAGCGCGATGGCGTTGGGCATGTCCTCCTTGTCGACCAGCGTGGGGATGAGCGCCTGGTAGGCCGGGCCGCCGAACGCCTGGGCGAACCCAACCACCAGCGAGCACGACAGCATGTGCCAGACCCGGATGACCCCGAACCCCACCAGGAAGGTCAGGAGGGTTGCGCAAGCCATCTGAATGTACTGCGAGATCATGAGCAGGTGGCGGCGCTCCATGCGGTCCGCCGCCACGCCGCCCACCAGGGAGAGACAGGAAGATGGGCACGGTGGTGAGCACCGGGTCGAGCGCCAGCAGGAAGGCGGAATGGCTCAACTGGTAGATCAGCCATCCCTGCGCCACCATCTGCATCCAGGTGCCGATGCTGGAGGTGCAGGCGCCGATCCACATGAGGCGGAAATCGCGGTATTGGAAAGCCTTGAAGACCCGTCGGAGCACGTCAGTTGCGTATAGGGACGCCGATCGCCTGTCGCCGGCTGCCCGGCCCGTCCGTGAAGCGGCGCCGGTCCGCTCCGTCCCAGGCGCGAAGGAGGATTGTAGCAGTTCGCGGGCGCTCGGATGCGCACTGTATTATACTGTCCGCTTCCGAATCATTCGGACCGAAAGGAGCGGCTATGTTGCCAGACTATATCGCCAAGGCAGTGCCGAACCCGGCGGAAAAACGAGCTCCGTGGTATGCCAATACCGCGCCCAGCTACGCCGGCATTTTCCTGTGGATCGCGTTCTACAGGTCGATGGCCGATGGTACTTTGAATCGCGGCGGCCTCCTGATCTGTTTGGGAGGCCTGGTCTTCGCCGCGGCGCTGTGCTACCTGTTCTACTACCGCGCCCCGGCCATGCTGGGCATGAAAACAGGCTTTCCCCTTTACGTCATAGGCAGCTCCACTTTCGGAACCAAGGGCGGCTACCTCATGCCCGGGCTCCTCATGGGTCTGTTGCAGGTGGGGTGGTTCGCCGTGGCCACCTCCATTGCCAGCGATTTCATCCTGAAAGCGACCAGGCAGCGCCGCCGGGCCGGGCAGCGTGCCGTTCATCGTCACCGGCGTGATCTGGGGCGGCGTTTTCGCCTTCGTGGGCGCCAAGGGCATCCAGTATGTCGCCAAGGTGGCCACCTTCCTGAATTTCATTCCGCTGCTGATGCTGCTGGTGGTTTTCTTCCAGACCTCGGGCGGCCCGGCCTACCAGGTTCCGGCGGCGCAGGCGGACCCCTACGTGGCGTTCACGGCGATCATCGCCGTCGTCATCGGCTTCTTCGCCACGGCCGGAGCGGCGGGCGCCGATTTCGGCATGAACTCGCGCCATGAGCGGGACGTGCGCTGGGGCGGACTGGTGGGCGTGATGCTGGCGGCGATCGTCGCCGGCGGACTTTCGCTGGCCGCCGTGGCCAACGCCAACGGCGGCGCAACCCGGCTGGCTTCGGACTACGCCAACGTGCTTCAGGGCATCGGCGGACCCATCGCCACGTCCATGTTCTTCCTGTTCGCGCTGGCTTCCATCCCGGCCACCTGCTTCTGCATCTTCATCGCCGGCAACAGCTTCTCGACCATGATTCCGGGCGTGCCGCGCGTCGCCTCCAGCCTGGCGGCGGGCGCCGCGGGCGTCGTCCTGGCGGTCACCGGAGTGGCCGCGAACCTGGTCGCCTTCTTCACCATCGTGGGCGCCTCGTTCGGTCCCATCTGCGGCGCCATCACGGCCGACTATCTGCTCTCCGGCAAACGCTGGGCCGGGCCGCGCGAAGGCGTGAACCTGGCCGGATACATCGCCTGGGCCGTGGGCTTCGTGGTGGGCATCCTGCCGAGCCTGGTCCCCGCCGATGTCAAGCCGTACGTGCAGCCCGCCCCGCTCTACAGCTTCGTAGCCGGCGCGCTGGTTTACACGATTCTGGCCAAGGCCGGGCTGGAGCCCAAAGCGGCCGAAAAGTAGGCGCGCACTCAGAGATCGTTGCGCAACAACCGTACCTACCGCTCCCTTACGGTCGCGGCTCCGATGCGCATCAGTACCTACCGCTCCCTTACGGCCGCGGCTCCGATGCGCATCAGTCGTCCCCCGAAATCCGCGTCAGGGCGCCCTCCGCGATTGACGCCGCCTCTTCGGGCGTGAAACTCTCCACTTTCGCGGAGATGTTCATCGAGCAGAACTTGGGGCCGCACATGGAGCAGAAGTGGGCGTCCTTGAAACCCTCCTCGGGGAGCGTCTCGTCGTGCATCGCGCGGGCCGTCTCCGGATCGAGCGAAAGCGCGAACTGGCGGTTCCAGTCGAAGCGGTAGCGCGCGCGGGAGAGCTCGTCGTCGCGGTCGCGGGCGCCGGGGCGATGGCGCGCGATATCCGCCGCGTGGGCCGCGATCTTGTAGGCGATAATGCCGGCCTTCACGTCCTCACGGTTGGGCAGCCCCAGGTGCTCCTTGGGCGTGACGTAGCAGAGCATCGAGGCTCCGTACCATCCGATCATGGCGGCCCCGATGGCCGAGGTGATGTGGTCGTATCCGGGCGCAATGTCCGTCACCAGCGGGCCCAGCGTGTAGAACGGGGCCTCGTAGCACATCTCCTCTTCCTTGCGGACCTGCATCTCGATCTGGTCCATGGGAATGTGGCCGGGCCCTTCGATCATCACCTGTACGTCGTACTCCCAGGCCTTCTTGGTCAGTTCACCCAGGGTCTGCAACTCCGCGAACTGGGCCTCGTCGCTGGCATCGGCTATGCTGCCGGGGCGCAGGCCGTCACCCAGCGAGAAGCTCACATCGTGTTTCTGGAAGATCTTGCAGATATCCTCGAAGCACTCGTAGAGCAGGTTCTGGCGGTGGTTCTTCACCATCCATTCGGCCAGGATGGAGCCCCCGCGGCTCACGATTCCGGTGATCCGCCGGGTGGTCAGCGGGATGTGCTGCACGAGCACGCCCGCATGGATGGTCATGTAGTCGACGCCCTGCTCGGCCTGCTCTTCGATGACTTCGAGCATCACCTGCTTGCCGAGGTCCTCCACCCGCCGCACGCGCGAGAGCGCCTCATAGATGGGCACGGTCCCTATCGGCACGGTGGAAGCGTTCAAAATGGCCTTGCGTATGGCCGGAATGTCGCCGCCGGTGGAGAGGTCCATCACGGTGTCGGCCCCGAACTTCACCGAATAGCGCAGTTTCTCCAGTTCCTCCTCGATGTTGGAAGTGACGGCCGAGTTCCCGATATTGGAATTGATTTTGCACGTGGAGGCCACGCCGATGCACATTGGCTCCAGGTTCGGATGGTTCACATTGGCCGGAACGATCATCCGGCCACGCGCCACCTCCGACCGCACCAACTCCCCGGACAGCCCCTCCCGCGCCGCGACGCAGTGCATTTCTTCGGTGACGACGCCCTGGCGGGCGTAATGCATCTGCGTGCGGATTTTGTCGTCTTTTCGTTTTGCAACCCAGTCTGTGCGCATATGACTCCTGTGGCCGCGGACGGGCCGGCCCAAGTACGACCCGTCCACGCCGGTCGAGAGGAATGCCTACTTTTTCTTCTTGGGCTTCTTGGTCTCTTTTTTCGGGCTCTTGTCTTTAGCCACGAGGATCCTCCCTTATGTTGAGATTATACCCGCAACGTCGGCGCGGCCACGGCGGGGTGTTGCGGAACGCCGGCGGCAAGGTCCGAGCTTCGCTCGGATCGACGGCGGCGTGCTCTGGGCCCGCCTGTCCCACCTGGCCCTACCGGGCGGCCCGGGCGCGCCTGGCGGAGCTCAGCAGGTAGCGGTGCCCCCGCCATTCGATCGTCCGGCCGAAGAGCGGGCGAAGCCAGCGCGATGAGCCACAACCATGTGGCCGCGGGGACCCAGATGGCGTGCGCCCACGCATGACGGCGAAACCAGGCTTCCCGCTGCGGGAGCGCGGCTTTGGCCAGCATGGCCCGGTTGCGCCCCTTCCACATGCCCGGCGAAAGCTGCGCGACGAGCGCCCACCCGGCCAGCCGCGATCCCTGGATGAATGCCGCGATCGACGCCGCCATGCCGCCGCAGTAGAACACGTGCGCCAGCAGGCCCGCCAGCCACAAGCGCCGGTCGTACAGGCGGGTAAGCGCCATGCGCCGACGCGCCCACCCGAAAAACCGCCGGGCGCCGACGCGTTCGGAGGCATGCCGCCAGCGCCCGCGGGCGCAAAGGCGATGCGCAGGCCCGCGCCGCGCACGGCCGCGGCCAGCGTGTAGTCATCGGTCAGGGCGTTGTTCCAATGCTCGAACACGCGTGCCTGGAAGAACGTCTCCTTGCGGATGGCCATGGCTCCGCCCCAGACGAACCGGTTGTTGTCCGGGCCCCAGCAAACCGAACGAAACCGCGTCCCATACGCCGCGCATCAGGCTCCAGAAGTCCGCCGGTTCGGGAGTGAACCAGCGGAAGCCGGTGGAGGCGCCCACGCCATCCTCCGCCAGCGGCGCGGCCAGCGCGCGCAGCCATCCGGGCGCGACCCGCGCGTCCGACTCGGCGAAGGCGAAAACCTGGCTGCGCTTGCGCGTCGCGCGCACCGCCGCCGCCTGGCTCTGCACCTTCTCCGCGGTGGCGGCGTCTTCGGCGGCATGCGCCAGCACCACTTTCACGCGGGCCGGGCAGCACGCCCGGCGGAATATCCGCGGCGGCGCGCGCCACCACGATCAGCTCGTAGTCCGGGTAGTCCAGCGAAGCCAGCGCGGCGAGGTTTTCACGCAGTCCTTCATCCGCGCCTTTCACCGGGACAATGACGCTGGCGGGCGGCAGGCTGGCGGGCCTTTCGGCCAGCTTTCGGGCAAACCAGGCGGCGCGTTTGCGCTCGCCCCGCAGGGAGAGAAGAGCCAGCAGCAGCGCGGGTCCGACGAACAGCCAGTACCAGAGCAATCGGTCCGCTACTTCCGCGCCTTCCCCTTGGCCTTGGGCTCGGGCGCTGCTTCCGCGACGGCGGGGCCAGCCGGGGCCTCGGGGGCGGCTGCGTCCGGGTTGACCTTCTTCAACACCTCGTTGAAGAGGGCCTGTTTTCGCGGATCCACCTTGGGCGGCGGGGCCAGCTCGTGGCGGAAATCGTGGTCGCTGTGGCAGGTGCGGCAGCGGACCTTGGCGGGTTCGGCGTTCAACACCGAAACCACCGAGTGATTCATGATGCGCTTGCAGCGCACGCAATAGTCGTCGATGTCATCGCCCAGGCGGCATTCTCTCATGGGGGCTCCTAGGTAACCGGCTCCCGACTGGCCGGCTCCGGCTCGCCGTGCGGCTTCGGCTCGGGGATGAACCACTGGGCGGGTTCGAAGCCGACGTACTTGCAGACGCGCAGTTGGCCGTTTTCGCCCTCCAAAAGATCGCCCACCTCGAGCGGCGAGCCGGAGTCTTTTAAGGACTGCCAGGCGTCGTATTCGTTCTGCGCCGTCACGTCCCCGCGCTGCTCGTAATCCCTGGCCTTCACCGAGGCGGCGCCGGCAACGTGCGGGGCCCAGCGAAACTGCTGCCGTGGCGAATCCTTCATACGATAGATTCGGTAGAGCGGCATAGCCCTACATTGTAATCGGGCGGTGAGGCCATTTGGAAGGCCGCTTTCCGAAACTTCGCCGGCCCCATGCAACCACGGCGCGGAGCCCCAGCGGATTGGCGGCCTTTCGGATACGTGGGTACTGCCATTATAATAGGCGTTCCGCCGCGGGCCGGCGCGGCGCCCTCGGCGTCCGCAGGCCCGCACCTTCCACTCGACGCTCATTTCGCGATCGGGAATTAACTCAAGGAAAATGGACAGCCCAGAAGATGACAAAAAAGAAGACCAAGAAGACGCTTACCGAACTGAACAGAATGAAAGCGCAAAGCGTCCCGGCCGCATGGGTCACCGCGTATGACCTGCCTTTCGCGCTGGCCGCCGAAAACGCCGACGTGGACATGATCCTGGTGGGCGACTCCGGAGCCATGGTTCAACTGGGTTACCAGGCCACCAATCCAGTCACGATGGACGAGATGATCATCTTGTCGAAGGCGGCGCGCCGGGGGGCTCCGAACACTTTCATGATCGGGGACATGCCCCAAGGCTCCTATGAGCCCAGCGAACGCGACGCGGTCCTGAACGCGCTTCGGTTCATCAAAGAGGCGGGTTCGGACGCGGTCAAGTGCGAGGGAGGACACCGGATGGCCCCCAAAGTCCGGGCCATGGTCGATGCCGGGATTCTGGTCATGGGCCACCTGGGGTTGACGCCGCAGAGCGCCGGTTCGTTTGGCGGCTATCGCGTACAGGGAAAAACCAAGGAAAGTTTTGAAAAGACCATCCAGGACGCTTTGGAGCTCCAGGCCGCCGGCGCGTTCGCCATCCTGCTCGAGGCGATGCCCGAGGAACCCGCCGCTCAAGTCGCTCAACAACTGCGAATACCGATCTATGGAATAGGCGCGGGCGGCAAGGTTGACGGCCAACTCGTGATCATCCACGATTTGACGGGATTCTACCAGGCGTTCCGGCCGTGGTTCGCGAAGTGCTATATCCCCGGAGTCGCCGCCAAATTCGCCGAGTACGTCGCCGGAGTCCCGGACTGGAAACAGCTCGGACGCGCAGAGCGCCGCGACGGCCTTTTGGTACTGGTTGAAATGGCGATCGCGGAGTATGTCAAAGACGTCCGGGAAGGCCGTTTCCCAGGCAAGGAGTATACTTACCCGATCGAGGCCTCCGAACTGCGCCCAACGTTTCCCTTAGGACTACGCCCAATGCCTGCAGGTTGCCTCTGTCCCTGGGCAGATACAATCTATCGAGAACGTCCATGAGTATCTGCGAGAACCGGAATCTCTCGGCTCCGTATTCTTCGTGCAGGTGATCGCTTATCACGCTCTTCCCTGCGCCGATGTTTCCTGTCAGGCCTATGACCAGTTTCATCGTTTTATTTATAAAGATTAGTTATTAAATAGAACTACAAAAATAATACATCCGGGATGGCAACTCTGATAATCACTGAAAAACCGAACGTAGCCGAGAGGATAGCTAAGTCCATAGGGCATGGAGATGAGCGCAAGGTGTCACGTGAAGGTGCGCCCTATCATCAGATCGGGGACATATTCATCGCTCCTGCCGTCGGCCACATATTCAGCCTCAAGGAGAAAGCAAAGGGCGGCTGGCGTTATCCGGTCTTTGACATAGAATGGGCGCCGAGTTACACGGTCAACAAGAACTCGGAGTTCACTAAAAAGTATCTGGACAACCTGCAGTTCCTTTCCAAAAAATGCGACAAATTCATAAACGCCTGCGACTACGACATAGAAGGGGAAGTCATATCCTACAACGCCATTAAATACGCATGCGGCATAGACCCCCTCTCAGATAAGGTGCGCAGGATGAAGTTCTCCACCCTTACGAATGATGCAATAGTCACAGCCTACCAGAATCAGGAGGCCATAAACAAAGGCATGGCCGAAGCAGGCATCACAAGGCACAAGCTGGACTGGTTCTGGGGCATAAACCTCTCAAGGGCGCTCACCCTCTCCGTAAGGCGCGCAAGAGGCTATGTGACGCTGAGCATAGGCCGGGTGCAGGGGCCCACGCTCAAGATACTCGCCAGCAGGGAGGAAAAGATAAAAGCCTTCAAGCCAGAACCCTACTGGGAAATAGAGATGATATGCCTCAAAGACGCAGACAAGATACACGCCATGCATTCGGCAGACAAGATACTGCAGAAAGAAAAAGCCGAAGCCATAAAGAACCGGTGCGGAAAAGATGCAGTAGTGGACGGCGTAAAGCGCACAGAATCCAAGCAGGAGCCGCCCACGCCTTTCGACCTTACAACCCTGCAGACTGAGACCTACAAGCAACTGGGAATAGACCCCAGAAGGACACTGGAGATCGCGCAGGAACTATACACCAACGCATACATAAGCTACCCCAGGACCTCAAGCCAGCAACTCCCTGAAGGAATAGAGTATGCGAAGATCATAAAGAATCTGTCCATGCTCAGAGATTACAGCGAGCCTGCGAACCTGCTTTTGGCAAAGAAAAAGCTTAAGCCCAACAACGGGAAAAAGAAAGACCCTGCGCACCCTGCGATATATCCTACCGGGGAGATACCCGGCGTATTGAATGATCAGGCGGCCAAGGTCTACGACCTCATTGCAAGGCGTTTTTTGGCTACATTCGGAGACGATGCCAAGCGTGAGACTGTGGAGATAAGGCTTAACAACAACTCCGAGATATTCATCGCATCTGGGACAAGGACCGTAGAGAAAGGATGGCATGTCCTATATGGGAGATACGCCAAATTCGAAGAAGAGGAACTGCCCCAGGTAAAAGAGGGAGAGGTTCTGCCGGTGGAAAGCGTCACAGTTCACTCCAAGGAGACCAAGCCGCCTAAGAGGTACACGCCTGCGTCCATCATAAAGGAGATGGAGAAACGCAACATCGGAACGAAAGCCACGAGGTCTCAGATAGTCGACATCTTATTCAAGAGGGGCTACGTCAACGGCAAAACAATTGAGGTTACGGCTCTTGGCTTAAACGTCGTGAAGACCATGGACAAATACTGCCCGGAAGTCTTAAGCGAAAAACTCACAAGGAAATTCGAGGAAGAGATGGAAGAAATAGAAGCAGGCAAACTCCCAAGCGAAAAAGTAATAGAAGAAGGAAAAGACACCCTGCTCACGATATCCAAGGAATTCAAAGACAACGAAGGAAAAATCGGCGAAGCACTCGCCCAGTCCGCGAAGACCGCAAAGGAGATGACCCGCCCGGTCCTGGGCAAATGCATATCCTGCGAAGGAAACCTCGTGATGAGAAAATCAAAGCACGGCCAATTCATAGGATGCGACAGATACCCGGCATGCACGTTCACAATGTCCCTACCAAAGGGCAAACTGGAAATCGGCGGAAAATGCAAAGAATGCGACTACGCAACGATCAAGGTATTCGGGAAAAAGGTATGGGGCTTCTGCGTAAACCCAAAATGCCCAAGCAAGACCAGAAAACCAGGACAGACGGCAACCGCCCCCCCGGCCGTCGAAGCAAAGGCCCTGGAACCGCCAGCCGAAGACGTGCCTCCGGCAGCGGACATGGAAGAAATAACCGAAGAATGAACCTACGCTGCGGCTTCACCTGCTAAACAAGTCCTTCGCAACCTGCCCTGCTTTTTCCAGTATCTCCTCCTCCCCTTTGACGACCAGATCCTCCATCAAAATCCGGCCGTCGCAGATGACGGTGTCAACGCACGAGCCCTTGGCTGAGTAGACCAGGTTCGCAGCAAGATTATTCATAGGCGTAAGCTCCGGCCGCTTCAGGTCGATCAATATGATGTCTGCCAGTTTCCCTGCGTCTATTGCGCCTGCGTTTATGCCAAGCGTCTTTGCGCCGTTTATGGTGGCCATCTCCAGTGCTTCTTTTGCAGGCAGCACGGTTGGGTCGTATCTATGTATTTTCTGCAGTAGTGCCGCGTATTTCATTGACTCGAACATGTCCAGGTCGTTGTTTGAGGCGCAGCCGTCGGTTCCCAGCGATATTGTTATCCCGTGTTCCTTCATCTCCTTGTATGGCAGGATGCCGGATGCCAGCTTCATGTTGGATACCGGGTTATGGGCTATTTTGACCTTGTGCCTTGCCAGTATTGCAATGTCTTTTTGGTCGAGCCATATCCCGTGGGCTGCTATGAGGTTCTCGCACAGAAAGCCGTGCTCCTCGAGGAAGGGCACAAGCCTCATGCCGTGCTTCATGTAGAAATCCGAGTTCTCTTTCTCTGTCTCCGCCAGATGGAAATTTATGAGCAGCCCCTCCTTGTCTGAGTATTCCTTAATCCACCACAGGCTCTCAGGCAGCACAGTGTAGGGCGCATGCGGAGCCAGCGCAGGACTGATGCGCGGGTTCTTCATGTCTCTTACCTTATTCACAAGCATTATGTTCTTCTTTTTCTCTTCTTCCGCCCTCTCATAATCCCCAAGGTCGATAAAAACCTCGCACACAACCGCACGCATCCCCATCTCATCTGCTGCCCGAACCGTGCCCATCATATGCCAGTAGTTGTCGTTAAAACATGTGGTCCCGGACTTGATCATCTCCAGGCATGCAAGTTTTGCGCCCCAGTAGACGTCCTCCTCGGTTAGCATGGCCTCACGGGGCCATATGTGTTTTTCCAGCCAGTCATGCAGCTTCAGATCGTCTGCATAGCTTCGGAAGAGCGTCATTGCAGAATGCGTGTGTGTGTTGATGAATCCTGGAAGCGCGGCTTTGCCTCTGCCGTCGATTACGTATTCTGCTTTTTCAATTCCTCCGATGCTCTTTATAGCGTTTCCCTCGACGTAGATAGTTGTAGTCTTGCCGTCCAGGAGGACGTCTTTTATCAGTATGCTCATTTTGTGCTGCTCTGTGTTATGAGTTCTTTTACTATCAGTTTAAGCCCTTCCCTCTGTGCTGCCGCGGCCTTCATTATCTGTGTAAAATCAAGGGGTGTTTCCACTATGCCGTGGGCATAGTTGTCTACGAGGCTGATTGCTGCGTATTTCAGGCCGAGTTCCTTTGCAAGAGTTGCCTCGGAGGCCATTGTCATGCCCACGACGTCTGCATAGTCCTTGAACATGTTTATCTCGGCCTTGGTTTCCAGCCTTGGGCCGATGGTCTGCATATATACTCCTTTCGTTGCAACCCGTATGCCAAGCTTCTGAGCGGCGGATATGATCTTCTTTCTCAGTTCCTCGTCCAGGCCAGGGGTTATGTGGGATGCCCGTGAGTCGTTGAAGGTAGGTATGGCACAAAGCTGTATGTAGTCGTGCGGTATTATTATGGATTTCGGGGGCATGCTCTTTTTCATGCTGCCCACCGAGGTCAGGGCTACTATCTCAGATATTCTCTCATGCTTGAATGCCGATATGTTGGCCTTGTGGTTAAGCATATGCGGCGGAGTATTCCTGTCTCTGCCGTGCCGGGGGATGAACAGGAAATCCCTGCCCGAAAGAGCATACGCCTCTCCATAGGCAGTTGCTATGGTTTTCTCCCTTGCTCCTCCGAGAAAGCCCAGGTCATAGAATCCGCTACCTGCGATAATCCCTATCATAGCGTTAGTTATATAAGAGGCTAAGTTAAAATTACTAAAACAAGAGATGGAAAAAGAATTAACATGCAGGATGTTCTCATGGCAGGAAGCATACACACTCGCCGAAGGGGTAGCTGAAAAAATAGCAGAGGACAAGTATAAACCAGACACGATCATCGGAATAACCCGGGGCGGATGGGTGCCGTCGATGATGCTGTCAGACCTCCTGGAAGTAAACGACCTCCTCTCTGTCAGAGTAGAACACTGGGGCGCAACAGGGGAAAAGGATGCGAAAGCGCTTCTGAAATACCCGCTACAGGCCGATCTCTCCGGAAAAAAAGTCCTTTTGACAGACGACCTCACGGATACCGGAGATAGCATGGCATTGGCATTGGACGAAATAAAGAAGCACAGCCCGAAAGAAGTTCGTACTGCGACGCTGATACACAAAAAACAATCCAGGATAGAGCCCGACTACTACGCACAGAAGACAGACAGATGGCAGTGGATAATACTCCCCTGGAACATAAACGAAGACCTCCTACACCTCGCAGAAAAAGCAACGGACGGAAAAGAACTGTCAGCCGAAGGCATACAAAGGAAACTAAAAGAAAGATTCGATCTGTCAGTTGACAAAAAAACCTTACGAAACGTCCTCTCAAGGAAAGGGAAGATATGGGTCAGATAGTCCGGTACTGCTGCATCGTCCTCCGAGACTTCGGAGTCTGATTGATTATCTTATTATTCTCTGCAAGGCCTATTCCAAGAACGTCGTCTCCGCATCTCAGAATATAATGGCCTTTCTCTTTTACATCGCTGATATCCACGTCGCGGCCTGACATTATGTATTTAGCCTGCTCGTAGTCCAGGTCTATTGCCTTCTTCGCGGTCTGCCCTATGTATTGCGCGCCCTCGATGGATGGGATGATGGCGCCGTCCTTTATCGTGCAGAAGTGTATCCCTGTCCATTCCGCAGGCACATTCGGGATGCGCTCGCCAGTGTACAAGAATATTTTTATGGACTCCCGTTTCTCGTCCTTGGAAAGAAAGAGGCCCTCGATTACCAGGCAGGACTCATACTGCAGGTTTATGTCCTCTACGAGCTTTTCCCTTTCTTCTCTCTTCAGTTTCCTAAGCATTTTGGTCCGCGGTTTTCCTTATCCTTGCAATGAAATAGGACTCAGTATCGTTGTCCTGCGGCATTATCCTCACGGCCTTCCTTGTCTTATTCGACATGCCTTCCCGGATTTTGAGTCCAGGGATCTCGAATTTTTCCAAGACCGCTTCCTGTTTTTCTTTGAGCAGATATTCTATGACGTCTTCGTTCTCTTCTTTACTGGTGGTGCAGGTGGAGTATATGAGCGTTCCTCCCGCGTTGAGGCAATTGTAAGCCGAGGTTATCAGTTTCTTCTGCAGGTTTGATAGTTTCCTTATGCGATCGATGCTCCATCTTGCTATCACCTGAGGGTTCTTTTTTGCAGTGCCTATGTCCGAGCAGGGCGCATCAAGCAGCACTTTGTCGAATCTCTGGTTGTAGCGTTCGAAGCCGACGCCGTCTCTTCTCGTCACTGTCACGTTGGATGCCCCGGCCTTCTGGATGTTTATGACGAGAGAGCGCACGCGCACGAAACTTGCCTCGTTTGCAACAAGCACCCCCCTATTCTCCATGAGCTGCGCTATGTGCGTGGTCTTTGAGCCCGGCGCAGCGCACGCGTCCAGAACATAATCGCCCGGACATGGGTCGAGTGCGAGCGTCGGTATCATCGATGAAGAATTCTGTATGTAGTAGTAGCCGAGCTGATGCTCTACTGTGTCCAGCTCATAATCGGAGTCTATCCATAATCCGTCCCGGCACCATGCTATCGGGCTGTATGCGACGTTGCTTTTTTCCAGGAATTTTTCCACCTTTTCCCTGTCCACCTTGAGGGTATTCACACGTATGGACTTCCTCGCAGGCCTTCCCAGAGCTGCCATGAAATCCTCGTAATCCAAAAAAAGCCTTCGGTGGTATTGCTCGAATTCCTTATTTACGCCCATTGTGAATTATATACGGACTGAGAAGTGAAAAATGACTGACGAATACATGGACGTGGTCGCAGCTGTGATAAAGGACGGAGATCGCATCCTTATCGCGAAAAGAAAGGAAGGCTCTTATATGGCCGGACGATGGGAGTTTCCCGGCGGAAAAGTGGAGAAAGGAGAAAACCCGCATCATGCGCTTATGAGGGAGATACAGGAGGAACTGTCAGTGGAGATAAGGATAACCGGCCTCGCCTATGTAAAGCAGCATACCTATGAATTGAGCGATAGGAAGAGAAGGGTGAAACTCATGTTCTACGAAGCGCAGATCAGCGGAGGAGAGATAAAATGCATCGGCTGCAGCGAGTACCGCTGGGTCCTGCCGGGCGAGCTTACGGGATTTGATTTTGTGGACGGGGATATGGAATTCGTTCAAAAACTCATGGGATGAATCTCTTTTTATTGCTTTCCTTAAAGTTTATAAGCAGGGACTCCACATGTTTACATGTAACATGGATTCTAAGCCTTCTGTCTGGCCTGCGGAGGAGGTGCTTTTGGCGTTTCAGGTAACCTACCGGCTGCGCTATCCAATGGACATAACTCCCAGGAAGAGGGCAGCCTACCTCACAGACAAGCGCCTGATACTTGAAGCGGATGACGATTACCATTATATCCCATACGAATGGCTTACCGGCCTGCGGATAGGCGGCTGGAATCACACAAGCAAATACGTGGAATTCATTCACGGCAAAAGGATACGCTTTTCCACCCATTACGGCGAGTCGCATCCAGCGGAAAACAAGAAGACTCAGAAGCTATACTGGTGGCTGCGCGACCTGCACTTTAATTTGAGGCCTAAAAACAAGGTGATAGCGGACATAAAGGCGCATAAAAAGAAATTCGACGACACAACTCACATCTTTGAGATAGCGTCCAGCAACTTGTAGTTCTCCTCTGTGGTCCCGACCGTTACCCTCACCCAGTTCCCAGGGAATCCTATGAACTGCGGCTGCGGCCTGACGACTACCTTCTGCTCCAGCATCCGCTCAAAGAACTCCTTTGAAGTAATCGGGCTCACATCGAAAAGTACGAAATTGGCATTTGAAGGAACAACCTTATACTTCTCAGACAATCTCTTCTCTAAGGCCTTACGGTCTGTTACCACCCGGCCCGCCATCTTCTTCATGTAGTCAATGTCTTTCAGCGCAAGCATAACTGCTTCCTGCGCAAGATAATTGGTCGTGAAAGGCCCCCTTACCTTCTTCAACGCCTCCGCTACTTCAGGATCGGCAAGGGCGTATCCCATCCGCAGGCCTGCAAGGCCGAAGGCTTTGGCCATGGTGCGCATTATAACTACGTTGGGATAATTCAGGAGGAGGTTCTTAGCGGTTATCCCGTAGTACTCGAAATAGGCCTCGTCCACGGCAACTATCTTACCGGTCTGCGCCACCTCCTCGATATCAGGAACTGATATTACGGTCCCCGTGGGATTATTCGGCGAGCAAAGGAAAAGGAGATTTGCCTTCCAGGTCTCTTTTATGAATCTCTGCGCATTGAACGAGAAATCAGGATTCAATGCAGAGCTTATGTATTCCCTGTTATATATCTGAGCATAGACAGGATAACTTACAAAGGTCGGATAATGGCTTGCAAGCGGCCCCTTGAATGCTTTTATCAGAAGCTCTACGATCTCGTCAGAGCCGTTCCCAAGCACTACGTTCTCAGGCTTTACTTTACAGTACCCTGCGAGCGCCTCTTTCACATGCAGGTTCTTGTGAGGATAACGAAAAACCTGCGGAATAAATTCCTTCAGGCCGGCTAACACCTTCGGGCTCGGACCATAGCTGTTCTCGTTGCTGGCAAGCTTCGTTGTGCCTTCGATCGTTTTCCCGGGCTGATACGGCGTGATCCTGTTAACCCATTCGTTTAGGTAGTCGGTCGGTTTCATATTGTTCTCAAGTTGCCGGGCGTTTTTCACACTCTCCGCAAGTAAACTATATTGATTATTAAGAAATCAGAGCTTATAAAATTCCGGAAAAAAACAGGCATTTAGTCCCTAGCGCGGGTATGCCTTCTTACGCGGTGCCTGCTCTTCCTTTTCGCAGATTTAAAACTCGTAGTGTTTTCTCTCTTGCCCATAAGCTAAATATATGGAATCAATGTTTAAGTATTATAGGAACAATCTCCCAGAAAATGAACCTCCCCGCCCTAAAGGGCGGGGTATCGTGTGTTAAAAATGTGTCAAAGTAGTTTGGTTGTGCTGGGTATACCAGCCGTGGTGTGTGTCGCTAATGTATGCGGCTATTACGTCAGCGGTGACGTTGCCCACGGTGCGGAAAAACTTGCCGGGGCTCCAGAAATGTCCTTTACGGAAGTGCTTGCGCAGCCAAGGGTGCTGGCGGAAAAGGCGGAAGGCGCTTCCGCCCTTCAGCAACTGGAGCGCACGCGAGACGCTCATAGTGGGCGGCAGGCCCACAAACAGGTGCACATGGTCGGCCTGCACCTGCAACTCGAAAATCTCCATCCGGTTCTCCTGCGCGATTTCCCGCAGAAAACGCTCGCAATGGCCCCGGACCACTGCGAACTTGAACGGATCCATTGCATATTTGGCTTTCCATACAAGATGGAATGCGTTTTGCCCTACTCCGTGGCTATGAGCTGCCAGATGCCTGCAGGCATGCCCTCTGGGCACTTTCATTTTTCACCGTCGGCGCAAAAATTTCGCATAGCTCACGCTAACACCAATACCAAAGGTGGGTGCGCCAACTACGCTGCGCACCCACCATTAAGAACGAGCGTAGAAAACAGGGAGGTAACTAGCAAGGCAAGCGAACGATATCTAGTTCGCAATTCCTCTGCGGCCTAAAGGCCGCAGTATCCTTGCGAAAAGTGTAATGAAAAAGAGAATAGGCCCGGTAAACTGCATGTATCCCCTGCCCACGGTTCTGATAGGAGCAAATGTCTACGGCAAGCCGAATTATCTGCCGATAGCGCACGTAGGCATAGCCACGCCGAATATCATATCCCTGGGCATCAACAAAATACATTACACCAACCAGGGGATAAAGGAAAACAAGACCTTCAGTGTCAACATGCCCTCGGAAAGCATGGTCACAGAAACAGACTACTGCGGCCTCGTGAGCGGCAGAGACTCCGACAAATCAAGGGTCTTTACGAATTTCTACGGAAAGCTGAAAACCGCCCCGATGATAGATGCGTGCCCCCTGAACATGGAATGCAAGCTGATCACTGTCGGAGACATGAGAACGCACGACATATTCATGGGCGAAGTCGTTGAGACATACTGCGACGAAAAATTCCTCACAAAGGGAGCGGTAGACTACGGCAAAATAAGGCCCATACTCTTCGATATGAACAGCAGGGGCTACTGGAAACTGGGCGAGAGATTTGCGGACGCGTGGAAGATAGGAAAGAAGATGAAGAAATAGTCACTCATCCACAATCAAATAAAAAATATTCTTCTATTACAAACCGGCAGAGTACTGCGGCCTTTAGGCCGCAGATGCCGTGCGCGGCATGTGCCCACGGGCACAGAATGCGCAACGTGCCGGTTTGTAAGTGCCTACAGGCATGCCCTTTGGGCACATACTCCGGCCTTCAGGCCGGAGTATTTGATTTTTGCGTTCAAGGCTTTGCCATATGCGGCAACAGGGACTGTGCAGATGAAACTTCTTTATTAGTCTGTGCACATTTGATAATCATTATTTATACATCTAATGTACATTTATTATACATAGATATTTCTGAAAATGAATATGAATCTTGGACTGCCTTATGAGGAGATCGTGAAGCGGACTATTGAACGGGGATATGCTGCAAGCCAGACGGAGGTCGTGCGGCAGGCGCTTATCGCCTACGACAGGATGCTAAAAGAGGAGGAATATTCCCTGGTGCATAAAGCCGTCAAAGAGGAGATGGCCGGGATAAAGAGCGGCGAGATCAAGACTTATTCCCTCAGAGACTTGAAGAAATCCAAGAAGGGCAGATGATGGAAGTCCGTATCTCGGAGAAAGCAAAGAAGGACCTTGAGGCCATGTCTGGAATCCTCCGTGAGTATTTTCTCGCGCACCTGGAAAAGATACAGGAGATCCCTCCGCGAAAGCACATGAAATACGGCATACCCTGCCATGCGGAGAAGGTCACAAAGCAGGCGCGGCTGATATACCAGATAGATGCAGACAAACTATTCGTACTACGATGTTTTTCAACTCACAAGGAGTATGAGAGCTGGTATAAGATCATATCGGTAGACTGAAACTATTATCCGCTTACCCGATACGTTATCCCTCGTATGTATTCCTTGGGCAGCTTGCAGTCCTTGGCGCCCTGTATTATTGTCTGGCGGTATTCCGTTGAAGGCGCACAGAGCTCTCTTTTCTCCCTGCAATAGACGATAGCTTCATAGCTGTTTCCTTCCTCGTCTTTGACGTTGGTTTTCTTCCTGTCGAATGAATTAGGGCAGAACTCGGAGACGTCAAGGGATGCAAGGTCTGATTCGTTTATCTCATACAGGCCGCCCCATACGACACCCCCTTCGGAACTCACTACGTTGGCACGCGCTCTCCTCCTCATATAATCGGAATAGCCGTCATAGATGATCTTGTGATCCTTCAGGAATGTCCTCCTGAGAAACTTGCTTTGCGTGCATGCATCTTTCATGTGCTTGTGGTTCATATTCGCGCCATAGGCAAAATAAAGTAAGGTCACGTTATTATATAGGGATTACATCCTTATATCGCATTTACAGAAATAGATGTATTTCAGGCGATATATTGGCTCCAAAATCATATTTAGGTTTTAGCTACCAGATATTTTCTATATTCTATATTCTATAGGTTCTATAATTACGTTCGAGGATTAAGAGATGGAATACACTGGCAAGGTTTTGATAATCGGATACGGCGCAGTGTCAAAGTGCACGCTGCCGATCCTGCTGAAGCACGTGAAAATACCCTGCGGGAATATCACGATAATAGACATCGAAGACAAAGCAAAAGAACTTGAGCCATGGATAGAGAAAGGTATAAAATTCTTCCAGAGAAAGATCACCCCCGAGGAACTTGATCATATACTCTCGGATTATCTTGCGCCGGGAGGGCTTCTCATCGACCTTGCCTGGAATATCGACTGCTGCGAGATAGTGCAGTGGTGTCATGAGCATGAAGTGCTTTACGTGAACACGTCGGTCGAGGTCTGGGATTCGTATGGGAAGCGTTTTACTGCGTCCCCTGTTGAGAAATCCCTTTATGCAAGGCAGATGAGGCTGCGCGAGCTTACAAAAGACTGGAAGAATGCGACCACATTCGTCGTGGATCACGGTGCAAATCCGGGCCTGATATCTCATTTCGCAAAGCAGGGACTCGTCGACATCGCGGAGAGGATGATAGCTGACAAGAAGGCAAAGAATCCTGACAGGCTCAAGAAGCTCATAGCAGAGAAAAAGTTCAGCGAGCTTGCGATGGACGTCGGAATAAAAGTGGTTCACTGCTCTGAGCGGGATACCCAGATTTCCAATAAACCTAAAGAGGTCGACGAGTTCGTAGGCACTTGGAGCATCGAAGGCCTGAGGGAAGAAGGTACTGCGCCTGCGGAGATGGGATGGGGAACGCATGAAAAAGAGCTTCCGAAACTCGCTTACGTTCCGAAGACTGGGCCGAAGAATCAGATAATGCTCGCCCAGATGGGCATGAATACATGGGTTAGGTCATGGATCCCGCACCATGAAATAGTCGGCATGGTGATAAGGCACGGAGAGGCGTTCGGCATCTCTGACAGGTGGACTGTCTGGAAAGACGGGAAAGCACTGTATCGGCCGACTGTGCATTATGCTTATATGCCCTGCGACGCAACCATTGTCTCCTTGCAGGAACTGAGATGCAGGAACTATGAAATGCAGTCCCGGCTGCGGATAATGGATGACAAGGACATCACGTCCGGCGCAGACATACTGGGCGCACTGCTCATGGGCCATCCGTATAAATCATGGTGGACTGGAAGCATACTCTCAATAGAGGAATCCAGGAAGCTTGCCCCGGGACAGAATGCGACGACCATACAGGTAGCTCTCGGCGTTGTTACGGCTGTCATGTGGATGATAGAGAACCCAAGAAAAGGATTCTGTCTGCCGGACGATCTCCCGCATGACTACGTGCTGAAAATAGCCAGGCCTTATCTGGGCGAATTTTATTCCGGGTCGTCGGACTGGACGCCATTGAAGAATCGGGCGGTCTATTTCAAGGAGAATCCGGCGAACGACTATGACAAGGACGATGTCTGGCAGTTCAAGAATTTCTTGTTTGTCCGCTGATTCAATATGGCTTTGCACCTAACGTCTTTCATTGTTCATTGATAATATACATAAAGGGTTCCAAGGGTGCAAGGTGAACTTACGCACCCCCCAATCAAAAACTCAGTTAATGAAATTTTTTTCTTAGGTGCAAAGCCAATGAATGCAATTATCCTTTTATTCAGCCGTGCCGCTTATGTAGCCGGTTTCTGTGTGTGCTGTGGTGTATCCGGCCAGGCTTGAATTGTATGTTATCACAACCACTATATTGTATGCAGCACCTGTCGGCACCTGAGGGCAGACCGTAGCTGCGAGGTTGAACACCCCGCCGGACATAACCGGAGATGATGGAGGCGATATAGTGCAATTACCCCGGGTAATCGTCTCATTCATGGCTACACTCATCACTCTTATAGGCACTCCTGCATTGTTTACAAAAGTTCCATTAAAGATGGTGTTCTTGTATACCACGCTCGGCATCAGAGGATTCAGTCTAACGAAGCCCGTCTCCACCGGGTTCCCTTGCCCGGAATTGAAAACACCAAGCTCCCAGAGAACCACGCCGACGATCATAACAACCAGTATGGCCCATCCGTAGGTCATCAGGTACTCCATGGCGCCCTGTCCCTGGTTGTTCATGGAAAACGATCTGAGCATGCTTGCATGAATCAACCTGGAAGCAAAGAACAGTGATAGGGCTAATATGATTAGGACTGCGAAAAAAACCGTCATTTGAATTGCGTAGTCTGAGGGGTTTAGGTCATTAATCGAGTCTGTCACCTGATTGGCTGAATCTACTAATGGGCTGGCGAATATAAACAAAATATTTCTCATTTTCTGCATTGAATATCTGACATCAGATCATTCTCCACTAGTAGATTAGTAGTGAACCTATAGAAAATAACAGGTTAAGAATAGGTTAATAATGGTCTTACTATAGTTACTACCTGAAAAGGGCCCTGCCTTCTTCGGTTACGATAAGCAGTTTGTATCGTCCCTGTTTTTCCACTGAGATGAGGTCTTTTTCTTCGAGGTCGCTTATCCTTTTGCCTGTCGTGTTCTTGCTTATTGAGAAATAGGCAGAGACGTTCTTATAGGAGACTGGTCTTCTTGCCAGGTTCTCGTTGTAGATATACTGTAGTAGGGTGTATAAAGGGTCCTTTAGCGGTTGGATTTTGTTATAGAACGGTAGCTCCATCTCCTGGCGGATGAGGTTGAGGTGCCTTGGTTCCAGCACCAGAGGATTAAGGGAGACAAGGAATATGCACTTATTTATGAGTACCTGGTCCTTCAACGAAAGCACGGCTTCAAAGACCTTGTCAAAGCCGTTTTTGTACATCAGGTAACCGGCCCGCTGAAGCAGTATGACGCATCCGCTGTTTTTTTTGATGAACGCTGAAATCCTCCTGTGCAACTCTTCTATGTCGCCGGGACTTATACTATCCTTTACGCCATCTATGTCCGTCATCCAGATAACCGGGGTATTCTCCAGACCGTATTGCCTGATAAGCCTATCCGGGTCCGACCTGGTTATACACAGGCCTTTTGACCCGTTGTGGATCAGGTCGAGAAAGAGTTTCCAGGCTTTTCTGGCCGCTGTCCTCCTCTATCAGATAAGTTACGCCAAACTCCAGGGGAGGGGCCTTGCTTTTGGCCGGGTTTTTCTTTTCTGTACGCTTCAAAGTCTCCATGTCGTCTTAAAAATCTATCTCATCAGCACTGGGAAAAATTAGCGAAATTATAGTCGAGGGCATAAATTTCCGGAAATTTCTGCCCTCGAAACTAGTACAGGAGATAAGATTTCTTTTAAAAATGTCAGGAGTTATCTCCTGTACTATAAACAATGCTTCCTTTTTATTTATTGGAGGGACTAAATAAAAGATACTGCTTGTATGCTTGTATATTACTATAACCAAGTGAGTGCACCCATAAAAAGCATCTACCGTTGTCCTCTGCTCGTTCCCGGGTTTATCGATTTTTACCTCCGTCTTTCATAATCATTATGGAGATGTACATTATAGAAACTGAGAACCTGACAAAGACGTATAATGGGGTGAATGCCGTAGACGGCCTGAATCTCAAAGTCGAGGAAGGCGAGATATTCGGGCTCCTTGGGCCTAACGGCGCGGGAAAGACCACGACCCTTCTCATGCTCACAACATTGATATCGCCCACATCCGGGACTGCGAAAATAAACAGCCTCGATGTCGTCAAACAACCGGACAAAGTCCGAAAATCCATTGGCATCGTCTTCCAGGACCCAAGCTCTGACGACATACTGACCGGCTACGAGAACCTGAAACTGCACGGCTGGCTCTACGATATGCCGGACGATCTGCGAGAGGAGCGGATAAAGCAGGTCCTGGCATTGGTTGACCTGACCGATAGAAAAGATGACCTTGTGAAGAAATACTCAGGCGGCATGAGGCGCAGGCTGGAGATTGGGAGAGGCCTTATGCATCACCCAAAGGTATTGTTCTTGGATGAACCCACGCTGGGTCTTGATCCGCAGACCCGGGAGCGTATCTGGCAGTACATCAAGGTTTTGGCAAGGAAGGAGAGGATAACCATCATCATAACCACGCATTACATGGATGAAGCTGACAGATTGTGTGACCGCGTGGGCATAATAGACCATGGGAAAATAGTTGCCCTGTCTTCTCCTGAGAAACTTAAAAAAGAGCTTGGAGGGGACATTATCCGTCTGAAGGCAGTCGACCTGGATACTGGCGTTCTCAAAAGCCTTCCGTATGTGAAAAACGTCGAGTTATGCGAAGATGTGGTATGCCTTACGGTTGACGATGCAGGCAGCCATCTGCAGGAGATATTGAAGACTTCAGGCAAGGTAAAATCTGTCGAAGTACGTTCGCCCACTCTGGAAGATGTGTTCCTGCACTATACCGGAAGAGAAATAAGGGAGGGTTCGGCGGAGGGCGGATGGAGCGAGAGAGTCATGCATGCAAGGACGGGCGGAAGATAGTTATAAGGATCGTTGTAGGTCCTGTTTTTCAATGTAATACACTTCTACCATGTGGTCCGGGTGCAGCCTCTCCTTCGCAGTTCTCAAACCAGAGATACCCAGATCGGATTCCCTGTTGAGGTATTTGTAGTCTTTTGCCAGTATCTTTGCCGCCTCGTTATTGATCGCAGGGTATATGCCCTCGAAGTCTGGCATCGCTTTTTCGAAGTGTATGACTGCTGTTTCCTTGTTGATGGGTTCGTATACTGACAGTGCCTGTATCTCGCCGCCTATTCTGAGGGCTAGGCCTGAGAGGCCCATTTCAGAAAAGTGTTCCATGCAGAACAATATGGCTTCTCTCTCTGCTTCCAGCATGGGCGAGGATGCGCAGTCGCGCCAGAGGCACCACCGCTGTAGGAACTTTCCTATTTCCTCCATGTTATCTGGCGTTATCCCCTCTGTTGAATAATCGTATTCCTTCCGGAATCTATTTAGGTGGCTGCGATAAGTCATATACTGCTTACCCGGGAACCCGGCAAGGTTTCCTGCAAGATATACGTAGTCAAAAAAGTCCCGATCCCCGGCTATTCTTATTCCCGGGTAAAGGGCTTCGATCCATTCTTTGGCGTCTTTCTCTATTGCGATAAGCGGGCATGTGCCGCCCTCTTTTTCTGATATATCCAGGACATCCTTTAGGACTGAGTCGTTCTTGGTTCCTATCGGCGGGCGAAACTGCGGTTTTTCGTCCTTCAACTGCATCAGTATGAGTTCGTTTTCCAAAAACAGATAAAAGATAGGAGTATGATGCGACCAGCTGACAAGAGACGTAAACATATATTCGCTGTGAGTTTGAGGAAACAGGGAGTAGTGGTCTGCGAATAGCTGCCGCTCCTTCAAGGTTACGGGCTTGAAATCTTCGAGGTTGATCATTGCATTTCCTCTTTACGAGAATTCCGCCTGCTCCGGGCTCGGCGGATATGCTCCGCTGGACCTTGTTTTCCCTCGGGTGTAGCGGAGTATCCAGTTCTCGTCGTAGTATTTCGGCAGGAGTTCAGATGCGAGTTTTGTTTCTTCCTGCGTTAATCTGCTGCCAGCCAGTTCTACGCCAAAGTTCTTCTCGAATCCATAGCGCATCGCATCCGCTGCGTCTTCCAGTGGGATTTTTCTGCCGAGAACTCGGCTTAGGTCTGTGACTCTCTCCTCGACTGACTTTATTCCCTTGTCGGAGATCTTTTCCAGTGGTATGTTGCAGCAGGTCATCATCTCTTTTATGTTGAAATCGACCAAAAGCGTCCCGTGCTGTAGCAGCACGTTTTCCCCGCGGGTCTGTGCTGAGCCGGATATCTTTTTTCCCTGGCATAGGACGTCGTTTATGGGTTTGAATTCTCCTACGAGGCCGTATTTTTCCAGTGCATGGACTACTATGCCGCAGACTGCTTTGTAGGATTCCGTCACGTCGAATGGCAAATCCGCAAGAAGCCCGATATAGCCGTATTGTATCTGCGATTTTTCGCTTGAGAAGGCCATGCCTCCGCCTGATATCCTCCGGGTTACGTCGTAACCGAGGGCTTTGCATCGCTCCAGATTCAGCTCCCTTTCTATGAGCTGCGAGTAGCCCATTATGATCGCTTTGGGAGTGGTCCAGGTGAATCCAATGGATTCACAGGTTTTGTCTGCCGTGCGAAACAATGCCTCATTATAAGACATTATCTTATGCACGTCAGCAAGGCCGAAATCTATGAACCTGAGTTTATCCATTTGCGTTTATTGCTTTCATTATAGCCTCGACATAGTCTTCCGGATAGGTCTGAGGCGATTGGAATTTGTTTTGTTCATAGAAACCTTTTAGTTTTCCGAGTATTTTTTCCTTGCAGGTCTCGGTTCCGAGAAGCGCTTTTTCCATGTCGTCGATACAATGCTCGGGAGTCAGGATAAAGTCTCCGGATAATATGATGTCTGTTATCCGCCCATTTTCCGTCTTTACCAGGGCTCTTATGAGGCCGCTTTTCGACTTATGCAGCCCTTCCCGCATGTCTTTTAAGCAGTCCATGTAAATATTTTCATTTCAGAGCAATTTAATCAAGTAGGATTTTTATTAGGGTAATCCTCGTATAATAACATATAATCAAGGTGGAACAATGAAGTACAATAAGGTATGTATTTTGATATTGGCTGCTATATTGCTAGCAGGCTTGGCTGCGGATGTCTCGGCTGGAGCGTATTGTAAGTGCGGAAATTACTACAGCGGTTACTGCAACAAGGTGACACGCGTGGGTTTTACTTCCTGTAATATCTGCACACAGACCTGCTCCGCCAAATATGACGGCCTGCTCAGATGCGTATGGGGAGCATGGAAATACGGCCGATGCTATGTATAAAGCCGCAGTCAGTCTCTTTTTTCTCTCTTCTCTTTTCTTATGTCAGCGCGGAAAGTCCATTCATCAGACCTATATTTTGGGATAAGCATTTGTGCGATACTTCGCTCATGCTCTGTCAGTTTACCGGGTTTTAGCGGTCCAAGCGCTTTCTCAAAGCCCGTCATGAGAGCAATTCCAGCCTCTTCGACACTTATTTTTCCTGTTTCACGGCACAGGCATGTTAATCCGTCTTCCGGTCGAGTGACCCCTTTTCTCAGGTTTTTTACCGGGTCTTTTAAGTATTTGGACAACTCGGAGTAGTTGAAATCCACAAGAAAGCTGCCGCCGCAGTTAACCACACCATTAGAGGAAAGCTGGCCGCTGCCTGATATCTTTTTCCCGTTCGCATAGACGCTGAACCGCTCCTCATCTATGCCCAAATCTTTTATTCCAAGCATTCCCAGTGCCGCAATTACGCCGCCCAGCACAACACCGTAAACGCCCTTCGACCCATACGGAAGACCTGCGCCTTCTTCTCTGAATATGACATTATAGATTATCTGGCCGCAGTCGCAGTAACCGGTTCCCCCACCAAGGATCCTGCGGACTATAGGCACATCAGCAGATCTACATGCCTCGACGTTTATATCTGCGCGCACACACTGGTGATAGCCCACATAAACAGCAGGCTTTTCCGGCCTCCAGAATAAAATAGTGTCAGATACTATGTCTTTCGCCCGGGCATCCATCACAGCCTCAAAGACCGCAGGACCATAAAAACAGTCCACGCAGCCCAAGTCTATGAATCTCCATCTCATCCCATTCATCCCAACTGCTCCGGAAGCAGGGCGCAGCAAGCAGAGTACTCGTTTATCTTCAAGCCCAGCCGGGTTGCTTCCTCATACGCCGCCCTGGTGGGAACCGCTATGCTGTTAACACCCGCATCCACGCCCATACGATCTATTTCCGACCTGATCACGCCCTTGCCTCTTGCGCATCCGAGGGAGATATAAGTGTCGGGAAACTTCCTTCTGGCAAGGCAGACCACACTCATAAAATCAACGGGGCTTATCTTTATGCCTGTCATGGGAGTTTCTTCCAAGTCTGTCAGGCCGGTAATAACTATGTTCGAAGGCTTAATGCATGAGATCAAATCCAATGCCTTTATTTCATGATGCAGCCTGCCGTAGTGTAGGCCGACGCATACGTGAGGCGTGATGTTCCCTATCCCGGCCTTCTCAAAAGCTGTAAGGGTCTCCTTATACATTTTGGGCGTTATCCTTATCCCATAAATCTCTTCAGTCGTTTCCTCTGAGCCTACAACGTCCAGGCATACGCCGTCTATTCCAGCCTCTTTGATTTGCCTGGCTTCTTCCAGGTCTGCGATCCCTGTGTGGGCTATTACTAAGAGATTGGTCTCTTCTTTTATCTCTTTTATGGTTTGCAGGAAATCGTATATTGGGACTTTGGCCTCGGCAGTGCAGCCGCCTGTTAGGAGGACGCCTTTTGCTCCATGCGAAGCGGCCTTGATGCAGGTTCTTTTGAGTTCTTCGGAAGTGATTGCAGGAGGAAGCCTTTCGATTAGTTTTCTTTTGCAGTGCTTGCAGGAAAGCGAGCAGTTCGAACCTGTCAGAGATATGGCGGGAAACCCTTTTCCAGTATGGCAGAAATTTATCTCGGGCTTGAAGTTTTTTCTGGACATGCTTGCAGCTTCTGCTATAAGCGAATTAAGCTCTTTATCCATACAGTAGACTATTGGTGTTTTAGGTTAATCTATAAACTCTGCGTGGATAATATTCAAAAAAATAGTTAGTTGACATTTATATACTATAAATTCCAATAATATGTAAATATTGTATGACTCTTTTATACCTTTTAAGTATATAAGGGTAAATCGACAAACACACACATTTACCTAATTTATATACAATAAATTCTTATAATATCTAAACAATGTATAAAAAATGAAAGATATACCCAGTTCAAGAAAAACAGGAAGGCTTCTGTATGTGATATTGATTATATTGGCCTGCATGGCCACTACCTCATTCGCCGCTCTGTCGGCAGAAATAGAAACAGACAGGGAAAATTACTGCCACATGGGGCAGATAAACTTCGACGCAACAGTGAGATTAACCGAATGCGAGCAAATCAACGATGTAAAACTAATGATAGGCAGCACCACATGTTCACTCCCGAAAAGCTACGGCTACTACCCCGCATACGGCAACTGCGAACTCGACGTAACAGTAACCGAGACAAACCCTGACAACTGCTACACATACGGCGGAAGCAACACAGTAAACTACCAGATAACCTGGAACATACCCACCAGCCTCCAGCAAGGGATATATGAAGCAGATATAATGGTTAACACCGCGGTCGGAAGCACATCTGCAGCAACCGCATTCTCAACAGTGTGTGTAACCACAACTACAAGTACAACAAGCACCACAACCACGACCCACCCGCCTGGAAGCACAACAACACTGCCGACTAATCTCACTACTACAACATCGACCTCTTTACCTTGCATTAACTGCTGCACCACGACAACCCTACATAAGAAATACGTAGGAGGAGGAAACGACGGCGGATACCCGGCCAAGCCGGGAAGAGTAGTAGCCTCCTGCAATGACAGCATAAAAAACTACGGCGAAACAGACGTGGACTGCGGCGGACTAATATGCCAGCCCTGCGATGATGGCAAACACTGCATAAAGGATAACGACTGCAAAAGCAAATACTGCTACTACGGCATCTGCACAACAGTATCATGCTCAGACGGAATACAAAACCAGGACGAAACAGACATAGACTGCGGCGGACCATGCGACAAATGCGATATAGGCAAAAGATGCCGCAAAAACTCAGACTGCACGACCGACTACTGCCAAAACGGCATATGCGCGAACCAGGCGATAAACAAAGGATGCGAGATAACACCCAACTGCACAGACCAGATAAGAAACGGAGACGAAACCGACGTAGACTGCGGCGGATCATGCAAGCAGTGCAGCGACGGCAAAAGATGCCAGCTTGACAGCGACTGCACAAACAATTACTGCTATCAGGGCATCTGCAAAACGCCTACCTGCAGCGACGGCGTAAAGAACCAAGGAGAAACCGGAATCGACTGCGGAGGACCATGCAAAGCCTGCGCTACCGGAGGAGTGATAGGATACATAACATCCATATCCGGAGACCTCGGGAACATCCTTATGATACTCATAATAGTACTGCTACTGGCACTTCTATTCTTATACCTCTCCAAGAAGAGGAGATACGTAGCAGCTGCAGACTTCCTGAATGCCATAGAGAATGACGACGACCTGGACAAGTTCATCAACAAAAAGAGGCCATGCGTAGTCGCCGGAACAAGCAGGAAGATAAGACGGCTTAAGAAGCACATAGACGACGGGAAGATAGACATAATCTGGATAAAGGACTGGGACTACGTGAACGAACTCATAAACAAAGGCCTGGACGACAACAGCGCAGAATCAATCGCCCTTGCAAAACAACTGAAGGCAGGAATATTCATACAGAGTCCAGAAGCAAAGAAAATAGCTGAAGAAGCAGGCCTGAAAGCATACGACAAGCCATAACCAAAAAAAAGAAGTCCTCCAAGGCCGGGCCGAAAGGCCCGGTCCAAGGAAATCCCCAGCCCGTTCTCTTTTCATTATCTTTTTCTGATTTTTCCATGAAAATAAAAAAACCGCTATTATTCGGACTACTAACCGGCATATTCCTAGGCATAATACTCGCCTACGCATTGATCACCGCCGCAGACATGCGCTCATGCCCCCAGAAGAACTGCGCCACAGACTCCTCAGAGATAATCCCGGTATCAGACCGCGGCTACTATCCCGCAGTCCACGAAGCAATAACCAATGCCAAGAGATCCATACACATAACAGCATTCGAGCTATTGTATTACGACAACTACCATGCGAGCCTGGAAAACCAGATAATCGCAGACCTGATTGCAGCAGAAAAAAGAGGCGTCGACGTCCGCATAGTCCTTGACGAGTACTCAGACACTGACCCAAGCACCAATGCCTACGAATACGTGAAAAGAAACGGGATAAAGATAAAATACGATTCCAACAATACCACGACCCACTCCAAGCTCATAGTCATAGACGGAAAAATCGTCATACTCGGGTCCACGAATTTCTCATACTATGCACTGGAAAAGAACAATGAGGTAGATGTGGTAATCTACTCAGAGAAGACAGCCGAATATTTCGAACGATACTTCCAGAGACTATGGGATGCCTCATAAAAGCCTATCCGTCTAGGGATGAGGCTTAGGCACAATAACGCTTACATGCACCTGAGCAGAAGAATAATTGCCAACATTATCAGTAAGCTCTAAAGTGATGGTATGATTCCCACGTGAGAGATTATTCATAAAAGTATCAGCTGAACCTATGTTGCCGTCAAGACTGGAAGTCCACTTATAACTATACGGAGCAGTGCCGCCATACCCCTTGCCAATGAACGACACAAGCTTGTCCATATCCAACTCATCCCCCTCCTTAGGCGCAACTATTATAGCCCTCAAACCCGGCAAAGTAGTTCCCTCATCTGGAACCGCAAACTCCTCCATGCTGCCATTCAAGCAATTACAGCCAAAAGGAGACAGATTAGTAGAGCCAAGACCAGAGATATAATTCACCAAAGGCACCATAATCACGAAAAGAACCAAGCCCACAAAAACATAGACGATCCTCCTCTTAAGATTGTCCCTCTCCGAAACATCCCTAGACATGAGATAACCCAAACCAGAATAGATAATGACAATGCAGGCCACACCAGCCACAGAGAAAAAAACAAAACAGAAAATATTACAAGTGAAGCTGCCGAAGATATGACGTATGCCAGCACCTTTCGACACAGCCTCACGATCAGAGTCCTGGGCAAAAGACGCAGTAACCAGAAGCAGAACAAAAAAACAAACAAACAGGGGAGATAACCTTTTCATGGTCGGGCATTATATATTCTGAACCAGAATATAAAACCATCAGCAGTCAAACCGCAGGAGGGCTATCGCCCACGGCCTGCATGCGCCATAGGCGCACCTGACCCCTCCCATCTGGGATCTTCGACCCCACATTTTGAAGCGATTGAAAGTAATTCATCCAGCGGGGTCGCAGACCCCGGCTTCTTTTTCTTTATTCCGTCAACGTCCCTTTAAGGGAGTTTGGGCCCACCCGGATTCGAACCGGGGATCTTCGCCTCGTAAAGGCGACGTCATAACCGACTAGACTATAGGCCCTTATAACGGTTCTATTATACTTGATTTATAGGTTTATAAATTTGGATTAAGCGGTAAGAGGGAGTAGAGAGGGCGTTAGTAAAGTATTTATATTACCATTCTAACAATTATGTAATAAGGATTTAAAATGGCGACAAATAAAGTAAGTGCTGCAGAGTTATCTAACAAACTGCTTGCCTCATTCAAAACCGTTATGGTGGGTAAAAAACAAGAAAAGCGCACCGGTAACATGCAATAAGAAATCTGTTACTGCCGTGGTGGGAGAAAAGAAGGAATTGCACCCATATCTGAAAGCCGTGAAAGGAGAGCATGCCTTCAAACTGAAGACTGATCACAACAATGTAGTAGCTGAGATAACGGTGTTGGAGGGCTTGTGTGAGGGTATCAAGAAAGCGCCCGGGGATGCGATAGTGTTTCACATGAGCGGCAGGAACGACTTTGCTGCGTGGATAAAAGATGCTGTAGGCGACTGGTGGCTTGGCTCGAAAGTGGAGAAAGTCCAGTTGAAGAGCCCTGAGGAGACAAGGGCTGCTCTGGTGAGGGTCATGGAGGAGCGGATTTATAAGTTGAGAAGCCAGTGAGTTGCAGATTTAAAGTTTTTTTATTAAAAATCGGCAGATACTGCGGGCTTTAGCCCGCAGATGCCGTGCGCGGCATGTCCCCTTGGGGGACAGAATGACGTATCGTTGCCGATTTTTAAGTGCCTACTGGCATGCCCTTTGGGCACATACTCCGGCTTTCAAGCCGGAGTATCTGATTTCTTTTTGGCGTAGATTGTAAAGGATTGCTCTGGCAGGTAGTCGTAGCTTTTTTCTTCTTTGTATCCGGCTTCGTTCATCTCTTCTATTATTTTTTCTTTTGGAACGTAGTGGCCCTTGGGCCTTCTTTTGCCGTTTTTCGTGTATTCTATGATTGCGATTTTTCCTGTGGGTTTGAGGAGGGTTGAGAGTTCTTTGAAGTATTGTATCCTGTTTTGGAGGTGGTGGTATGCGTTTCTCAGGAAAACGTAGTCCAGGCTTTGCTGTGGTATGGACGACTTTATTGAGGCTGCTAGAACTGTTTTTATATTGTTTGCGCCTTTTTTTCTTGCATTATCTGTCAGCATATCGAGAAAAGCCTTGTCGGTGTCCACTGCGTATACGATTCCCTGGTTTTCTACTGCTTCGGCAAATCGGAGTGAAAAATAGCCTCCGCCTGTTCCGATGTCTGCGATATTCTGTCCCGGCTGCAATGCCAGGCTGTTCATTATCTCGTCGGGCTTGCTTTTCGGAGTAGATGCTTTCCTGTTGAGCATCCAGGCTTTCAGTTTTTTCATTTATGCTTATGTTAAAAATTTTCTTGCCAGAGGCATTATCCTTGGCGCATTTTTCATTATTTTTATTGCCAGGGCTTTGTAGTCTCCTCCTGTTATCTTTATCATATCCTCGCTTGTAAGAATATCCGGAAACATTTCCAGGTCTTTGTCTTCCAGTTTTTCAAGGAACAGCCGCAGTTTAAGCAGTCGCTCTATCTTTGCGCCATCTGTTTTCCTCCATATTGCCTCGTATTCGGAAAGACGCCTTTTAGAATAATCTCCTTCTGCAACGGCCTGTGATGCGACTTCTGCAGCTATCTTCGCCGCGCGCATGGCGAGAGCTATGCCGCCGCCGTGTATGGGGTTCACCTGATGGGCTGCGTCTCCGACAACCATCAGGCCATCGATTGCCAGCGTGTCTATGGCCGAGCCTACTGGTATTCCTCCGGTGTTTATTTCTATGGGGCTTGCGTCTTCGAATATCTCCGGGTGTTTTTCTATGAACCTGTCCAGGTAGTCTTTTGCCTTGTTCCCCTCTTCTGAGTGTTTGCTGATTATGCCTATTCCCACGTTTGCCGTGCTTCGGCTTTTTGGGAAAATCCAGATGTAGCTTACAGGTTTCAGGCCGTTACCGAAGTAGATGTGCAGCATCTCCGGGTCGTAGTTCTTCAGGCCCGCCATCTCGTACTGGAAGCCTGAGTGATAGTCTTTGAGAGGATTAGAGGTGTCCAAGCCCGCGCTTCTGGCGATCTTGGAGTCCGTGCCGTCGGCTGCTATCACTATCTTGGACCTGATGGCGTATTCTTTTCCCATTTGATTTGCTCTTATTCCGCAGACTCTGCCCTCTTCTTTTATTACGCCGGTTGCCAGGGTTTTGACCATGTATCTGGCTCCTGCTTTGATAGCGTCGCGTGCCAGGTGTTTTTCGAATATCTTTCTTTCCACTATGTAGCCGCGGGCATCCTTGGGTTTCACGGCAAGAGGTCTTCCAGATGGAGAATATATTACTGCGCCTTTTATTTCCTGCATGGCCCAGGCCGGGTCAGGCCTTATCCCGACTTTTTTCAGGTCTGCGCAGTTTATGCCTTCGGCGCATCTTTTAGGCGCTCCTATTTCCTGTCGTTTGTCTACTACCAGCGTCTTGACGCCGTTTTCGGCTAGTATTTTTGCTGCATAGCTTCCTGCGGGTCCTGCTCCCACTATGACTACGTCATATTCCCCCTTTAGAATCTCGTCCACTTTTTTTATCTCAGAAATAACTGGGTAATAGTCTTTAAAATAATATTGAGCTGGGATTTTTTTAGATTATTAGTTTGGCTTCCAGCACGTTTGGTATCGGCAGGTCTTTTGTGCCTGCGCCGTATCCTTTTTTTCCGGTTTCCGGCTGGGTGTCGGTGTATTTTTCCGCGATAGTCTTTATTATTGCGGCTCCTGTTGGCGTCGTCAGTTCTGCGGTGATGTCCGTTTCTGTGGTGGGTACGTCTCTTAACAGATATCTTACGGCAGGAGCCGGTATCTCCATTACTCCGTGGTCTGTCATGGTTTTTCCGCGTCCCAGGGATATTGTGCTACAGTATGCTTCGGATATGTCCAGCCTGTTTAGAAGGATCGCAGCAGAGACTATGTCTATTATGGAGTCTAGTTCTCCTACTTCGTGGAAGCGTACTTTTTCGATGCTGGTGTTGTGGGCTGATGCTTCGGATAGTGCCAGATGCCGGAATATTTCCTGTGAGAGTGTCTTTACCTTTTTGGGGAGGGTGCTTTTTTCTATGATGGAATAGACCTCTGGCAGGCACCTTTGGGGTTGGCTCTCTTCTGTGACTGCGTCGAATTTGGTTGCCGTGATTCCTTTTTTGTTCACCTTTTTTGCGTTTATTGAATAGCCGGAGAGGCTGAGTTTTCCGAGTTCGACTTTCAGGTAATATACCTCTATTCCAAGGTCCAGGAGAAATCCTACGACCATGTCGCCGCTTATGCCTGAATGGCAGTTGAAGTAGATTGTGCTCATATCTCTGTCAGCTCGTATTCTGTTGTTCCGAGACCTATTTCTTCTGCGTAGTCGAAGATGTCCATGCCTGTGAATACCTGTTTTCCTTCTCTTTTGTTCAGGGTGTCGCAGCAGGCGGCGTCTATTGCCACCGGGTCGGTTGATGCGAATATTCCTATGTCTTCTGTGATGGGTTTCTGGGGTCTTCCGTCGCAGTCGCAGTCTTTGGTTATGTTCAGGGCGTAATTTATGTAGATGTTGTTCTTGTTTTTCTGGGCTGCGAGTGCGTATTCTGCAAGTTTTTGCCTGAAGGATGCGGGCGAGGTTGCCGTCCAGTCTACGTAGAATACCTGCTGGGGGCAGGCGGCTATGCAGGCTGCGCAGCCGATGCATTTCTCTCTGTCTATTTTTGGTATGGTTGATATTTCTATGGCTTTGCGGGGGCAGTGGGAAACGCATGTCATGCATTTTTTGCATTTATCGGGATTCAGTGCAGGCTGGGCGTTTGCGTGCTGGTCCAGTTTTCCTCCTCTGGCAGCGCATCCCATTCCAAGCTGTTTTATCGCTCCTCCGAAGCCTGCCAGCATGTGTCCTTTATAGTGTGAAAGAACTATGAGCTGTTTTTCTTCCGCTATAAGCCGGCCTATCTTGCATTTGCTGAAGTGATTTCCCTCTATTTCCACATCCATGTAGTCTTCCCCTTTTTCTCCGTCTGCGATGACCACCGGCAGCCTGGTGAAGCCGTGCTCCTTTGCAAGAGCTATATGGCTTTTTTTCGTGGTGCGGGAACTCACATATAGAACGTTGGTCTCGATGAAACAGACTCTCTATCTTTCTTTCCTCCAGGTAATCTATTATGCCGTCGTAGTTTTCCGGGCCGATGAACGTAGTATTCCCCTTCTCGCCGAAGTGCACCTTCAAAGGAATCCTCTTCTCCAATTTTATCTTCTCTTCGGCAGCGACGCTTTCCAGTAATTTCCTTGCCCCGCGGTTTATCTCTTCAGTTTGGGAATACGAATCGATAGGTTTAAAGAAGACATTAGCAGCATCCATAAAAACCCCCTTATATATTTGTCATCCGGCACTTATATCAGGTATCAGCTGCAGTATTCCTGGGTGGATATTGTGTCGTGTATCTTAACGATAGACCCCTGTCTTATCACGTATTCGCTGAGGCCCACGTGGTTTCGGCTGCTTGTCGCCCAATCATATGTGTATCCCAGCCGGGTCCAAGGGTAGCCGTTAGGCCCATAGGATGCGTTTATCAGATTGTTTATCCAGTCAATGTGTTCCTGGCTCGTATTAGCAGGGAAAACAAGCTGCGCCTCTGTATCATTGATCTCAGGATCGGGGCTGGGCCTGAACATATCCTTCGGAGAAACGAACAATTCCACGAACCAGGTCTTGCCATTCCTAGGGGGAATGCCGTTCAATTGCTCCAGTCGAAGACTACATTTATCCACAGGCAGATTATTCTGTTCTATGAAATTACGCACCTCAGGGTAGACAGTTACCCAAGTCTCTTTTGAGAGGTTCATGGTCTTATTTGTCTGGTTGACGTATCCGTTCCACGTAGTCCAGGTAACGACAAGTACCATCGATGAGCCGTTGTCTTCCTCCCAAGTCAGATTAGGATTTGATTCAGTTATCGGAGTAAGGCCCCGGTATATCTCGCTCTCATTTGCGATCTCTGCATCCCTTATCGCTGCCTGATACATTTCTTTCAGGGTTTCCTCCTGGGTGGCATAGGTCGTCAGCAGGCGTATGACGCTTCCAATAGATGCGTTTCCGCTTATCCACACGTTTATATAAGAAACCGCTTCTTTCAATGTTATTTCGTCGCACGGCGGGCTGACCCCTGCAAGCGAGCATGACTCGTTTTGCCCGGCATATGCCCCCGCACAGAACAGAGAAAATACAAGTACGACCAAGAGTGCATGATTTTTCATCATATCTGATTTAATATTAGGCACTATAAATCCGATTAAACGCAATTCAAAAACCCACCCCTAAGACGGATACTGAATTGTTATTTTATATGGCTGCCTCTGCCGCCTCCGTTGATAAATACTTAACGGGGGAATGGGGCGCCACGCCGGAATAAACGGACTTGAAACGAACTTTTCCAGGTAATAGGTAATCTTTATTCAACTCTACTGATGCCCATTTTCTGTTCAGATTTTCCGCTGCTTCGCCCGTCGCGTTAGAACCTGCAAAGGGATCTAAAACTAAATCGCCTTCATCGGTAAGGAACTTGATAAAATATTCCGGTAAAGCTACAGGGAACCTTGCAGGGTGCGGTTTAATGTTGTTAGCCCTGCAATATTTAAAATATCTGCTATTGCTTTCAGTATTTGCGAGGGTTATCAAATTTGGAGGTATGGCACCGTTGTTATCCTTGCTAAAATTGTTACTGATGTCATGTCCTGATGGCCTTAACTGTGCTTTGTAACCGTTCTTAAGCAGGTTTTTCATGCTTTCAGAATAGGGAACGAGTATTTTCTTATTGTCTGCTTTGGGCTTATCAGTTTTGGATAACCACCAAATACAGTTTACAGCGTCCTTTACTCGTACTCTCCTAACTGTTACCCACTCGGCAGGCGAAGGAAGTTTTGCGGGGTTATACCAAAAAAATTCCTGAGCGAGATTAAAACCAAGCTCTTTGCATAGCATAATCAATAACTCATATTGGTAGAGACTTTTTAAGGGCTTTCCAGGAATCCAGCTTCCACCAATGTCTATAACGAAACTTCCATCTTTCATTAAAATTCTCTTAAATTCTTTGCCAAACGGCTTAAACCACTCGACATATTCTTCTGCCGGGACATTCCCATACTCTTTCTTTCGCACTAACCCAAACGGGGGGCTTGTCATAATGAGGTTTACTGATTCGTCTCCAAATTTTGGCAATACTTCTAATGAATCGCCTACATATGCCTTCCCCAAGTCTGTACGATATAAAATCTCATCCGTCATTTTAGCCTCCTAAATCTAGTTTCTTTATCTTCATCGCATTCTTAGCTTCACGATTTAGTATATCGATTATGCTCGTCGGATTTTCAACAATCCGAGCTAAATCACCTTGATCTACTAATATGATGTCTTTGTTCGAGTCCCGCATAATTCTATTAGAAAAGGTTCTTGCCTCGGGGCCTATTTTCCCAGTACTCACTATCACGATGACGTTACTCTTTAGTGCGTGAGTTAAACCCACTTCTTTGGCAACATCATCAAGACTTACAACAGAAGTATTCTTACATTGGATTTGCCATCGGGAGAAAACTAATCTTGTTCCTTCAAATATCAAATCAACCTCAGCCCCGCCGGTTTGTGTCCCCCTTAACCTTGTTGCTATATATGTTAGATCGATTAACCGAAGAAGTTTGAAGGCGAGCGCTTCCAAAGCCAAGCCCTTTACGTATTTATCTTTTGATTCAATTTCCTCTAAGACCTCTTCCAAGGATTTTCTCAAGAGAGGTCTTAAGTCGTCACCGACCTGTTTTTCGATTTGTGCAAGAATCGGCTGTACTATGTCCTTTTCCAGTTTTTCTTTAGGGTATACTAAAAAGGGCTTTGCTCCTCTGCCATCTGCTTTAGTCCCTCGTTGCAATTCTATATAACCTGTCTCTTGTAAAGGATACAGTACCTGCTTTGGAAGGTTCTTCTCGTTAAACTTTATCCCATAAGTTGCAGTCGCTAATTTCTCGATGTCGTTTGAAGCAAAGGGCCCTTTTCCTCCGAGATTTGCAAGAGCTTTAACGTATGCTATTTGCTCCTTTGTTAATTTTGTAAGATTCTCTATCTCCTCGCTCGTCGCGCCTAATATCTCTTGGAGGCGCCTCTCATTTACCCTCCAAGAGTCTTTCTCGAAAACGCCTGCCTTTTCCAGCCATAGGCGCATTATACTCGCATGTTTCCCGCCTCTTGGAAAATTAACCCCTCTTTCAGCAAGCCATTCCCGCAGTGCTATTAAATCTACTTTTCCACCAGAAACATACATATCCGTTACACACTGAACTAGAATAAGCCCCCGCTTATTCAAAAGAATGTGCTTAGCAAAATCTTCATACAATTTTGCAGGGTCTCCAGATACATCCAATAAGTGTTGTCCCACGAGCGTTAGGTTAGTGTCACGGTCGATTAAATCGTATGCAATCAACCCTAATTTACAGTTATTCGCTAATTTGCCTTTGTTATACTCATTAGTGTCGTTGCTCGCAAAGTATTTTTCTTTGATTGTTTTTTCAAACGCTCTCCAATCTCCTTTTGACTCCTTTGCTATCTTTAAGACAGTCACTAAATCAATTTGAGAGGGTGAAAACTCACTTCCAAAGGGCAAATCGCTTTTTACCATCTTTATCTTTAGGATAGTACCAAAAAGCCTTTAAGAATTTTGATATAACCCCGTATTTTATATAATAGGTTTTATCTTATTAATGGCTAGAGAGCGCGGGAAAAATAGAGGTTTGATTAAATTGTCCTGTCGCTCGTTACGGGCACCTCATCCCCCAATTGATGACGCAACTCTGGCAGCAGATGACGAACGGAGGGTGCGTTTTTGAACTTCTCGTCGCCTGCGGGCTCCTCGACCCTAATGGGTGCATACAGGCTTTTTAACGGTTCGCTCCCTTCGGTCGCTCAGCCCAAATGCCCTTTCAGGGCACTTTCGTAAAAAAGCCGGATGTTTTAAGCTCCTAAGCGGATAAATTAATCCTCTCGGGTGTTTTAAATGAGCAATCTTCTGAAGATGTTATCCTATGGACTTATCCTCTGGATAGTGCCTTTCCTTGCGTCTTTTCCCTTCGTCGACTCACATGGGAACTACACAGTCCCTGAGACGCTCTTTAAGTCGATCATGGTAGTCGTCGGGACTGCGGCCGGAGTTGTGCTGTCTGTAGCGTATTTCGGCTCTGTGAAGAAGGACTTTTTCGGAGTAGGCGTAATTATCGGCCTTGTGTGGCTTGCGGTCAGCCTGGCTGCCGACCTCGTGCTTGTATATACTGGCTTCTTTAGGATGTCTTTTACCCAGTATTTCACGGACATAGGCCTGCGTTATCTGTCTATTCCGATTTATACGGCTGGTATGGGCTATGTTCTCAGACAGAAAAAGGCAAATTAGATTTTGAGGCAGGGATGCAAGATGGATATAAAAATTTCCAAGATGGAAAAAAGCAGGCTGCAGGATGTCGATTACGACCATCTGGGATTCGGGAGGATATTCTCTGACCACATGTTCTCCATGGAGTATGCCGGAGGCAAATGGCAGAATCCCGCGATAACTCCATATGGGGACATATGCGTCAAGCCTTCTCTTTCAGTCTTCCACTACGGGCAGGCGGTCTTCGAAGGAATAAAGGCCTTCTACTCTGTAGACGGGTCAATCAACATATTCCGGGCAGACAAGCATCATGACCGCTTCAACAGATCATGCGAGCGCCTGTGCATCCCAAAAATAAGCTGGGAAGACTTCTATGATGCTCTATGTGCGCTTGTGCGCCTCGACCATGAATGGGTTCCAAGAAAGAAGGGCTGCTCCCTCTATATAAGGCCGTTCGTATACGCCTCAGACCCATACCTCGGAGTCAAGGTCTCGGATACCTACCGATTTATGATAATAACGTCGCCAGTAGGCTCGTACTACGGAGGAGGCCCTGTGAAGCTGTTAACCGCTCCTGAATATGTTAGGGCTTTCCGCGGAGGTCTGGGATGCGCAAAGACCCCTGCGAATTACGCCGCCAGCCTCATGCCGGCAGAACTCGCCCAAAAAAAGGGATTCTCACAGGTGCTGTGGCTGGACGGCCTAGAAGGACGATACCTGGAAGAAGTCGGTACAATGAACATATTCGCAGTCATAGACGGAAAACTCATAACCCCGTCGCTTGAAGGAACCATCCTCGACGGAGTAACAAGGGACTCTGCGATAAGGATAGCCAAGGCATGGGGCATCCCGGTGGAGGAACGGCGGCTGCCGATAGATGAAATAATATCCGCTTCCAAAGAAGGCCTACTGGAAGAAGTCTTCGGCACAGGAACTGCCGCAGTAATCACACCCGTGGAAGAGATATCCCACAAAGGGATTACTCTGAAGATAAAGAGCAAAAAGAAGGAAAGGCTTTCTAAGATGCTCTATGATGAGATAACAGGCATACAATACGGAGAAAAACAGGACAAATTCGGCTGGATTAGGAAGGTGTGAAAAAATCCATGCTGTTTTGTGATAAGCGAAAGCAGGTTAGCCAAGAAAAAGATCCTCAGACATGAAGACTTGGAGCAGATCTGCGAAGAGAACCGCTGCAAGATATCAAACGTTATCCTGTTATGTATACTGCGCTCTTGATTGCTGTGGTTTCATTTACGTTGGGTCCTGTGACTTCGGTATAATACATCCTGTATCCTCCGGGTATCGCAATTACCCGCGGGTCCATGTATTTTGTTCCGTTGTTTTCAGGTGACAGCACCTTTCCTTCAATTGTGTAGTTTAGGCCGTCAGAGGATATTGCGGAGTATATGCTCATATTATCATCTGAGTCGGGGCTGTCATAGGCTGAATAATACATCCTGATTCTGCCGTCTGGGAGCATAACGGCGCATGGGTCCAGTGCTTCTGCATCTATCCGGGTCCCGTCTTCCCGCATCCAGGTTGCGCCTTTGTCAGGGGATATTGCGCTTTTTATTTTTTTGTTGTTGTTCCCTATTTCCGGCGTGAAGAGGTCTCCTGTGTAGTACATCCTGAGTGTGCCGTTGGGCATTCTCACTATTTCCGGGCTGGAAACGAGGATAGGAGTTCTCAGGACTTCGCTTTGCAGGTATATCTCCATGTCTGTGTAGAAATTCAGGCCGTCTGACGAGCTTGCGGATTTGTAGTATAGCTTTTTGCGGTCTCCTGAGCCTGCCAGCGTCTCTGCATTGTTGTATACCATCAGGTATCTGGTGTCGCTTATTTTGTATACCCTGGGGTCGTATCCTTCTGAGAGTATGTTCTTTTTCTCGGCTACGAATTTTAGGCCGTCTGTTGAGGTATATGAATTTATGCCCTCCTTTGCAGACGCAAACATCCGGTATATGCCTGAATCCAGTTTGATCACTGCAGGGGAGAAGGCATCTGCGACCCTTACGCCTTGTTCTATGACCCATTTGTTTTTCTCCACATTGAGTATCAGCGTCGTGGTCGTGGTAGGCGGTGTTGTCGTAGGGTGAAGGGTTGTTATCTGCGTCGTGGTCGTTGTTATCCGGGTGGTGGTAGAAAACGACGTGGTTGTGATATTCGCTGCAGCCTGCGTGCTCGAAGTAGCATTGGCTACTGGTTTTTCATTTTCCGGGGGATTTGACGCGCAGCCGCATAGGAGCAGAAGTATGATAACTGGAAGAATGTATCTTTCCATGGTACTATTTAGGAAAAACTATTTAAATCATCAGCTTTCTCTTTTCCCGATGTGCCTTATGGATTTGTGCAGGCCGGTCACTGCCCGATACGTCAGGCCGATTGCAGGGCCTGTGCCGCTGTATTTTATAAAGAAGTCTTTTTCGCTGATTGGCTCCACATTACGTCTCTCCCTTATCTGCGGCAGGAACAGAACCGAGGTCATAAGCCGAAGTATTCCAGATATGAGGAAGAGCATCTGCAGGCCGTAATAGAATATCCCATAGCCGGCTCCATAGCCTGCGATCAGCGCTCCGAACATGGCTCCAAGGAATACTGAGGAAGCAGTTAGTATGTTGTGGTATGCAAAGACCCGGGTCCTGTTCTCAGGCTTTACGTTGTCGTATACTATGTTTATGGCCGAGAGGTTGAATCCAGACCATACGAGACCTGCGAGCACCTGTATCAGTATCACGGACAGAAGGTCGGAAGAAAACAGCCATATGATAGGTATGACTGCAAGAGATGTGCCGCAGAGGCTGATTATCTTCTTGTTCCCGTATCTGTCCGCGAGGTTACCCCAATATGTCATAGCTAGGAAAGTCGTCAGAGACATCGCCGCCGTAGCTATGGTATATTCGAAATATGTGAACTGCAAGTCTCTTAGCATGTATACAGCAAAGAAGGGAGATGCGACGTATACTGAAAAATTCATGAGACCGTAATACAGGGCGAATCTCCCGTAATTGGTCTTGCGCAGCCTTCTGAGATACTGGGTGAACGAGAATGCAACCGCTCCATCAGCCTTCATGGGAGGGTCTTCCATCAGGGAAAGATAATGCCAGGATATTATCCTGGCCGCGAATGCCACTAAGAAGATAATTGTGAAGCCGTATAATACTGTTTCCTTGGTAAAAAGGCTCAGCAGGTACCCGGCCGCGAATATGGAAACGAATGCCACAGCCCCTGTTATCTTGTTTCTCATCCCGAAGAATCTGCCCCTTGCTTCTTCGTTGACTAGGTCGCCCATGAGGCTGTTCCATGTGGGGTTTGCGAACTGACCGAACATAAAATACAAAGATACGAAGACTATCAGCAATGTTACACCGTTCTCAGGCCAGAGGAGGGGTATCGCAGCCAAAGGAATCCATGTAAGTATCTGCAGCAGCACGGCTATCAATATGGTCTTCTTCCTGCTTTTAAGGTACCCTGTGGCCTTGGAAGTGAACAATTGAGGCAGGGAGGCTATGAACGGGGGAAGAGATGCCAGCAGGCCGATTCCAATGTTGGATGCCCCCAGTTCGATTGCCAGCGGAGTGAAATATTGTTCGCCAAAACCGGTCATAATTGAGAACGCTGCTCCGTCCTTTACCGAGTATTCCAGACTCTTCTGCCTTCCCTCCCTGAGTGCGCTTTTTTTCATTTGGCCCTTTAGTAGAAACAAATATGCATAGACGTATAAATAGCACAAGAATTATTTTTACAGCCGCATTTATTCCGTTAATCGGTTCGACCTATTGGTTCGCATTTATATATTAGTTAGAACTAAATACTAAAGTAATATAATTCATGAAATAGTAGAATAATACATGAAATAAATAGAAGAACGTAAAATATTTAACAAGGCGTTTTTTTGACTAATCTTCGATTAATTTTGTAAATATGCGAAATAAAAGGTGAAAAAATGAAGGCATTTGTCGATGAAGCACTGGAGGGGGAAGCCCAAGACGTGACAGACGGATTTGATGAAAGCAACCAGCTAAGGATTGTGGTAATGGGCGCAGGCGGTGGAGGAGGAAACACCGTAAACAGGTTATCCAGGATAGGGATAATCGGTGCCGAGCTCGCAGCCTGCAATACCGACGCTCAAGACCTAAGAAAGATAGACCAGGGCATAACCAAGATCCTGATAGGTTCCAAGCTGACCAAAGGACTTGGAGCAGGTGGATTTCCAGAGATAGGCATGAAAGCCGCCGAAGCAAGCAGCAACGAGATAAGAAACTACCTCGAAGGAACCCACTTAATATTCCTGTGCGCAGGAATGGGCGGAGGAACCGGAACAGGAGCAGCACCCGTCATAGCAGAAGTCGCAAGAGACTGCGGCGCAATAGTAGTTGCCATAGTAACATTCCCCTTCAACCTCGAGCGATCAAGGATTGAAAAAGCACGCGAAGGAATCGACCGGCTTAGAAGAGCAGCAGACACGGTCATCGTCATCGACAACAACAAGCTTGTGGGTTACGTGCCGAATTTGCCCATAGACAAAGCCTTCCTCGTAGCAGACGAGATCGTTGCCAGGGCAGTAAAGGGCATAACCGAAACCATAAAAGCGCCTTCCCTGATAAACCTGGACTTCGCAGACATAAAATCAGTCCTTGGAGGAGGAAAAGTCTCAGTCATATCAGTCGGAGACGGAGAAGGCCCTGAGAAAGTAGAGATGGGCGTAAAGAACACACTAGACCACCCGCTGCTGGACATAGACTACAAGGGAGCGAAAGGAGCGCTAATCCACATAACCGGAGGAGAAGACCTAACCCTGGGAGACGCCAACAGAATAGGCGAACTCATAACGCAGGAATTCGACCCAACGGCAAACGTCATGTGGGGTGCAAGAATAGACCCGCGCCTGAAAGACAGAGTAGAGATCATAACGATAGCAACAGGCGTGAAATCCCAGCACATAATGGGCAAGGAAAAAGACAGAGACTCAGACGAGCCCTACATATACACGCAGGAGATATATGACCTAAAGATTAGGTCGATATAGACCTAATTTTATTTTATTATTCTCAGGTGATAAAAATGAGTAAAAAGCTTTCAAGCCTCTACGGACTTGACATATACTCCACGAGCGGAGGATATATAGGGAAAGTAGAGGATATTTTATTGAACCTTGAAGAAGGCATAGCGATGTCGCTATACCTAAAACCCCTCAACGGAGTATCTGCTGATTCCAGCGAACTGAAAAGAGTTCTAAAGGAGGAAGGGATAAACTACGACGGAGTTACAAGCGTAGGCGACATAATACTGACAAAGGCTAGACCGCATAAAGACTTGCACAAGTCTAAAAAGAAGGTGATGGAAAGTGACGAACTGGAATCCGTTTCCGTGGGGTAAAACCAAGAAAAGCGTTGAGGAATCCGTAGACGTAGAAAACTACGTAGACAGCCTCAAAGTAGGTGAAGACGGCTTCATAGAACAGGAAGGGATGATCTATGTAAAACCCATAGACCTGGACACAGAAACCGCAATCGAAGACGTAAAGAAAGAATTCAAGGCAGGCAACATTGTCATAGCAGACCTTACAAAACTCGCAAAAGACCAGGCAGAACTATATAAAAGGATAAGTGCAGTAAAGAAATACTGCCAAGCCAACGGCGGAGACATAGCAAGGGTTTCCCAGGTAAAGATAATGATACTGCCCGAAGGGATGGAAATAGCATATCCATCGTCCAGCGAACCCGGAGAGGAATAAACACGAGAAAAACAAAATGGTAGACGACAACCAAAGAAGAAGATACTCCCTGAACGGAAGCACGACAAATGCCAAGCCTGCGGCACCGATACCCTCGCCGAAAGCGCCAGCAGCCCCTGCAAAGCCTGTCAATACGTCAACATTCCTAACAAGGATAGCCAACACCGCAATACGTGAGAACTCCCCCTCAGGAGCAGCGCCAAGCGCTGCAAATCCCAGATGGATGAGCATAGACCACTCATCACCTGCCGCAAACCTGAACTCCAGACTCAGATGGGTTGAGAACGCATTCAAACAGGGAACACCGACCCAACAACAGGCTCCGCAGCAGCAAGCAGCCATGCCGGCAGCACCACAGACACAGACAGCAATCCCATTACAGCAATCAATAGCAACCGCACCAGACCTGAAAACTGCGATAACGCTAATGCGCAAGAAACTACTCTCCATCCACGAACAGATGGCGGCATTCGATAACGAACTTGCAGAGATCGAGAAAAAGCTCAACTGATTTCTTTTTCCGCTTATATTTTTTTATCTGATCCCAGTCCATAGAAAATATGCGCCGAGTATAGACAATATCCCGGAAAGCGCTATCCTCACCCTCCTATACCAGCCTTTCTCGAACAGAAACCTGCTGCCCTTCGATGCTGTAAGAGATACGAGTAGAAACCATCCGAGGTCTGCGCCCCAGTGGCCGACAAGGACGAATACCATTCCCCAGACTCCCATCCGATCGAAGCCCTCCATCAGTAGCCGCGTCCCCGCAGTCATCCACCAAACGGGAAAGCCGGGATTGAATGCAGTGAATATGATGCCGCCTGCTATGAGCCCGTGCTTTTCTTTTTTGATTTTCAATTCGACTTTTGAGCCGGTGTCTTTCAGGGAACGCGCAGCCATCAGTATGAGCGAAACTCCTCCGATGATGCTGACTGCTCTTGTAAAATCAGGAGTCGATAAAAATGATAAGAAACCAAATACGAGCAACAGGAATACGAATACTTCGACGATGGCATGGCCGAGTATAACAAGTGCGCCCACCCATTTGCCCCTTTTTAATGATTCCTGCACGGTGTAAATAAGAAGAGGGCCCGGCATCATTGCGCCGGAAAGCCCTACTGCAAAACCGATGCCAAGCAATAACAATGCGCCCAGGTAATCCATTTACATCTTCGGCAGGTGCTTTAAGGCCTCTTTGACCTTCTCAGAGGGGTATTCGAAGTCCTTCAATTTTCCATGGTGGAATGCATCGTATGACGCGAGATCGAAGTTGCCGTGCCCGGAGCAGTTGAAGAGTATTACTTTTTCCTCCTGGCATCTCTTGGCTTCTTCTATCACTCCCTGCACGGCATGAGCGGTCTCAGGCGCTATGATTATCCCCTCAGTCCTTGCGAACAATTCCGCGGCTTTGAATGCATCGGTCTGGTTCACATCCTTTACTTCTACCTTGCCTTCGGCTTCCAGAAGCGAGACCTGCGGCGCTCCTCCGTGGTAACGCAGGCCTCCTGCATGTATCCCAGGAGGAACGAACGTGTGGCCCAGGGTGTACATCTTTACCAGAGGCGTAAGCCCGACGGTGTCTCCGAAATCATAAGCATACACACCCTTGGAAAGCTTCGGGCAGGCAGTAGGCTCGCAGGCAATCGCTCTAAGATCTTCTTTATCGCCTTTCAATTTGTCATGCATGAACGGGAAGGCAAGGCCTGAGAAATTGCTTCCTCCGCCGAAGCAGCCTATGACTATGTCGGGATACTGGTCGATGGATTCAAGGGCTTTTTTCGCCTCCAAGCCGATTATGCTCTGATGCATCAGCACATGATTTAGGACACTACCAAGCGAGTATTTAGCGCCGCTCTTAACAGCGTCTTCGACCGCCTCGGATATTGCAATGCCAAGACTGCCCGGACTGGTTGGGTCCTCTTTGAGTATCACTTTGCCTGCTTCCGTCCTCTCTGTCGGGCTTGGGAACACTTCCGCGCCCCAGGTCTCCATCATTATTTTCCTGTAAGGCTTCTGCTCATAGCTGACTTTGACCATGTAGACAGTGCATTTGAGGCCGAAAAGACATGTTGCAAGGGCAAGAGCCGAACCCCACTGACCCGCGCCGGTCTCGGTTGTAAGCCTTTCGACGCCTTCTTTCATGTTGTAATATGCCTGTGGGATGGCAGTATTCGGCTTATGGCTGCCGGCAGGGCTTACGCCCTCCCATTTATAGTAGATTTTTGCCTTGGTCTTGAGAGCCTTTTCCAGCCTCCTTGCCCGATAAAGCGGCGAAGGCCTCCACAGCCTGTAGATTCCCAGCACCTCATCGGGAATTGGGATATTGCGCTCCATGCTCATCTCCTGCCTTATCAGCTCCATAGGGAACAAAGGAGCAAGGTCTTTCGGGGTGAGCGGCTCATGCGTTCCAGGATGCAGCGGCGCAGGAAGCGGCTTAGGCAGGTCGGGATTTATGTTGTACCATTTCTTGGGCATCTCGTTTTCATCCAATACGATTTTAGTGTTTTCTGTGGCCATTTTAGAAAAAATACGCATATAATATAATTATTGAGAATGCGCTAAAAAAAGGCAGAAATGCCTATTTTCCGGCACGAAAACCTCACACCCTGGACTTGTAGACGTCCATCCTGATCATCTGCTCTACATGCGTCTTCGGAAGATTTAGATGCATGTAATTGCCTGCGCCGTATAAGAAGACCAGCTTCGTATGTCCCGTGCCCAGCATCGCATGCAGTTTGTCTGAAAAGAGGGCAAACCCTCCAGGGTCATAGGATACGGACGAGAAATCCAAAAGCTGGGACATGGCGTCTACGAATATGTAATCCGGCATCTTTTGCTTATAATACGTCTCTATCACGTCAAAAAGGTTATTCAATGTCAGGGGCGGCGCAACGAAACTCGCACCCTCAAACTCTTTAATCTTGGCGAACAAGCCTGCTGAGACGCCGTCAACGATGAATATCTTTGGCTTTATCTGTTGGAGATAGCGCTTAATGTAATCGTATGTCTTGTTTAATGAGATATAGACTATGGTGCTTTGTTCCGGGCCGGGCAGCCGGTTTATGAAATCGATGAAGTCTTCGAATGCTACGTAGTTATGGACTATCAGGATTATCCCCTTGCTCGTAGATACAACGTTTGTAATATCTTTTACGTCAATCCAGTAGTTTATGTCGGAAATCCCGTGTTCGTCTTCCATTTTTGCTTTATTTCGCCTGCATACTGACTGGCTTATTGAGGTGCTGGTTGACTTTGCCTACGAGTTCGAATATGTCAAAAGGCTTTGTTATGTAATCCGTTATGTTCAATACTTCGTACAGCATCTTTCTCTCCTCCTCGGAGAATCTCACGACTGTGACAAGAATAACTTTCAGGTTGCCAAAGCCCCTTTGTTTTAGGCGCTCCATTATCTGTTCCGTGGTAAGGCCGGGCATCATCACATCGAGTAGGACGATATCCGGTCTGAACTCATCTACTTTTTTCAGGAATTCTTCACCGTTATACGCTATGCAAGTCATGTAGCCCTCTTTTTTCATAATGGTCCTGAGAGAGTCTACAATATCTTTGTTGTCGTCTACTATCATTATCCTACTGGTCATTTTTTGTTCATCCACGGTCGGTTATCCTCTTATATATTTTAATGCATCCTATTTATTAAGCTTAAATAACTCTACTTCCCTTACTGCCCCGGTTGCGGTTTCCTTGTACGGCAGGGTAAAGTAAAAGACAGAACCCTTGCCGGGATCGCTTCTAACCCCTATTTCTCCGCCGTGGTTCATTATTATGCCTTTGCAGATGGCAAGTCCCAGGCCGGTTCCTTCGTGATAGCGGTTCATGCTTGAGTCAGCTTGGAAGAAAGGCGTGAACAGTTTCTTTTGCGCGTCTTCCGGTATCCCTATGCCTGTGTCTGCTACTTCCACGAGGGCCTTATCCTTGCAGTCGATGGTTTTGATGCTTATCTGCGTGCCCGGATCTGTGAACTTTACTGCGTTGCTCAGGAGGTTTAGCATCACCTGGGTTATCTTGTCCTTGTCCAATGGTATGGGGGGGATATTGTTTTCAAGGGTCATCCGTATTTTTATGTGTCTGTCATTGGCAGGATATTTCATTGTCTCCACGGAATTTTTGATTATTTCATTTAGATCTTCTTTGCTCGGGTTGAACTTCATGTTCCCTGACTCCAGTTTTGATATGTCTAATATGTCGCTTATCAGCCGGTCCAGCCTTTCGGAGTTTCTCAGTATCATATCCAGGCTGGTCTTCTGTTCTTCGGTAAGGTTTCCGAAATACTTGTTTAGCATCATCTGTAGCTGCGCCTTCATGGGGGTTATGGGTGTTCGCAGCTCATGGCTTGTGATGCTTAGGAACTCTGTCTTGATCTTTTCCAGTTTTTTCTGTTCTTCGAGCGAGTGTTTGAGGTCTTCCATTATGTCCATGATGACTTGTTTTCTTGTCTCAAGGTCTTCGTTTCTCTTGCGTATCTGTTCTTCCACTATTTTCCTTTCAAATGCTTCTGATATTATCTGTGAGACTGTGTGGAACAATGTGATGTCCGGGTAGGTCCATTCCCTGTTTGTTTTGCAGTCTTCCAGGCCTATGAAGCCGTAGAACTTGTTGTGTACCATCAAGGGTAGCACGTAAACAGATTTGATTTCTTCGGGTGAGAGGATGTCGTGGAAGTCTTTTGGGAACATCTTGGTATCAGATGAGGAAATGACGCCTTTTTCATCCAGCGTCTTTCTAAAGGAGGGCATTATGTCATAGGACAGGTCCTGCATGTTGCTTATTTGAGGCGTTATGCCGGTATTAACCCATTCATATGTGTTCCTTGTCTTCCTGCCTTCGTCATAGTCCTCAAAGACATAGACCCTTGAAACACCTGTTAATTCTCCAAGTATTTTAAGTACGTTATTGGTATTCTCATCAAAGTTTTCCAAGCCCAGGTATATGGAAGAAATTTTGGAAATGGCTTCCTGTTTCTTAAGGTCCTCGCCTAAGGCGTTATCTACTTTTTTCCTGCTGGTTACGTCTCTCATTGATTCAATGGAGCCGATGCGTTGTCCTTTGGTGTCGTAGATCGGCGACGCCTTGAGCCATAGGTATGTTTCTGTCTCTTTTCCGTTTAGTTTTACAGGCACTTCGGCAAACAGGGTGTCTCCTTCTTTTGTCAGGGAGGTATAGCCGAGGGATGCTATTTCTTCAAGCGGCTTTCCTATGAGGTCTATGAATATGGGCCTCTTTTCGCCGTAGAAGGGGATGCCGTACTCGTATTCTCCTTTGCCGATTATGTTTTCAGCTTTCAGGCCGGTTAGTTCTTCTATGGCCTTGTTCCAGGCTATGACTTTGCAGTCTTTGTCTATGACGACTGTAGCATCCGGTAAAAAGTTTATGATGTCTGCCATGCGCTGCCGTGAATCCTCCAATGCCTGCTGCGATCTTTTGTTTGTTATCTCTATTGCTGCCAGGTTTCCGAGCAGCATCAGGGTTGCGAGGTCTTCCTCGGTGTACTTGGTTTTTGTGCGGTTGAATACATATAGAACGCCCAGGTTTATGGGTCCGGCATGTACCGGGGCAGCCATTCCGGAAATTACTCCCTCGTCTATGACGATTTTGTCGACAGCACGTGTTATCTGGGGGTCATTAAAATAATCTTCTATGATATAGCCCTTGCGGGTCTGCATAACCAGTCCCCCAAGGCCTTTTCCGTATGGGAGGCGCATATTCTTGAATGCGTCGGTATTGATGCCTGATAGGGTATGCATGTACATCTCCTTGTAGTCGTCGTCGCATAGGCCTATGTATGCAGTGTCTGAGTTGAGCAGTTCTCGTGCCTTTTCCACGATGTATCTGAGGTTTTCTTCAAGGGTCTTTTCCTGCAGGTTCAGGGCCAGTTCGTAAAGGACTTTGAATTTAAACAATTGCATACCCGTAGCCTCTTCAGCCTTCTTGAGGCCTGTGATGTCCACTCCCTGGGCGATAGTCGCTAAAAGAGACCTGCCTTCTTTGTCATAGATGTTTGCCGAATTCCAAAGCAAGGTCTTTGTCTTCCCATCCCTGCAAAGGATCGGGATTTCCACTGATTCCCAGCGTTCACCGCTCAGCGTGCGGGCAATCTTCTTAAGAGAGTCATCCCTATTCGCCTCCGGGAATAGCATTCTCAGTTCTTTGCCTATGACCTCGCCGGCAGCGTAGTCAGTGAGATGCTCGAAGGCATGATTGAACCTGGTGATCTTGGATTCCAGATTCCAGACGATTATCGGCGCATTGGCGTAGTTTACCAGATTTTCCAGGTATTCGCTCGTCTCTCTCAGCGCATCCTCTGTCGTCTTATGCCCTGTAATGTCATGCAGAGTTTCTATGGCTCCTGTCAGCTTCCCGGCGGCATTGTATATCGGTGCAGCATCGAATACTATGTACCGATTTTTTCCTCCGAGATTAGGATACCATCCTTCGGCGTGCAAGCCGTTTGGTATGAGCGTGGACCTTGCATAGACCTTATAGAGTTTCGTCATATCCTCAAACCTGTTGTCGATGATCAAGTCTGCAACGCAGTAGCGTTTGTGGTCATAGAACGCCTTCCAGTGGTCGCAAGTGCCTATCAAGTCCTTTGCTTTGGCGCCGGTCAGTTCTTCGCAGGCTTTGTTCCAGTAAAGCACTTTATGGTCTGAGTCTATGACAAAGGTAGCTACGGCAGAGCTCTGAACCATGGACTCTATAGCAACCTCCTTTTCCTTTAACGCCTCCTCAACCTTCTTACGCTCTGTGATGTCGCGGACGAAGACCATATCTGCGGGCTTGCCCTGATACCTGATTATGCCTGCGTTTAATTCGACAGGTATCTTACGGCCCTCGCGGTTAATAACCGCAGTCTCATAAACTGAATCGGCACTGCCACCTGCAATACGCTGCTTGTAGAGTTCCATCACCTTGAGACGCTCATCAGGATGGATGAAATCAATAAAAGGACTGCGTACTACTGTATCGCTCGTTCCGCCCCATAGCTCCAGCAGACGGCGGTTGACATACTTGATGACCCCGTCCTGGATTATGGTAATGCCATCATTCGCCCTCTCGACCAACTGGCGATATTTCTCTTCGCTCTCCTGCAACGCCTCTTCGCTCTTCCTGCGCTCTGTGATGTCGCGGCATAGCGTAAGTATCTGCGGCTTATTATCCCTGACCATCACTTTCGCATTTAGCTCAATTGGGGTGATCTTCCCGAGCTTGTCGACGTAATCGATCTCTAAATTTTTGATATATCCGTCTCTTGCGCACTTTGCGACAGCCTCGGCGTTTTTTTCTTTCTCATAATCGGCAGTCCAATCAAGAACAGAGTTGCCGCGTATTTCATTCAGGTCAGAGTGGCCGGTGAGCCGGACGTATTCAGGGTTGGCATCAATAACCCTGCCCTTATCGTCGATAATCACATAACCGGTACCTGTTGTTTCAATAAGCGCCCGATACATCGACTCGCTTTCCTCCACCATTTCCTCTGCCGTCTTACGTTCAGTGATGTCGTACAGGTTAAACAGGAAATGAGCAGGCTCTCCCGCGTCGTCGACGATGACAGAACAACGCATCTCTGCCACACATGCTGAACCGTCCTTCCTCTTAAGGGTTAGCTCTCCACTCCATGTCTTCTTGGAAAGAAGCACAGGAAAAATCTCGCCGGCAAGCCTGCTTCGGCCTTCCAAGTCCATAAAAGAAGCAAAAGGCTTACCAATAACTACGCCAGGATCAGTAGAACCACCCATCGACAGAAAAGCGGAATTAGCGTACTCGATAATTCCCCCAGGATTTAAAACAACTATTGCAGTAGGGGACAAACCAAAAGCCTTAACCAGCCGGTCAAATCCATCCTGGGCATTCCTTACACCCAGAAGATCCAAGCCATACTCTTTCTCAGTGGATAACATACGCCTGATACGATGATACTACTACATTTAAATAGAAGGGAAACTACCTATAAAATCTACAATACCTATATCTAATATAAGAAAATGCCTAAACTACTCCCCCCAACGCTAAGAGAAAAGAACCGCTACCTGGCATTTGAGATAATATCAGACCAGAAATTCTCCCGCGACGAAGTAGTGAAAGCCGCCTGGAACGCCTCCCTAAGATACCTGGGCGAAAAAGGAACAAGCCAGACAAGCATGTGGATCATGGACTGGGACCAGGACATGCAGAGAGGCATAATAAAAGTAAACCACAGGTCGGTAGACGACATAAAGGCGGCATTGACCCTGATTACGGAAATAAAGAAGGAAGAAAACAAGCACACGGCAGCTTACCATACGCTGACTGTTTCCGGAACCCTGAAAAAACTAAGAGAGAAGACAGGAATAAAAAAACCAGAACACATCCAAACCCAAAAAAACGGGAAAAACAGGATAGGCCATTGAAGCGGCTGATTAAGGGCAGACGGCGCAGTTTTATCTATTCCTCGGCACTAGATAGCACATTCTTTCTTCTTAAGAAAGAGAAGAGGGTACAAGTGGGCCCATAGAGATTTGAATGCAGGCTTCGCCTGCATGCCCTGTTGGGCATCCAGACCCCCTGTCGTTTGAAACCGTCAGTGCCATCGAAGATGGCACGTTCTTTCTTTTTGCTTGAAAAGCTTTTTATTTCTTCTTAAGAAAGAAAAAGCTTTTGGGCCCGTGGAGATTTGAACTCCAGACCCCCTGATTATCAGTCAGGTGCTCTAACCAAGCTGAGCCACGGGCCCGTTTTGATAGAATTAAGATACGTATTTAGCCTTTTTAAATCTTTGTGGCAGTTCTTGTCCGACGTAATAACCATACGGCGTATATGATGTTCAGTCCTAATATTAGAGCGTTCACGCCTAAGTTAAGTATATTGGAGCACAATCCAAGAACGCATACACTGAAAAAGCCTGCGCTTCCAGTAAGTATTATGAGCGGTACCAGGTTGAGTGCGCTTAGCCACCTTGCATCAGGGTCTTTCTTTTTTACTTGGTAATAGACTAGCGTGATCAGTCCGGTCAGGAACAACAGGAAAGGGCAGTCAAATAACAGGATTGAGGTGAATGAATACCTATAGTCTTGGCCGCAGCCTGTTCCATGGCATGATGCGCAATCAGGGACTTCAACGCCGTCGCATAAGTATTTTACTTGGAAAGCAAAGGGTATGTTTATCAAAAACAGCAGGCCGAGGATTATCGTTGCGGCCGAGTGGATGTTGCTGGTTTTCATCTATTATTAATTAGAAGGACTCTTAAATAAGGTCCTTCAGGTAAATGTGGTGTCTCCCCAGTTTCCCCCAGTAATTCCCAGCCGACAATTTTTTAACTCCTTTGACGTTCGCAGCCGCCGACAGTCCGGCTTTCATCGCCTCTTTTACAGCATCCAGCGTCGTCCCGTTTATCACGATCTCAGGTATAGACGTAACCCCTTCCGGTACCCTGTAGTCCGGTATCTTCCCCTTAAGCGTCGGGCAGTATGGGTGATTGGTGGTGGGTCCGATCTCCGGATACCGTGTCTCGACTTTCGATCCCGCAGAGCAGACGTCGAATGATGCGATAGTTCCTTCTGTCCTGTTAACGGCTTCGACTGCCGCATCCCCTGCTTTCAGGCCGGCGTCCTCGGTTTCGCACATTATCCAGATGTTTCCGCCCATGACGCCTTTAGAGTAGCCGATCCGTCTTTCTATCAGGAATTCTCCCATCATCAGGGGGATGTTTATCATTTCCCGTCCATACCGCGTCTCGACATGCTCGTATCCGTCTCCGCAGTGGCCCACCTTTGCCATCATGTCCATTTTGTCCGGGCTGTCTGAGCAGTCAAATATCCTCGTCGTTGGTACGACCAGTATGCCCTGCCTTATCCTCTTTCCCAGTTCGTATTCGAGTTTTGCAGGTCCGCTGCTCCCTGCGCCGACCCAGATTTGTATGATCGCCCCAGCTCGTCCGTCCGGTGTCTCCTTTTTGGAGAGATATCTCTCTACTCCGCCTTCGGATTCCCCGAAGACCGTGCAGGGCAGTGCAGTGGATCCTTCAGCTGCCTTCCTGAGCCGTTTATCGTCCCTTGCAGTGATGAGGAGCCGCGCATACAGTCCGTCGAATGCTTCGCAGTATGTGTCTTCCACCGCTACGTTGTTGATTTTCAGATCCATTTTCTTATTTATCTTTTTTGCAGATATCAATTCTGCCGTATGGTTTGATTAATGTAATGTATTTTATTTAAACTATTTACCTAATATATAAACTATTTACCTAATATATAATGTAAAAGTGTCGGGTTTTAAAATGTCCAAGAGATTGCTTGTTTGTTTTTTGGTTTGTTTGTTTATTGCGCAGTCTGTGTATTTTGGCTCAATGGATGACGACAAGTTTTTACAAAGCTTACTAAGAAAAAAGAAGAAGCAGGAAAAAGGAAACAAAAAAATAAAAGGCTTATGTGAGGAAAAAAATCAGGTAATGATGCTCCTCCTAATAGCTGCCTTTTTGCTGGTACCCTTGTCTCAGAATACATCAGCTACGCTATGCAGCTGGAGAATCCTGACCGGCAATCACTGTCAATGGCTGACTTATAAATCCGGCACCATCACCTACAACGTCGACGTCTCTGGCCCGACTGGATATAAATAAATATCCCCGCAGCAAGCTGCGGGGTATTTACGACGTAAACGTGGTAAGCTTCATTTGAGCGTAATCTTCTTTCTCTTCAGGGGAGCCTTGCTGCTCAACATATCTTCTGATTATGTCCTCTGTTACGCCGTCTCCAACAGTTCCTACGTATCCGCCATCACTCCAAAACTCTGCTCCCCAAAGCGTTTTCCTAACCTCTGGAAAACGCTCAAAGAGCAGGCGGGCAGATACGCTTTTCATCACCTGCATCACCCTGGCAGGGGCATACCTGGGAGCAGCCCCAACAAAGGCGTGCACGTGATTACCGTCGCAACCAACGGCATCCAACTCAAACTCATACCTATCGCCAATACCCTTCAAAACTTCACAGAGATACGATTCCAACTCCCCCCTAATCAGCCCCTTGCGATACTTCACACACAAAACCATATGATACCTAATCTTATACACACAATGCGAAGCCCTACCTAAATCCACACAATTATTTACACACAAAACCTATTTACTTGCAAGGGGAACGACCCCGCTGCAAGCAGCGGGGTATTACGATAAAAATAAATGGAATCCGACCAACCACAACCTGCTCCTATGCCCGGGAGACAGCGTAAGCATCGACAGCATAAGCGGGGTGACTTTCCACTGTAACAACGGAAGAGGAGGGTCTGATTGGAGTTGGAGCAGTACTCCTATGCTGGTCGCATGGACGTTCGAATCAGGATCCCAGATAGGCGCATTTGCTAACTCATGCGGCCCTGCGAACAATGAGTGCACAGGAGGTAATATTATTCTCAGAAGCGATTTGATAGGCAATTCATCAACTACTCAGTTGTACCAGGCTCCGTATGGTTGCATGAACACTATTAACAACTATATCAGCAACGTATTTTCAAGCGTCACTGCAGGGCATAATTATACTCTCTATATTGATGACATAAACGCCTTCTGCTCAGAAGACAAAGATGACACCTTACAAATAGACTTCTGTCCCGACCTGAACGGCTCGTGGAGGAGCAGTGCATGCGAGATAGGTTCGTTCACCATCCCACAGGCAGACGGCTGGACTAATTTGGAAACGATTAACGTACAAGTCAACAACTCATGTGTTTCCACCACTACGACCACCAAAGCCACTACAACCACAACTCATCCAACTACAACAACCACCAAAGCTACTACAACCACAACTACTACGACTCCTGCTTCATGTACTTACTCCCCTTCCGTTACTCTCGTAGCTGGAGTAAATAGTATATACTTCAGAACACCACATCCCTACGGCAACAGCATGAACTGCGTGTCAGGAACATACACCTGCCCAAAAGGAGCCATTTTGATGATAGACGATAATTATTCCGTGGCCTCCAACGACTGGTTCGGTTATGCTGCAAGCAACGGAGACAGCGGAAGCTGGTCAGGAAGCCAATCAAGCCATGCGTTGAGAAACACTTATGAGAACGCTGTATGGTTGACATTTACATCAGACGCGTCAGGAACCGCTTGGGGGGTGGACGTCGATTATATAGAATGCTATACTACTACCACCACTACTCATCCTACGACGACAAGCACAACTACTACAACCACTACTCATCCTACTTCGACCACTTTGTATACTCGTTTGGGACTTTGAAGTTTAACGTGACGGATGATAATACGGATAAGTTGAATTGTTCTTTGTGGACGAATGTGTCTGGCAGTTGGAAAATCGATAAAACGTATACAGGCGTTAACAAACTAGAAATTAACTATTTTATACTTAACAACGTGCCTGAAGGCATGTATGGTTGGACTGCGAATTGCACAGACGGTGTAAATGCGCCTGTTTTCCCATATAATGCAGGCCGAAGCTGCGCTCCAAGCGCAGGGTAAATTCTGGATATTCTACGTGAAAGCACCTCACTGACTACGTCCACTACGACCACATCCTCTTCCAGCACCACAAGCACATCAACTACGACGACTACTACTAGGCCATCTACAACTACTACGACCACGATGATATCGCATGTGGCGTGCTGGACAAGTCTGCCTTATATCCGGTGGGAGGCGACGAACATGGAGAATTTCTGCAAATTCGCTATGGGAACATACGGAGAAACCCAGACCGACATAGTAAACGACTTCCCAAGCATGAATCCAACCCTTACATCATACGTATACAGCGACGGATCAAACGACCTTGAATGGATGACGACAATGTACATCCACAAGGAACACACAGCCATCGACAAAGTTCTGTGCCTGGATGGGAATTGGTATCCGACAAACAAGGATTACTACTCGTAATGAGAAGGATTAGTGTAAAATAAAAAGAAAAAAATTACCGAAGAAAAATATTTTTGATTCTGAGATATCTTTTAGTATCTTCTCGGTGGTCTGTGTTTCTGGTAACATTCCTTGCAATATACAGGTCTGTCACCTGACGGCTTGAACGGAACTTCCGTTTCTTTTCCGCAGTCGGAGCAGGTTACTTTATGCATCTCTCGTCTCCGTAGCCGCCTTTGTTGTCTCCATATGCCATTTTCGTTTATTTACCTCTTTTATATATCGCAGGTGTCTGTTAGAAAACTTGCAAAGAAAAAAGCAATATTTTTCTAAAAATGCACCTACGTCGGATATATACTTGGATTTAATACTTAAAAGTGGGTATTTCCAGCTTTTTCCTTCAGACTCGAAGATATTCTCACTCTGCAAGGTCTTTTTTCATTGCATTGAACGTCTCACGGTCTATTTTTCCGCTGGCGTATCTCTTTTTAAGAAGTTCAAGGGATGACTCTTTCTTTCCTGTGTTCCTTATGAGCCAGTAGAATATCAACGCCAAGATTATGACTATGAGGAGTGTATATACAAAGAAGGGATGGATTATTCCCAGGATCATCTCTCGCCCAAGTGGGGGTTCTAATGGCGGGGTCATTGTTGTAGAAATCTTTGTTTTATAATAATAAATATCCCCGCAGCAAGCTGCGGGGTATTTACGACGTAAACGTGGTAAGCTTCATTTGAGCGTAATCTTCTTTCTCTTCAGGGGAGCCTTGCTGCTCAACATATCTTCTGATTATGTCCTCTGTTACGCCGTCTCCAACAGTTCCTACGTATCCGCCATCACTCCAAAACTCTGCTCCCCAAAGCGTTTTCCTAACCTCTGGAAAACGCTCAAAGAGCAGGCGGGCAGATACGCTTTTCATCACCTGCATCACCCTGGCAGGGGCATACCTGGGAGCAGCCCCAACAAAGGCGTGCACGTGATTACCGTCGCAACCAACGGCATCCAACTCAAACTCATACCTATCGCCAATACCCTTCAAAACTTCACAGAGATACGATTCCAACTCCCCCCTAATCAGCCCCTTGCGATACTTCACACACAAAACCATATGATACCTAATCTTATACACACAATGCGAAGCCCTACCTAAATCCACACAATTATTTACACACAAAACCTATTTACTTGCAAGGGGAACGACCCCGCTGCAAGCAGCGGGGTATTACGATAAAAATAAATCCTATTTCGTCGGATCATTCACCCGCCCCATGAAAAGGATCGCTCCTGTCGTCTTGTCCTGTATCAGGAATATGAAGGGATGATCTGCGTTGAACGTCTTTACCTGGCTTGGCCCGACGGATGTTGCTCCCATTATCACCCCGGTTGCCGCAGCTGCTTCTGTTCCTTCTTCGTTGACTTCAATGTATGCCTGATGTATCACGTCGCTTATGAACAGATCCTTTTTCCCTGTCATCCCAGAGAAATCCGCATCGCCTGAGAACGCGGTCGGCATGCCCATCTCTTTGAGGGTGTCAGTCATGTAATACTTTGTCTCGAATTTGTATTTTGGCATGTAGACGTTGACGTTCTCTTCGCTCATGCTGTTTTCCCAGGCTGCGAGATTTCCTGCACTAAGCGACCCCTCCAGAGAATTTATATCGTCTCCTTTGGGCAAAAATATGAGCATGGATAGATCGTTTCCTGCATACGGAAGCTCCAGTATCTGCGCCTGATCGGTTTCTGTGTAGTTGAAGACGGCATCTTCTCCTGTGAGGCTCATCATCTGGGCTTTAACTGTCGTGCTGGGGCTTACTCTGAAGTCCTGCTCCTGGGTATTATCTTTGTCGAACTGCTTGACCCATGTTCCTTTGAAATAGATGGCATTTGTCAGGACAAGACGGGTTGACGCATCGATTACTCCCGGAGGTATAAGGTCCGTTATCTTGTCGTTTGTCTGATTCTCAACCCAACTGTTTATCGTCAGTCTGGAATTCTCGGCATCTCTAACAAAATCAAGGTTCGTCACATTCCCGTCGTAGTATTTCCCGGTAATGTCCAAGTAGTCAGGCAGGAAGTAATAATCCTTCTGCGCCCACAAAGCATTCGCAGTGCTGAGAGTATAGTTCTTGTCCTTCCGATTGATCTGCTCATAAATTGCCGCAAAACCGTTCCTTCTCTCCTGATCATCTTTCGGGAAATGCAGGACAGACTGCATTTCATCGGCTGTCTGCCCTCTCGCGCCTTCATAGGTCATAGCAAGCGCAGTCTCAATACTGTAAGGAGAGAAGAAGACGTTGCCGTCGTCAGACTTGTATTTGGAGTAGAGATCCAATGCGAACTGGTTGTTTCCGGCGGCGACAGTCTCTGGAGTAGTTGAATTAATCGGAGGCATAAGCCCTGTGCATCTCCAGTTTATCTCCGCAGTCCTTGTTTCTTCGCTGACGACGCATGCAGGACTGCATCCCTCCTTTTTGACGTCGAGGTCTATCCACCACGTATTCGTGTATGAATTATAGGTATTGGTGTCAAGGAGCTTTCCTTCCTTCACGCAGTCGCTGCCGGCGGCTATCTGCATCGCCTCCGCGAGGGACATGTTTTTGATCTCATGCTGCTGCACTATTCTACCGTCTTCAACAGATATGTCCAACGTGTTCCCGTTGTCGTTCCTCTGCAGATGCACGACGTAGCAGTTCACGCAACGATCAATGGAGTCAACGCCCACCACCGTCACAGGGTAACTAATGGGGGCTACGGCGACCATAACCGCCCTCCGCTGGCTCGCATCCAGTTCCCACTCCCGGACGCATGCGCCGATCGATGCATTCCAGCTGTATCCTGCAGGCCCAAGGCATCCGTGCACATCGCGATCCCCGCCGATGAGCCTTGTTTCATTGGTCGCATTTGTCGCAGGACCATTATTCTGAGCGCATCCGCATACCAAAAGAATGGCTGCCGCAGCCGCCAGCATCAAAACATAATCGCCTGCTTTCATTTCTCTTAAGTGAATAAACCGGATTAGATGATTACTTATCTTAACGCCATTATATAAAAACTCAGACGGATTTGTTCGGCGCAGACCGAAAAGGAGAGAAAACAAAGGAAAAAAAGATAAGCAAGAGGTTATAAATCGAACCAGTGGGGTCTTCAGACCCCACATCCTTTTTCTTTTGGGATCCTAGCAATCCCTTTTTTAAAGAGGGGAGGCTAGCTGGGGAAGAGATTTGAACTCCTGTGGGGTCGCTCTGCAGGCGACTGCCTGACCGGGCTAGGCTACCCCAGCTTTTTGGTTAGAAATAGCGTTAATATTCTTCCGTTTTTATCTTTAAATCCTGTGTGTCTTATGGGTGTTTTATGGGGTTTTTCGGGCTTTTTTAGGCTGTAATCTCATATATTCTCTATCTATTATAGTATCTTTTTAGTATTATCTTAAAGTATATAAGAGGCTTGTAAAAGATGGTCAAAGTGGATAAGGATTCGGATGCAGATGTGGAAGAAGATGTTTCTGATGAGACTGACGCTGTCGCTGCCGCCCCCGAGGCTATAGCCGGCGAAGAGGTCATAGACGAGAGCAAGTTCGCCTTTGCCATGGCGCCTGTTGTGAGGATCATGAAGGACGAGCTGGACAAGGATAAGATGATCCGCGGCCGCGTGAAGGTTGAGATGAATCTGTGGCTTGAGAAGGTTTGCAGGAAGATTTCCAGGCAGATGAATCGTTCTGATTATACGATGGTTGAGGTGGATGATTTTAAGACTGCTATTGAGCCTTATGAGATGATAGATGACGTGGAGCAGGAGAGGATGAGGATCGTTGCCAACCTGGAGAAGATCAAGCAGGATTGTGATTCGCTTATCAGGGATGTTAACAGGAAGTTTATCACGCCTAATTACATAGAGGAGACGCGTTTTGATAAAGGCGCGGTAAAAGAAGATTGCAAGGATGGAATATAATTATAACACGCTTTTGGATAGGGCATGGGAGCATTTGCCTGATGGTTTGAAGAGTCATGAGCGTTTCAATATCCCGCAGGCTAATACCTTTATTGAGGGTAATCAGACCATTATAAAGAATTTTTCCGAGATTGCCGACCTTTTGGGCAGGGATCCTAAGCATGTCTTTACTTTCCTGCTTAAGGAGCTTGCAGCCCCTGGGACGCTTGATGGTAGCCGCGTGGTCATCCAGAGGGCTTTGCGTAAGCACGTCATAGACCAGAAGATAGAAGCCTATGCCTTGGAGTATGTCTTATGTGCTGAGTGCAGGAAACCTGATACCAAGTTCACTGAGCTTGAGGGTCAGAGGATAATCAAGTGCGCTGCATGCGGCGGTTGGAGGCCTCTGCGCAAGATCAAATAATTTCATTTGATTTTTTATGTTCTGTTATAAGATACATACCTGTGGAAATGACGTCCTTGTTGCGGCATGCGATAGGGAGATACTTGGCAGGACGTTCTTTGAAGGAGAGATTGTGCTGGAAGTAAAGGAGTCTTTCTACAGCCGGGGTGTTGCACCCATGGATGAACTTGCCTCTGTTTTGTCTGGCGCGACTATCGCTAATCTTGCCGGCAACCGGGTTGTGGAGTATGCCGTATCCGCCGGGCTAATCGATGCTGGGTGCGTGCTTGTCGTGGGCGGAGTTAAGCATGCGCAGTTTGTGATGCTGTGATTCCCTTCTGAGAAGCAGTTTGGAAAAGAGCTTTTTTATTCTGTCACTTCTATTGCCCCTGCGGGGCAGGCGCTTTCGCAGGCTCTGCACATGACGCATTCATCTTTTTCTCCGGCTTTTGCTTTGCCTTTGTCCAGGCTGTATATGCCCATTGGGCAGGTGTCTACGCATGTTCCGCATCCTGTGCATTTTTCTTTGTCTATTTTTATGTCAACCATTTTTCCTGACCACCTTTGGATTTATAATGGCTTATCATAGGGATTATGTGTTTAAAATACGTAAACGCTTCCTGCCGAGTAGCTTTTCCCGTCATGCAGGTCTTTTATTTTTATCTGTGCCGGGGCGAATATCCCGGCGTCTATTTTGTAGAAGTCTCCCCCTGCTTCCTGGAATATTTCTTTGAAGCTTTTTCCATAGGATGCAGAGGATTTTGAAACTGCCTTGTCTGTGAACGCAGGGTCCCAGCCGTCTGCTTCCATCGAGACTGTGCCTCTGTATATTATGGCGTCGTTTGAGGTGTACATTATGTCTTTTCCCAGCGGAGGGATTGGAACCGTGCCCTTGGCCCATAGGATTTTTTTGGTGTCGTATCCTATGTTGTGGAGCCGAAACATACCTACCTCGACGACCCTTGCAAGGACGTTTATGAGGCCGATTTGGGAGTCTTCGCGGAATGCCGCTATTATGATCTCTTTTGCCTTGGTTTCTTCGAGTATCTTTTCGCAGTCTTGTTCTCCGGGCAGATGGTTTGTTTCCAGTATTAGCGCGGCCTGGTCCGAGGATTCGCAGTAGCCTGCGGCGTCTATTATCTTTCCGGGTTTTCTTGCAAGGATTCTTGCAGGTCCCGAGCCCAGGCGTTTTTTTCCGTCTATTTCTATGGACCAGCCTGCCAGCTGGCATCCCAGCGTTGCTATGACCGGGTGTTTGGATATCTCTACTGTGAGCATCCCTTCTTTGATGGATGTTTTCCCAAGCAGGCCCATGGATGCGTCAGCGATCGCAAGTCCGATTTTTTCCGCGGCTTTCCCTTTTATCTGTGCAGTAACTCCGATGTCGAGGACGTATGCTTTCCTGTCTTTCAGGTTGTATTCTGTGGAGGATATGCCTTTTGCGCCTTTGATTTTCGCCAGCGCAGAGTAGGTGTTTTGGTTGAGTTTCAGGTCCATTTGTATATTAGTTCGTTCAGCTCTTTTCTGTTTGTTTCCTTTGGGTTTTCCGCAGGCTCGCCCAGGGTTATTACTGCCATCAGTTCGTAGCCTGCAGGTGCTTTGAATAATGCAGCGACTGTTTCTTTGTTTTTCAGTATCTCTCCCAGCCAGCATGCGCCCAGGCCCTGGGAATGGGCTGCGAGGAGCATGTTCTGTATGCATGCGCCGATCGATAGAACGTCTTTTGTGCGGTCGTATCCGCTGCCTGCGTCGTAGAAAACGCAGATCGCCATTGGCGCGGATTTTATAGTGTCTTCGTAGTGTGTCTGTTTTGCTAGGAGGTCTTTTGTCTTTTTGTCCGTGACTATGACGAAGCACCAGGGCTGGTTGTTCATCCCTGACGGAGCCCATCTTGCTTCGGCTACGAGTATTTTTTCTATTTTTTCTTTTGGGATGATTTTTTTGGAATATTCGCGGATGCTTCTTCTGGTCCTTATGGCTTCAGGTGCCTCCATTCTTTGCTGCCTCATAGATATAGGAGCCTTTTTCCCTATAAATCAGCTTCATTCCCGGGCAGTCCTGGGCGTCTTCCGCTCTGACGAATATGTAGTCCACGCCGTATCTTTCGAGGATCTGGCTTTTTCCGTCGCAGTCTGTCATGAAAAATCTTCTGTTGTCTTCCAGGGCTTGTTTGCCTGCGCTTAGCTGGGCTGGGTTTATCGAGATTACGTAGTTTCTGGTTATCGGGTAGATCGCTGATGAGATTTCCGGCCTGGCTAGGACTATTTGATGTGTGCCTGTTTTTTCCAGTGCTTTTATTCCTGAGTATGTGTCGTCGTCTATTATTTTGTAGAGGCCTGCGCGGCTTTCATAGTAGGGCGCAAAAAGAATGTATGCTAATGCGCCGATGCATAGCAGGGAGATCAGGAATCTTGTTTTTGTGTTCTTGGTCTTCTTGGTCAGGTATTCCAGGACGGCATAGAGGCCTATTGCTGAGAGGGGCACGAATGAGAGGAAGGCGTAGTATAGTATTCTTTCGTAGGGTGCCAGAACGGTTTTACCGGTTATCTGGAACATTATTATGATTGCGGCGATGAATGCTGCCCATGCCAGGAATATTCTTTCAATTCCTTTTTTCTTTTTTATGATGTAGTACGCACCTGCCAAAGCGAGCAGCAGAGGCACTATGCCGTAGAATGATATGATGTATGCCGGGCTTGCGGCTTCTGTTACAGGTATTCCTAGGCCGCTTACGAGAAAGTTTGCCGTAAAGTATGACAGTGTTTTCTCGAATGTTCCCTGCCACATAATCTTGATTATGTAGCCTAGGGAAAGGAAAGGGATTAGCATTATCCCCGCTATCAGGTGGACGTTCTTTTCTTTTAGGATTCCGGGACGCAGGAACGGGTATAATATGATTGCCGGGAATACGACTGCTGCTGACCATGGGTGTATCAGCGCCAGTGTGAGCAGGAAAAGCGAGGATAGGAGCAGCAGCCGTAGGCGGTATCTTTCCAGGCCTGCGGAAAAGAGGTATAGTATCGCGTATATGTATGCGAATCCCATGGTCAGCGGGACGTAGAACCATGGTCCCAGCACGCTTACGTTGCTGCGCAGAGCAGCATAGAAGAGCATTGTGAACAGGCCGATGGCGTAGTTATTTGTGGTCTTGTAGGCGAAAGTGAATACGATGAGCGCGGTTATTGCTGCAAAGAGTGCCGGCATTATCGCATAGATTCGGACAGGATCCTGCCCGGTCAGCATGAATAGCTCAGATAGGAATACGTGGAAGCCTTTCTCAAAAAAGCCGGATTCGATTCCTGCGCCTCCGTCTTTGTAGTACGGGTTTTGTAGGACGATTCCTGCGTTGTCCTGCACCTGTATGCCCTCTGCCATGTGCTGCCATTCGTCGAGCATGTAGGGATAGGAATAGTTTTGATGTATGGAATATACCAACAGGAAATTCGCAGCCACTAAGGCCAGAACGCAGAGCACCCGCAGGACCTTCTGCAGGCCGTATTCGTGGATCTCGTAATAGAATTCAGGTATCTCGCGGGTGCGCAGGAAATATATTATGATGCACGCCGCAGTGAAAAGTAGGGCTGAGGCGACGACTGTGTAATAATTGATGGGTATCTTGAAAACATAGTTCAAAACAAATATCGGGAGGATATTTATGGATATGCTGGAGATTATAGAAATCGATATCTTTTCATAGATGTCGAGGCCTTTTTTTGGGAATAATGCGATAACGAGGGCATATCCCGGGACGAAAAACAATAGAAGCGTCCCAAGCAGGATATTGAGTACGTCGGTTAGCATTTTCGGCTTGCAAGGTTAAACTGGACATCAGGTCTTCTTTTTGGAGTGCTCTTCTTCAAGGATCTTCAGGTCGTCCACCGGGCTTGCAGTCTTCTTGAATGCGTCCTGCTTCTTATCCGTTGAGTTCTGAACCTCGTCTACAGGTTCCTGTTCTTCTCCCATGCGCTTTTTCTCTGCCTCCTTTATCTGCGCCCACCGATTCTCTATCTTCTTTGCTTCGTCCATGAGCCTCCAGCGCTCTATTTCCAGGATCCTTTCTCTCCTTGCGGAACTTGTCTTCGGATTGCTCTGCCGAGGTTTTAAGGCCTGAGGATTCCAGTTCTTCTTCTCTTTTTTTCCGGTAGGCATCCAGTTTTTCCTTTTGCGCGGCCTGCTGCTCCAGTTCTTTTAGTTCCAAGGCCTTTTTTTCCATGCGGCTTTTTTCCTCGTCTATTTTTCTCTTCTGTTCGGAAAGGTTCTGCTTGGATTTCTCCATCAGTTCTTTTTCTTCAAGGAATCTTTTCTCCGCTTCCCTTATTTGTTTCTCGCGCAGTTCCAGCTTCTTCTGTGCGTCGATTAGTTTCCAGCTCTCTTTTTCTATGCTTTCTGCTTCTTCTTTTCTTCTGGTTTTTTCTTCAAGAGTCTGTCCGTGCAGTTGCATTAGCTCTTCTTCTTTTTTCTTTAATTCTTCCGCCTGGGACGCTCTTTTCCTGGTGATCTCCTCTTCTGCGAGCTTTATTTCTGCCAGTTTTTTCTCCAATAGGTCGCTTTGCCCGCTTACTTTTTTCTTCTCTTCCGCAAGTTCAGTTCTCTCTTTTTCAATCCGGGCTTTTTCTTCTGTGAATGCCTGCTCTGATCGGGCTATGTTGTTTTGGTGCAGCTCTATCTTCTTTGCTTCGTCTATGAGCCTCCAGCGCTCCATTTCTATGGCTCTTACTTCCTCTTTTCTTATCTTCTGCTGTTCTTCTATCTTATTTGATAATCCGATGAGTTCCTGTTTTCTTTCTTCTATGCTGGCGGAGTCTTCGTTTTCTGTTTCCTGCTTCCTTTTCTGTTTTTCTCCTTCGAGAGCCTTTCTTTCGTCTTCCGTTCTGCGTCTTTCTTCTTCCAGTTCTTTTTCGGCTTCCGATATCTGCGCCCGCTTGGATTCTACCTCTTTTAATTCATCGCTCAGCTTCCGCCTTTCGCGGTCTATTTCCGCAGTCTCCTCTTTTCTTGCGGCTGCTTCTTCTTCCTTCTTCTTTTCGTAGTCTCTTATCTCCTGCTCTTTTCTGCTTATCCCCTCGAGCGCCGCCTGCTGCTCTGCGTATTTTGCCTCGGTCCCGGCTGCGTCAATCATCCGCTCTTCCAGCTTGCAGGCTTCTTCTTCGATCCTCTTTTTGATGTCGTCCAGGTCTTTTCTTTCCTGTTCTGCGTTTTTTCTTTCTTCTTCCAGCTTTTTTTCCGCGTCTTTTATCTCCACCCATTTAGCGCTTATGACGACCGTGTCTTCCTGCAGGCCGGAAAATTGCGAGTTTGCATCGTCCCGGAGTTTTCTGCATTCTTCCTTCAGTTTCTGTTCGTCTGTTTCGAGTTTCTTTTTCTGTTCCTCTATGAATGCCTTGTCCCTGGCTATCGATTCTTTGTCGTTTTCGTATCTTTTCTCTATTTCCAGGATCTGCGCCCCGCTTTTTTCCGCCTTCTGCTGCTCGTCGTGTATCCTCCAGCGTTCTTTCTCTATTTCTTCTATGAGGCCTCTTTGGCTCTGCTCTTTTTCTGTGATCTTTCTGAGGTTTTCTTCTGTTATGCGTTCTTTTTCTGTTGCTTCTTCCAGTCTTTTTTCTATTTTCCGGGATTCTTCGGATGTTTTCCAGGATTCCAGTTCCATCTGGGCGATTCTTGCTTTTAGTTCTGTTTTTTCGTCTGCGAGCTTCTTTTTCTCGTCTTCAATCTTTGCGTATTCGTCTTTCCATTTGTTTTTCTGTTCGTCTTCCCAGTGTTCCCAGCCTTCGTCTGCTTTCTTTTTGTATTCTTCCAGGTGGTATTGCTGGTTTTTTTCGGATGCTTCTTGCGCATCCTTTAGTTCTTTTTCTTTTTTCTCCAGTTTTTCGAATTTTTCTTCTATGCTCTTTCTCTGTTCCTCTATTTCTGCGCGCATGTCGTCGAGTATTCTCTTTTCTTCTTCCTGTTTTTTCTCAATCTCTGAGAGCGTTGCCCAACTGTTCTCCATCTTTTTGAGTTCGTCGTTGAGCATCCAGCGCTCTTTTTCCAGTTCTTGCAGCTCCTGTTTTCTTGTTCTCTGCTGTTCGTCGATTTTTCTTTCTGTTTTTCGTATTCTTTCCTCGGCTTCGGATGCTTCCTTTAGTTTCTGGGCAGCTTTTGCAGCCGCCTCCTCTGCCTTGAGCTTTTCTTCTTTTATGCTCGCAGCTTTCGCTATTAGGTCTGCGGATTTGGCGGCTTCTGTTTCTCTTGCTTCTATCTGTTTCTCTTTTTCGTCTAGTCTCTTTTGCTCTTTTGCTATTCGCTCCTCTGCTTCTTTTTGTTCTTCTGCGATTTTCTTGTGTAATTTTTCAGCCTCTTCTTCTCGCTTCCGGGCTTTTTCCAGTTCTGCACTCACGTCCAGTTTGAGTCTCTCGGCATCTTGTTTTTCTGACTTTATCTGGAGTTTTTCCTCGGCTAGTATGAGTTTTTGGGCTTCCAGGCTTTTTTCCCGCTCTTCCAGGCTGTTTTCCAGTTGCGCTTTAGCGTCTGCCCATCTTTTTTCGAATGATGCGTTTTGCTCGTCTACGTACTTTTTTTGTTCTTCTATGTATTTTTTCTTTTCCTCGGTTTCTCTTTTGTCTTCTTCCAGGAGTTTTGCATTGCTCTCGTGCAGTTTGTGCAGGTTCAGCGCTTCCTGCAGTTTCTTTTCGGCTTCCGCCTTGTCTTGTGTGATCAGTGCTCTTTGTTCTTCTATCTCTTTTTTCGCATTTTCTGCTCTTTCGGAGTAGTCTTCTACGTCGGCCCAGCGTGCTGCAAGCTTCTGTCTTGCTTCTTCTATCTCTGCTGAGGCGTTCATCCATCGCTTTTTCTGCTCGTCTTCCCATTTTTTCCATATTTCCTCTTTTCTGGAATTGTATTCTTCGAGCTTTTTCTTTTGGGTGTCTTCGAATGATATCTCTGCCTGTTTTATCCTGCCCCATTCCTCGATTATGCGCATCCGTTGCTTTTCGGTTTCTTCGGAGGCTTTTTCAAGTTTTTCACGGTATCTGCGGATGTCTTCTTTTTCTGTTTCGATCTTTGCTATTTCGGCGTCTACCTTGCTTCGCTCTGTTTCCAGCATCTGCTGGTATTCTTTTTCTTTGTCTTCCAGCTTTTTTTCAAGGAGTATCCTTCGGTTTTCTTCGAGTTTTCGTCTTTCTTCAAGGTCCGAGAACAGCTTGTTGAGCCTTTCGAATTCGGAAAGGACATGCGTCTGGCTTGTGTTGGTAGCCTGCGGCGTAGAATTATTGGATGTAGCAGCTATGGTTTCCGGCTTGGCCGCGGTTGGTTGTTTTTGGCTTTCCCGCAGTTCCGGTATTTTTTCTGATATGCCGTTTATTCTTTCCGTGTCTGGGAAATCGCTTATGTTTAGTATCTTTGCCCCGTTTTCGACAAGCTCTTTTCGCAGCTTCCGCATCTCTTCCTATGGGGACTGCCACGGGTATCTGTACTGCGGATGCGACTGCTTTGAGGTCCCGGGACCTTACGAAGAGGTAGTTTACGCCGAGGTCTTGGAATCGTTTTGCGTCTCTTGCAGGGAAAACGCTGGCGTATATGTCAGCCATTAATTCGATGTTTTTTTCCTTGGCTTTCTCAACGTACCTGCGTATCAGGTCGTCGTCGCTTTCGGAATAGAACATCACTATGTTCGCCCCGGCATCTGCGGCTGCGGCTACTTCTTCAGGCGAGCGGATCATCTTCATGTCCGCGGTTATTGTTGCGTTGGGGTATCTTTTTCTTATTTCTGTTACGGAGGCGAGTCCTGCTGCTTTTATGAGGGTGCTTGCGGCTTCTATCCATGTGATTCCCTCGTTTGAGGCTTTTTCTGCTATGCTTAGTGCTTCCTGCAGGTTTAGGGAGTTGAGGGATACTTGGAGGACTGTTTTCATCTTTGGTATAATACTTTAGGATACTCCACTATTTAGAATATTGTTTAATATTAGGACGTAAGTATTTAAATATTGTCCCTATTTAAGCATAAATTCAACGGACATAAAAACAGGCCCTTTCAGGGCTATCGGCTGGTTTTTTCCGCCTATGAATCTTCTGGCGGCATCTGTTATGGATATGTTTATCTCTCCTGGTGTTTTGGCCATCTTGGCTGAGAATGTGCCTGAGGTTTTGCCTTCGGCTACTTCTTTTTCTATTTCGGCTGCGAACTGGTTGGATAATGCGTCAAGGAAGCCGAATGATGCTCGGACTCCTTTTTCTTTTGCTTCTGTCAGGTCTTTTTTCAGTGCGCTCATGTCGTCCGGGAGGCCGTAGAGTCCTCCCTGGTATGCGTATATGTTGTTGAGTGCTGCCGGGCCGAGTAGTTTGGTTCCTTCTTCTTTTTCCAGTACTGAGACTGTGATGTTTTTCCCTAGGAGTTTTCCTTCGTATGCTGCGTATTTGCAGGGTGAGGGCGTAGCCGCGTTTTTGCGGGCGGCTTTTGCAATGCTGAGGGCGAGTGCTTTTCCTTCATCGGTCTGGGGTGTGCGCTCTATTGATACCTGTTCTGCGAGTTCTTTGTCTGTGTAGGATACTTGCTTGTAGAACTGTGGGTATAGTAGTTCGCGCACGTCTGTAAGCTTTTTCTTTACCATGAGTATGCGTTCCAGGCCGAATCCTATGTTGAATACCGGGTATTCTATGCCGTAATTGGCCAAGGCCACCGGAGAGTACATGCCGCAGTCTGCGACCTCCACGTTGCCTGAGAATATCTCGTATTCCGTGCCCGGTGCGTAGTAATTAGAGGTTGCTTTCTTCTTTGTGTAATTGATGTCCTTGAAACCTAGGCGCTCAAGCACCTTTGCCGAGACATTTTTGCCGGCTTCAAAGCTTACATCAGGGTCCATGATGACACAGGATGCGCCGTAGTGGGCTCGCAGATGCGTCGCATCAACCTTCTGCTCCCTGCGGAAACGCAGGCCGATTGAGAACAGGCGCACAGGCATCTCTTCCTTGTCTACGAGCGCTTTGAGTGTGGGGAACCAGCCGGCGGTCATGTGCGACCTTAGGGTCATCTTTTCTGAGACTGCGATCAGGCCCCGGAATTGCGGGAATATGTCCAGTATCTTTGCAGCTTCACCTGTGGAGATGCCTAATTGCCCGACCATCTCTTCCAGGAGGTTGTCGCCTTCTATCGTTCCTTCGCGGTAGGCTCTGAGTATCTCTTTTACTTTTTCGGTCTTTATCCCCTGGTGTATGGCGTGGATTTTTTCTATCTCTGTTTTGCCGAGGCCTATGTCGGGTCTGGGTAGGCCGGCCAGGTAGTAGCATCTGTCGAGTATGACAGGAGCCTCTGGTCCGTATTGCAAGTATACTTCTTCCTCTGGGACGAACAAAGGATTCTCTGCTTCTGAAAAGCCTATGCTTATGAATATCTTGCGCACGTCCTGTATCAATGCATTCAATGGGTGGACCAGGCCAGTTCCTCCGACGTATTCCTTTCCGCTTTTCTCAGGCAGCATTCTCGCAGTTTCGTTCCAGGTCTTCTCAAAGTCTTCCTTTGCTCTGGCCCTGATGTCTTTAGTATCAAATTTCATTATCTAACGATACTAATAATTCTTGGATTAAGGGGTTAAATTGCGATGAAACTATCAGAATTAGGGGAAAAAGAAATAGTAAAGAGGCTTGGCTCCTTTCTCGACGTCAGAGATGACGCAGCATGCATCCCCCACGGCGGCGAATACCTCGTGCTCACAACGGACATGATATTCCAAAAAACACACATCCTCCCGGGCATGACAGCAGAACAGATCGGCTGCCTCATTGTGAGCGTGAACGTAAGCGACGTAGCAGCTATGGGCGCAGAGCCGGTTGCGTTTTTGATGGCCTGCGGCATGCCGAGGGAAACCGAATACCAAGTCTTTGAAAGGGTCCTGCGCGCCGCGGAAAAGCAGTGCCGCAGATATGGCGCTAAATACGTCGGCGGGGACACCAAGGAATCGGATATGCTTACCTTGGCTGGTTTCTGCTTGGGCAAAACCAGGAGGCCTGTTACCAGATCCGGCGCCAGGAGAGGCGACGTAGTAGCTGTAACCGGCAGCCTGGGTGCGGCTTCCTTGGGCGTGCATATGCTTCTGAAGGGCCTGAATTATCCGGGTTCCGGCGGCGCGGTCAGGAAAGCGCTTGAGCCTGTTGCCAGGGTAAAGGAGGGCAGGATCATAGGCAAATACGCAAATGCCCTCACCGACACCTCAGACAGCCTTTCCATGTGCGTCCATGACATGGCAACCATGAGCGGCACAGGGATGAAAATATTTGCAGACAGGGTTCCAATATCCGCGTCTACCAGACGGGTTGCCAGGCGGGCGGATATTTCGCCCCTTGACCTGGCTCTCTACGGCGGCGGAGACTATGAGTTGGTCTATACCATGCCAGGGAAGCATTATGCCAGGATTCAGGGATATATTGATACGACCGAGATAGGCGTAGTTGAAGGAAAAGGCGTTGTTTTGGTATCTGATGGGAAGGGGCAGCCCTTTGAGAAAAAAGGTTATGAACACTTTTTGAAATGATTTTCTTCTAATAGATTAACAGGGGCCTATTTTTTGTGATGAGATTGATTTTCCTCGTCGGCAGTAGGTCTTTAGACCTACCCGGGGGAGGGTCAGGTCCCAAGGGATGCAGGCCATGCCTGCAAATACCAAAAACTGGGTGGTGGCTCGTCCACCACGCGGTTTGGAAGTATATATTCTCATAACGTATAAAATTTAATGGCATAGTTGGCTGCTTTGTATGGAGTGTGAATGTGGATCCTAGGATGGATTTTTCTCCGGAGAAAAGGAAGTTGGCAGGGGACCTTAAGAGTGTTGGCTCTCTTTTGAGGGGGCCTGCCTGAGAGTTTTAGGGGAGTGGTCCGGATGAAGATGTCCTGTGAGCAGAGATCTTATGAGGCGGAGCTTATATTGCAGAATAATTTCATAATAGCTGCGTCCCTGAAATGCCCTGCCGAGTCGACCCAGATATTCGGCGAAGAGGCTTTTCAGGGGATATTGGATTACATAAAAGAGTCCTCCGGCGAAGTTGTTGCCTATGAGCTTTCAGATGAAGGCTTTAAGTCGTACCTGGGCGGGAAGGACTCGTCTCTTCTTGAACTGGTAAGAGACCTTGGAAAGACCCTTGGGGATATCGGGAGAGTGGATGTGGATGTACGCAAAGAAGGTCTCTTCAGTCTTGAGGCACAGTGGAAGGATTTCGAAGCTAAATGGAAGCAGTTCGAGGAAAGGGAGAAGCCTTATCTGGAGATGATACTGAAAGGAGACCTAAGGGACCGCTCCTACAAGGTAAACGTTGATATTCCTGCCCCAGAAGAGCCCTCAGAGGATAAAGTCTCGGGGGAAGAGAAGTCAGAGCATAAAGAAGTCCCGGCAGCCAGCCCAGAGCCTGCAGAAACTGTTAAGGAATCTAAACCGTCTTCCGAGGAGCAAGCACAGACTGCACAGGCCGGCGATGCCCAAGCAGAGGGCATGGATTCTCAGAAAAGTTATGCTGAGCCTTCAAAGAGCATGGAAGACTCCCCTGACGAAAAATCCCTTGATGAGATGATACTCCGCGAGGATCCCTGGGAGAGGATAACTGAAGAATCTCCCATGGCTGCGGCAGAAGAGAAAGAGAAGGAAGAAGCAGAGCCAGAAACCCCGGAGCCTGCTGCGGAAACCGAGGAGCAGGAAGAAACGCCTGCTTCGTCAGAGAAGACGCAGTCAGAGGATTTCAATGAACAGGTGCGCGATGCCATACTTGGGCGGACGCATCAACGCATTACACAAAAGGGAATCTTAGATAGGGAGGAGTCATCTGCTGCTCAAACGCCCAAAGCCTCTAGTGATGAATGGCTAACGAGGGCAAATGCCACACTCCAGAGGCTTAAAAAGAAGAAAGAAGCGAAAAAGTCCGAGACGCCGTCTGAGGGCAGCCAGAAGCCAAGCAACGAAAGCCCCCCGGCAACCGCACCTGCGCAGTTGCAGGAAGAAGCACCCGAGCAGAACGCCACAGCCCCTGCGAACACAGAACCAGAATCGCCGGCAGCAGAGGAACAGGCACCGATCACAAACGAAGCCAGTAACGAATCATCCGAGGAGCTCGTGGACAAGACCACATCAGAGATACGCGATCTTAATAAAAATGCCGACGTATACTGGGGATGGGACAAGAGAAAGAAACACTTTGTAGGCATAGGAGGAGCACCGCAGGAAACTGCTGGGAATGCGCCTGATGAAAATAAGTTAGCAGCCCAGCCACAGGAATCAAAAGAGCCTCTGCCCGATTCAGCCGCGCCGCAGGAAGAACCAAAGACGCAGCAGACACCGCAGGAGCCGCAGAATACCCGGGAGATAGTAATCAAAAAAGAGGAACTAATCCAGGCAGCCCAAGCAGCGGCACAGAAGCCCCAGCAGCGCCCCAGGCCAGAGGTGCCAGAATTTAAGAAAAAGATCGGCCTTCTGGATAAATTAAAGTATGCCAAGTATCCTCAGATAATAAAGGTAATAGAAAGAGTCGACGGCAAAAAGACAGTCGACGAACTGGCCAAAGAGACCAGGCTCACGCCTGAAGCTGTAGAATACATAATTGAAAAACTGACCGCCGACGGACACGTTAACATAAAAAAATTCTGAAAGGCCCGTTTCATACCCCGCCCATGCTTATGAACATGTTGACAAGGGCCGCCGCCATGGCGATTATGATCAGCGCGAGTATGACATGGATTATGCTGCTTTTGGATGCGTCCCTTTCATTCGGGTCCTGTGAGGTTGCCATCCTTATACCGTGTATTGCTATCATGAGCGCTCCAAGGATGCCTGCCGCCATGTAGATTATGTCAGTTATCCCGTTCACGGTTCCCCGGAATTTACAGGTGCTCTTGCATGAGGTATTGCATGGTTCTCAGTACCACTCCCAGATGACGTCGTCCCCGAGCCACTGCTGTAGCTGGTTGCGCAATAATTCGTGCAGCAGGTATCGCAATCAGCGTCCGTCTGATTCGCGCAGGTGGTGAATCCGCCGCATGTCCTCGCACACTGCTCCTGACACTTCGTCGCAGCAGTCATCGTGTCAAGGGGGTTGGTTATGCCCAGGAAGGATCCTGGCTTGTAGATTCCTGTCGCATTTATTGTCTTGGCGCCGCAGGTGCATTGGCAATTCGCTGTCTGAAAGCCTGCTTCTTCTGCGCCGGATTGAGCTGACGGGGAACTTGAGGATGCAGTTGTCGTAGTTGTGGAAAAGGCCGCAGGCGACGCTGTCGTATCTTGCGGAGCCGATTCACCGGCTTTTACGACTACGCATTTTCCGCCTAATGCTCTTGAGTCTGCGCCGCAGTCGGACGTTAAACTAATCTTGCTTGTAGGGGCAGGCTGCGCCGAGCAGGTTGCGGTGTCCAGGTCGTAGCAGTCGGATGCGCAGTATTGACTCATCGCCGCAAGGGTCCATTTTCCGCTCATGCATACGTAGTAACTGTCCGCATGTGTTTCCATGACTGCTGCGGATGCCAGCAGTATCGACAGCAAGGCGAAGAATTTTCTATTTAGGGTAACCTTGTTTTCTGTCATATTCTCTCCTATTTTGTTTTTCGGTCTATCTTGTTTTTCAATTTCTTTGAGTCTTCCACGAATTTGTCTTTTTCCGCCTTGTCTGTTTCGAATTCGTCTTTTTCTCTCACGCCCAGTTCGCCCAGCCTCTTTATCCAGATGCCGCTGTCCCCGACGAATAGCAGGACGTCTTTTTCTTTTCCTTCAGAATAATACCTCAGGCGCAGATAACTTGTCATGAGCCTCTTCTCAGACGTAACTCCCGACAGGTCAGTTATAGGTTTTTCGAATACCGTTTCCCCGGAAGATTTCTTGGCAAATATCCTCCTGTTGGTAAGGTACACGGAAAGGTCTCTCTGCGATTGCGTGGTGAGAAATCCTCCTTTTTTCGGCAGCAGCAGATAGGCGCGGTCCAATGTGCGCAGGATCATTTTCTCTCCTGGCTCCAGGCTGACTGGTTTTTCTTCTTCAAAGAACGACGACATGACGTAATAGCATCCGAATACTGCTATGACCATCGCAACTATCCCAAAAAACATGTTGTGTATGAAGAAGGCTCCGTATATCACTCCCAGGACCAGCGCGATTGCCATCAGGAGTCCTATTCCCTTGTAGTCAAGCTTTTTTATCTCTTCTTGGAAAGTCATTTTTTCACCGGGTTGAGCTGAATGTGACAAGGAGGGTGCAGAACTTATGGGCCAGGTCTGCGAGCTGCTGGCGGCTGAACCGCCTCTTGGGGACGAATTTGACTATTATCTCCTTGTCAGGGTCGCCGTCCACTATGAAATTTGATTCCTCCAGGAACTCATCCGCAGCATTCATTATGGCATGTATCCTGTACAGTTTCGTATTCACCTTCACTGCGACAAAGTTCTCCTCCTCGTCTATGTATATGTTGTCTGTGTCTATTTTCTCCGCCATTTTTTTTAGTCTATGCCTACTCTCTTCTTTATCTCGCGTATCCGGTCTTTGTATTCTTTTAATTCGCTGTCTTCTTTCCGGCTTGTCTGCGGTTTTTCCGTATTTTCCGGTCCTTCTTTTTCCGCGGAGTCTTCTGGTTTTCCGGTTTTGTCTTCCAACTCCTTTCTCCTGTATTCGTCTCTTAGCATCCGGTTGCGCTCCTCTCTTCCTTCGGAGGCTGTGAGTTTGCCTTCTATGTCCTTGAGCCTTTTGTCGTAGTTGTCTGCGATCTCTGCATATCTTTGGACTACGTCGGGTGGCAGGTTTAATTCCTGTTTTCCGCTTCCTATTGCTCCGCTGGTTCTTCTGGTGATGGTTTCTGCCATCTTGGATATTTCGAGGGGTAGGACTATTTTTGTGGCTTTTCCTTTGGCTACTTTGTCGAGGGATTCGAGGTACATGTATGTCAGGGCCGGGTCTGTGAGTTTTCCTCCTGCTTCTCTTATTGCGTCTATTTCCACTTTTATTGCCTCGGCTTTTTCATGGGCTGCGAGTTTCAGTTGTTCGCTTGCTACTTTTTTGTGCATTGCGGACTGTACCTCGTCCGGGAAGCGGATGAATGCCAGTTTGACTCTGGGTACGACGATGCCCCATTCTTTTCCGGGCGTGTTTGTTATGTGTTCTACTGAGTGTCCGAGGGTGTCGGATATTTCGTTCATGTGCGCGACTATGTAGTCTGAGGTCGAGTCGCCCAGTGTGTGGGTGAGGGCGCTTGTTACGTATTGTATTGTTGCTTTCTTGTAGTTCTGCACGTTTAGTATGGCGTCTTTTGGGTTGGAGACGTACATGAATATCTCAGGGGATACGAGGAAGCGTACCTTGTCTTTTGTGACTACTTCGTGGGGCGGCAGGCTTATTACTTCCAGCCGCAGGTCGACTTTGATGTATCGCTCCATCAGGGGGAATATTATTTCCCAGCCTGGGCCTGCTATCCTGTTGAATTTGCCCCATTTGAATACGACGCCTCGTTCGTATTCCATGAAGTTGACTATGGATTTGTTTATTATCAGGCCTATCAGAAGCACTGTCAGCAGGGGTATGAGGACGTTTGGCTGGATGCTGATTCCGTAGGGGAAAGAGACTGGCTGGTTGGGTGGGTAGAAGAATAGGAAGAAGATTATCAGGGCTGCGTCTATTATCACTGCCAGGGTCTGAGGGTCTAAGGAGAATCCTCCCTGCACTCTTATTAATTTTTCCTGTTCTCTATCGCGTTCGATTGTGGCCTGGGATTCTTCCTGTATGGGTATTGCTGCCATTGCTTTTAATTTACATAATTATACTATATTCTGGAATATATACTGCATTTATTATACTTTAGGCCCTGGGCCTTATGGGCGGCGGCGGGGTTATTTCCTGTGTTTCCGGACCTTCTACTTGTAATTCGTCTATCATGCCTACTACGCCGTGCATGCCCGGGAATTCTATTGCCGTCAGCATTATCATGAGCATTGCGAGCCAGTCCATGACTTTTACCACTATGAGGGGCGCTATTGTAAGCACTATGAATCCTGCAAGGCCGAAGCCCATGCGTGCTGTGGCGTCGGTGTTTATGAAGGGCATCGAGACTGCGGCCGCAGATATTGCCACGAGTATCATGGCCCAGAGCGGCTGGATGAATATCCATCGGAATGTTTCTCTGAATATGTGTCCGCCCATGTTTCTGGTGAAGTAGAAGGCGTAGAATAGCACTGTCAGCGGGAAGAGTGCGGTGAAGTATATTATCATAAAATATCTCAGCGCAATTATTGCGAATGGCAGGAAGAACATCACTGCGGAAAACATCAGCAGATATACCGAGTTCCAGTAGTTGAAGACGATTGCGGTGAAATAGTTCTGCCATAGCCCGTAGACTGCTTCCTGGAGGACTGCTATGCCGGGTGCTATGTCCTGCATGTTCAGGATGCTCCCTGAAAGCACTTCCGAGAAGTCCAGGCAGAGCTGGATGATGGGTATGGTTAGCACTATAACGCCCATTGAGAGGACCAGTCTTATCAGGCTGGACTTTGCCCTGGCCCGTCCCAGAGGCGAACCTGAGACGAACAGGAGGTAGAATGCGACCAGCATTATGGCAAAGACGTAAAACGGCTGGGTTATGCGGATGAACGAATCGACAAGCTCTTCCATGGGCGGATTTCCGTAGTAGTTGCCGCGATCATCTGCTATCATAATCTTGGGATTCATTAGTATCAGCTCAGGCAAATGGTTGCATAAGTCCGCGTACTTTGAAAAGAACCCCCAGTATACGAAGTACGCAAATATTATGCGGATAGTTGCAGCAGAAAGCCAGTGGCCTGCTTCCATCGCTACAGCGCCGGGCAATGCCGCTTGGTATCTTTCGGTGAAGTACTCGGCAGCCAAGGCCAAGGCTGCGGGGATTATCGCCGAAGTATTGATGATCAATGCTATGACGAGGATTACTGATGCTGATATCAGGATTTTTTTTCTTGTTTTTTTGTTTATCACAAAAGCGGCAGAATACCCCTGCCTTTGAGGCAGGGGTTTATCCATACCTATCTCTGCCGCTTTTGAGAGCAATACTCCGGCCTTTAGGCCGGAGTATTTTATTGTTTTTTTCATGGTCTTATAATACGCCCTCCAGCGAGGGCTCTTCCAGGATGACCTCTCTTTCGACCTTCATCTCGTCCAATGTGAGCGCGCCCATCGACAGCGGCGCTGCGTTTACTATCTCCACTACCTCTACGCCGAGGCTCAGCCAGTCCATCAGCCCGAATACCACCCTTGGGGTTGCAAGGAACAGGAATATGCAGGTGATGCCGATCTTTCCGATGGGGTAGCCGGGCATTACTGCGTCCATTCCTTTGACTGATGCGCATATGAGCATGATTGCGAGGGCCCAGCCTACTTGTACGAATGTCCATAGGAATGTCTGGTGTAGGAATTTTTTTCCTATGGTTTTTGTAGGTGTGAAAGAGAACAAGAGAAGGCTTACAGGGAACATGACGCACCAGAGTATTACGAGGAGGTATCTCATGGCTATTACAAAGTTTATGATTAGCATGAATGTTTCCCAGAGCAGTAGTAGTTCTACTCCTCCGGTACGATGTATCATGGTTAGCCAGAAGAACATATTGAACATATAATGGGCTCCGACATATATTACCTGCCCTGCGTAATAGAGGTCGGTGTTGTCCAGTATCGCATTTGTCAGGCTCGAAGAAAAGGTCAGAAGCAGCCATATTATCAGGGGGGATATGGAGACAAGTATGAGTGCGTATATGAGTCTTACAAGGGCTGCTTTGGACTTGGCTCTCCCCCTCGGGGATTCCGAGTACAGCAGGAGATATGCGGAACTGAGAACTATTCCAAGTATGAAGAAGGGCTGCATGAGTCCTATGAAGAAGGCCTGTATCCGCTTTATGTCGTTCATGGGCGGATTTGCCGTTATGTATTCCCGCAGCTGGCCTGTGATCTTTGCCAGGACGTCGTATAGGTCTCCTGCTGCGCCGTCTATCCATGCCTTGGCTAACAGCTTGACTGTTTCTGCGCCGGCTATCTGTGATAATGACCCTCCCTCGTCTTCCGTGTCCTCGTCGTCTTCTTCTGCGTATACCCAGGGCAGGAGTATCAGCATTCCGATTATCATTAATGCTATGATTTTTTGTTTTTGTTTTTCCATTCTTTCTTAAGGCAGGAAATTATTCAGCAGCCGCAGCATCATGAACGGAACTGCCACGAGTAGTCCGTAGGCCATGGCGCCGATTGCGTATGAAAGGATTGAGGTGATGCCGAATACCATCGGGGGTGCGACCCCTAAGCCGGGTATTGTTACAGGTGTCTGGCTTGCTCCGATGTTTATGCCGAGCATCTGTATAAGTGATAGAGCGCCTTTGTCCATTACTGCGGGTATTGGGAAGTTGGTGAGCTTGGGGTTCTGGTCCGGGGGGAGTATGTAATAGTAGCTTGCGCCAAGGGATATGACGACTATTGCTACCGCAATAAATGCCTGCAGGTATATCCAGACTATTGTCTGTTCGAGTATCTTTCTGCCTATGTTCCTTAAGTAGACAAAGGAGTAGAGGGCTATTCCTACGGGAAATGCCATGCAGAACAAGGTGATCATTATATGCCTCATCCCTATCACCATATAGGGGAGCCAGGCCATGACAAATAGAGAAGTCCAGTAAGCGATTGCTATCTCCAGATCTGTAATCCCAAGTTTGCAGAATATAATATAGGAGCCCCATATGCCTCCGTCCAGGACCATCTTTACGTTTGTCGGATCGGCTTGGCTTATGATTGCTGATGATATGTTTTGGGATGTTGCAAGCATTGTTTCGACTATGAGGGGTGACATGGAGAATGCGACCATTGAGATGATTAGCCTTTTAAGGAGGTTTTTTGCATCTCCCCGGGCTTCAGGGGAGTTGGAAATGAATATCATGTAAGCGCCTGTGAGGACTATGGCCATGACGTAGAAGGGCAGCATGATTCTTACGGAGAATGCGATGGCATTTGTTATCAGGGGGTTGTATCCTTCGGATGAGGGGTCCAGGAGCGACGGATTTGCAAGTATTGCTTTTTCGTAGTTGTTGGAGAAGGATTCTCCGTATGTAAGCATCCAGGGATACATTACGCTGTATTGGTATATCAGCCTTACTGCGACGTCGACGACGAAATATTTTGCAGTTGCTTCGGCAGCTCCTTCAGCCGCTTGTGCGATTGGGTCTTCCCAGCCGGGTGGGCTGCCCGGCGGAAGAGCCGGTTTTTCCCCTGAGGGGAGTTGCGGAAAACTTTCTCCTGATGGGAGTTGTGGGAGACTTTCTCCCGGTGGAAGCTCCAGGGGTTTTGGGCCGGGGGGTAATGCCGGCGTTTCTGAAGGCGCAGATAATGCTGGTGTTCCTCCGCTGCCGGTTCCCCCGGAGGTATCCTGGGCTTCCGCTGCCAGGGCTGATGCTAGCATCATTAGCGCGACTGCGGCCATCAATATGAATATTTTTTTGTTTTTCATTTCAGGGCAGGAATCCTTTGAACAGCCTCATAATGAATAAGGGTGCTATAAGCATCACAAAGCAGCCTACGAAGGGTATGAACTCTACCAACGGCATCGAGAGCTTGCCGGCAATCAGAGTAGTGACATCCTGTGCCGGGCCAACAGCGCTCACTGGTATTGCCCCCATCACGGCCTGGACCAGGCCAGAGGCCAGAGGCTGTGATACCCATTGAGGAAGAGCCGGAACGGTCATGTAACCGGGTTTGCTCTGTATTATGCATAGAGCTATTGCCACCACGATGACTGCGTTGAATACCTGTATGAATATCCACATTATCGTCTGCTCAAGCATGTTCCTGCCTACGCTTTTCGTAGTCTCAAAAGAGTATAGGAGTATGGAGAGAGGGAACAGGATAAGCCACAGAGTCACCATGGCGAAGCGCAGGAAAAAGTATACCCCCAGCCCCCATATCATCAGCATGAACGGAAGGAAGGTATAGTATCCCAATTCGATTTCAACAAATGTCGCCATCAAATGCATAAGGCACAGGGTGCATGAATGGGACATTAAATAATCCGGCATAGCAGTTGAGTCGCCCAATAAGCCCATGGATGACTCGCTCAGCAAGGAGTTGACTGCTACGTCCGTTACCGACTTATCACTCGGAGAGCCGAATACTATCTGCAGGTTATCCGTTACCACGGAGATGTCAGTCTGTTTTAAAACCGCATCTGTTGCCGTGGCTGAGAAATTAAGAAGTGCTTCCAGTAGGAGGGATGAAAGAGATATGATTATCATCCCGACCACCAGGTCTTTCATAAGAGACTTAGCCTTCGCCCTTCCCGAAGGAGAGCCCGTCACGAATATCAGATAAAAGGCGGTGGCAGCTATCGATAAGACATAAAGCGGCTGTATAAGCCCCAGGATAAATCCAAGGCCGTTCTGCACCTCAGACCCCTGCGCGTCCGGGTTCAGCAGTATGAGGTCTGACAGATTATTCACGATGAACCCCATATCCTCCTTGCTGTAGTCAAGGGATGTGAAGGCATATAAACTCCTCTTAACAAACCAAAAGGTCTCTTCCGCAGACGGGGTTGAAAAAACACCGCTAAGAATATTTCCACCCCCTGTCTCTTCCGCAGCATAGGCACTAAACGTGCAGGAGACTACAACCAATACCAAAAACCCGGTTACTATCTTCTTGTTTGACATATTTTTGTGTCTATGCCTCTTAACCCATATTCAAATCCATCTGCGTCAACCTCTGAGACAGCATGAGCATCAAAATCGGAGTCAGCATCAGCAGCAGTGCGGCAGCTATGGAAAAGAAACTGACGAAGAACACCTCAAATCCCCCGAACTGCAAGCCAATGCCGAAATAATTGAATCCCGAAGGCAGGATCATGAATCCTACGGCTATGGTGTCTATGCTCACGGCGTAGAATATCTGCAGTATCGTCCAGAATACTGTCTGCTCTATCATGTTCCTGCCTACGCCTTTTGTGAGCTCGAAGGTGGATAGGAATATGCTCAGCGGGAACAGTATGGTCCATATCATGAGCATGAGGAAGCGCAGTGCAAGGAAGCCGTACAAGGCAAATATCATCGCTATCTCGGCCATGAGAAATGCAAAGGTCTGCTCAGGTTTGGGCTCGATTTTGATAAGTCCGCTATCCAGTACACCCTCAAGTTTCCCCCACACGGTTGACTGAGCCATTGTCTCGGCATTACTCTTAATGAGGCTCTGCTGGTCTTTCATCATCTGGTCTGCCGTATCGGATATTATCGCCTCGGGATTCCCCTGGGCCAGCAGGTCTTCTACTGCAAGGTCTCTTTGCTCGCTTGGGGTGCCCATCTGGAGTTCTTTTGCGTATTGTGTTTCCAGGTTGGGCATTACTCCGTGCTCTATCGCATGGTGGGTGTTGTATTCCAGCGAGTGTCCTATCATCGGAGCCATTATTATTACTACGCTGGGCCAGTATGTTTTCCATAGCAGGTCTGTGTAGACCGTGGCTGCGACTGAGCTGTCTGTCTGGGCCAGTATGGTTGCCGTGAGCCCTGAGGAGAAATTAAAGAATATATTGATGAGGTAGGGGGATATGCTTACGAGGAGCATTCCGATTATGAGTCTTCCCAGCATGCCCTTGGCTCTTGCGCGTTTCTTGGGGTGCGTTGATGCGAATATTATGTAGAATGCGGTTGCTGTGATGGCCAGTATGTAGGCTATCTGCAGGTTGAAAATAAAAAAGTTCATCACGTTCAGGACCGAAGGCTCCAGAGGCGAGGGATTCAGGAGCACATAGTTCTGCAGGTTTAGCAGGATGTCTGAGGTTACGTTCCAGGTATACATTCCAAGCACGAGCAGATACAATATGAGTCTTGCATGCTCCGCGTTTTCCGCAGTCATGAATTCGCTGAAATCGTTCCAGTCCTTGTTCAGGTAGTTATAATAGCTCAGGGGGTTCGTGCTTCCATGCTCTCCCGCGTCCGCGGCTGCGACCGTTGGTATTGGCATGTAGGGTGCGAAGAATAATGCTATTACCAGGAATGTTATTATTTTGTTTTTCATTTTCTGCCTCTGAAGTCCCTCCACCATGAATAGAAGTCAAGTTTCCTGCTTCCGAAGTATTTGTAGGAGAACACCCCGAATACGAGTATCAGCGCCAGGAGCAGGAACTCCCCTGAGAAAAGAGGCGACTTGACGCTAACAGTGTGTATCCCTACGCTGGCCTGGGTAGGCGACGATATGTTTCCTCCAGGATAGGAATTGCCCACTGAGGTGCTGCCCGTAGGTATAAATGAGTATTTGGCGATGCCGCTTGCGTCCGTTATCGCATATGCGAGGCTTTTCTGTTCCTCTGATTCGTATACCAGTAGTTTGCCGTTGTAGTTTTCGGTTACTCCGACTATGATGTCCTGGCCATTGTCGAGCTTGAGGTGGGATACGCCGTCTACTGCTTCAAGCGTCGGGTCAACACCTGATGTAGTTATCTCTATCTTGTCTGCGCCGTCTGCAGAGTATTGAGCTCCGTCCAATTCCTGGGCGATGTCTGGATATCCCAGACTGATAAGATAATCTCTGAGCCTTGCCTGCTGCTCTGTGCTGCTGCTTAGCTCCTCGTAGGAGAACATGTAGTCCTTGTACACTCCCTGGGGCGAGAGGTCCCATATATTTGTCCCTGACAAGTCTACATATATTTTCTCGTTGGGCAGGGGCGTTCCGTCATAGAGTGCGAGTTTAGAGGTGGCAGTGACCCGTGTTCCTGCAGGTATCGTGTACCCGCTCGGGGACACCTCCACAGATAGTATTGACGGCCTCCTGAATGTGATATTCATGGTGTAACAGACCGGGTCTGCTGCTGATTTGTTTTCTACTACATTGGGTGACATGGGTATCAGCAGGTCTTTGAAGAAGGTCTTTACCTGTAGCAGGCCGTTTTTGAAGTCGTCCTCTGCCAGTGAGACTGAAGCAAAGCCCATGTTTATTACGTTTAGTCCGCCTTTGTCGTCTGCGTAGATGTCGTAATTTCTGTCCCCGTCGATGACCGACCATTTGCCGCTGCCTTTTTCTACGCGGGCATAGTCTGAGAGAGTGATTCCGTTGTCCTGGAAGACCGTCTTCAACGCCGTCAGGTCGCTTGTTGAGCCTGCTTGGGCATTCCCTGTCTGCGAGTCGAGTTCGCTTATGACGCCGGCGCAGGATCGATGACAAGGACCACTACTCGAACAAGAGGCTGAAACTTGCGGGCGACCTGATGGAGGACCTCTTCCGTATCTCGCTCAACCGGCTCACCCGTGATATCAAGTACCAGCTCGAGCGCGCCAGCATGCGCCACCGCGATCTCTCGATCGCGACCGCAGTGCGTGCCGACGTGCTCACCGAACGCCTGCTCCACCCGCTTGCTACCGGCAACTGGGTGGGCGGGAGGACCGGTGTCTCGCAGCTCCTCGACCGGGTCGACCACATGGCCGTGCTCTCGCACCTCCGCCGCGTGATCTCCCCGCTCTCGCGCTCACAGCCCCATTTCGAGGCCCGTGACCTGCACCCGACCCAGTGGGGCCGGATCTGCCCGAGCGAGACTCCCGAAGGGCCGAATTGCGGCCTTGTCAAGAACTTTGCCCAGATGGTGGAGATCAGCAAGGGTGTCGATGACGAGGAAGAGATCATGCGCATCCTGCATAACCTTGGTGTCGAGCACATCCGGGGTGAGGTCTGATGAAGAAAGTCACGCGTATTTGTTGACGGTGCCCTCATCGGCCTTGTCGACGACCCGAAGGCACTGGTCGCCAATATCCGCAGCATGCGCCGGCAGGGAGCGATCTCGCCGGAAGTGAACGTCTCCCACAAGGAATACAACGGCGATGTCGTGATCCTGACCGACCGCGGCCGTGCGCGCCGCCCCCTCATCGTCCTGAAAAACGGCGAGCCCCTGATCACCGACGAGGACCTCTAGCAAGCTCGCGAAGAAGGAGATCGATATCTCCTCCTTTGTCCAGCGCGGCATGATCGAGTTCATCGATGCAGAAGAGGAGGAAGACCTCCTCATCGCCATGGACTTCCCGAGAACGCGACCCCCGACCACACCCACCTCGAGATCGACCCCTCCCTGATCCTCGGTATCGGTGCGGCACACGTCCCGTTCCCCGAGCACAATGCGAGTCCGCGTGTCACGATGGGCGCAGGCATGGTCAAGCAGGCGCTCGGTTTCGGCGCGGCGAACATGAAGCTCCGCCCCGACACCCGCGGCCACCTGCTCCACTACGTGCAGAAACCGCTCACCCACACCCAGACCTCGGAACTGATCGGATCCGACGACCGGCCTGCAGGCCAGAACTTCGTCGTCGCCATCCTCTCGTACGAAGGCTACAATATTGAAGATGCGCTCATCTTCAACAAGGCCTCGATCGAGCGCGGCCTCGGCCGTTCCCACTTCTTCAGGACCTACGAAGGCGAAGAGCGCCGGTATCCCGGCGGCCAGATCGACCGGATCGAAGTCCCCGAAGAGGACGTTGCCGGTGCCCACGGTGCCGAGTCCTACAAGAACCTTGACGAAGACGGCGTGATCAACCCCGAGACCGTTGTCGCAGAGAAGGATGTGCTGATCGGCAAGACCTCCCCGCCGCGGTTCCTCGAGGAACCGTCCGGTGAACTGATTGCGGTCGAGAAGCGCCGCGACACCTCCGTCACGATGCGCAGCAACGAGCACGGCATTGTCGACACGGTCATCATCACCGAGGGCGAGAACAGTTCCCGCCTCGTGAAAGTCCGGACCCGCGACCTCCGCGTGCCCGGAAGTCGGCGACAAGTTCGCGTCCCGGCACGGGCAGAAGGGTGTCGTCGGCCTCATCGCCCACCAGGAAGACATGCCCTTCACCGAGAGCGGCCTCACCCCCGACCTCGTCATCAACCCCCATGCGATCCCGAGCCGTATGACCATCGGGCACATGCTCGAGATGATCGGCGGCAAGGTCGGCGCCCTCGAAGGCCGGCGCATCAACGGCACCGCATTCGGCGGCGAGAGCGAGGCGGATATCCGTGCATCCTTAAAGAAACTCGGTTTCTCCCACAACGGCCGGGAGGTCATGTATGACGGCATCACCGGCAAAGTCTTCAAGGCCGATGTCTACATCGGCGTGATCTACTACCAGAAACTCTACCACATGGTCTCGTCCAAGATGCACGCCCGGTCCCGCGGACCGGTGCAGGTCCTGACCCGCCAGCCGACCGAAGGCCGTGCCCGTGAAGGCGGTCTCCGGTTCGGTGAGATGGAGCGGGATGTCATGATCGGCCACGGCGCCGCCATGGCACTCAAGGAACGCCTGCTCGATGAATCGGACAAGGTGAACGAATATGTCTGCGCCCACTGCGGCATGGTCGCCATGCTCGACCGCAAGCGCAACATGACCCGCTGCCTTGCCTGCGGCAACGAGACCGACATCTACTCGGTCGAGATGAGTTACGCGTTCAAGCTCCTGCTGGACGAGATGAAGAGCATGGGCATCGCCCCAAGACTGAAATTACAGGACGTGGTGTAACATGCCATCCCCAAAACGAATCGGACAGATCGAGTTCGGCCTGTTATCCCCCAAGGAGATCCGCGAGATGAGTGTCCGGAAGATCATCTGGGCCGACACCTATGATGACGACGGGTTCCCCTACCCCCAGGGCCTCATGGACTTAAACCTCGGGGTCATCGACCCCGGTCTCCGGTGCAAGACCTGCGACCAGAAGGCGAGCGAGTGCCCCGGGCACTTCGGCCACATCGAGCTCGCCAAGCCCGTCATCCATGTCGGCTACACGCGCCTGATCAGGAAACTCCTGCGTGTCACCTGCCGTGCCTGCGGCCGCGTGCTCCTGAGCCCCGAGGAAGTCGAGAAAGTGGTCGGTACCGAAGACGACCAGACCGGTGACCTGCTCTCGGAAAAGGATGTGAAGAAGGAGCGCGTCTGCCCGCACTGCGGCGAACAGCAGCTCAAGATCAACTTCGAGAAGCCGACGACCTTCTCGGAAGTCGTCGTCGAGGACGGCAAGAAGGTGGAGCACAAGCTCACCCCCGCCGACATCCGCGCCCGGATGGAGAAGATCCCGAACGAGGACTTGATCCCGCTCGGCATCAACCCGGATGTGGCCCGCCCCGAGTGGACGATCCTCACCGTGCTCCCGGTTCCTCCGGTCACGATGCGGCCCTCGATCATCCTCGAGAACGGGCAGCGGTCGGAAGACGACCTCACCCACAAGCTCGTGGATATCATCCGTATCAACCAGCGGTTCAAGGAGAACCAGGACGCAGGCGCCCCCCAGCTGATCATCGAGGACCTCTGGGAACTCCTGCAGTACCACGTGACCACCTACCTCGACAACGAAGTCGCAGGCTGCCCCCGGCCCGGCACCGCAGCGGCCGGCCCCTGAAGACGCTCTCGCAGCGTCTCAAGGGCAAGGACGGCCGGTTCCGTGGCTCCCTCTCGGGTAAGCGTGTGAACTTCTCGTCCCGTACCGTCATCTCCCCGGACCCGAACCTCTCCGTTGCACAGGTCGGTGTCCCGCGGGCAGTGGCAAACGAGATGACGATCCCGTCCGGGTCACTCCCTACAATATCGAGGAACTCAAGCAGATCGTCCGGACCGGCCCGGTCCGCCCTGATGTCAACTCGCCCTGCGGCGCGAACTACGTCATCCGGCCCGACAACCGCAGGCTCCGGCTTGGCGCCGACAACCTCGATACGGTTGCCGACATGATCGAGCCCGGCTAGACCGTGGAACGCCAGCTCCGCGACAACGATGTCGTGCTCTTCAACCGGCAGCCCTCGCTGCACCGCATGAGCATCATGGCCCACCGCGTCAAGGTGATGGAAGGCAGGACGTTCCGGCTCAACCCGGCCGTCTGCCCGCCTTACAACGCCGACTTCGATGGCGATGAGATGAACATGCACGTGCCGCAGACCGAGGAGGCCCGGGCCGAGGCGACGATCCTCATCGCCGTGCAGGAGAACATCCTCTCGCCCCGTTTCGGCGGCCCGATCATCGGCGGTATCCACGACCACGTCTCGGGTATCTTCATGCTGACGCATGACATGCGCTGGTTCAAGAAGGAAGAGGCGCTCTACCTCCTCCGGTACACCGGTATCGAGCGCATGCCGGAGCCCGGCAAGGTGGAGGACGGCGTCGAATACTGGAGCAACAAGCAGGTCTTCTCCGTCATCCTCCCGGAAAACCTCAACATGGTCTTCAAGGCCAGTTCCTGCCAGAACTGCGATGTCTGCAAAAAGGAGCTGTGCGAGCGGGATGCGTACGTGCGCATCATCGACGGCAAGCTCGAAGCGGGGACCATCGACAAGAAGGCGATCGGCGCATTCGACGGCCAGATCGTCAACCGCGTCATCCGCCAGCAGGGCATGAAGCGGGCGACCAAGTTCATCGATGACTTAACCAAGCTCTCGATCCGCGGGATCATGCTCGACGGGTTCTCGTTCGGTATCGATGACGAAGACCTCTCCAAGACCGAGTACGGCCAGATCGACGACGTGCTGAAGAATGCAGCGCTCGATGTCGACCGGCGCATCAAGATCTACGAAGACGGCCAGCTCGAGCCGATGCCCGGGCGTACCGTTGAGGAAACCCTCGAGATGCAGATCATGCAGGTGCTCGGGAAGGCCCGTGACCTGACCGGTCAGATTGCCGGCCGGCACCTCGGTCTCGGGAACAGCGCCGTCGTCATGGCGGTCTCCGGTGCCCGTGGTTCGATGCTGAACCTGACCCAGATGGCCGGTTGTATCGGCCAGCAGTCCGTCCGTGGTGAGCGTATCGTCCGTGGTTATGATGACCGGACGCTCCCGCACTTCAGGAAAGGCGACCGCGGCTCGGATGCCCACGGGTTCATCCAGCACAGTTACAAGGGCGGGCTCAACCCGACCGAGTTCTTCTTCCACGCAATCGGTGGCCGTGAAGGTCTTGTCGATACGGCAGTCCGTACGTCCCAGAGCGGGTACCTCCAGCGCCGGATGATCAACGCGCTGCAGGACCTCAAGGTCGCATACGACGGCACCGTGCGGTCGACCGGCGGCAGGATCATCCAGTTCGAATACGGCGAGGACGGGACCGACCCGACGAAGAGCGCGTTCGGCGACCCGGTCGATGTCAAGGGTATCGTCGAGAGTATCCTCAAGGAGGAGGTATAGACAATGGCACTCGCGGACAAGTACAACAAGAAGATCGAGGCCGCTGCCCTCCCCCAGAAGACCAAGGACCAGCTCCAGCAAGTTCCTCGACGAAAAAGAGATCACCGACACCCAGTTCAAGCAGATCCTCGACCGGGTCCTTGCCGAGTACCAGAGCACCCGGATCGAGGCCTGCGAGGCAGTCGGCATCATTGCGGCCCAGTCCATCGGGGAGCCCGGCACGCAGATGACGATGCGTACATTCCACTATGCGGGTGTCGCCGAGATCAACGTTACGCTCGGTCTCCCGCGTCTCATCGAGATCATGGACGCACGGAAGGAGCCCAGCACGCCGACCATGACCGTCTTCCTCGAGCCGGAGTAT
>CAVVMY010000012.1:0-50435 GCA_963749405.1 Candidatus Altarchaeales archaeon | reverse complement strand
GCGGTCGATCAGGCGCTGGCGGTGCGGCAGGCGGCGTGAGCTGCCGAACCATCGCCGCGAGGCCGCTCAGCGTGTCGTGCGGCGGCTGCCAGCCTGCCGCCATGAGCTTGCCGGCATCGACCCGGAGGTTGCCGCCGAGCCGGTCCCAGAGGTCGGCTCGGCCCATCAGGCGCAGCGGGACTTCAACGTATTGCTTGGGCATCGGCAAGATGAGGGGCCGCCGGCCCGCCGCCTGTCGCAGCGCCGCAAGTACGGCCCAGAGCGACGGCGGCATGCCGGGATCGGCGACGACGTAGGTCTCGCCGAGGGTGGCGGGCGTCGCCAGCACAAAAGCAATGGGCATAGCTGTCGTCCTATTCGTCACAGAGGCATTGTTGATAATGGTCATTAGATTGTTCAACCGGTGGGGTGCAAGACATGCGTAAAAGAAGGATGAAGCAGAGGCTTTTCGTCTGCGCCTGCGGCCTGTGCGCTCTTGTAACGGCGTCTCTTCTCGTTTTCATAATCGGATTCATTTTCCTGAATGGTTGGCATGCTTTGAACTGGGATTTTCTGGTTACCGAGGAATTCAGCCCGAAAGGGAGCTACCTTGGCATTGCTAATGCAATCGTCGGGACGCTGGTTCTGTCATTATGTTCTGTAGTTATAGCCACTCCTCTTTCGCTTGCCGTGGCCATATATATGGCGGAATATGCAAGAGAGAACATTCTCACAAAAACCCTGAGGTTTCTTATAGACCTTCTATCAGGAGTACCGGCAATAATCATAGGAGTTGTGGGGTTCATAGTTTTCGTATGGTATTTTAAATTGCTGACTGGAGGATTTTCATTAATTTCTGGGTCTGCTGCCTTGGCGATACTTATATTCCCCACCATAGAGAGGAGCGCAGAGGAGGCTTTGAAGAGAACCCCCAGAGAAATTAAGGAAGCAAGCTATGCCCTCGGCTGCACCAAATGGGATGTGATCAAAACAATCGTTATACCTTACGCTCTTCCGGGCATATTCTCAGGAATAATTCTAGGCATAGGCAGGTCTGCAGAGGAATCTTCCGTCATCATACTTACGGCCGGATATTCACAGTTTATTCCTGCCCTGGATTTTATCCAAAAAGAAGGCGCCTTTCTCAATACAAAGATTGAGCCCTTCCAGACCGGAGTGGGAAGTCTCCCAATCTCTATATACGATTCTTACCTTCATCCGGGACTAATTCCAATCGACAGGGTGTTTGCAACGGCGATCGTTCTCATTTTTCTCGTACTCAGCCTGAATATCGCAGCCAAAATCATCTCCCGTAAATACAGTCTTTCGAAAGGACAATGAGACATTCGTCGCCGGCAAACATCGCATCTGCTGATTTTTCTTCTTGTGTTGCTATAGTATTAATTATGGCTGCTACAGCAACAAAAACGCTTAATATCAGGATACCGAAGATGCAGTATGAGGAGATCGAGGAGATAGTGAAGGCTCGGCATTATACCTCCAAGGGAGAATACATCAGAGAGCTTCTGCGGGAGTCTGTCGATGAGTACGCTGCGCTTCTGCATGAAAAGGCGGAAAAGGACAAATCCATCCATGTTCCGCTGAGGGAATATGGAAAGAGAAAGGGATTGGAATGAGCGATGTCCTCCTGCATCCGGACGTCATTAAATATCTCGATTCCCTTGAAGTAAAAGAGAGGGCCAGATGCTATTCTTCCCTAAAGGGACTTGAAGACAATCCTTTCCTGAGCAGGTCCGGTTGCGACATAAAAAAGCTTCAAGGTAGAGGTAGATCAGCTTACCGGCTGAGAGTAGGCGAACACCGCTTTGTATATATCGTCTCTGGGCAACAGGTAATGGTAGAAGACGCATTCAGAAGAGGCAGGGAATATTAGAAATTAATTAAGCCCCCGCAGATCGACGGTATATATCCTATATAGTTTATTGTCCTTTTCCTTATTGACGTGTGCGCTGTATTATTCTTTTAATATGGACTCTGCCAATCGGAATATTCCTGCGAATGGCAAGAACAAAGAATTGGAGGTTGCATCTCTGCAGTCAATCCCTTCCCTGGAGATCGAAGGCGTAAAAATCACAGAGGACCTTCTTTCTGAAATAGCCAGAGAGTATCAGATAGACGATGTCTCGCTTTTGCAGGAGGTTCTGGCAGAAATCACCAAGGAACCGGTTAATGGGAATGTATTAGCCCCACCCAGTATTCTGACCCAGTATTCTCCTGCGGATTTCCAGCACGTCAGTATCAAGGCCGTGGACGGCGCGTCTCTTCTCTATGAGGCTGGTGAACCGGTCCTGGATCAGAGAGAGTTAAAGGCTTTGGAGCTCATCAAGAACGTATTCGACCGCTTCATAGGCGCAGAGGAATCGGTTATGGTATCGGATCCCGACGTCAGGAGGAAGTATCTTTGGGATCGTTTCGAGGAGATAACGAAACTTTACAATATCAAGATCAATGCCGAGCAGAAGTATCACATCTTTTATTTCATAGAGCGGGATTTTCTTAAATACGGCATCATCGACGTTATCATGAGTGATCGGCATATAGAGGACATAAGTTGCAATGGCCCCAACCTTCCGATCTATATCTATCATCGTGAATACGGGTCCGTGAAAACAAATATCAAGTTCGAGGAGCAGCAGTTGAACGAGTTCATACTGCGGCTGTCGCAGCTGTGCGGGAAGCATATTTCGATACTTAATCCCATCATGGACGCAGCTCTTCCCGATGGGAGCAGGATCAACATGACCCTTGGTTCCGAGGTCACGAAGAAGGGTTCTTCTTTCACGATTAGAAAGTTTAAGAAGGTCCCGATTTCACCTGTTGAATTGATGGGTTTTGGGAGCGTTGATTCGCAGCTTCTTTCTTATATCTGGATGATGATGGATTACAGCCGCTCCCTTCTGGTGTCCGGTGGAACGGCTTCCGGGAAGACCACTTTTCTGAATGCTATTTCGATGTTCATCCGCCCACAGAACAAGATAGTGTCTATCGAGGACACACCGGAAATAAACCTGGAGCATCCGAACTGGCTGCAGACTGTTTCAAGGTCGGGCTTTGGCGGGCACTCATCAGGCGGGGGAGGCGGCTCTCCAAGCGGCATGTCCTCCATGCCAAGCGGCATATCCCATGCGTCTTCAGGGAGCATCGGATTATATGACCTCCTGATCGCGGCATTAAGGCAGAGGCCGGAATATATCATAGTAGGAGAGGTTAGAGGCTCGGAAGCGTTCACCATGTTCCAGGCCATAGCCGTAGGACACGCCTGTATGGGAACGATTCACGCAAGGAACATGAGCGAACTTTTGGGCCGTGTCGAGTCCGTGCCAATGAACGTTCCAAGGACTTTGTTCTCCAACGTCGACCTCGTCGTGTTCGTAAGCCAGGTAAAAGCAGGTGATAAGACCATAAGGCGGGTACTGGAGATCATCGAAGTCCTTGAACTGGATCCGAACAATAAAGCGCTGATTACGAATCCCTCTTTCAGGTGGGATCCGAAGACAGACAAATTCGAGGCCGGAAGGTTCATGTTGTTCGACAAGATCGCGGTAGAATACGGGATAGATCTCAAGTCTCTCATGGACGAATACAGCAGAAGGATTAAATTCCTCGACTGGCTTAAGAAAAATGATATAAAGAGCCACATCGAAGTCACAAGGCACGTAGTCGCTTATATTACGGGCCAGCTCGGAGACAGATTTCTTGAGGAAAAGAGCGGATAGGGTGTTGCAATGAACATAAATCTCAACAAGAGTTATAAGCTCCTGCAGCGCAGGTTTGTCCTGAAGTATATGAACGTAGCATATATGTTCGGCGCGTATCTCGACAGGATGACTTTTAAGAACCTGTCAAAAAGCCTGTATCAGGCGGACGTAGAGATGACGCCCGGGATGTTTCTTTCCGTCTGTTTTCTGACAGGGGGAATAGTTGGAATTCTTGCATTCGCAATATCGGATATCGCATTCATCTTTTTCATAGATACTCCGCTTGCAGTGCCGCTTTCCATAATGATCGGCGTAGTCTCTTTCGGCGCAGTACTCGCAGGCTTCTATTTTTCAGTCATGAACAAGGTCTCTGCAAAGAAGATAGACATCGAAAGAGAGCTACCGTTCGCCCTTTCTTACATGTCCATCATGTCGAGTGCAGGGTCTACTCCACTGAAGGTTCTGTCCGCTTTGTCCATCCAGGGATATGGGAGTATATCGAAGGAATTGCAGAAGATGGGCTACCGCGTATATTTTCTTGGAGAAGATGCAGTCACAGCCATGAACAACCTTGCAAACAACACTCCGTCGAATACCTTCAGGGACATCTGCCTGGAGCTTGGGAACATCATACACTCCGGAACAGGGATGATGGAATTCCTCGCAGACAAGTCGCAGGACTTAATCGAGATGAGAAGGATAATTCTGAAGGATTTCATGGACCAGCTATCGCTATTCTCCGAAGTCTATCTTTTGATCAGCATGGGAAACATCCTGGCAGTAATTGCCATACCCCTCGTGGGGATATTCAACGTAAAGCTTGGGTTCCTTGACGCAAACGCTCTCTTCATGCTTTTCACTTACATAATGCTCCCCCTTGCTAACATACTTTTCCTTGCAGTACTGGAAGTAAAATATTCTTCGATGCCATGATAAGGACAAATCTCAAACGGCTGTGGACGCGCATCAACATACGCTACAACCTGAAGAGGGAATACTTTACGGTAGCCCTGCCCTTCGTAGTAGCTCTTATTTTCGTAACTGTTTCTCTCATAAATGCAGGATTCATAAACCTCGGCAATGCAAAAACCGAAGCTCCGCAAAAGAACGGCAATTTCTCATTTGACAATTTTACAGAAGGACAGGATCTCACGGATGAGCAGATAATGGCTCTGGTTACTGCAAAGAAAGCAAGTGCCCAAGGGGGTACGGATTCTGGCCAAAGCAAAAAACAGAACGCCCTTGACGACATCATCCTGTTCGGCGTGTTGATATCAATAACGCCATTCTCAATAGACCTGTTCCTAAGTAAGAGAAGGCTGCGCAGATACGAGGAAGACTACAGCGACTTTTTGTTCGAGATGTCTGAGATGATGCGCGGAGGAATAGATCCCGTGAAGGCTGTGACTGAGCTTTCCAAATCCAACCTCGGCAGCATAACAAAACCCATAAGGATAGCAACTGCGCGGATGGCTTACGGAAAATCCTTCGAATACTCTATGAGAAAGATGGCGGAATCCACCAAGAGCCTGCTCATACAGAGATACACAGACCTGCTGATCCACGCATCATATACCGGGGGGAACGTATCAGATCAGATACAGAAGTCCGCAGATGACATGAAGAGGTTCATAAACCTTGAGCGGGAAAAGGAAGGAGGCCTCAGCATGTACGTTATAATTATGTACATGACCCAGGGACTTCTATTGATGCTGTCAGGAGTCTTCATATTCAATGTCCTCCCCAGCTTACAGAACGTCAACCTCGGGATGTTCATAAAAGGCGGAACAGGCCCAGGCCTTTCCAAAGCAGCAACCATGGAATACATATACCACATCGTAATGATAAACGCTTTCTTCGTAGGCCTCATATCTGGAAAAGTCTCGACAGGTTCTATGAAACAAGGCCTCAAGCACTCAATAATCCTCCTGCTGGGAAGCTACCTTGTAACCGCATACGTCATCAACCCGAACCTGAGCGGGATAGAGAACGTAAAGATAACCGCAATAAAGTACCCGCTAGGAGACGTGACAGGCGGCTTACCCCTGCAGGACCCGGTCGTCTTCAAGGTCACGGACAATAAAGACAAGCCATTGGCAAATGCGAGCATAGCATTCGCTTTGAGCGGACAGACCGGAGGAAAACTCCAGAAAGCAGGACTAAAGACAGATGCAGATGGCCTCATATCAGTATATGTTACTCCGGGCATACAGGACGGAACGTATGTCGTCGAAGCGTCCTACAACGAAAACAAGGGAACTGCGGAATTGACAGTCAAGAATCCTGAGGGCGGCGGATGAAAAACATACGAAAAAACAATAAAGGAGCTTCGGAAATAGTCGGTGCCCTGCTACTGATAGCAGTAGTCATAATAGCGGCCTCAGGGATAGCGGTCATAGTCGCACAGGTCCAGAAGAACGAGATGGACAGACAGAGCACAATAGACGCCGTGGAAAAAGAGAACATAAAGATCATGTCCATACAACCAGTCTTAAACGACACAACCAGCTTCCTTGATGCCCTCAACATAACCATAGTGAACTTAAACTCACAGGACTCCAGGATTACTACAGTCATCATAAACGATAAAGCGGCTCTGAATTTTACAAGCACCGACGCCTACAACGCAGAAACAGTCTACGATTACACAGATCGCCTCAATGTCCCGGCTGGAAAGGGGAAAGTTCTATCAATCAATTTCTCTACGAACTATGATCCGCCCATTAACGTTTCCCCGCAAAAACCGCTCAAAGTCTCAGTGCTCACAGAGAACGGAAATATATTTTCAAAGATATACCAGCCTCCGACGCCGGTCATAAAAACCTCAATTGAGACCGAGGACCTCGGCGTCGCAGAAAGAGACCTGCTGGTCCTTGACGGCTCGGATTCAGTCGACGACGGTTCTATCCTAAGCTACCAGTGGAATATATGCAATTCGTCAACCTGCAATTCCACAGAAAACATCACGCTAAGCACCACTGGCAAAAAGGTCAGAGCAGACCTAAACAGTACCGGACCATTTTATGTCTGGCTTAACCTGACAGATGATACGAACATGATAGGAATTTCTCCAGAGCCAATTAAAATACCTGTAGACAAAAACTTCAATCCGCCGGTCTACCTCGCAGCCAATTATTCTCCATCCACACTTGAGGCCACTGTTACGGACATGGACGGAAATCCCGTTCTCGGCGTCGGAGTTTCGTTCATCGCGCTGAGCGGCAATTCAACCTGTTCCCCTACAGGCGGCGTTACTGGTTTGTCCGGACAGGTGTCAACGACAGTGACAGGAACCGGAGTCATACAAGTGCGCTCAGGAAAGATGACGCCCGTAGACGTTCAAGTAGCATAAGCAAGCATATCACTTCCAAAAATTGAACAACGGCTCGATGAATATCTTCAGCCATCCGACCAAGGGTATGCGCAAGCAGGCCTTTGCAACAACGTTCTCGTCAGTTATCGGCGGGACTATCAAGGCGCTGCATTGATCAGTTATTGCATTGTTGTCGCCCTTGGTGAGGTAGAGATTGTAGTCGTTTCCTTTGGGGAATTTTCCATAAGGACATAAGGGCAGACCTTCTTGGCACCTCTTTATGGATTGCACGAACTCGTCCTGGAAATCCCGTGCCGTGAAGCAGTTCCAGGCACCTGATACGTTCGCCACGATCCCGTTCCTGACCTCTATCCTGCCGACTACCCGATGCAGCAGAGGCTCGTTCCCCGGCTGATCTGGATCCTTTTGTAGGTGAATAGTATGACGTCTCCAGGAGCGATGCCGTTTTTAGACAGGAGTCCTGCGCCTTTGTAAGAGCCCAGTACCATGAGGTCTCCGACTGCAAACCCGCTTCGAAAAGGCATCCTGCTGCTGTCAAGGTCAGGCGCCTTCTGGGACAGCCACGTCTGCCATTGCCCGCTGTAGTTGTACGTGCATGGCGCGGGCAGCAGGGCCGGGAAGAATTGCGCAAGAGAATAACTCACGCCGGAAAGCGTATCATCCTCGTGTATCATGCTGCATGAGACGACTCCTGCGAACGGAACCGGCATGTCTGCGCCGAGCATGATCTTCAGCGCAAGTAATATGACTGCAAAGAGGAGTGCCACCTCTAATACGTCCTTGAAGAATAGTTTCAGAGTATACGGCTCTTTTTTCCCGGAAAGGTATTTTTGCGCTGCTCTTCTCATTGCAAGGAATATTTAACTCATCTAATATAAATCCTTATTGAAGAGATGATAAAATGGACTCACGAGATTATTCAAAAAGGCTGCTCGTAACAGAAGGAAAAAAGATTCGGCTGAAAGACAACTACGCAGGTCCCAACGGCAGGCCTGAAAAGGACGAATCAAAGAAGGAACTCGAAAAGCATATCGAAAAGATGTTCAGGCTGCAGCACCTAATGTATGCTGAGGACAAGCATGCGGTTCTTATCGTTCTGCAAGGTATGGACACAGCAGGGAAAGACAGCACGATACAGCACGTGATGAGCGGATTGAATCCCCAAGGCTGCAGGGTTACTTCTTTCAAGGTCCCAACTCCTGAGGAACTCGACCACGACTTCCTCTGGAGAATACACGCAGCAGTTCCAGGGATCGGCGAATTCGGCATATTCAACCGCTCGCATTATGAGGACGTTATAATGCCCAGGGTACATAAAACGCTGCCGTCGGAGATTATCGAAAAAAGATACAAGCAGATAAACGAATTCGAGGAAATGCTTTCAGAGAACGGAACGACGATACTGAAATTCTTTTTGCACATAAGCAAGGAAGAGCAGAAAAAACGGCTGCTGGAAAGGATAAAAGACCCGGCGAAGAACTGGAAGATGAATCCTGCGGACCTCAAAGAAAGGGAGCTATGGGACAAATACATGGAAGCATACGAGGAAACGCTGAACAAATGCAGCAAGCAGCATGCGCCATGGTATGTGATACCTTCAGAGCACAAATGGCTGCGCAACCTCGCAGTGTCGCAGATATTAGTCGACAAACTAGAGTCCCTGGACATGAAGTATCCAAAAGCCAAATACGGAGAAAAGGAGCTCTTGGTTGAGTAGCAGCCCAACAGGCAGACTGAAGAAATCTCTTACTCTACGGGTCGTGGTGCCAATGGGCACCACGACCCGAGAGGTCGCCGGGCGAAGTAATCGGATGACTGTAAAGCGGGGAGTGTGCCCCGCTTTTTTGTGTAAAGGAGTACTTTTTCAGCGAGTACTCAGTAATAGACCGGGTAACCAGGGGATAAAAGAGTTGCGTATAGAATGCAAGGAAAGTATAGGGAGTATATAGGTGGATTACCTCACCTTATCGCTTCTCTTGTGTCTACGACTATTCCGCTTTCAGTCAGCAGGATGGGTATCATCTCTTCAAGGGGGAGCATTCCCTTCATCTTCGGGATGTTCACACAGCGTTCGATCTTTTTCCCGTTGGTTACTTCCTTGAATTGTATTATGCCGTCGGCTATTGCTCTGGCGATGCTTTCAGTCGATTCCTCGGATACGCCGTGGTCCATGGAGAGAAAGAATCTTATGTCTTCTTTTCTGGAGAGCTTTTTCAGGGATGCCAGAAACTCGGCTACGTAGCTGTCCTCTTTATTCATGACCAGGAATGGGAAGGGGTCGATTATGCAGACATCATAGTCCCTTGCTATCTCGGTTACGTCTGATAGGTCGTTGAAGTATCCGTCTATTCGCAGGTTTTTGGATTCAGCATTCTTTGCATCCATGAATCCGCACTGGGTTATCTCGTTTATGATATCTTCCCTGCTATTGTGAACGGCCAGATATAGCGCTTTTCCCTCTTTCAGGGATTCTGCCAGTATCTGCTGGAGGAATATCCGCTCGACTGAGCCTATGTCCTCCTCTATGAGGATGATGCTTTTTTCCGGGATATCTGATAGGCTTAGACGGGAAAAGGCCATGCCGTTAGTTTTTACGCATTATATAACTTAATATCCAGAGTACGGGTTCTATATACCTTATATAGATTTTCAGGGTGTAAGAATTCAAATCTGTAATAGGATCACTGAGATGTTGTCCGGCCCTCCGGAATTATTTGCTGCTTCTACGAGGGTGTATCCTGCTTCTTTTAAATCCGCTGCGGATGCTACTGCATCCATTATCTGCGCATCTGTGAGAACGTCTGTGAGGCCGTCGCTGCACAGCAAAACGACGTTTCCGGGTTCCAGGTCCAGAGAGAAAAGGTCTTCTTCCACGGAGGGTTGGAAGCCCAGAGACCTTGTGAGCCTGCCTCTTTGCGGATGATTCTGAGCCTCCGCTTTCGTGATTCTGCCGCTTTCCAGTAGTTCGCCGACCACGGAGTGGTCTTTTGTTATTTGCCGGATATTTATATGTTCTCTGTCTATCAGGTACATCCTGCTGTCTCCGATATTCGCAGCATACAGCTTGTTTGCGGAAACGATTGCGCAGACGATTGTTGTGCCCATCCCTGTAAGAGAAGGTTTCTGTCCGGCCATGTGGTATATGCAGGCATTCGCCTCCTTCAGCGATCGGGCCAGAATGACTGGCCAGTCCTGTTCTTCAGGGCTTGTCAGCGCTGTAAAGACGTATTCTGCGGCCTTTCTTACCGCAAGGCTGCTTGCAACTTCTCCGCCCTGGTGTCCGCCCATGCCGTCGGCCAGCGCCAGGAAGAGTCTCTCCTGCGTGCCCGTTGCGCCTGCCGCGGATACGCGTATAATAAGCGTGCTGTCCTCGTTTTTCTGCCTTGTTCTGCCTGGGTTGGATAGCTGGTATGCTTCCATCTATGCATATAGGGAGCTTATTTGATAAGAATGTCAAATATATATCCTATATAAGTTATATACGTCGACCTTATAGAAGACAGGGAAAGTATCTACATAAAGGGTTGGTGAATGAGTTGGAAGGACAAAAAGAGGCTGCCGGATCTGAGAAGACGAGCGCAGGGAATCTGGAAAAGGCGCAGCCTGAGATAGACTTGGATGATCCTCGTTTGTATATAAATCAGGAGCTTTCTTGGCTGCGGTTCAATGAAAGAGTGTTGGAGGAGGCTTTTGACGAGAAGAATCCGCTGCTGGAGCGTGTGAAGTTTCTGGCTATATGCGGTAGCAACCTTGATGAATTTTTCATGGTAAGGGTGGCTGGGCTGAGAAAGCAGTTGACGAAGGGCGTTCTGAGGCCGCCTGCCGACGGGATGACTCCCATGGAGCAGCTCAAGGCCATAAGAAAAGAGGTTCCTCCCCTTCTGGAAAAATACACTGCCTGCTGGAAAGAACTGCTTGCGGAACTGGAAAGGCGTGGGATCCGCATAAAGAGGATAGACGAACTTGATGAGAATAGACGCTTAGATCTCAGGGGATATTTTGAGCAGATGATTTTTCCGACCCTAACTCCGCTGGCAATGGACTTGACCCATCCTTTTCCCATGATTTCCAATCTCAGCATAAACCTCGCAGTGATCGTAAAACACGGCCATAAGGGAAGGAAGTATGCAAGGGTTAAGGTGCCTACGCATCTTTTTCCGCGCCTCATAAAAGTGCCTGCCGAAAACCAGCAGAAGCTTGGCGAGAACTATGCGGAGAACTCGGTCACATACGTTTTCCTTGAAGACCTGATAGCATCCAACATCGACCTGCTTTTCCCGGGCCTTGAGGTTTCCACCATATATCCCTTTAGAATCACAAGGAACGCAGAAATAGACATATCGGTGGACCAGGCTTCGGACCTGTTAACCGTTATCGAAGACAGCATCGAGGGCAGAAGAGCCGGGTTTCCCGTGAGGCTGGAATTCGACGAATCCATGCCAGAGCAGTTGATCGATATGTTCTCTTCGAACCTGCATCTGGGGCAGGAAATGCTCTATCGCTCAGGAACACCGTTGGGCTTGGCAGACCTTTGGCAGCTTTTGGAGTTGGACAGGCCTGACCTGAAGGATGCACCTTTTCTACCTCATACGCCACAGGAGCTCTCAGATCAGAAAAAGATCTTCTCTGCGCTGGCTCAGAGAGACTACGTATTGTATCATCCATACGACAGCTTCGGAGTCATGGTCAACTTTTTAAAACAGGCGGCCTTAGACCCTAATGTCCTGGTCATAAAGATCACGCTCTACAGGATAGACAAGAAATCGCCTATAATAGATGCGCTCATGGAGGCAAGGCATAACGGGAAATCAGTTGTGGCTTTGGTGGAGCTGAAGGCCAAATTCGACGAGCAGAACAATATTATCTGGGCGAAGGCGCTGGAGCATGCTGGAGTCCATGTGATATACGGGCTGGAGGACCTCAAAGTCCATTCAAAGATGTGCCTTGTCGTGAGAAAGGAGAATGAACGCATAGTGCAGTATGCCCACATCAGCAGCGGGAACTATAATGCCGTCACTGGCAGGATATATGGAGACATCGGATACCTGACCACGAACAAGAGCATATGCTCTGACGTAACCTCGCTCCTGAACGCGCTCACGGGATACTCGGAAAAAGAGGAGTACAAACACCTTCTCGTCGCCCCGAAGAGGCTGCGAAATGAGATACTTAAGAGAATCGAACGGGAGATAAAAAAACATGCCGAAAAAGGCAACGGCAGGATAGCTTTTAAGATAAACGGCCTGGTGGACAAAGAGATAATAAAAGCGCTCTACCGAGCTTCAATAGCAGGCGTCAAGGTGGACCTGAACGTAAGGGGCCTGTGCTGCCTGCGGCCCGGAATGAAGGGTATAAGCGACAACATAACGGTTGTCTCCATCGTGGGCCGCTTCCTTGAGCATGCCAGGGTATATTACTTCAGGAGCGGCGGAGAGGAGGAAGTACTGATAGGGAGCTCGGACATGATGCCGCGCAATCTGGACAGGAGAGTAGAAACACTGCTCCCGGTGCCGGACAAAAAGATAAAACAGGGCATCATAAAGCACATGCTGGAAGTGCATCTGGCAGACAACGTCAAATCCCGCCGCCTCCTGCCGGACGGCACATACGAAAGAGTGAAACCAAAAGAAGGCGAACAAGCGATTAATTCCCAGCAGTGGCTAATAGATAACCGCGGAATATGGCATGAAACCAAATGAAAAAAACCAGGCCGGCGGCAAAACCAGCTACTGCGCCTACGGCGCCAAAACAATCCTCGGCTTTGCAGAAGTGCTCCAAAAACACGCACAGGGAACGATCCTCAACAGCGACCCTGAAGACATCCACCAGATGAGAGTATTCTCCCGGAGGATCAGAGCGGCGCTGCCGCTCTTTGCCGGATGCTTTCCAGCAAATAAACTCCGTATATGGGACAAAGAGATTACGAGAGGACTGCAAAGTCTCTTGGGGATGCAAGGGATACCGACGTACAGATAGCGTATCTCGACGCATATCTTAAAAAAAGCTGGAAGAATAATCTTGCAGTAAGCCTTCTTCTTTCAGGCTTGGCCGAGAAAAGAAAATCTATACAACAGGAAGTCAAAGAGTCCCTCCAAGAACTCGAAGACTCCGGCTTCTCATCAGACATAGAAGAGGAATGCCAAAAAATTCTCGGAACCGACCTGGGAAAGGAAAAGACGGAAAATGCATCCTGTCCCCGCCTCACCTATCTTGCAGCACACATACACATAAACACAAGAATAGACGACCTGCTGGCCCTGGAAGAATGCGTTTACATAGAAAACGACGCCAAGAGACACCACCAGATGAGGATAGCTGCAAAAAAACTACGCTATACGATGGAAATATTCAAAGACCTCTACAAAACCGGACTACAGGAAGAAATAGCTGAACTGAAGAGCCTGCAGGACATCCTCGGAGAAATGCACGACTGCGACCTATGGATAGAAAGCCTGCCGCAATTAATGACCCAGGCAAGACAGAAAACCCTGCTGGAAGACAGCACATCCGGCCCTGCTCCAAGATACAGGGGAATAATCTACTTCACCCATAGGCTGATTTCCAGCCTGCAAAGAGAAAGAAAAGTCATGAGAACCGAAGGAGAATCGATGAAGTTTCTGTCAGACCTGCACCAGAGAAGAAAAAACTTGTATAAGACATTCGTCTCCTCCTGGAATGACGGAAAAGGCCGGAAATTCTTCCAGCGCCTATCCGAGAAAACAGGAAAATACGTCTCCTCCGCAGAAACAGGACCGCTGAAAATCGCGCTGATCTCCGACGTCCACGGAAACATCCATGCTCTCAGGGCAGTGGAAGAAGATGCTAGAAAAAGAGGCGCAGAAGCGTTCCTGAATGCAGGAGACCTCGTGGGCCACGGCACCTACCCCGACGAGGTAGTAAAAGAACTAAGCTCAGAACAGGTCTTCAGCATCATCGGAAACTACGACTCAAAGGTCATCAAAGAAAGAAAAGAGAGATGCAAAAAAAACAATGACTGCTCCGGCATGGGAGAAGACATAGAATATACATGCAGCAGCCTTACAAAATCCTCGATAAGGTTTCTAAAAACCCTACCGGCACATATGCGCCTGAACATAGGCGGAAAGAGAATACTCATCGTGCACGGAAGCCCAACATCCTCCGAAGAATACATAAAGCCAGACACCCCTGACGACAGACTCAGAGAGATAGCAAAAACATCAGGAGCCAACGTGATTATTTCAGGCCACGCCCACATACAATTCACGAAAACCGCTGACGACATCACATTCATAGCCCCCGGAAGCGTAGGAAACCCATACGACAAAGACAACAGAGCCGCATACGCCATCCTGACATTTGAGCCATTCAGATCGGAATTCCTGAGAGTACCATACGATTTAGAGGCCGCAGCACACGGGATAAGAAAAAAGAAACTACCCGAGAAACTAGCACAAAGCCTGCTGCTTGGAGCCTCCCCTGAAGAAATCCAGACACCAGGAGAAGAAAAAGAGGATATACGCGCCCTCCCGGAGAAAATTGAAAAAGCCGCCGCCAAATACAAAAGAGACCACGAACACGAAAAACAAGTAAAGACGCTGTCACTGAAACTATTCGACGATCTTACGCAATTGCATAACCTTGGACCGGAGGACAGATCATTCCTGCAATGCGCAGCACTCCTGCACGACATAGGATGGTCGCGCGGAGGACAAGACCACCACAAGACAACGCTCAGCCTCATATTAAACGACCAAGACCTGCCAGTGAACCCGAAAGAGCGCTATATCATAGGAAGCATCGCCAGATACCATAAAGGCCGGCTTCCAAGAAAAAAGACTACAACCTTGCGCCGCTCGACGAAGAGGAAAAGCGCAGGACTATAACGTTGTCATCGATTATGAGACTTGCCGACGGCATGGACTCCTCCCACGGCTCGATAGTAAAAGAGGTGAAAGCCTCGACCGCGGACAACGCAGTCAAAATCGAGTGCATATTCCAGGGAGATAAGAGAATGGAAGAAGAAACAACAACAGAGAAGAAAGACCTGTTATCCAAAAACACAAACAAAGAAGTCATCATCCACTGGAGGCAGAAAACATGATAGATAAAGGAAAAGTCATCGCCTACATGGACCTTGGAACAAACTCCATACGCCTGCTCATAGTCAGGCTCAACGCAAACTACTCATACACCATCCTGCGCCAGGACAAAGAAGTCGCAAGGCTGGGAGAAAAAGAATATGAGAACGGCAGAAAACTCAGTACTGAAGCAATCTCCCGGGCAGTTTTAATCTGCAGCAAATTCGTAGAAGTGGCAAAAGCCTACGGCTCTAAACAGATCACGGCAGTAGCAACCTCCGCGGTGAGAGAGGCCGAGAACCGGAAAGTGCTTCTTGAAAGGCTGCACAGAGAGGCCGGCTTAGACGTAAAGGTCGTATCAGGAAAGGAAGAAGCAAGACTCATATACCTGGGAGTATCAAGCGGCGCACACATAGGAAACAAAACCGCAGTCTTCATAGACATCGGCGGAGGAAGCACAGAAATCGCTGTGGGAAACCAATACAGCCACGAATACCTCGACAGCCTCGAACTCGGCTCAATCAGGCTGACCTCAATGTTCCTCAAAGACGCAAGCCAAAACCCGATCAGCAAAAAAACATACGAAAAGATAAGGGAATACGCCAAAAACAGGATGCTTCGCGCCTCAGAAGAGATAAAAACACGCAACATAAAAGAAGCCTACGGAAGCTCAGGAACAATAGTCAACCTCGCAGAGATAGCTGCAAAGATGAACGGCTCGCGAACACCCAAAAGAGATTTGTCCCTGAAATACAAAGACCTGAAAAAAATAGCCGCCCTACTATGCAGCCTGCCGCTCCAGGAAAGAAAAAAAGTGCCAGGCATAAACCCAGACAGAGCAGACATAATAATCGGCGGAACAGTGATACTAGACGCAGTCATGGAAGAATTCCAACTAGAGGAGATCAAAGCCTCGGAAAGAGGACTGCTACACGGCATGCTAATAAACGATCTCTCAAAACTAAAAGGCTTCCCGCAATACCACGAAACATCGGTGCGGGACTGGAGCGTAACGCAGCTGGGCAGGTCATGCAACCTAAAAGAGAAACACGCAAGCACCGTAACCAAGCTCGCACTCGAACTCTTCGACAGCGGAAAAAGAATAGGCCTACACGCAATCGGAGAAAAGGACAGAATCCCTCCTGAAATATGCGGCATTCCTCCACGACGTAGGCGACTTTATATCATACTCGGACCATAACATCCACAGCCACTACATCATAAAGAACAGCGAGCTTTTGGGATTCGACCAGGAGGAAATAAACATCATAGCTGCAATAGCCCGGTATCACGCCAAGAAAATGCCGAAGAGACGGGACTTGGACGTAAATGAGTTTGACGAGGAGACTCTCAGGAAGATAAACATTATGTCGGCAATGCTCAGGATCGCTGAAAGTCTTGACAGAAAGCCACGGCAGTCCGATAAGCAAGGCAAAGTTCGCAAAGAGCGGAAAAAAGGAAGTGACTCTGAAAATCTGGCCAGTAAAAGGCTGTGAACTGGAAAAATGGGGCATAGAATCAAACAAATCATCCTTCGAAAAAACATTCAAGAAGGCTCTAAAGCTTCGTATAATCAGTCAATAGACTGCTTTTCTGCAACTATATAGACTATATATTCTATACACTAATTCTTTATAAAATACAGAAACGGAATGATATATTAAGGTGGATACTGCAGACGTCCTTGAAAAGGCGCATAAGAGCAATGTAGAAAGGCTTCTTGAGGAATTCGGCGAACACCGGAAAGACGAGATACTGGAAACCTATAATGATATGCGGTTCTCGGCTGAAAAAAGCGCAAAAATACGCGAATTTACGCCGATATTTCTATACAGAACCCTCAGAGAAACGTTAAGAACCGATGAAAAAGTAAGCATCAAGGCATAGAAACCCACTTAGATATGCCCGCATGCTTATTCTTATTTCTTTTCCCAGAACCGAATATTAACTGATGAAAATCATCGACATATCCACTCCCATTTCAGAGAAGACGCCCATCTATCCAGGAGACCCAAAAATATCCGTCAAAAAGCTAAAGACATTCAAGAAAGACGGCCTACAGGTTTCTGCGATAACAATGGGGCTGCACACCGGAACGCATATAGACGCGCCATCGCATTACCTGCCAAGCGGAAAAACAATCGATCAGATACCCCTGGAATCTCTTACAGGCGAAGCCATAGTCTGCGATCTCACGAACGCAAAGTCCGGCGATGCCATCAGAGGCCGGGACCTGAAGAGATACAGGATACGTGCCGGAGATATTGTCTTTCTAAAGACTGCGAATCCATATGTCCACCTGGACGAGGACGGAGCAGAGTATCTGATAGGAAAGAGGATCAAAGCGGTTGGAATCGATTGCTTGTCCATTGAAAAATTAGATTCAAGCGACGCTGTAGTACACAAAAAACTCCTCAAAAAAGAGATACCGATAATAGAGGGACTGATTCTCGGGCATGTTGCAGGCGGCAGGTATCTGACGCATTGTTCGCCTCTGAAAATAGCAGGCGCGGAAGCAAGTCCTGCAAGATGCGTCCTGATACAAAAATAATAAATAATAAAAGATAAAGAAGATTAGAACAAAAATACTGCTGCTGCAACGGTTGTCGTCCATTTGCCGTCTTTGTCCCCTTCCGCGGACTGTACGATGTTTGTTGTCTTGAATATCTTGCCGCTGGCCTTGTAGACCTGCTCTCGCTCCTTCCAGGCAGTCTCGGAATCGAATTCCACGCCAAGGGTAGTTGCCAGCATGGTCGCCGCGAGGTCTTCTGCGTATTCTCCGGCTTTCTTCGCAGTCTCCCCGAAGGAATGATGCTCTGACAGGTACCCATAGCCTTCATGGTCCTTGGGTATGGCCAAACCTATTGCAGAGGATATCAGCCGGTTTGGTTCGCTGGTTTCGCTCCTTGCAAGAACCGTGTAGGTTATCTGGCCGGATACCAGCATCTTTAAGCCCTCGCTTGCAGGGATTATCTCACAGTTCGGCGGAAAGATGCTGGATACGTAGACCAAGTTGCATTTCTCGATCCCTGCCTTTCTAAGTGCCAGCTCGAAACTGGCCAGCTTTTGTCTGTGCACTCCAACTCCTTTTGTGAAGAATAGCTTCTTTGGTATCATGCTTGGTCCTGGAACAGGGTTGTTCTTTTCCATTTGCGTTGTAATTTTTTTCTTTGTTTTATTGTTAATTAGTTAAATGGAGATATTAGTTAAAATAGTCTATCGCAATCTTTGGGATACGTATCCCATGACCCTATAAACAAGCCTTGCAACCGTGTAGTCCGAGGCGATAATCTGCGGATTTGGCGCAAGCTCCACTACGTCAAAGCCTACTATGCTGCGCTTTTCCGACACTTCGCGGATGATGTCAAGCGCGTCGTACCACCCTATTCCTCCGGGTTCAGGCGTTCCCGTAGATGGCATGACAGCGGGGTCAAATACGTCAACGTCGAAGGTTATGAATACATTTTTTCCGAGGCGGCTGACTATTTCCTTTGTGCGGTCGTTTCTGTGCATTTCCGCTGCCATGAATATGTTCTGTCTCTCTTTTTTTACGATTTCTACTTCATCGTCTGAGAAGCTTCCTGATTCCTACCTGCACTGCCGGGGCATGTTCTCTTATTCGGCGCATCACGCATGCATGGCTGTATTTTGAGCCCTGATATACGTCACGCAGGTCGGCATGGGCGTCGAACTGGAGAACGGATACGTCCTTGTAATGATCCTTGAGCGCAAGTAGCATGCCAAGGGAGATGGAGTGTTCTCCTCCCAGCACGACTGGGAATTTTTTGTCCTGGAGCACTTTTGCGCATACGCTGCGCAGTTTCTTGGTCAATACTTCAGGTGCGTCGTCTATCACAAGGGGCTTAAGAGTTGCGATGCCGAATTCCGCAGTGTTGCAGTTCAGTTCTTCGTCGTACATTTCCATGTACCTGGATGCTTCCAGTATGGCTTTCGGACCGTTTGCAGTTCCCTTGCCATAGGATGTTGTTTTCTCGTAGGGAACTGGTATGACTGCGAACCTGGCTTTGCCGTAGTCTGAGAATGGCTCGTCTAATCCGCCGAATTTGATTTGAACTTCTTTTATTTCATCCATCATTTTCTCTTTCTTTCCTGGGCAGAACTGGATTAATATATTAATCTGGCGGCATAAAAAATGCACCTACGGGCATGTTTTAAGCAAAGGAGTTATAAGAATAGAATAGGTGATTAAAATGATGTCGAGCATTCCCGTAGACCTTGAAAAAGTAGGTAAGGAAGCAATAGATAAGGAAATCCTGAGAGTAGGGATGATAGCAGAACTTGATGCTGTAAATCTGTATGAGCAGCTTGCGGCCATGACGCAGAACAAGGATTTGAAGGCTGTGCTTATGGATATCGCCAAAGAGGAGAAGACGCATGCAGGGGAATTCCAGGCCCTGCTTTTGAAGCTGGACCCTGAACAGGAGAAAGAACTTGCCGCAGGCAGAAAAGAAGTTGAGAAGACGCTATTAGAGTAAGAAGCAAAGGAGGTAAGAAATGGATGAAGAATGCAGCAGGATGCCTCTTTTAGGGGATAAAGTAACAAGCTTCGAAGCTCAGACAACAAAAGGGCCGGTCAAGTTCCCGGAAGACTATGCAGGAAAATGGGTCGTATTATTCTCACACCCTGCGGATTTCACTCCTGTCTGCACTACGGAGTTTTTCGCATTCCAGAAAAGATACCCTGAGTTCCGGGCACTGGGCTGCGAACTGATAGGCTTATCCATCGACCAAGTCTTCAGCCACATCAAGTGGATGGAATGGATAAAGGAAAACCTAAAAGTAGATATAGAATTCCCGGTTATAGCAGACGACCGCGGAAAGATCGCAGAATCCCTTGGCATGATACACCCGGGCAAAGGAAACAACACGGTGCGGGCGGTCTATATCATCGACCCAAGCGGCGTGGTAAGGCTCATTTTGTACTACCCGCAGGAGGTCGGCAGGAACATGGATGAGATACTAAGGGCAGTCAAGGCATTGCAGACTTCGGACAAGAACAAATGCTCCATGCCCGCTAACTGGCCGGATAATGAATTGATCAAGGGAAACGTCATCGTTCCTCCGCCGAAGGATATGAAGGGGGCAAATGAGCGGAAAGGGCAGTATACCTGCTATGACTGGTGGTTCTGCCACAGAAAATTATAAAGGAGAGAGGATTCCAAAAAAAATGGCTCAAAAAATAAGCAAGAAGGGCAATAAAAAAGCAGCCGAAGCAAAGAAGAAAAAACACTACTATGGAAAGAAGGAAGTCACTGTAAAGAAGAAGTAATAAAAAACTTCGGAACTGCTTTTTTATTTTTTATTGGGTCGAAGTCTTCGACTTCTTTTGGTTTCAGCGGCAGGCATATCCTTGAGACCATCCCATGCAGCGAGTAGGGCAGACGAATCAACCGCATATTCCCGGAGGACACCCATTCGTCTATTGGATAGTCTCTGTTTTTGATTTTATTCGCAAGCCTCTTTCTCTCTGCGTATTTCATCTGGTAGGCTCCTTTGTCAAGCACATGGATATGGAAACCTCTTCCGGAATAGACGATCCGCATATCGTTGAATTTTTTACTTAGTAGGTCGTATAGCTCTGCTGTTCTTTCTCTGACCACTGAGAACTCATATTCGCAGAAGCCAAGGCCCTGGTGGTGTTTCATCTTGTCTGCCAATGTTCCGTGTATCGGGCAGTCCACGTTCTCCGGGTCTATGTCAAATGCCAGTTCCTGTCCCAAGAAATTTTTGCATCTGAAGCAGCGGGAAAGTTCTTTGCAGCCTGCACATTTTAACCTGTCCCGGTAGAGGTTGCGGTCGTAGTACGCGCCCTCTGGCAAATATTCTATGAGACTGTTTCGGAGTTCGCTGTAATTTACAAGGTCTTTGAATAGTATTGTATCGGATGATATTTTAGAGTATTTTTTGGGGTATATGCCGGTGTTTCTGCCGATTATGCATGCATAGACAATGTCCTTAGCCTTTCTGGGCGCAATCCAATCCGAGAGTTTTTTTAATTGTAACTCGCCCTCATAGAATGCATGCCTCTCGGAGAGAGTGGAGTATCTCATACCTTCAGGCATGATGAATTTCATACTAAAAGAATATGCAGGCAAACTTATAAGCTGCGGATTCCAATAGTTCCTAAGCATCATTAGAAAAGATAAAATGCCCAATGTCCTAGAAGTAAAGAACTTATCGGTGGAGATAAACAAGAAAAAGACCCTGAAAGGCATAAACATCGACATAGAGAAGGGACAGATATATGTCCTGTTCGGACCAAACGGCAGCGGGAAGACTTCTCTTTTAATGACTATCATGGGTTTTCCAGGCTACAAGATAAAGGAGGGAGGCATATTCTTTGAAGGCCGGGAAATAACTAAAAAGACGGTGGATGAGAGGGCCCGCCTTGGCATAGGAATGGGATTCCAGCTCCCGCAGGACATCCGAGGCGTAAAACTCGTAGACGTCCTTAAGATATGCGCAGGAAAGAAGCCAACTGCTGAACTCTCGGCAGAGGAAAAGGCGCTCGTGGATAAATTCAACCTGACAGACCTCCTTGACAGGGACGTGAACCTGGACTTTTCAGGCGGGGAGAAGAAAAGAGCTGAGATGCTGCAACTGCTCCTCATGAAACCCAAACTGCTGCTATTGGACGAGCCAGACAGCGGCGTAGACCTTGAAAGCCTGAAACTGATAGGCGAAGAGATACAGGAATATGTCAGAAAAAACAAAGCCAGCGCCTTAGTGATAACGCACCAGGGATACATCCTGGAATACCTGAAAGCTGAGAAGGCATGCGTGTTATTGGACAGCACGATACACTGCCAAAACAAACCAGAAGTCATACTCGAAGACATACGAAGGAGAGGATACCGCGAATGCGTAAGATGCTGGGAGGGAAAAACAAAATGAAAGATCTCAAAGACCTCCCGAAGGATGTCGTAAAAACCGCGGCAAAAGTCGGCATAGAAGAAAGCGAGGACAAACGCTCTGCAAGCTTCTTCCACCTCGACGAAAGCGCGGTCTTCTCCAAGGTCATGGAAGACTACAAGGACAAAGTAGAGCTCCTGGACATAAAAGAAGCGCTGAGGAAACACGTCTGGCTGAAAGACTACTACTGGAAAGCCGTAGACAAAAACAAGGACGAATACACGAAGAATACGGATGAATTATTCATGGGCGGCTACTACATGAGGATATTCGCAGGGCAAAAGGTGGAAGTACCGCTGCAGTCCTGCATGTTCATATCACGGCAAAAGTTCAAGCAATACGTCCATAACGTGATAATATCAGAAGAAGGAAGCGAAGCACAGATAATCTCGGGCTGCGCCACAACCGAAGGAATAGGCAGCGCAGAACACGTCGGCATAAGCGAGTTCTACGTCAAAAAAGATGCGCGCCTCACGTTCACCATGATACACAACTGGAACCCGGAAACAGTTGTTCGGCCCAGAAGCGGCGCATTCATCGAAGACAACGCATCATTCATATCAAACTATGTCATACTCAAGCCGGTAAAGGACCTGCAGATGTATCCTACGGCATACTGCAAAGGAAATAGCAGCGTCGCCAGATTCTCCAGCCTCATGTATGCAGAGGGAAAGTCTTACATGGACGTAGGCAGCAGAGTGATCCTGGAAGGAGAAAACAGCAGGGCTGAGGTAATATCAAGAGCAATCGCAAAGGATGCGGCCACGATAATATCTCGCGGAGACCTGAGGAACATGAACCCAAAAGTCAAGGGACACCTGGAATGCCGCGGCCTGCTCCTGGGAAAGGAAGCAGTCATACATGCCATACCGGAACTGCTCGCAAAAGGCGAAGGCTCCGACATGTCTCATGAAGCGGCTGTGGGAAAGATAGCCGAAAAAGAGATATTCTATCTCATGTCACGGGGCCTTACAAAAGACGAAGCTACCGCCCTCATCATCAGGGGATTCCTTGACACGGCGATACTGCACCTGCCCTCAGAGCTTGACAGGATGATAAAGGACATGACAGAAAAGGTTTCCGAAGGGCTCTGATCCGTTTACTTTAGGAGGAGGTAAAAAAAATGGTTAAGCTATGGAGATGCCAGATATGCGGCGACCCCTATGTGGGAGACGAACCGCCGGCAAATTGCCCCTTCTGCGGGGCGCACAGGAGGTATATTTTTGAAGCCAAGAAGACAGAGGTAAGTTTCGACGTCCAGTTGAACGCCAAAGACAAGGCAAACGCGGAGCATGCGCTCGAAGTGGAGATATCCAACGCTTCATTCTATTTCTGCGCCGCCGACAAGACCGACGACGCAGAAGGAAAGCTGCTATTCAAAGCCCTTGGAAAAGTAGAGGCAGAACATGCATCCATCTGGAAAAAGATACTGAAACTGCAAACCCTTCCGCAGAAAAAAGAGGAATGCAATGCTGCGAACAAAGACAACCTCGAGGAATCCCACAGGAGAGAAGCCAGAGCAATAGACTTTTACAGTAAAGCGGCAACTGATGCGGCTAATCCAAGAATCAAACAGATATTCACGGCACTCGTAGAGGTAGAGACAGACCACCTGCAACTCTCAGAAGAAAGACTCAAAAAATAATCTCTTTTGTTTCTCTCTTGTTCTATTAGACAGGGCATAGGAGGCGCATTACACAATCCGGAAACACGCCTCCGGCCCATATGTTGGTGGTGGTTTGATCTGAACTATGGAGTATGATTAATATTGGAGAACAGTATCTAAAAGACAGGAGGATTTTTTTGTAATGGCTCAGGAGAAAAATATGGCAGGACGCCGAATTCTTGTGGAAAGGATTCTGGAACTGAAAAATGGAAAAATACGAAACACCATAGATTCTAGGATAAAAGAATTCAAGGATTATAAGAGAACTGCCTGCGATTTGTTCGTTGAATTATGTTTCTGCATCACCACTGCAAACTGCGCCGCTGAAAGCTGCATCAGGATACAGCAGGAAATCGGCGAGGGCTTTAATACGCTTCCTGAAGAAAAGCTTTCCGCGAAATTGAAGGATCTGGGCTACAGGTTTCCGAACAAACGGGCATCCTACATATCAGCTGCAAGAAAGCATAGAGACGTACTTGCGGAGAAGATAAAAAGGGGATGTGACGAGAAAGATATACGCGAGTGGCTTACTGAGAATGTGAAAGGCCTTGGATACAAGGAGGCGAGCCATTTTCTGAGGAACATCGGATATTCGGACCTGGCTATAATAGATTTTCATATACTGGACATACTCGCAAGGCATGGGATAATAGAAGAGCCCAGGGCGCTCACAAAAAAGAAATACCTGGAGATAGAGCAGACGCTAAGAGACCTTGCAAAGGAAACAGGCCTGACGCTCGCCGAATTGGATCTGTATCTCTGGTATATGGAAACTGGAAAAGTCCTGAAATGAAAAGAATATGCCTTCTCATCGCTCTACTCTTGCTTCTGTTACTGGCCGGATGTGCCAATACCGGTGAACAGAGAAAAATAGAAAAGGCTTGCTTTAAAGATACTTGTTATCAGTTGGAACTGGCGGAAACTGAAGAGCAACGAGAAAAGGGGCTATCCGGGAGGCAGAGTCTGGATGCAGGACACGGGATGCTTTTCATATATGAGAATGAGGGTATACACAGCTTCTGGATGAAAGACACTCTTATGCAGCTGGATATCATCTGGCTCAACGGGGATGGCATTGTGGTATATATAAGCAAAAACACACAGCCTTGCGGGCAGGGATACTGCCAACCCATCAATCCAGGTAAAAACGCTTTATACGTCCTTGAAGTGAACGGCGGAGAAGCTGATAGGATCGGTCTCGCCGAGGGAAGCAAAGTATCTTTGGTCTGATGTTTTAAGTTCTGTTTCATATGTATAAAGTATGAGGAAAACTACTTTAGCCGCTTTGGGGTTGGTACTCTTGCCGCTTATTGTGGGGCTTGTGTTATATCCCACGCTTCCGGATAAGTTCGCATCGCATTGGAACATGCAGGGAGATGCGGACAAGTATAGTTCAAAGATGTATGGTGTTTTGTTCTTGCCTGCTTTATCCATCGTAGTCCTGGTGTTCTTTTTGCTGATACCGAAAATAGACCCCCTGGGGAAAAACATCGCGGAATTCAGGAAATATTATGATCTTCTTGTTTTGTCATTCATGGGATTTATGTCTTATCTTTATCTTCTGACCATACTGTGGAACCTGGGCTATGCTTTTGACATGTCGCAGATGCTTGCTCCTGCTTTTGGCGTGCTGTTCTACTGCCTGGGCGTAGTGGTTGGGAATGCAAAGAGGAACTGGTTTATCGGCATACGGACTCCCTGGACTCTTAGCAGCGACGTTGTTTGGGATAAGACGCATAAAATGGGTGGGAAACTTTTTAAGGCTGTGGGTGTGGTTGCATTTTTAGGGGTGCTGGTTCCTGCTTATTCGTTGTTATTTGTTATCGTGCCTGTTATAGCTGTTGCACTATATACCTTTGTTTATTCGTATTTTGAATACGTAAAACAGGGCAGGAGGTAGGGAAATTATGCTCAGCGTATTTTAATTATGCGGGTGCTATATTATATTTGTAAAGATGGTTTATCTTGGCGTGAAGTTTCGGGCGGTCCTATTGGATCAGAAGTTTCCAAGGGATGTCGGTTTGGATGAGCTTAAGAGCTGGTGTACTGAGTTCTATAATCATGGGTTCACTCCTGAGTATGAGGGCGGCTCTGCCGGGAATCTTAGTTACAGGATAAAGGAGGGCGAGAATCAGTTTATAATAACCGGGGCAGGCATTGTCTCAAAGGCTCACATACTTGATAATTCCCTTGTCCAGGTCAAAAGCTGCGACATAGAGAAGGAGATCGCTTATTATTATGGGACGAGGAAGCCTTCGTCTGAGTCGCTGGTTCATTACGCGGTTTATCAGGCAAGAAGGAACGTCAACGCGGTTTTCCACGGGCATTCTGAGAAGATACTTGCCTGCGCAGACAAATTGGGCATAGTGCAGACCCGCCAGGAAGAGCCTGAGGGGACTGCGATGCTTGCGAAAGCGGTCCTTGACGTCCTCGGTAAAGAGAACTTTATCGTGATGAAGAATCACGGGTTTGTTTCCATGGGAAAGACTATGAAAGAGGCAGGCGATCTCGCCATAAAGATGCAGCAGAAATGCATGGGCCTTTAGACTTTATTCTACGTTCCACCGAATCGAATATTCATTAATGGATACTTTAAAATATGTGTTAATATGTCATTAGAGCAGGGCAGTAATCCAAACTTTGAAGTTGCAGCATCCCTTTTGGATAAATGGGAACCACAATGGAAACCATTAAAGAATCGACCTGATGGTGAGGAAGTTTTGATTTGGAACTACAATGGAAAAGAAGCCAATGCAGTGGTCTACAGATTTGTAATCGAAAAAGATAACAAGAAATTTACCATCTATGTTGGGTCGGGTGAAAAACTAAGTGGATCTAAAAATCAATACAAAAATCCCGATGGACGGAAAAAAAGAAAGGAAATCAGAATCGAGATAAAGAAACTCGAAAAATTAGGATGGAAAACATGGACCGAAGTAATTGAATTGGACGAAGGATATCGTTTTCCCTTGGAACACTTAGCAATTAGCAAATATTGGCTGGAATATCTCAAGAAATCACAAAATAATCCAAATGTTCCACGATTTCTTAATAGAGCTTAATAGGATAACTATTCAACAACCAAACTCCTCTCGTTTATCTCCCCCGCGTAGTTCGTCAGCATCATTTCCTTTACTTTCGAGTGCTCCTTTGTATGGCCGAGGACCCACATCAGCTTCACGTATGCGGTTTCTGCTGTCATGTCTTCGCAGGGTATGACTCCGAGGTCGAGCAGTCTTCGCCCTGTTGAGTAGACGTTCATGTCCACGCGGCCGTAGAGGGTCTGCGAGGCCATAGCAACTGCCATTCCACTGTCTATCGCCTTCTTTATGGGGTCGAATAGGTTGTCTGACGTGTGGCCTAGGCCAGTTCCTTCTAATAGGATCCCTTTGTATCCCGTTTCCTTCAGCGAGTCTATTATCTTGGGTGATAGTCCTGGGTGGCATTTTAGGAGGAATACTTTTGGTTCGAGTTTTGCATCGATTGCGCATTCTCCTCCTCTGGGCTTGTTTTTTCTCTGGGTGTATGTGATCTTTCTGTTCTCTATTGTTCCTATTGGTTCTCCGTTTATGGTTTTGAATGCATCTCTTCTGCTGGTGTGCATTTTCCGGGCTTTTGTCCCGGGGTGTATCAGGGTACTTGTATCTGAGCTTTCGGCGTGCATGACTATGCAGACTTCGGCATATTTGCCCGTGGATGCTGCCACTGCCGCATCTATTAGATTCGTTGCTGCGTCGCTTGAGCCTCTGTCGCTGCTTCTCTGGGCGCCTGTGATGACTACTGGAACTGGTGTTTTGAGCATGAATGATAGGGCTGCTGATGTGTAGTGCATGGTGTCTGTGCCGTGGGTTATGACTACTCCGTCTATTCCTTTTTTTATTTCTTTGTATGTTTCTTCCGCTATTTTGACCCAGTCGGTGGGTATTATGTTTTCCGAGAATTTGTTGAATACCTGTTTTACGTTGATGTTTGCTATTTCTTCCAGTTCCGGGACAGCGGCTACCAGTTCTTCTGCTGTGAATGCAGAATGTACTCCTCCTGTGAGGTAATCAACCCGGCTTGCTATGGTTCCGCCGGTAGCTAGGATGCTTATGGTTGGCTTGGAGGGGTCTGCCGCGTGTTTTTTTGGTTTGTATTCTTCATGGCTTATCCCGCTTTCAAGGACTTCTATCCCGGTTATCTTGTCTTTGCGGATGCCGATGTTGTATCCGTTGTCCAGTTTTATGACTATGTGCTCTTTGTCTGCAAGTTCGGGTCTCTCCATCACGATGCCTGTGTATTTTCCTTCTGCCGTCTTCACAACTACTTTGTTTCCGGGTCTTGCTTTTGTGTCCATTTCCGAAATTCAGCCGTTAATTCGTCGTCGAATCCGATTAATATTATCTTTTCCAGTCGCAGGTCCTTGTTTCTTTCCTTGTCTTTCACGAACCTTTTTATCACTTGTACCATTGCTTCTGCGGCTTCGCTTTTGGATATTCCGCCTACGCCTGTACCCATGCCCGGGAATGCGACTGACTTCGCCCCGAGGCGGTTTGCGAGTTCCAGCGCGGCATAGGTCGCATTTACAATGTTTTCAATGGGTATTTCCTGGGCTGGTTTTTCCATGGTCGGCGCATGTATCACGAAACCGGCGGGTAGGCTTCCGGGGTTTGTGGAAATCGCCCTGCCGACCGCAATGGGGGCTTTTCTCATGGCTTCTTTTTCTATTGAGTCTCCGCCGGCTCTTTTTATGGCCAATGCCGCCCCTCCGCCCATAGAGCCTGTGCTGTTCGCAGGGTTCACTATGGCATCGCAGCCAAAGAGCGTTATATCTCCTTTGGTCACTATTATGCGGATAGAAGGGATAGCCATTGTATTATTATTAAAGTTTAAGTCCTAATATTACGGTATGAAGAAGTGTATAAGCTGCGGAGTGGAGGTCAGGCAGAATTACGTCGAGTTCAAATGTCCTACATGCGGCAAAACAGAAGTCGTAAGGTGCCAGTCCTGCAGGATACTTGGGACCAAGTACAAATGCGGAAACTGCGGGTTCACGGGACCTTAAAACCGGATAAGAAATGAAACTGCTGCGTATAAACGCAGAAAAACCGGAAAAAGACCTTGTTTCTCTCGTTGCCAGCCAGGTAAAACTGGGCAGGGTAATAATCTATCCAACCGATACCGTCTACGGCATAGGCTGCCGGCTTGACCCCGTCTCTGTTAAGAGGGTGTTTGAGATAAAGAGGAGAAGCTTTGATAAGCCCTTGTCCATAGCATTCAAAGACCTAAAATCCGCAAAGGAATACGTCTTTTTAAGCAAAAAGGAAGAAAGCTACGTCAAAGAACACCTGGACAAACCCATGACCTATGTCGTGAGAAAAAAGAGCAATGTGCCGGATAACGTTACAGGAGGCCTGGATACTGTGGGGATAAGGATAATCAATCATCCCTTTGTCAGGGAGCTTCTTTCTCTTATAGGGGAGCCGATTATAACTACTTCTGCGAATGTTTCCGGTGAGATGGCTCCTGTGAGTGTTGATGAGATAAGTGAGGCCGTGTTTGAGAAGGCAGATCTGGTAGTAGATGGGGGGCCGTGTAAATTGGGTGTCCGTCCAAGGTAGTGAATGCAGCCACGGGCGTTGTTATAAGAGGTTCTTAGAGTATTTCCAGGCTTATGTCGAGTGCGGGTGCTGAGTGTGTTATGCGGCCTATGGATAATACGTCCGCACCAGTCTTTGCATATTCTTCTATGTTCTTGAGGTCTATTCTGCCGGACACTTCCAAAAGCACTTTGCTGCGCAGGCCTCTTTTTTCCAGCCCTGAGACGATTTTCTTTACCTCTGATGCAGGCATGTTGTCCAGCATCACGATGTCTGCTCCGTATTCAGCGGCAATGTATGCGTCTTCTGCTTTTTTGACTTCTATTTCTATCTTGTGTGAAAAGGATGTTTCTCTCCTCGCGGTTTTTAGGGCTGATGCTGGGTTGTCCCTGAACAGGCGGAGGTGGTTGTCTTTTATGAGAACTAAGTCATAGAGCCCCAGGCGGTGGGTATCTGCGCCTCCTGCGAGTGCTGCCTTCTTTTCAAAGAAACCGAACATAGGAGTTGTTTTCCTTGTGGCTGCGATGCGGACTTTTGGATTCACAGACGCTGCCTTATCGACGTATTTTTTTGTGAGCGTAGCTATGCCGGACATCCGGGAGATTATGTTTACCGCTGTCCGCTCAACTACGAGTATGTCTTTTGATCTTCCTTCTAGGAGAAATATCTTCTGTTTCTTCTTTACTTTCTGCCCATCTGAGAGCAGGGGTTGTGCTTTTATGGAGAATAGCCTGAAGAGTGTGGAAAGCTCGGATACTCCGGAGATTATGCCTTCTTCTTTTGCAACTATCTCTGCTTTTACTTTTTTGTCTGGAGAAAATATGGTAGTTACATCGCATGGGCCCACGTCTTCTTCCACCATCTGCAGTAATCTTTTTTCAAGCAGTTTCTCATTCATTTTATCTTGGTTTATTTCATCCACAGAACAAGCTGCACTTGCACCGGGGAACTGACAGACTTTATAGATGTTATGACTGCAACGTCTGTTGCCACAGTGCTTGGGTTTATGTTATAGTCTAATCTGCCGTCTTTGGGGCTTGTATCGCTTTGCAGCAGCAGCCGGTATACTGCGTCGTTGACTGCGCTGCTGTTATCATATGATATGGTTGAATTTGTGTAGCTGCATAGCTTATTCCCTGTGTAGCTCTTGGGTATTAACAGAGTTATGTTACTATTGTTTAGTATCTGGATGGTCCAGTTGCAGCCTGTGTTGTTCCAGAAAACCGAACCGTATGAAACAACGGTATTGTTTATGCGGGCCCGCGCCACGTAGCCGTCCGTAGGCATGCTGATATTGTAGCCTGAAACCATGCGCTGGGAATGGGTTTCAACTGTTGAGACATTCTCGGAGAGCCTTGTTGAATCGCTTGCAATAGAAACGCCATTCAATAAAAGTTTATAGCCTATGCGTGTAGGTATTATCTCAGACAGATAAGAATTGGAGATGTTCCCGGCCATGTTGAAATAAGGCGAGGAGGCATTTCCTTGTGCAAGTGCCCACTGAGCGCAAACCTGGTCCAGAACCCCTTTCTGGCTTAAAACCTGCATCGCGTCTTCCGACGTATAGTGCAGCAGCTTGAATTCAGTAGCCGGCGTGGTGTTTATAGAAGTCTGTATGCTCATTATAAGCGCATAAATCACCATAACCACCATTAGTGACAACAGTGCATCAAGGGTTAGGACATAGCCTTTTTTCATACTGTTTAAATTATTATGTAAGGTAGTAAAAATAGACATAACCAGGATAACAGGGGTTATTTGGTTCCTTCCAGCTTGAATACTGTGCCCCCTTTGGCAATTCTTACGCCTGGCTCCTCCGTGACCCTGCCTATTTCGTATATGCCGAAGCGTTCGCCGTATTCATCTACTATGGCTTTGGCATCCGCTTCCGCTACTATTACGCAGAAACCCACCCCCATATTGAACGTCCGGTACATCTCCTTGTCCGAAACATTACCCAGCTCCTGGATCTTCTTGAATAACATGCCTTCCTGTATCTTGTCAAGTAGGAATCCGCATTTTGTGGACCGGGCCAGGTTTATAAAGCCGCTGCCCGTGATATGAGCTAGGCCGTGGACATCGTATTTTCCTAGGAGTTCAAGCACTTCTTTTACATATATCCTGGTCGGGGTGAGAAGGGCTCCCCACATATTCTTCGGAAGCACCTTTCTGGCCAAAGTGAAGCCGTTGCTGTGCACGCCGGAACTCTTCATGCCTAATACGACATCTCCGGGGGCTATCTTTTCGCCTGTGACTATCCTGTCCTTTTTGACTATGCCGATAACGGTTGCCGCAAGGTCAAACCCGTAACCGTCGATGCCTGTGATTATCTCAGGAAGAGAAGCAGTCTCCCCACCTACAAGCGCAATTCCGGCCTGACGGCATCCCTCATATATCCCTGCCGCAAGGTCTCTTGCAAGATCCGGGTCAGTCCGGTAAAAAGCCATATAGTCGACCATGGCAATAGGCTCCGCGCCGAGGCATATTGCATCGTTTACGTTCATAGCCACGAGATCTATTCCGACTGTGTCGAACTTTCTAAGCTCCTGGGCTACGAGTATTTTGGAGCCTACGCCGTCCATGCAAACAGCCAAAGCGTATTCACCGAGGTCTATGACATTAGCATACGAGCCCACGTCGCTCAATACTTCGCCGATCTTTCCTTTTCGCAATTCAAAAGTCTTGGAAGCCCATTTCTTGATGTTCCTGATGGCCAGAACTTCCCGCTCAAGGCTTACGCCGGCCTTGCTGTACGTCATCTCTTCAGGCATTTTAAACCAACTCAGTAAATCTAGAACAAATAGATTTAGTTTTCGGCAGTAAAATATGGACTCGAAGAGGACATGGCCCGAAGAGCCGAAGACTCTGAGGGACATCCCTTGGGATGGCCCATAGACTTTTAGCGGACTATCTGGCCTTTTCCGCTGGGAATAAGCCTCTGGATAAGCTCCGGCTTTATCTTCCTGATCTTGCCGGCATCCTCTTTCCCGGCTTTTTTCGCAGCCGCCTCTTTCACGGTTTTAGCCAGTTCCTCGCTCTTTACGTTGCCGGGAGTGACTGTTGTATAATACTTGGTCTTCGATTCAACGGCTGACAGAGGCCCTGCAAGGATCTCGACCTTCTCTCCGACAACAAAACCGATAGCAACCATCAGACGCACGCCACGCAGGTACTCCTTTTTTCCGCTGATCATAAATCCGCCCTTCGGCATGTATTCGCCGCTCGGCGCGGTCTTTGAGACCTGCTCGGGCTTGACGTAGTAGACATCACAACTGCCCACGCCGCTCTTCCATGCGCTTGAATAGGATGCAGCGGCTTCGGCAGCTTCCTTGATCGTAGTCAGCGGGACCTCCTTTTTTTCAGGGTTCTTTATGACAAAGAATGGAGCGCCGTGCACGTCTGCGTGGAAGACGAGATCGTTATCCTCTGTGTGTTTTTTGACAAGGATCTCATTCGTTGTCGCGTCTTTTCCTCCTACGACAAAGAATCCGTCGCTTGAAGTAAAGGAATGGAATTTATCGAACCAGCGCTTCTCCTCGGCCTTCTTTGCCTCGGGAGCCGCCTCGCAGACCGCTGTTTCATGGCACTTTTTCAGGTCCGCTATCTTCTTCTGCGTGTCTTCCAAGGCTTTTTTTGCGCCTGCCAGCTTCTGACGCGCCCGCTTAGCCTCCTCATAATAATATTCCGCGTTCCCTGAGACGGATTTGCGCAGGTCGATTCTGATGGAGTGTTCCATTCCTTGTAGTAATTAGGTATCTCTGCAATTTAACCACCTAAACACAAATACTTAAGGAGAGAAAAATGAGAGATGATCTGCGTCCCTGGGCTGCGACTGTTTTGTCTTTTATGATAGCCGGGCTTGGGCATCTATATCTGGGCAGGTATGTAAAAGGCCTGTTTTTTATTTTTTTAGAGCTTGCGGCATATTTCGGGTTGGAGAATTATCCGGATGTTTTCCTTGTCGCAACTTTTGTTTTGGAAGTCTGGGTCTCCTATGATGCTTATATGATCGCCTTAGGAGAGAAGCAGAAACCGGATGCCGGCAAGCCCGAGATTCAGGTATTGTCGGGTAGTGGAGGATTGGATAAGGAAAAGAAAGATATATACGTTTAGATAGTTAGCCCTGCAGGGACTAATCCTAGCGGATTAGCCGAACAGGGAAGCTAAGCCTGATGCTGCGTCGTCTTCTGTTTTGCCTTTTTCTTGTCCCTCTTGGGACATCTTTTCTTCTGCTGGCGCTGCTCCCTGCGTGGCTGGCGCTTCTCCGGACGCTGCTGCGGCTACTGACTGCATCTGCATGTTGGCCTTGGATAGGAGGGTCGCTATGGTGTCTTTGTTGACTACTTCGGTGTTGATCGCAAGGGACATTGCTTCTGTGAATGCTTTTCTTAGGAATAGTTTGGTTGTTTCTTTGTTGTATATGCCTGCATTGTATGCGAGGTTTAGCGCCAGCATGCGGCCTGTTGCCATGTCTGCAAGGACTTTCTCTGTGTCTATGTCCAGCACGGTTCCGGGGTATAGCATGCCGCCTTCGTATGCGGATTTTATGTTTAGTCCGAGTTCTACGGGCTGTATTCCCAGCCGGCTTAAGACGTTTGCGAGGTCTGCGGATATCACGCCGCCTTTCTTTACGACTTGTGAGTCGTCTGTGACGACTATTTTTCCGCCTTGTATTTTGGCTTTTATCCCTACTTTTTGGAGGTCTCCGATGATTGGGCCGGGCTTGAAGGGCGTGTCTCCGGCGGGTATTATTATGTCTTTTTCCGCGATGCTTCCGGGCTTTGCCGGCGCTGTTGTTCTGGTGGTCCTCATCAGCTTGGATAGTTTGAATGCGTCTGTGTCTGCCATGACCACGCATACCTGTCCCTGCACTTGGTCGCTTAAGCCGTTTAGTTTTGCTTTGTCGCAGGCTCTTCTGACTATTGAGGATTTGGTTATTTTCAGTTCCGCTTTTCCTCTAAGGCTTTTTCTCATCTGCTGCAACTGGCTGGAGGGTATTTTGCTTACGTTGACGAGACCTACGGTCTTTGATTTGGACATCTTTTGTGCGAGTTCGTCCACGGCCTTGAGTTTCCAAGTTGCGACCATTTTTTCTTTTTACGTTACATCAGCCTTATCACGGGACCCATCGTTGTTTTAAGGTAAGCCGATTGAATCTTTTCCTTGGGTATCTGCCTTTCCACGGCATCCAGAACGACTGATACGTTGTCTGCGAGGTCGTCGGGGCTCATTTCCTCCACTCCGACAGGCACCTGGATGGTTGGATTCTTCTTTGATCTTACTCTTACAGTGTTTTTTATCCTGCTGGTTATGGCAGTGAGGTCTGCGCTTTCAGGGACTGGCTGGGGCATCTTGCCTCTGGGCCCGAGGACTACGCCCCATGTTCTTCCGATGAGGGGCATCATGTCTGGCTGTGCTATGAATGCGTAGCAGGAGGTTGCGAATTTTCTCATCCTTCTTTTGTTTTTTGCGTATTCTTCTACTTCGGCCTTGTTGAGTACGTATTCTGAGATCTTCTTGGCCCTAACGTTCATGTCTCCGTCTGCGAATATGCCGATGTTGATTTCTTTGCCGCGTCCTTTTGGCAGGAGTAGGTTTAGGTTGAGCTTGTATTCTGTGCTTTCCAGGTCTATTTCTTTGAAGTTCATGGAGAGTTCTACGCTCTGTTTGAACTTTCTCTGGGTCGATTTAGACTTTGCTTCCTCGATTTTTTTGACGATGTCTTTTTTGTTCATTTTCCTCCTACCCTGTTTTTTTCAAGAAATATACGGGGTAGTGCTACGGAATTGAAGTTAGGATATAGTATTTGGTATTTAAATTACCGAATGTTTTTTTACTTCAATCTGTCGTCGTATTTTCCTGCGTTTATGCTGGCTATGAATTCCTTTGGCGTTTGTCCGTCTATTGTCAGGCCAACTGTTACGCAGGTTCCTGCTATCTCTTTTGCTGCGGCTTTCAGGTCGTTTGCAAGTAGTGCGTCTCGCTTCATGTTCGTAACCTTCAGCAGTTGCGCGAATTCTATGTTTGCTATGGGTTTTCCGTCTTTTGTCCCGGTTTCCAGGCCAGCTTCTTTTTTTAGGAGCGAGGATGCCGGGGGCGAGCCCACTTTTATCTCGAAGTCTTTTTTGTCTGTGTCTATTATTACTTTTACCGGGACCTTCATCCCTTTGTAGTCCGCGGTTTTCTCATTTATCGCAGCTATTACTTTTCCTATGTTTACTCCTGTTGGTCCAAGCGCCGGTCCCAGCGGGGGGCCTGCGCTTGCGTTTCCTCCGTCTACGAGTGAATCAATTGTTTCCTTGGCCATTTTTACTCATTCTCTTCTTTCTTTAGGATTTTTATGTCTTCTCCTCTGACTATGACGGGTATGGGTACTGCAGCTTCTATGAGTTCTACGGTTATCTCGTTTTTGCCTTTGTCTATTCTTGCGACCCGGGCTTTTTCTCCTTTGAATGGCCCGGCTATCAGTTCTACGAGGTCGCCTTTGTTCACGCTCAGGACCGTGGGCGTGGGCATTATGGTCTTTTCCAGTTCCTCAATGGGAACGGTTCCCGCGGATTCGAGGTCTCCTTTCTTTTTCAGCAAAAGGCCTTTCGTCTTTGGGACTTTTAGTGCTATGTCTTCGACTGTTCCGGGTTTGTCTGCTTCGACGAGTATGTAGCCTTTTAGGCCGGTTGTGTATAGGACTGAGTATATCTCTTTTCCTTCTTCGGCATCGGTTCTTGCCCTTTTCTGGGCTCTTGCTTCGCGTGCAATCATCTCCGCAACCACTTTTTCCTGGTTTGCGGTTACTTTAACGACATAGATCACAGTATCACCGTATTTTTTTTGATATGAAGTGGATAAATAGGTTCCTTATAGGTCTTAAGTTGGGAGATAAAGATATAGAATTTGGTTAATATATTCTAATTCTGGTCGACTTTAGATTCTAAGAAGTTGGAAAAACGTGAATAGTACGAATCCGAGGGCTCCTATTAGGATCACGCCTAGGCCGGTTATCTTGGCTGTTTCGTTGTATTCTGAGCTGCGGGGTTTTCTGGTGAGCCGCAGGATCCTCCTTGTCTCTTTTATTGCGCTGTCTATTTTAGCGGGTATTTCTTTGAGTTTTAGTGCCATTTTTTTGGATTTTTTTAGACGTATCTTAGGCCGATGTCTGATGGTTGTCCTTCTGCGTCGCCGGTTTCGAATTTTTCTTCCAGGCCTATTTCGTATTGGGGCGTTTTTACCCCTGATAGTATTACCAGGGTCTTTATGATGTTTCTGTCCAGTGTGTCGTCTAGTTGGGCGCCCCATATTATCTGGGCTTCTGGGCTTATGTTTGTGGAAACGGTTCTGACGATTTCTTCTGCTTCTTCCAGTGTCATGTCCCTGCTTCCTATGATGTTTATGAGCGCTCCTGTGGCTGTGCTTATGTCTGTGTCCAGGAGCGGGGACTTCAGGGAGTTTTCTACTGATTCTTTTGCCCGTGAGTCGCTGGCAGTGTCTCTTCCTGAGGAGCCCAGGCCTATCATCGCCGTTCCTCCGGTTTTCATGATGGTTTTTACGTCTGCAAAGTCCAGGTTCACGAGCCCCGGCTTGGTTACCATCTCGGCTATCCCTTTAACGGAGTTAGCGAGCAGTTCATCTGCTACTTTGAATGCTGCGTTCAGAGGCAGGTTCGGTGCTATCTGGAGCAGTTTATCGTTGGGTATGACTATGACGGTGTCTGCGTGTTTACGCAGCTTTTTGAGGCCCATCAGGGCATTTCTGGCCCGAACCTTGCCTTCAACGGAAAAAGGCAGAGTGACGACACCTATTGTCAAAGCCCCTGCTTCCTTAGCTACCTGGGCGATTACGGGCACAGAGCCGGTCCCTGTTCCTCCGCCTAGGCCGCATGTTATGAATACGAGGTCTGCGCCTTCTATAACGTCTGCGAGTTTCTTTGCGTCTGCTTCTGCGCATTGCTCTCCGACTTCGGGGTTGTTTCCTGCGCCTATGCCTCCGCTTACTGTAGCGCCTATTAGAACCTTTGTATGGGCATTCGTGTATAGAAGGTCCAGGGCGTCTGTGTTGACTGCTATCACGTCTCCTCCTTCTATGCCCATCTCCATTATGCGGTCAACGGTGTTTCCGCCTGCGCCTCCTGCGCCTACGACCTTTATGGAAGTCTTTATGCCGTCGACTATCCTGCGTAGTTCCTCGTCTGTGTTTGCTCCCGGCTTTGCTGGGCCGGTATGCCTGACCATTTCTTCTTTCTTGCGCTCTTCCTTGACATTCGCTGCTGCAGCAATGGCATCTCTAACAATAGCTTCCATTTTGAACAATCAATGAATGTAATGAATATGTATAGGACAGAATATATGAGATTTAGAACTTATATAACAAAAAAAAACAAAGAAATAAGTAAAAAACAGGTTATATATCTGAAATCCCCCATCCGTTTATCAGGCTTACTACGTCCGAGAGCTGCGCCCGGCCCTCCACCCATTTAAGTATGTAGTTAACCACTTCTTGGAGGGTTACTTCACCGCATGTTGGATAATCTCCTTTAAGGAGGCAGATATTATTCCCGCCAACTGTGTAGTCGCTGAAGTGTGCGACATTGGCCCATACATAGTTCGCCGTTGTGTTCACGCCCGTGGCATAGACCCAGCTTATATTAGTCGACAGTTTTATCCAGGAACCAGCGGACTCGTTATACCAGTATATCGCGAGGCTGCTCTCATTCAGGTTCGCATCGTCCAGTTCCTCATCAGTATAATAGACTTTTAGGATGATTGACTGAAGAGCATCCCTGACATCCGGGCTTGCCTCAACCCTCACGAATCGTCCAAGCTCAGGAACAGACAAAGTCATATTCACCGGACTGCTCGTGGAATAGGTTATGTTCAGAGAACCGTTACCGATGCTTTCATTGGCGGTCAACTCTAGGACAGTCGAAACAGCCGAGACATTTACTATTGTGGTGTCATTAAGCGATGCATTCAACTGAATGGGCGCAACATACATGTAAGCGGTCGTGAAAACGCCATAACTGCTAGCCTCAGTTCCGCCCGTGCTCACGACATGAACCCTGTAAGAATACGTAGTATTCTCAGAAAGGCCGGAAAGAGTTATAGAGTGATTGTAGCTATATCCTGAATCGTTCTGCGACAGGCCGTATCCATTATCTTCTCCGTACTGTACATCAGCCAAGCAGCCCATATCAGTATCCCAGGCTATGGTCGCCTCCTGCGTAGACACTGAAACAACCCGCAGATTGCTTATCTGAGGTATTGCCAGGGTCGTCGTTGTAGAAGAGGTAGTGCTTGTCGAGGTAGTGGTTGGTTCAGTGGTTGTAGTAGAAGAGGTGCTCGTCGTAGTAGTTGATTCTATAGTAGTAGTTGTTGTAGTTGACGTAGTTGAAGTACTCTGCGTGTTTTTTACAGTTACATAGACTCTTTCCGACGCATCTTCCGTTGACTTCTTATTACCATAGATATCAAACGCTTCCACGAACACATAATACGTTCCATCGGCTCCATTTGCAGTGTTCCAGTCCACGGAGTAAGGCGCCACAGAAGACGAACCGACCAGCACGTAAGACAATGAGGGGCCGTAGTAGTAGAAATCCACTCTTGAAACCCCTGAATCATCAGACGCACTTGCTTCAAGAGAGACTACGCCGCTCACAGTCGAACCACTGGACGGAGCAAGCATAACAGCAGACGGGGCTTGGGTATCACCCAAGGTAGTAGTTGTGGTGGTCGTCGTAGTCGAGGTCGTAGTCGTTGTAGTTGTGGTGGTTGTGGTCGTAGTCGTGGATGTCGTTGTCGTGGTGGTCGTAGACGTCGTCGTTGTCTCCCCGCATGCATAATCACATAAGCCGGAAGGATCGGAAGTATCGCACGTAGTCCCGGACTCGGTGCCCGGAGAAGACCAGTAGACGTCGTTTTCGGAGTTATTGCACGCCGTATTGTCCGATACTGTGCAACCCGTCAACCATCCCAGATGAATGCCTGTAGAAGCGTTGCGAACGGTATTATTGCTTACGATAGAATTGGATAAATCTTCGATATACATCCCTGTTCCGGACCCGGCCATCGTTATAACGTTGTTCCTTATTATCGAATTGATCGCTTCGAAATATAAAAATCCATATGAGGTGACGTTATAGAGCGTGTTGTTCTCCAGCACGTCCCCGTCGTAGATCATATCGCTATCCAGGCCATATTGCACATTATAGATTGTGTTGTTCACCATTTTGAACCAGTGATCAGTAAAAAAGAGTTCCAGCGCCTCAGAACCATCGTGTATTGCGCAGTTCTCGACAGTCAGATAATCGCCGTCATAACCCACGCCTGCGGAAAAATGGGATATGTCGCAATTCCTTATCGTCACTCCGCTTTTGTCGTTAAGGTAAATCCCCTCGTAAGATCCGCCGGAGTAGGCTTCGGTGATCGAGTGGCCCGCGCAGTCTATGATTATGTTGTTTGCGCCGACGTTCAAGCCGTTGCCTGCGCTCGTACAGGATAGGTCAGACGACAAAGTAACGTTCCCGGTGACGGTATCCCCGCAGGAAAACGTAATAGTGGTGGTCGTAGTGGTTGTGGTGGTAGTGGTGGTCGTGGTAGTGACCGGATTGCTGCAAGTCATCCCGGACCATCCGGTATCGCACACGCAGTCTTCGTCCACGCAGTCGCCGTGGTTGCTGCAGTCCGCGCGGGTCGAACAGGAGTATGTGGCGTTCGAGAGGCCCGACAGTAAAACGATAACCACGAAAACAGTCATAAGCCCATAAGAAAAATTATTATCAGACTTTGTATGATTCATTATTTTTTCATTTTTATCATATATTAAATTGACATTTTTGTTTATATACTTGTTACAAAATTATCATGCCGTCTCCCGCCGGAAAAGGGATGTAAAGTATGGAAGGCTTAACTGCTCGTCTCACTCCATCCGTTTATCAGGCTTACTACGTCCGAGAGCTGCGCCCGGCCATCGACCCATTTGATTATGTAGTTGACTACCTCTTGGATGGTAACTATGCCGCATGTTGGATAATCTCCTTTAAGGAGGCATATGTTATCTCCGCCGACTGTGTAGTCGCTAAAGTGTGCGACATTGGCCCATACATAGTTTGCCTGCGTGTTCACGCCTGTGCCATAGACCCAGCTTATGTTGGTCGACAGCCGGACCCATGAACCGTCTGAGACATTGAACCAGTATATGCCCAGGCTGCTCTCATTCAGGTTAGCATCATCCAGCTCTTCGTCGGTATAATAGACCTTGATTATTATCGACTTAAGGGACTCCCGGACATCCGGGCTTGCCTCTACACTCACGAATCGTCCAAGCTCTGGAACAGACAAAGTCATATTCACCGGACTGCTCGTGGAATAGGTTATGTTCAGAGAACCATTCTCGATGGTGTTATTGACTGCCATCTCTATAACAGTTGAAACCTCCGTGACATTCACTATGACGGTGTCATTTTGGGACGTGTTCTGGAAAGTGATAGGTGCTGTGTACGTATAAGCGGTCTTGAATGTCCCGTAACTGACTGACTGCGTCCCATTTCTGCTGCTGACCTGGACCATATATGAATAAGTAGTATTCTGGGAAAGGTTTGTAAGGATTATGGCATGATCGTATGTGTATCCTGAGACGTTCTGCGACATACCGTATCCGCTGCCTGAGCCGTATGAGACGCTGGCAAGACACTCCAGATCAGTGCTCCAGGCGATGGTTGCCGCATCCGTCGACACCGATACAACGCGTAAGTCGCTTATCACAGGCACTGGAAGAGTTGTTGTGGTTGTGGTAGACGTCGTGGTAGTGGAAGACGTAAGCTCTGTAGTGGTAGTAGTGGAAGACGTTGTCGAAGAACTTGTAGAGGTAGTCGTTACTGGCTGAGTCGTGGTCGTCGTTGACGTAACAGCGTTGGTTGTCGTTGTTGAGGTGCTCTGCGTGTTTTTTACAGTTACATAAACCCTTTCCGACGCATCTTCCGTCGACTTCTTGTTCCCATAATTGTCAAATGCTTCCACGAACACATAATACGTTCCATCGGCTCCATTTGCAGTGTTCCAGTCCACGGAGTAAGGCGCCACTGAAGCCGAGCCGACCAGCACGTAAGACAATGAGGGGCCGTAGTAGTAGAAATCCACCCTCGAAATACCAGACTCATCAGACGCACTCGCCTCAAGAGAAACTACGCCGCTCACAGTCGAACCACTGGACGGAGCAAGCATAACAGCAGACGGGGGCTGGGTATCAGTCGGGGTAGTTGTTGCGTTCACTACCGTGAAAACATCCGACGTAGAGTTTGTATTCCCGACAGAATCGTTCGCCCAAAGGCTTATCGAATAATTGCCTGTCGCCGTGAGATTCGTCTGGTTCAGATTTATTGTTCCAGACGAAGCCGTGGAGTAGAATAATTGCGTGCTATTGGGGTAGGTTATGTTGAAGTGCACAGTGCTTAGGGCGAGATTGTCGGATGCGCTCCAGTTGATGCTGATCGAGCCTGCCGTGTCTGTCTGGGAGGCATTTTTTGTTATCGATACTTGGGGCGCTGTTCCGTCATAGTTTATCGTTACTGACCTGTTCGAGCCCGCGTATGCGCTGTTATTGGCGAAATCGTATGCCTGGCAGTTCCATGTGTAGTTGCCTGCTGATAGTTCCAGTGTCCATGTAGAGGAATTGCTTGAGCCTGAAACGTTTGTAGTCTGGTTCAGCGAGAAGCTTTCGTTGGCGTTGTTCGTCAGGTATAGGCTTATGTTCGTAAGTCCGCCTGCATCCTGCGCCGAGCAGTTGAACGACATGTTGGTCGTGATGTTTGATGTGTTCAGGGCATATTTCGCAGCTGGCGTGTTCAGGGAGACTGTTGGAGCGATCGAGTCCGAGACATAGATTGTCACGACTGCTGTCGGGAAGTCTGGGGTGTCTCCGGGCATGCTGCCGTATTCGACGACGTATCCTTGGATGGCGCCATTATTGTATGCGTAATCGTTCCAGGTTCCGTCGGTGTAGAAATGGGCATAGTTCTCATTGTTCGCGCAGCCTGTGGGATAATCATTTGGTTCTCCGGGAGCGAAGTTGGTGTAATGACCAGGAACCGCCGTCCCTCCCCCGTTCTTATAGCATCCCGTTGCACCTGGGTTTGATGGGCTCTTTGGGTTCTGGTAGAAGAATATTGTTCCTGCTTCCGGACCGCTCACCCATTCCCATACCTTGTCGTGGCCGTCGTCGGTTGCCCCCATCCAGCCCTGGCCGGAAAGTTTCTGCTTCACGAAGTCGTTTTCACCGGCAGAACCGATCGTTACAAGGTATCCCTGTAGGCCGTTAAGGGTTCTTGAATTGGCTGAACTATTCGCCGAAAACCAGGTTATGGCCGGGCTGCTAACGTATTCGTAGTAATGTCCTGTGCCACTGTAGTATAAGCTGTTCTGGCTTACTGTGTATGTGAAAGAATCTGTTCCCACAAATCCTGCCTCGGAGGTGTAGTTGATAGTGCCGTCGTCATCCAGCACTGCGGTTCCGTGAGACGGGGAGGTTATCTGGCCGACTCTCAGGCCGCTTGCGCCGGTATCATTGGTAGTGACGTTTATGATCTTTGAAATCGACGTGTTCGCAGTGAATGTGTCGTCGTTCGCTGTTATGCTCCCGCTGTTATTCAAGATAATTGACCTGTTCGACGCGCCCCACCCGGTTGTTCCGTTGGAGTCGTATGCAAGGCAGTTCCACGTATAGTTCCCCCTTGTCAGGCTAAGAGACCAGCTTGCAGAGGCATCAGTTCCCGAGACGCTTGCTGTCTGGCTTAATGCAAAGCCTTCGTTGGCGCTGTTCGTCAGATACAGGCTTATGTTCGACAGGCCGACCGTGTTGTCGGCTGAGCAGTTGAACGACACGTTGAACCTCGTAGATGCCGAGGAATTGACATACGCTGCTGCTGGCGTATTCAAGGACACTAACGGAGCCGCACTGACAGTCAGAATCCGTTGATCCGTCTGGTTGGAGTTACTATTTACGTCAGATGCGTATGCTTGATAGGTATAAGTTCCATAATCTAATCCAGCAGTCGCGTTCCTGCTCTGGTTGACGTAGAAGTACCACTGAGTAGAGTTGTATTTCTGCAGGTTGGACGCATATTCCTCGTAGACTTCATCGGCGCTCAGGCTCTTGTTCCAGATCCTTACCTCATCGATAGTGCCGTTGAAGTAATTGCTTCCCCAGCCCGTGGTTCCGATGACCAGGTAATTGTTTCCGGGATAATAGCCGCCGAATGCGCCCAAGCTGGCTTGTTTGTCGAATACGCCGTTTATGTACAGGTTGATTGCCGAACCCGTGTTGACCCATACGACGTGATACCAGGTGTTTGAAGACATGACATAGTTGGATGCGGTGGAAAACCAGTTTCCGGCGAAGCCCTGTCTCATGGCAAGATTCGCTTTCCCGCTCGAGTCGATATAAATGTCCAGGGTATATGTTCCGGATGTGCCGTAACTGCTTGACATGCCCATAACGTACTGGGATACTCCGGCGTTTGCAGTATTCATCCAGTACTCTATGGAATAAGGCTGATGCGCCCCGAAGTTCAGGTTGGCGTTCGCAGTGCTAAACGAAGTATTGACTCCGTTGTATAGATACGCCTTCCCGAACCTGCTGTTCTGGCTTAGGACCGGGCAGACCGTGCAGGTGATGCTTCTCGCGGAAGGACTTACGTCGGCGACTGTGGTGTCGTTTTCGCCAAGATCCGAAACGTTCTCAAAGTTAAACATCGCCAGCAGAGAATTGTTATACGCGACGTAGTTCGTCCCGTTCCAATCATAAGTCAGGTTCGCAAGAGCTGCGTTCGGAGAAGAGATCGATATGTTTAGGGCTATACTTGTATTTGGCGTATTAACTCCGGATGAAGGGGTAGGCGGGACGAACGATACCTGAACGGGGAGAGTCGTCGTTGTGGTAGTGGTCGATGTCGTAGTTGTCGTTGTGGTCGTAGTAGTTGTAGTCGTTACTTCACTGATCGTGACGTTCCAGCTTTGTGTGGCATTGCCTATGCTCATGTTGTCTGTGATATTCGCATAAACGTAAAACAGGTAACTGCTTCCGAGCGTGCCCGTCGCATTCACCCAGATCGTAACCGGTCTGGATTCTCCTGCCGTCATGCCTTCAAGGGTGACTGGGTTCTCGGTCGAGTTGGTGTAGAACGGCGTGCCTGTGCCTGTCGGGATCATGCCTTTCCCTTCCTGTGCGCTGCTTGCGTTCCTGCTGCATCTGACATAGACCCAATCTGCGCTTTTGGATGTTGTTGCAAAGAACATAGGCCCGTAATAATAATCAAATATGTAGGGATTAGTCCCGCCTGAGAGATTTATGGACCAGTAGCTGTTGGAGGCTGCGTTCGGGTCCCATCCCATGCCGGGGCTGGCTGAATTGCACGTAGTGCCGCCGCACGGGTCTACCCAGAAGTTGTACAGCTCGCATCCTGAATTTGCCGCTCCGCTGCTGCAGTCCGGAAGCAACCAGTCATCGAAGCCTGCATAGGTAAGATTGCCGCAGTATGCCAGTGCGTCGGTCCAGTTCATTTTATCGACCGAGCCGCCGATGTCCGCGGTCGGAGCCCACATAATCTGGTTGGAATCCACGTAGACAGTGTCACCATCAATGGTCTGCGCTCCATGAGAGTAAGGATCAAAGCTTACGTTGACGTCCCCGCAATCCGAGTCATGGCATGAAACATTCACGGTTATATTGAAAAACTCATTTTCAGTCGCGTTGATGTCCGTTGTGGGGTTTAACAACTCAAGGCTTATCCATGGCGCAAGCGTGGTCATAGTAGTCGTCGCATTCTGTACCTCAACGTTCCAGGTCTGCGTGATGCCGCCTACTGAAGGCATCGACGACATGTTAGCGTAGGCGTAGAACGTGTAGTTCCCGGCCTGAGTCGCATTTACCCAGTAGGTCACAAGTTCCGACTCGTCTTGATTGAGCGTTATCGTCCTCGGGTTGCTGTCGTTGGTCCAGAAAGGCGTCGCACCTATTGTTGTATTTATCAGCCCCTTGTCTGAGCCGGCGAAGAACGGGCTGCTGAGATCAAATATGTCAGTATAAGGAATATCACATCCTTTTCCTTTGCAGACACAATCAGTTGCCGTCACCGGGTGCCCTGCACTTTCGTAGCTTGGGCAGACATAAAGGTTTTTACCTTTGTATACCGCACAGTCTCCCTGGCTGGACAGGCCCGCATATTGGGAACACCACGTGCTATTAAGGACGGCAATATGCTCTTCTCCGCTAACGCAATAATCACTCTCGCTATCGTAGGACCAATTGCTTTCCTGATAGTCTCCTTTATATATATTATTGCACGAGTCGGTGCATACGCCTTCTGAGCGGTCGCATCCGGTTATCGGGTCAAGGCTTACGTTGACGTCGCCGCAGTTTCCGAGCGAGCATGACACATTAAGGGTCACGTTGAAGACATCATACTGCGCCACGCTCACGTTTTCTGCAGGATAGATCACGTTTATCGACAGGCTTGGAGGCAGGGTCTCGACGTTCCAGGTCGGAGTCACGCTGCTGACTGAAGGCATCGAAATCATGTTCGCGGAGGCAAAGAAGGTGTAATTCCCCGCCTCAGTGGCATTGACCCAGTAAGTCACGATCTCGCTCTCGTCTTGGTTCAAGGAAGGAACCGTCATCGGGTTGCTTTCGTTTGTCCAGAAAGGCGTAGCCCCTTCGGTCGTGTTTATCAGTCCCTTGATCGTTGTCGAGCCTGAGAAGAAGGGGTTGCTGAAGTCGAACATGGTTGCGTAGGGAATATCGCAATCTCCGTCGTCTTCAAAGCATTGGCAATCGGCTGCTGTCACTGCATGGCCTGCGCTCTCGTAGCTTGGGCAGACGTATTCATCGTAAGTCTCGCTGTCGTCTGACTCTGCACAGTCTCCCTGACTCGGGAAGCCGAACCAATCCGAGCAACTACTGCCCTCCATAACATAGGTATAGCCGGAGTTATAGCAATAATTATCTCCGTAATAGCTATCAGAATCCCAATCGCTGTATTGGTATTCCTCTTTAAACAGATTATTGCATGCGTCGGTGCATACCCCTTCCGAGGCGTCGCATCCCGTTATCGGGTCAAGGCTTACGTTCACGTCGCCGCAGTTCCAAAGAGAGCAGGATACATTAAGCGTGACGTTGAAAACGTCGTATTGCAGGATGCTGACGTTCCCGACCGGATAGACGACGCTTATTGACAGGCCTGGCACAACATTAAAGCTGACGCTCCCCAAATCATATACGGCCCCGACTGTGTCGTTGCACATGAACTCTGCAGAGTAATTGTCTATCGGCAGCTCCGGTTCTTCGTAATAGTATGTCGAGTTCGAAGCAGTCAAGGACGCGTTAGTTTCCCATCCGTCAAGGGAATATTCACAGGAGCTTAGCGGCCCGCTGGATGATATGTTGAAGCTTATCGAACCGAGCGGGTAATTTGCCGCGGCAGGGGAGATTACTGTAATTGTCGGGTGTGGATAGATGCATTGAGTTTTGCTTGTGAGATTCTGCCATTTCAGCGGCTGATATCCTACGTTTTCGCAGAAATCGTCCCACGAAGGATAAGACCATCCACTCATCGGAGCATCTGCGACATCATAGAAATAGGATATGCCGCCGCTTCCATCGTCTATCTTCGTGCAGCCATCGTTTCCTGCGCCGCTGCCGTTATCATAGCAGTATGTTACCGCATCCCCCGTCTGGTAATACCAGTATGAATCGATTACCTCACACTCATCTCCGCATTGACCGACAAGCCCACCTACAAGATCTAAAGAACCGTGCACGTAGCTGGTTGTATATGAGTTGTTGATCACTCCGTCTGCGACTCCCACCAATCCCCCGTAATTCAGGCTGGCAGTAACGTTTCCGATAGAATACGAGTTGGAAATTACACCAAAAATTAGGTCCCCGACCAAGCCGCCGACTGAATTCGCCCCGGAGACCGTACAGGCAGAGTAGGAATCGGAAATGTCCGAGTAGTAGCTCCAAGCCGTCAATCCACCCGCCTGCCCGGCGGACGGATTAGAGACCACCCGTCCCGTGGAGTAACAATCGTCGATGGGGCCGCGGTTAATGCCGGTAAGGGCGCCTACGAAACCATATCCCGTTATGTTGACATTCACCAAACCTGCGTTCCTCACATAGGAAGAGTCATCTATACTGCCGAAAAGCCCCACGCATTTCTCGGAAGGGCGTTTGATGTATAGGTTGCTGATGGTGTGATTCCTGCCGTCAAAAGTACCCGTAAAAGGATTTTTCGACCGGTCGCCGCATTTTGAGCCTCCATAGGAGCTGTCGCAGCCTATCGGGTCAAAGCCGCTGGAATCCCATACAGAGGTTCCAGTCGACGTGTTGATGCAGTCGACGTTGCTGCCCAGCGCATAATTTCCGCCCAAGTCCAATTCCATGTCCTGCAACTGCTCGCAGGTCGTTATCAGGCAGGGGTCATCGACTGTGTTTGAGCCGTACATATCGCCAAGGCATATGCCGGATACAAGAGTGGTCGTGGTAGTAGTTGTCGTGGTGGTTGTTGTCTCTTCGGTCGTTGTTGTCGTCGAGCATGAAACCGTGCAGGCAAGGGTGTTTGTTTCGTTTAGATTGACGAGCGAGTCGCAGGCGTTGTTGCCGAAGGTATTGCTGGAGTCTTCATCGGCGTAAATATCCACGCCGCTGGAACAGACGACGTTGCCGCCCACATTCGTGGAATTGGCATAGCTGACCACGCGAATGCCCTGCGCCGAATTACCGATCACCTCATTGGATGTGATCGTGTTGTAGTTAGAGCCTGTCGCTACAAAAATACCATAATGGTTGTAACTGGCATTGTTTTCAGTGATCGTGTTATTGTCCGAGAAAAAGAAGACAAAAACGCCGTTGTTGTTAGAAGTAATAGTGTTGTTCTCGATCAAGCCATTATCGGCACTATTGTAATAATATATACCGGTTCCGAAATCCGTGATTATGCAGTTCTTTATTGTTACGTTGTAGTGACCCTCGTTGTAGATACCATATGTGCCTGAACCGTCATTTCCGTGAATTGTGTGGCCTGCGCAGTCGATTATGATATTGCCTGCACCAACGTTCAAGCCGTTCGTCCCAGTGCACGACAGGTCATTACCCAAGGTCACGCTTTCACTGATAGTATCATCGCAGGAAACCGCGGGCAATGTAGTGGTCGTGGTCGTCGAAGTGGTTGTGGTGGTAGTCGTGGTCGACGTCGTTGTTGTCTCCCCGCATGCGTAATCGCATATCCCGGAGGGGCTGGAAGTATTGCAGATAGTGTCTGACTCCGTACCGACAGAATCCCAATAGACATCGTCTACGGAGTTCCCACACGCCGTATTGTCTTCTATAAGGTTGCCCTCCATGCCGCTCAACTGGATTCCAGTGTCTGTGTTATAAACTGAATTATTGATTATATTGGAATAGGATACCGACCCTATCTGCAGCCCGACCGATCCACCGGACATGTTGATAAAATTGTTCTTCACGCTTGCATTCACGGCATCGTTAAAACGAATGCCGATACCGGATATATCATGGAGCGTATTGTTTTCAATAACGTCCCGGACATAGTCGTTCTCTAGGAACAGGCCGAATTGCTCTATGTTATAGATCGTATTGTTCACCACCCGAATCCAGGAATCAGAGGAATAGGCCTCAGCACCCCGGGAAGAGTCGTGGATGACATTATTCTCGACAGTCAAATTACTAGCAGACATTGCCTCTATGCCCATGTAAAAATAGGATATGACGCAGTTCTTAACGGTCACGCCATCCATATCCCACGGAACATAAACACCATAATGATAACTTTCAGCCGGATAATAATCGCCGGTAATCGAATGGCCAGCACAGTTGATAACGATGTTAGACGCACCAACATTCAAGCCATTCGCCCCGCTCCCGGCACACGAAAGATCATTGGACAAAGTCACGTTCTCAGTAATAGTATCGCCGCAGGAAACCGCGGGCAATGTAGTTGTCGTGGTCGTCGAAGTGGTCGTAGTAGTTGAAGTGGTCGTAGTCTCTTCTGTCGTCGTTGTAGTCTCTTCAGTCGTAGTAGTCACCAGATCGTCACAGTATGTTCCAGTATAACCGGTTCCGCCGCAATCGCATTCCCCATCTCCATAACACGTCCCGCCATTTTCACAGGGACCGGGATCGCATGAACCTCCGCCTTCTCCACCTCCTATGTCAGGAGTGTAAGTGCTGCAATCAGAGCCGGAATAGCTGCCGCCACCGTCCGACTCGCAAGTGCAGCTGCCGTCAGCATTGCAAAATCCATGACCGCTGCAAGTGGTGCTCGCTTCGCAATATGCGGAACAATCGGCGCCGTAATAGTTCGTACTGCAATCGCACCCGCCTTGGCTGTTGCATGTTCCCTGACCGCTGCAATTGACCGAGGCGATACATTCGTACTGGCAAGTGCTTCCGTAATAGTTCGATTCACAGGTGCATGTATCATTGCCGGTACAGCTCGCCATGATCTCCGCAACCACCCCCGCCCATGTCATCGCAAGTAATGGAGTCACAAAAATCGCCGGTATAGCCAGAATCGCACGAACATTTATGGGTACCAAGATCACATGTGGCGCCTATATCAGTAGAGTTGCAGTCATTATCCGAAGAGCAGTTGGTTCCTGCATGAACCCCGGTCGAAAAAGCGATGGTCACCAGCATGAAAGCCATAAAAAACAAAATCAGAAAAGGCATAGAAGATTTTTTTCCCGTATAAATATTTTTTTCAGAAGACATTTTTGAGTGCATTAAAAATTTTTTATAAATAGGAAAAAGGAGGTGTTTGAAGGATATTGAAGACTGTATTGTGTTTTTCCAGAGACAATGCCACGTATAAGAATCGACTTAATCATTTTGGTTAGTAGAGTACATGAAAACATTAGTTAAAATGACTATAAAAATATATGTTAACCGCTAATCCCCAAAAGAAAAAAAGAGATATCCAGCAGACTTAAATAATATTCTAAAAAAAATCAAAAAAGTAGAAAGGATAATCAGAACCCCTTCGATGAGAGGTCTATCAAATGCTGCAGGTTTAGTTTAATCCTGTCCTGTATCATGGCCAGCTCTTTCTCTCTTCGCACGGGCTTGAACAGGTGGCTGTATCTCCCCTGCAACTTCAGG
>CAVVMY010000011.1:0-24544 GCA_963749405.1 Candidatus Altarchaeales archaeon | reverse complement strand
ATTCATGTTTGCAGTCCCTGCATAGGGAAAATTCTTTGTAGGATGTGTTCTTCCTGTCCAGCGGCATCCTTTCAAGGACCGTGAAACGCGGGCCGCAGTCGGTACAAGTAGTCAAAGGATAATTATATCTCCTGTTTTTCTTTTCCCGGATGTCTTTTACGCAGGCATCGCATATGCCATAGTCCGGCGTGATCGTTCCTCCCATGCCTGTGCCTCCGCTTGGCATTATCCGAAAGTCCGTGCTTCTATCTGAGTTGTCTTCCCATCTGATCGACATGTCGTCTATTTTGGCGTTGGCTGGTCTTTGATTGCGTATATTTTCCAGTAGTTTTTCTATTGCTTCCTGGCGTCCTTCTGCAATTATCTCAGCGCCTGCGTCTCCCAGGTTTTTCACTTGTCCGCTTATTCCCAGATCGTTTGCGCTGCGGTAGACGAAAGGACGGAAACCTACTCCCTGCACTGTTCCGGATATGCTTATGACTGCTTTTTTGCGCATGATTCCAATGATATACGAATTATAGTGTTAAATCCTTTGGAAAACTTAAGATGTGCCTGGCCATACCCGGAAGGGTTCTCGGAGATAAGAGGAAAAGAAGCCACCGTAGACTTCGGAGGCGTCCGCAGGACTGTCAAAGTAGACCTCGTTACTGTAAAGACCGGAGAATACGTCATAGTCCATGCAGGATACGCAATAGAGGTCATGGACGAAAAAGACGCCCAGGAGACGTTGAAAATCCTGGAGGAGATGTCAGCAGATGGATAATGACCACGCAGGATTCAGGGACCGCAGGATAGCTGCAAAGATCGCCGAAAAGATATGCGCCCTTGCAGGGGATATGGGCTCTGTGCGTCTCATGCACGTATGCGGTACGCATGAGGATGCGATCGCAAAAGCCGGTATCCGCTCTCTTCTGCCTGAGAATGTGGAGATAATATCCGGGCCCGGCTGCCCGGTCTGTGTTACCACGGCAAAGGAGATCGATGAGGCAATAGCGATCGCAGGGGAGGGGGCTGTTGTTACGTCTTTCGGCGACATGTTGAAGGTTCCGGGGAGCAGGTCGTCGCTTGCGGATGCAAAAGCCGGCGGCGCAGACGTGCGGATAGTGTATTCCGTTTCCGATGCAGTGAAGCTGGCAGAGGCAAGATCCGGAAAAGAGGTCGTACACATCGGCATCGGCTTTGAGACAACGGCTCCGTCGACGGCAGTTGAGCTCTTGGATGCGCCTGAGAACTTTTATGTGCTCTCATGCCATAGGACGATCCCTCCTGCAATGGATTTCCTGCTCTCGGAAGGCGATACAAAAATACATGGATTCATAGACCCTGGCCATGTTTCCGCGGTGATCGGCGTAAAGCCGTACCGATTGATCAGCGAGAAATACAATGTGCCTCAGGTAGTTGCCGGATTCGAGCCTGTGGACGTGCTTTACGGTGTGATGCTTCTTTTGGAGTTGATAAAACAGGAGGACTACGGGGTCCGGAACGAGTATTCACGGGTTGTGAAAGAAGAAGGAAACAAGAAAGCACTTAGTGTCTTGAACGAGGTTTTCACCTCCTGCGACGTGAGATGGCGGGGGTTCCCGGTGATACCCGGCTCAGGCCTTGCCATCAGAGACGAATACAGCGAACACGATGCCCGCGTGAAATTCCATCCGAAAGCAAAGGAATCGCCTGAATTGCGTGGATGCAGGTGCGCAGACATCTTGAAGGGCCTTGCATATCCTCGGCAGTGCCCCATGTTCGGAAAAAAATGCACGCCTGAAAGGCCGATCGGCCCGTGCATGGTCTCAGGAGAAGGCTCGTGTCACATCGCCTATAAATACAATAAAAATGCATGAATTCTCTGTTGCGTCAGGCATAATGGACAGCGTGCTTGAAGAGGCAAAAAAGCACGGCGCAGAGAAGGTCACAAAGATCGTCCTCGAGATCGGGCAGTTATCCATGATAAGCGTAGACCAACTGGTATTCGCATTGGAGATACTCTCCGAAGGAACGCTGGCCGAGGGCGCAGGGATAGAATGCCGGGTGCTGCCCCTGAAGATAGAATGCGAAAAAAACCATGTAAGCGAGATCATGCCGGAGAAAAGGGATATATATTCCCTGACAAAGAGGCTGAAATGTCCAATATGCGGTGATTCGGCCAAGCCAGTAGGCGGAAGAGAGTGCATGATAAAGGAGATAACGGCGGAGTGAGGTATTACCTTTCTTTGATTTTTGCAAGTGCTTTCTTAATAATCGGCTTAAGCTTCGGCAAATCCTCTTTTACAACCTGCCAGACCCTAAGGGTATTTACGCCGAAATAGGAGTGTATAACCTTGTCTCTCATTCCTGCGATGTCCCTCCAAGGCACTTCCGGGTGATTATTTTTAACATCCTCCGGCAGATTCTTTGACGCTTCGCCGATTATTTCAATGCACCTGACAACCGCATAAAATGTTTTCTCGTCGCATTCAAAATCTTCATATTTCATATCGCTCACGAAGGAAAATGCCTTGTCGATGTTGTCTAAGATGTCCTGCAAATAGATCGATGAATCCCTTTTCATACATACACCGTTTCGGAAAGGATCGTCTTTCGAAGCTCAGGCCGGATGTCCTTCTTTGGCACTACGTCTACCTTAACGCCAAGCAGGTCGCACAGGAAGTTCTCCACCTTTGCAACGCCCAGAAGGCTCACAGGCTCATCGAACTCCACCAGAACGTCAAGGTCGCTCCCTCTCTTCTGCTCTCCGCGGACGTATGAGCCGAAGATTCCCACATTCTTCACCCTAAAGCGATCAGAAAGCTCCTTCTTGTGAGCGGATAAGACGACTTTAACCTCGTTAAGGGTTTTCATGCGAGCAGTGTTCTATATAATTAATGGGAATCCTAAGATTAAATTAGGTGGGTGAGCTGCCTGCAGACTCCAAGGAAAACCTTGATGGCAATACATTTCAACTCCTAAAATCAACTTAAATTTAAAGAAAAATGCACGTAATCGGCGTCGACAGAGACGTTTTCGGGATAAACAAAAAGATCGCTGAAAGGAACCGGAAAACATTCGACGAAGCGGGAGTCCTGGCTATCAATTTCATGGGAGCCATCGGTTCCGGGAAGACTGCGATGATCGAGGTCCTGCACAAGAAGTTGAAGGGCTATAAAATCGCGGCGATCGCAGGAGACATCATAAGCGACTTGGATGCTAACCGGTTGAAGAAGCTTGGGATCCCTGTTCGTCGGCGTGAACACCGGCAGGGAGTGTCACCTGGATGCGCATCTTGTGGAGCATGCCGTGGATGAGCTGGATTTGGAGGACATTGATATTTTGTTTGTGGAGAATGTCGGCAACCTGATATGTCCTGTTGATTTCGTTCTTGGGACGCAGTTGAACGTTACTATCGTCAGTGTGTCCGAGGGCGACGATACCGTGGAGAAGCATCCGATGATCTTTGTGTCGTCTGATGCGGCTGTGATCAATAAGATAGACATCGCGGAGGCTGTGGGCGCGGATGCCGGGAAGATGAGAAAAGACGCTCTGCATATCAATTCTAAATTGTTGGTTTTTATGACGAGCATCAGGAAAGACGTGGGCGTGGACGAATTTGCGGATTGGATTAAGAGCGAAGTTGAAAGACGAAAGGGTTAAACTGGTACACGGGGGCGGCGGAGAGGCCATGCATGGCCTGTTGTCCGTCCTTTTGGAAAAAATATCCAAGAAGAGCGTAGCCGGAGGGATCGGTCTTGTGGAACTGGATGATGCGGCCACGATTCCTTTCAAGGGCGAGCAGCTTGTGTTCACCACGGATTCCTACATTGTCAGGCCTATTTTCTTTCCGGGCGGAGACATTGGTAAGCTGTCTCTTTGCGGGACGGTAAATGATTTGGCCATGATGGGCGGTAGGCCTCTTGCCATCTCGTCTGCGTTCATCGTAGGTGTTGGCTTCCCTGTGTCGGACCTGCATAGGATAGTTGAGTCCATGGATGCGGTTTCCCGCGAGGTCGATGTGCCTATTATCACAGGGGATACAAAAGTTGTGGAGAACGATATAGGCATCCTGATCAATACTGCCGGCTTGGGTGTGGCAGAGAAGGTGGTGTCTGATGCCGGGCTGCGTCCCGGGGACAGGATAATAATAAACGGTCCCGTCGGGGATCATGGCATAGCTGTCATGGCCCGCCGCGAGGGTATCGAGTTTGAGACTACGTTGGTTTCGGATTGTGCGCCTCTTTGGCCTATGGTTGAGAAGATACTCAAGTACGGGATACATGCTTTGAAGGATCCTACCCGCGGAGGCCTTGCCAGTTGCATCAATGAGATGGCCCGGAAGGCGAGGGTGGATATCTTGTTGGACGAGGATGCGATACCTGTCAGGGATGGGGTGCGGGCGGCGTCTGAGATGCTGGGATTAGACCCTCTGACTGTGGCTAATGAAGGCAAAGCAGTCATCGGAGTTGCGCCTGAGGATGCAAAAAAAGTCCTTGCAGCGCTGAAGAAGACGAAATACGGAAAAGGCGCAGCTTTAATAGGCGAGGTAAGAAAAGGAAAGGGTCGCGTTGTTCTTAAGACCAATGTGGGCGGCGAAAGGCTGCTTGAATCCCCGGCAGGTGATCCCGTGCCCCGCGTTTGCTAGATTGCACCATTATTTTCAGCGATTAATTTTTATCAGTATCCTCTGTAATACTGCTGGTATTGCCTTAACAGTTCATCGTAATTGTACTGGTATGGTGAAGGAACCGCCTGTTTCAATCCCATCCATATCAGCGGATCCATGTGGAATGCGTAGAAAATAACGCCGTAGACTATTATGGCCAGTATGACGCATGCGATCACCGGTATCGCTAAGGTGAGGATTGCCTTTCCGGTGGAGAACTCCTGTGTCTCTCTTGTGGCTACGACTACGCATACTAGGGACCATAGTCCTCCTATGATCCCGCCGAGGAATGGTATGAATGCGAGAACTCTTGGGGCCGTTGTGTATCCTAGAGCATACATGTATCCCTTGAAACTGGATTTACCGCCTAAGGCCTTTGCTATAAGGTGCAGTATCCCTGTTCCTATGAACCAGCCAATCGGCAGGAATATCACAGTCATGACCAGGCTTACGATCATTCCGAAAAACAGTATAACAATGCTCTGGAAGCCGAATACGCTTCCGAAGTATCCTCCGAGGTTTACTAGAAAGTTGTAGTGGAAGAAGTAGGTATCAAGGGTGTAAAGGAACGAGAACAGCAGCGGTATAAGGGTAGACAGATATAAGACCTTAAGCGCCGGAACAAACGCCTTACTATCGTCGCGGATCTCCTTATAGACCGCATTGTCCAGTTTAACGACTCTTTTTATGCGTTCCGTGTCCATATATCTGTTGATGTCGAATCCTTTCTTTGTTTCCTTGTGAATTTCGGTTTTGGCTTCCATTTTATTGTTACAAGTATCGGTCTCCGTTACTTCATGATCTCATAGGGCAGATTCAGGTCAACATTGTACTGCTTGACGTTATCAAATCTTCCTCTCGCGTTTTCAAGGACAAGACCAATATATCCTGAAGGGATCGCTGGATCAGTCCATTCTGTGATGTATTGGTCGTTTATGTAAGCAGATTGCTTGTTGCCGCTCACGACCACTTTGAAGGTGTACCAGTTGCCTTTTTGAGGTATCATCGGCATGGACACCCCGTTAACTATCCTGCTGTCTGCACCATTCAATTTCCTTGCCACTGCAAAATAACCTGTTGAAGAGCCGGGATGGCATAATATCCTATAGAAGTTGCTGGCGTCTTTGAACCTGTAGATCAATCCTACGTTGAAGGAACTTGGCGCGACGCTTGAGTCTGTGTAGAACCGTGCCTCCAGGGTATAATCTTTCAGGCTTTCGCCCCCTATAGTGTAGAAAACATTCCCGCTGCCGCCCGAATCAGTCGCCTGATCGTATGCTCCGTCTTGGATTTGCCATTGACCGTTATATGCTGTCCAATCTCCTGTTTCATCCGAGAAGTCATCAAAGTAAATGAAAGTTGCTTTGCCGTCGCTTTTTCCTATTGTGTTTCCGCCGTATTGAAGAAAGACACTGTTTTCCCCTTTAACAAGGTCTGGCACCCTGATCCAGACGATCGCTTCCTTTGCCTGTGTATCCCATGATTCGACATAGAACGGGATCTCTTTCTGTTCTGAATTCAGGAATGCCAGATCAGCGCCTTTCTTAGACCAGTTCCAGTGGTCTCCAACCTGGGAATCGTCCAAAACCAGTTTTAGTGTGTAATCCTTTAGGTCAGCAACATTGTTTTCTATTCTGATCTCCTGGGTAAAAGGACTTGGGGAAAGTTCGGTTTTCGTTTCGCCCTTGGCGCACTGTATCACGTTCGTTGCCGCAGACAGTTTTAGATTATCTCCCGCAGGCGTATTTACTGCGTATGCATAAACCATGTGCGATGCTCCATCCTTCAAAGAGTCAGGAGTTATGAATACGAATCCGTGGTTCGCGTAGCCGCCGCATTCCGCAGCCACTGCATTCTCCCTTGGCTTGTTCGCAGTATATGACCCCAGGAATTTCCCGACATTAGCCGGACCATCCACATAGAAATAGACCTCAAGCTGCTTGGTGTAGTCGTTAGGATCACACGCCCACCCGCTAATCTGTTCGCAGTTTAAGCCATCCATCACGCCTTTAGGATCGATGTTTATTGGGTTGCCAATATTATTTGACGCGTTCTCCTGACTTCCGGTGCAGCCGCAGAAAGTCAGAAGAAGAACTAGCAGCATGCTCGTCAGCGTTTTCCCGTCTTTCATTACACTTTTCGCAAGGATACTGCGGCCTTTAGGCCGCAGAGGAATTGCGAACTAGATATCGTTCGCTTGCCTTGCTAGTTACCTCCCTGTTTTCTACGCTCGTTCTTAATGGTGGGTGCGCAGCGTAGTTGGCGCACCCACCTTTGGTATTGGTGTTAGCGTGAGCTATGCGAAATTTTTGCGCCGACGGTGAAAAATGAAAGGACTGACATCCCATAGCCACGGAGTAGGGCAAAACGCATTCCATCTTGTATGGAAAGCCAAATATGCAATGGATCCGTTCAAGTTCGCAGTGGTCCGGGGCCATTGCGAGCGTTTTCTGCGGGAAATCGCGCAGGAGAACCGGATGGAGATTTTCGAGTTGCAGGTGCAGGCCGACCATGTGCACCTGTTTGTGGGCCTGCCGCCCACTATGAGCGTCTCGCGTGCGCTCCAGTTGCTGAAGGGCGGAAGCGCCTTCCGCCTTTTCCGCCAGCACCCTTGGCTGCGCAAGCACTTCCGTAAAGGACATTTCTGGAGCCCCGGCAAGTTTTTCCGCACCGTGGGCAACGTCACCGCTGACGTAATAGCCGCATACATTAGCGACACACACCACGGCTGGTATACCCAGCACAACCAAACTACTTTGACACATTTTTAACACACGATACCCCGCCCTTTAGGGCGGGGAGGTTCATTTTGAATTTTTATTGGGTTATTGCTTAAGCATCATGTGTTTATATTTATTTCGGTATGATATAGTACATACTATATATACTATTTTTTGATAATGGAACTTGATATCGAGCATGTCGCAGGGGTTCTCGGCCTGCCGGGGCAGCAGTTTGAGATATTGGTCAGCATCTACGCTGTTGAGCATTCTGACAAACGCGCAAGCCCTGGCAACATCATGCGCGGGTATGAGAAGAGTTTCAGGAGGAAGATCGCGAGCCCGAATTTTTTCACCCAGCTTAAGAGGCTACAGGAAGCGCGTTTTGTCAGGAAAACAGGGGTCGCATGTTATTCGGTGGACCTTGACCGCGTCAGAGAGGTATTTGCGGATAAGAGGGAATTACGGCGTAAGGAGATTGAAGCGTTAGATAAACTGTCAGACGATGCAGTCGACGAGTATTTCTCCAGTCAGGCGTCAAAGCAGAGGATGCCAGTCGTCTATTACACGGATTTTGAGAGTATTTTTTCCGAGATAGTCGTAAAGCTCAAGCGCGCAGATAAAGTATATATCCTAACATATTTTCCGATTGTCTCTTACCCATATCCCTTGGCGAAGGGCATCGGCCGGGGGGATTATGTCAAGGCATTATGGGATCGCTGTTTTGACCGGGAGAGGATGGAGATTTTTTACCTGACGGATCTTAATGTGGACTTGCTTTTCAGTCACGCCTTCAGAGTCTTCGGCAATCCCCGGCAGGCTTATGAAGAATGCAAGATAGCGATCGATCTGCTGCATGACCGGATAGACAAATACCTCGACCGGCTGCACGTGCGCTTTATGAAAGACTATGTTACTGTCACTCAGGACATGATTTTGGTCGAGGGAAGGGATGATCTGGACTATTACTTGCTCACAAAGGACGAGCATATGGATATCAATGGGGGCATTTATATCAATGAAACCGGCACGGCTGCATATGCGAAAAAATCTTTTTTGAATAATTTTGAATTCTCTTCTGAAGTGTCTTCAAAGCTTTTGAATGAAAAGAAGAGGTTACTGGACAAGAAATACGGATTCACCCGGTAATCATTTGATGAAAAGCGAAGCGACGGTGGCTCCGTGTGCGACATTGTTGTTGAGTTTGCGCTCTCTTGTATAAGTCGAAAACTCCCCATAGGTGAATGAAAGGACTGCGTCTGATTTGTAGTTCTTCAATCTTTGCGCGAAGCCTTCGTAGTCGAATTCGGCCCACAGAAGCCCGTAGGCGCATGAGCACATCAGGATGAACGAGGCGTCCGGGAATCGCTTGGCGATTCGGTCATAGACCTCTAATTGGTCTTCTCTTGAGGTTATTACTTTTTTTAGCACCGTGCCTTCGACTACGTGATTGTTGGGAGTTATGTATCCTTTTTTCTCATCGATGTGCAGGACAGGCATTGGCTCAGCAATGCCCTCACAAAGAATGTTCCCGAATCCTTCTATGCAGAACCGAAGCAAGCCGGAATATATGTGCGGGTTCGTGTCCGCCAGCCGTTTTACAGTCCGCTCGTTCCCGGGACGCATCAGCATATTGGAAAGCGTGTTCAGAAGATAGGGCATTATATGCTGGGTTTTGGAGTACTCGGAAGCGGCGTTCTTGTCGTTTAAACCGTATATCCGTAATTCGTCGGATTCGGTTACCTTAAGCTCTTTTCCTGACGATTTGTCATAGACAAAACCCGTGTCTAAACCCACACGCGCTGTTAGCCCAGTTATCATTGCGAGAGCGAGCGTATCTTCAAATGTTCCTTCATTTAACGCAATAAATGGCTTAGGAGAAGACACTCCTCCTGAAAACTGCGTTTGGGGAAATTTGTCGCATATTCTTCTCAATACGGCATCCATTGCGTTATTGTCCTTGTAGTAGTTCGAGCTGTACACAAGACATAAATCAGGTTTTAGAAGCCCTATCTGGTTTACCATGTTTACGGCCGTCTTTTCAGGACTGACGTAATCGATTTTTTCATGAAATACTGAGACTTCAAAATCGCCGCAGAAAACCATATAGACCACTGAATCCTCGCAGTAGCCCTCTTTTTTGGTTACAAAGCAGGTAGTTTTGGTTCCCAGAAACGGGATGCCGACATTCTCGCTGAGATATTTTTGTAAAGAGGCGAACAATCCATCGTCTAATAATGATGAGTAAAAAAGCAGGAATTTATTTTGGGGACATTTTTTAATGAAACTGACTGCTTGCTTCGCGTCGACATCACCCTTTTGTACTAGCATGCATATTTGCATTTTTATTGAATCGTCCAGCCCCCGTCTACTACGAGTGCTGAGCCCGTTACATAGGATGAGTCGTCCGATGCGAGGTAGAGTGCCGCTTTTGCGATTTCTTCAGGTTTGCCGATTCTCCCCATCGGTTCTTCTCTTACAAGTTTCATCTCGGCATCCAAGCTTCCTTTCGTAGACCTTTCCAGCATGGGCGTCCTGATCACGCCGGGACAGATGCAGTTCACCCTGATGTTGTTTGGCGCGTATTCGATCGCAGTCGCCCTGGTAAGTGCTATTATTCCTGCCTTGGATGCACTGTATGCCGGTCCTTTGGCGAATGCCACCATGCCTGCGATGGATGATACGTTGACTATCACTCCCTGGCAGTTCTTGAACATCTCTGGTATGACGTATTTGGAGCATAGGAAAACGCTTTTCAGATTCACTGCAAGGACTCGGTCCCAATCCTCTTCCGGATAATCCGCGGTGAACGCGCTCTTTCCTTCTGTGCCTGCGTTGTTCACGAGTATGTCTATTCTGCCGTATTTTTCTACGGCCTGTTTGACCATGTTCTCAACTTCGCGGGCCTTGGATACGTCTGTTTTTATGTACAGGGCATAGCCTCCCCTTTCTCTGACCATCTCTACTGTCTCCCTGCCTCCTGTTTCGTTCAGGTCTGCGACAACGATCATCGCCCCTTCTATTGCGAATAGTTCTGCGATGGCTCTGCCGATGCCTGAGGCGGCTCCTGTGATTATGACGATTTTGTTTTTGAGTTTCATTTGGTTAAATTTAGGAGAGCCTCGAAGAAATAACCTTTTTTTGTTGTTTTATACCCTCAAAACTATAAACTAAATTATAAAAATTATGGAAACAAAGATTACCTTTATGGAAAATGTCTTATTTGCAGTCTTTCTGGCTGCGTTGCTGATTACTGCAGGATGCAACAGTCCCCCTGAACAGAGTACTCAGCAGACTACAAGCACTCAGGGAGCCGATCAAGGGAATGCCGGTCAAACAGTGACTACTGCTGCCGGAGGAAATGCTGTGACTACTGAGGCGATTACGGTGTCTACTTCTGCTAGTACGACGCAGACCACTGCTAATCCTAGTGCAGCTACTGACCTAAATGCTCAGCTTAAGAGCCTGCTGCAGAACGGGGCAAATGAATACATGGTGGCATACGATACTACTATGTCTGGAAGCGCCCAGAACAATTATAACGGGGAGATGGACTACTACGTAAAAGGTGACAATGTGCGTGTGGATACTTTGATCCAGGTGCAGGGCATGGGGGAATCAAGATTCTACCTGTTATCCAATAATTACGTAATATGCTCCAAGCAGGGTTCAGACTGGACCTGCATGAAGATGCCGCCGCAGAATAATTCCAATGACCCAAAGAAGCAGTCAGAGGAAATACAAAAGAGTATAGACAAAAGCGTTGTAGTGCAGCTTTCCGACCGGCTAATTGCAGGAGTAACTGCCAAATGCTATAAGATAACAGTCAGTGCGACCGCAAGTGATGTAAGCCAGGGGATTATGCCCTCAGGGGAGTATACCTACTGCATTTCGCCTGATGGCGTATTCCTATACTCAGAAGGAACTACCGAAGGCGTTCACATCGTGCAGCAAGCGAAAAGCTATACAACCAGCGTGCCAGACTCCGACTTTGTGCCTCCCGCAGAACCGACAGACCTGACAGCGGGCATACCTGGCACTTAGGCGGAAAGCAATCCCTCCCGAGGAACGGAGTATCAGGGATGAGGGTGGCTGTGGTCTTCAACCAGCCCGGTTATCAATAGATCGGTATGCGCAACTCCTGAAACGGCGGTCATCCTATCCTTTATCTCGTTTATCTTCTTTGCCTCTCCCCGGACCATGATTAGTTCCATGCAATTGTGTGCGTCAAGGTGCAGATGCGTGCTTGACTGTATTATGTCGTGGTATCTGTGCTGGATGTCTGTGAGCACATCGTTTACTCCCCGCACGTCGTGGTCGTAGACGATGGAGATAACGCCTATGCGTTTCCCTGTCCCGCTGCGTAGCTCGTTTTTCAGCATATAATTCCTTACAGCATCCCTTACGGCCTCAGACCTGTTGGCATACCCCATTCGCCCGGACATCTTGTCGAACTCCGCCAACAATTTTGGGGGGAGCGAGATAGCTATCCTGGACACAGGCTCATCTTTCAATTTCACTGCTCCGATACGATATACCATAGACCGCTTTTCTGGGCTATGAACATAAGCTTCCCATTATAGAAATCAATCGAATCAGGATCCACAGAGTCATACTCTTTCCCGATCTCCGAACCCCGGTAAACCACGAACCTCTTGGTATTCACGTCAGCTACAAAGGCCTGCTTTTCCCCGGATGCGGCATACGACAGAACATTGTCATATTCTTTTCCTATCTCAACGCCGTCCGAGACTATGAAATATTTCCCCTTAATGGTGCTGGCATCAGCAGCCCGGTAAGTCAGTTTCCCGTTGACGTCCTTCAGTGAAACCGAATCTATGCTGTTATATGCCGTCATCTCTTTGCCGTCATATACCAAAAAGCTTTTCCCGCCGTTTTCAGCTATGTAAGCAAGTTTCCCATCGAATACCAAAGGCTCATATATGTCGTCATATTTAGCACCTTCCAAGTTGCCGACAACAGCAAATTTTTTCCCATCCTTAAGGGCTATATATGCCAGCGTACCGTCAACCTCCAAAGGGAAACCCACAGTATCATACCCCCTGCCTATCTCCTGGCCGTCATAAACAATCACCGATTTAACGCCTTCAGGAGGAATGTCCCTGCGGGAATTGGAAGACTGAGGAACGATCCTTGAATAATTCTCTCCATACTTCGATGCAAGGTATGCTATCTTCCCAGAAACTACGCTATACGACCATACATAGTCATAGCTTGCGTTGCTTATCTCTTTTCCATCGTAGATAAGGACGCTTCTACCCACATCTTCTGCGACGTAAATAAGCTTCCCGTTATATTCGCCAGGGGACCAGATTGAAAAGAAGTCCTTGCCTACCTCCTGCCCGTCATACACAGCATAGTATTTGTTGTTCTTGACTCCGACATAGAAGAACTTCCCAGCGATTATCGCAGGCATCAAGGACTCATCGTATGCGGTTCCTATCTCCTTACCGTCGTAGAGAATGTGTCTTTTATTGTTTTCTGTGACAATGTATGCAGGTTTCCCTGCAAGATCGGCTGCATAGTCTATGTGCGTATATGCGGTTTCGTATTCGTTCAATGATATAAGCGGAGCGCTTTGCGTTGTCTGCGTGGACGGAATGGTTGACTCGGTCAGAGTAGACGAAATTGAGACGTTGCCGTTGCCGGTTCCTGTGTTGCTGGTGCAGCCGCTGAACAATAAAAGCGCAAACAATGCCGATAAGGCTATCAGCCTGTTCAGATAAGCCATGAATTTACTTTAGGCTTTTTCCGCATAAATCTTAGTGACTTATGCCAGGTGTCTTGTCTTCTCCTGCGTTTTTGCTTCTACCATGGATGCCACAGCAACCATTACAGACCAGACAAGGACGCAGACCAAAAGCATTCCCACACCAACAGTTAAAATCTCATGGACCATGACTGCAGTGTCCGCAGGCGTCTTCATCGCAGTGAAGAACGGCGGAAAAGGCACTACTTCGCCGTGGGCAACGTGCTCCACTATCAATCCACCAACTCCCCCCCAGAGTATCGTATTCAGCCAGTTTACGTGGTACTTTTCAGGTATCTTCTTCCTAAAGATTGTCGTAACAATCGCTACACTCATAGGTGCAGTAAAACATGCCATTTTTTTTACCTCGTTATTATCTCTGCTCTTGATTTGGATAAAACAAGAGATATCTCCCATATGATAAAGATTGGTATAAGCATCGCTATTCCAAGAACAGTTGCGTTTGGGATCAGCCCATCCGTTTCCATTACGATGAATGGGCCTGAGCCGTCATACCCCATCACATGATCCACAAAGACCATTATGGCAAGCCCCCACAGCATCAAAGCCAGGAAATCCAGCTTGTATTTCTTTGGGGCATATGCCCAAATCGCAGTCACGATTACCGCCGCAACAAAACTTGTTATCAACCACATCTTTTTTTCACCAGTATTACTTTTTTTAATTTCGTAATACTAATTAATATGACTTCAAAGTATAAAAAGGGAGGGGGATTAAATCATCAGGCAGTTTCCCAGGCTATTTAATCGTGAAAATTTAATCCTTAACTCGATATGATGCGAAAGCAAGGATAACATACGCCCCCCAAGACAAAATGGACACAAAGGAAAAAGTCGTGAAGGTAATAGAAAAGTATCCGCCCCACACTGCAAAACGACGGAGGGGACATCGAGCTACTGGACGTAAAAGGAAGCGTGGCCATGGTCCGCCTGCAGGGAGCATGCGCAGGCTGTCCGATGGCTCAGATGACGCTGAAGAACTACGTGGAGGCGCTGATTAAAAAGGAAGTGCCTGAGATAAAGAGCGTGGAGACCGGCTGAAAAGATATCTCCTTTTTTCTCTTTCTAAGCCCTATTAATATCTATGCCAAAGGAAAAGATCCTCATAACAGCAGCCCTCCCCTACGCCAACGGGCCGCTTCACGTGGGGCATGCGATCGGCGCATATATTCCTGCCGACGTATATGCCCGTTATAACCGGCTTAAGGGTAATGACGTTGTCTTTATCTGCGGCTCGGACGAGCATGGGACGCCGATAGCGGTCGCAGCCGAGAAGGAGGGAAAGACTCCGCAGCAGGTAGTTGATCGCTATCATGAGGTCATGAGAAAGTCGTTTGCCGACCTTGGGATCAGTTTCGACAATTTTTCCGGGACTGCGAGGCCTATCCATTATGAGACTTCTCAGAAGTTCTTTCTGGACATCCTGGAAAAGGGCTATATATTCAAAAAAGTGGTCGAGCGCCCCTATTGCAACGCCTGTAAACGGTTTCTTCCAGATCGCTACGTTCGCGGTATATGCCCCCATTGCGGCAGCAAGGACGAGCGCGGCGACCAGTGCGAGGCCTGCGGGAAGCAACTTGAGCCTCACGAACTAAAGGAGTCGTACTGCGTGATATGCCGGGGGCAGCCTGTCATGAAGGCTACAGAGCATTGGTTCTTCAAGCTCTCCGAGTTCTCGATACCCCTGCACGACTGGATAGAAAAAAACCACCATTGGCCAGACAATGCACGCAATTTCGCGCTGGGCTGGATAAAAGAAGGCCTGGAAGACCGGGCGATCACAAGAGACCTTGGATGGGGCGTTCCTGTTCCAGTAAAAGGCGCAGAAGGAAAGGTCCTCTACGTATGGTTCGACGCACCCATAGGCTACATCTCAGCGACAAAGGAATGGGCCCAGGAAAAAGGCAAGCCAGACGACTGGAAGAGATACTGGCAGGCTGCGGATACGAAAATAGTCCACTTCCTTGGAAAAGACAACATACCATTTCACACTATCATCTGGCCCGCGATGCTCATGGCACACGGCGGCTATACCCTGCCCTGGCAGATATCCAGCAACGAATACCTTACCTTGGAAGGAAAGAAGATGTCCACGAGCAGGGGCTGGGTGCTCTGGCTACATGACGCGCTCTCAGAGTACGACCCGGACGTCATCCGCTACTACCTTCTGAGCATCAACCCGGAAAAGAAGGACGCAGACTTTTCCCTAAAAGACCTGCAGGGAAAGACCAACAGCGAACTCATCGGGACATACGGAAATTTCATAAACAGGAGCCTGTCTTTCATAGAGCGAAGCGGCTCCGTAGTCCCGAAAATCGAGGAATTCGACGATCTGGACGAGAAAATGCAGGAGCTTATCCGGGAGTCGCCGGAGAAGGTCGGAAAATACTTAGAACATTTCAAATTCCTGGACGCGCTCAAAGAACTGATGGCCCTCGCCCACTACGGCAACGAATACTTCCAGAAAAAAGAGCCATGGAAAAACGAGAACGCGACCACGCTTTATATGTGCGCGAACCTGTGCAGGACTCTGGCGATACTATCCTATCCATTCCTCCCATACACAGCCGAAAAGATATGGAAGATGCTCGGCCTCAAGGGAACCGTGTCTGAATGCAGATGGGAGGATGCAGGCGAACTTGTAGTAACCGAAGGGCACAGGATCGGGAAAGTCTCGACACTGTTTAAGAAGATAGAGGACGCAGAAATAGCGGAATTCGGAAAAAAATACCTCAGCACAGGAACAAAAGCGGAGACAAAAATGGAAGCAACGGTAAATTACCTCGAATACGAAGACTTCAAGAAAACAGAACTAAGGATCGGCAAAATAATGGACGTACAAGAACACCCAAAAGCAGACAAACTATATGTCCTGAAAGTCGATCTCGGCGAGGCCGGAGTAAGGCAGATCGTCGCAGGTATAAGAGCCCACTACAAAAAAGAAGAACTCATTGGAAAACAGGTGGTCGTCGTAGCCAACCTGAAGCCTGCGGAACTGCGCGGAGTGAAGTCGGAGGGGATGCTGCTTGCGGCTGATGTGAACGGGGGAGCCGTTCTATTGATGCCGGATAAAGAGGTGGCGGTCGGGGCGAAGATTAGGTGAATTGAACAGACTTCAATTATTTTTGGGGCGTGGATGTAATTAATATTTTTCCTGTGCTCTGTCCCTATTTATATTGTAAAAATCGTCGGTATACCCTACGTAATCGAAATGATACACAGATTCATCATCTCAGGCGACAATGTGCAAGGAATACAGCTGAGAGAGGCGATAACAAGAGAAGCGAATCATTCAGGCTTGCAAGGCCAGACAAAGAATCTGTTAACTGGCGAGGTAGAGGCAATATTCATATGCGAGAACAACAAGGATGCGATAAAAAAGTGCATCAATGAAAGCGTCGACAAGGTCATTAAAAGCGGCCTGCTTGACGGAGACGAAGCAGAGTCGATAAGAATAAACGATAAAAGCAGGCACGAATCTGAACCCGAAGAGGTACTCGATGAAAAAACAGAGGAACGCCTGAAGAAAAACAAGTTCACGCTGGTAAGAGAGGCTGAATTAAGAGAGATGGTATGGGCCCTGCAAGGCGCAGGCAAAGTCTTCCTGTCGGCGTCGCTGAAGGTCGAAACCCTGCTGGGCTACAAGGAAAAAGAAGTGCTTGGCAGGCTTGAATCTGTGAAAAAGGAGCTATTGTACATGCAAAACAGTTTCGAGAACGTGGATGAACCCGTATGCCTCAGGCAGTTCATAGCAGATCCATTGATAGACCTGACATCCGGCGAGGACGAAGAAAGAGACCTGATAAGGGGGCTCATAGAATTATACTACGAATACCTGGCATACAAAAAGATTGAAAGACACTCCAAGGAAGAGAAGAACGAGATGGCGTCAAAGATAGAAACGCGCAGGACTGAGATAGACCGGCTAATAGAAAGGCTTAATAACCAAAGAAACCAATGAGATAAATGAAAATGGAGACAGACCGCAAGGCGAGGCTTAAATGGTTCACAAGGCAGATCCTCGGAAAAGACATAGACATGGACAGCTTCGATGAAAAGCTCATGATCCAGAAGGCGGTGCACATATCCCAGCACCTCGGAATCCCATGGGGCTATGATTTCGGCTGGTACGTCCGAGGCATGTACTCCTCAACGCTGACAGTGGATCTCTACGGACTCTGGAACCAAAACCCGCAATACACTCCTACCAAGGAAGACCTCTCGATCCTCGCCAAGATCAAACCCCTCGAAAACATACTCGCAGGAACGCCCATGCATAGCAAGCCCAAGGACGCATACGAACTCGTGTCGACGGTGATTCGGGCCAAACGGGAAAGAGGGATGAAGACCGACGAAGAGATAAAAAAATACATCGGACAAGTCAAGCCCTGGTATACCGAGGAACACATGGAGAGGGCGCTCAAATATGTGGAAGGGTTAGAGTCTACTTAACTGGTTTGTTCTTTCTCACATACTCAGTTCCTTTTTCAAAAATTTTTAGAAAGTTTTCCGCAAGAAACCTGCGGGCTTTAGCCCGCAGATGAATTGCGGCGTAATTCTGCAGGTGGGTGTCGTATTCTGTTTTGTTTTCCCTTGTTTCTTGCATGGGGAGAGGGCTTTTTATGGGTGTCGCGTTTTTGTAGACGCGCGCCTTCTCGCTACAAATTATTTATGGGTAGCGTGAGCTCTTGTCTCCGGAGTCGATGGAAATGGAGTTGTTGAACTACACGCATTGTGTTGTGGGGGCTAACCTGCATCTGCAGTTTACGCCGGCGTATAGACGCGATATATTCTGTGATTCTGAGGTTATAACGCTGTGTCGGACGGTTTTTGGCGTCGTCGCCAAAGAACTCGGCGTAGAAATGGCGGCCTGCGAGTTCGGCCCGGACCATGTGCATTTGTTTCTGTCCGGGTGGAAGAATTACGCGATACCCGACCTCGTTCAGCGGCTGAAGGGTCGAAGCAGCCGTGAAATACGAGAAAAACTCTGGAACCGAATCAAGAGCAAATTGTGGGGCGACAAGTTCTGGAGTGGCGGATACTTCGCGGAAACCGTCGGACGAATAACCGCCGAAAACGCGAAGTATTACATAGAACGCCAACAAGGGAAGCACTGGAACAGCTATCCGCTACCGCTCACTGAAAACACAGACCCGCAACAGCTAAAAATAACACAGTTCTAGAACCCGAACAAGGACGCCCCGGCCTTCAGGCCGGGCGTAGTTCACATTCAAGGGATTTAGTAAAAATCTATAAGTTCCTCAAACAAAATAACAAAACATTAACCGATAATGAGCACCTCAGAAAGAGAATTCACGAAAAACTTGATGAATTTATACGAGGGAACGACGTGAAAGTAATCCAAGAAGTAGATATAACTTCCCTGTTATCTGAATTCCAAAATATGGTATATGCTGAGACTGTGAAACCACGACTAGAAGACCAAAGTTTTGGTTAATCACGAACTCTCGAACACCTCCCTCAAAACCGCATCCAACAGCAGCCCAGCATACTTCTCTCCCTCCTTGACATGCTCTTCAAGCTCGTCGCAGAGCCGCATAAGCTCGTCGACCTTGGCGACGATGCGATGCTGCTCGTTTAACAGTGGATGGAAAGGAAGCTCGGTGAATAGATCCTATTGAGGCAGATCTATCTATCCTTAGTAATTGATCCCTGTCCAACCGGATTTTTAGCCCTATAAACCCATATTTTCTCCATATCTTTTGAAAGAAAAATGCGTTCACATTATTCAAGCGAGATTCCTCCTCTTTGGAGGGGCAGAAAGTCACGTTGGCTGGCTGGGTTCATGAAGTTCGCGATCTTGGCAAGCTGAAGTTCATGGTCCTGCGCGATCGCGAGGGATTCATTCAGGTCACTGCCAAGAAAGACGCATGCAGTGAGGATGTTCTGAAGGCTGTGAGTTCCGTTCCAAGGGAGTCGGTCGTGGAAGTGGAGGGCGTTGTAAAGAAGAATGATCGTGCCCCGAACGGTGTCGAGATCGTCCCATCCGCTGTGAATGTCATAAGCGTCGCACAGTCTCCTCTGCCACTTGACGTCACCGCAAAGGTCGATGCCGACATCGATACGAGGCTTAACAACAGGTTCATGGATGTGCGCAAGCCTGACGTGGCTGCGATTTTCAAGATCAGGAGCGTCGTTGTGTCCGCTGCGAGGAGCTATCTGGACGGGAACGACTTTATTGAGATACACACGCCCAAGATAATATCTTCCGCAAGCGAGGGCGGGACGAATCTTTTCCCTATCTCGTATTTTGACAAAGAGGCGTATCTGGCACAGTCTCCGCAATTATACAAGCAGATGATGATGGCTACTGGCCTGGATCGTGTCTATGAGACTACGTTTTATTTCCGTGCCGAGGAGCATGATACGCGCAGGCATTTGAACGAGGTAACGGCCGTAGATGCGGAGCTGGCGTTCATAAAGGATGAAGAGGACGTTATGGATGTGCTGGAGGGCCTGGTGTTGGCGATGATCCGGGCTGCGTCTGAGTGTGGAAAGGAGCTTGGTTTGCTGAAAAAGGAGTTAGCTGTTCCGCAGAAGGCTTTGTGGGTTTCCTATGATGATGCGGTGGAGATGCTTGCAGCTCATGGAAAGAAGGTACCTGCCGGGGAGGACATAGACACTGAGGGGGAGAAATTGCTGGGCGAGGTCATGAAGAAGGAGAAGGATAGCGAGCTCTATTTCATCCACGGCTATCCTATGAAGGCAAGGCCTTTTTATACGATGCCGAGGGACGACAAATACTCTCGCTCATTCGACCTTGAATACAAGGGGGTCGAGGTCTCGTCTGGCGCGCAGAGGATACACAATTATGATATGCTCGTTTCGAGGATGAAGGAACTTAAGTTAAATCCTGACAATTTCAAATACTATCTGGACGCATTCAAATACGGCATGCCTCCCCACGGAGGCTTCGGCCTGGGCATAGACCGGATGATGATGCAGATGCTTGATCTGGCGATAAGGGACGTAGTTTTGTTTCCAAGGGATCGGCACAGGCTGACTCCCTGATTTTAGGGTAGCCTTATGAAAATAGAGCTTGAAAACCTGCTGAGGAGTCACATACACATATCGGTTGCAATAATCCTGGTGGTCATATTGTCTGGGACAGCCGGTTACATGCTCTTTGAGTCTCTGAGTCCGCTTGATGCGCTTTATCATACTGTCATAACGGTTGCCACGGTTGGTTTCAGTGACATACCGAACGCAAAGACAGAGACCAAGGTATTCACGATAATACTTGTACTGGTATCAGTAGCCTCTTTTTACTATTTTGCAGGCGCGATCGCAGAGGTGCTTATAGCCGGGAGGCTTTTTGAGGTGCTTAAATTGAGAAGGATGGAAGATGCTCTTGAAAAGGTGCGGGACCACGTGGTTTTATGCGGTTACGGCGACGTGGGAACGCTCCTCGCAGAAAAGATAAGAAGGGAAGTTGTGGTAGTGGAGAAGAACGATGAGCGGTTCGAGGAGCTGCTGAAAAAAGGCCTGCTATGCGTCAAAGGCGACTCGACCAATCCTGGGGTACTGGAGGCGGCCGGGATCAAAAGGGCGCGGGCTATGATAGCGGCACTTGACAGCGACCCTGAGATAGTATATACCATACTCACGGCAAAGGAGCTTAATGCGGACATCAAAGTATATGCCCGGGCCAATGAGACCATGTCTGTTAACAAGATGAAAAAAGCGGGCGCAGATTACGTGATATGCCTGCCGGAGGTTGGCAGCAGGGACCTCCTGAACGCCTTGGAAGGCCGGGGGAACGAATGCATGGGCGTCCATTAGCTGTAATTGTGCAGTCAGGGTATTTATTAAACTAATCCATAATAGTATTCCAATCGTTTTTAAAAGAGAATGTACAGCCATACTAAAAGAATCGGAAGCGTCGGAAGATTCGGCATAAGAACCGGTAAGAAGATCCGAGAGGAGATGCGCAAGATAGAAGACGAATCCAAGAATAATGTCTGCCCTAACTGCGGCAAGAAGGTTTCCAGAAGAGCGGCGGGCGTCTGGGAATGCAAGTACTGCAAGAACGTGTTTGCCGGAGGAAGCTATTTCCCGGTAAACCAGAAGAAAGCCCTGATAGAGGAATAAAAAAACAAAAAAATGGCCTACGTATGCATGGAATGCGGAAACGACGTTGAATACGAATACCTCGTCCAGCACAAGCTAAAGTGCACCAAGTGCAAGGAGAAGCGGTCCAACATCTGGGTGAAGAAAAACAAAGGAAATACGCGGACCGTTCCTGCAATATAATCGCCCGGATATGAACGAGTTCTCCATCCTGTTAAAAGTTCCAGGGGAAGTTGCGCAGGTATGCTGCCGCTCCGTCGGCCTGGAAGCCCAGAGCGAGGCATTAAGCCGCTCCAAAGTGGAACTATCCTGCGAAGATGACTCTCTACAGCTCAATATATGTGCCCAGGATATTGGCTCCATGAGGGCCGCAGTCAATACGTACCTGCGGTGGGTTGCTATGTGCTGCGATTTAACCGAAGAAAAACAAAATATTAGAAAACAATAAAAATGGATACACAGATCCCCAAGCAGTTACAGGATAAAATAGCCCAATTCCAGACCCTCCAAGGACAATTACAGATGATCTCCATGCAAAAGCAGCAGCTTTTCATACAGTCCGCGGAGATAGACAACGCTTTGAAAGCTTTGGAAGACGTATCAGGCGAGAAAGTATACCGCGCAGCAGGGCCTCTACTGATAGAGACCACCAAGGCAGACTCGGAAAAAAAACTCAAAGAAGATAAGGAACTGGCAGGCACCCGCCTGAAGATGATCGAAAAGCAGGAGACAAAGCTCACAGAAAAACTCGAAGAACTACGCAGCGAGCTTCAGACCATGATGAAACCCGGAACCGGGGCAATGTGATCTTTTCTTCTGTTTCTGTCAAGTTTCCTGGGATTTATTCCCCTAATCCCATATACTCTTTAAGTGATGATACCGACCCAGGCTGAGTCTCGTACTGTGATGACAAGGGTAGCTTCTGATCACTCATAAGTCAGATAGTTTCGTCTGCTTCTTCTTATTCCTATACCTCCTCTTTAGCCTGGTCCATTATCTTCTTCGCGGTTTCCAGCATCCTTTCAAGTGTTTTGTTTTCCAGGCTGGTTGCTACGCCGTATTGCTCTGTTTCCCTTATGTCCGTGATCGTTGGGTTTTCCTGTGGTTGTTCCGGGTTCAGGCGATGCATCTGTTGTATCAGTTCTTTGTCGAGCTTGATCTTTTTTGTCTCTATCAGTTGATATATCAGGGCAAAGGTGCATTCCTGGTTTCTGCTTTCGTATCCGTGTTTTGCGGCTATGGCGAGGAGGCAGTGGTATATGGTATAGAATGCTGCTGATGCGGACCAGTCTGAGTAGCCTATCCTGCTGAAGTCGGTTATCGCTTTCAGTGTGTGTTCTGCTTTCTTTATGTGCGCCAAGGCAAGTTCTTTGTCTGGCCGAATTCTTACGATACCTCTGTGTTTTCCTGTTTCTTTTAGTTCTTTTTCTGCTTTCTTTAAGCACCAGTCTACCTTATTGTCTGCGTGTGGCATCTTTTATCGCCTCTACTATTTTCCCATACCCGAAGGGTACTATTCCTTTTCCAATGGCTTCGAGTACGATTCTGTCCCCTTTTCTTATGTTCTGTACCATGTCCTCTTTTGTCTGCTTTACTGCATGGATCTTTTTTACGTTCAATTGGTTTAGTTCCTCTATCGCCTTTTCTACTATGTCGTTTTGCGTAGGCTCAAGGATAATGAGGACGTCTACGTCGCCGTGGTCTTGTTTTTCAAGAACCGATCCGAACAGTATTGCTGCCTGCGCTTTGCCCGATAGTTTTCTAAGCTCCCTGATCCATTTTTTTATCCTCGGATCTGATTCTTCGGCTTGCTTCTCCAGTAACAGTTCGAAGAATCTTCTGGAGTAATCGTCTGCGAGGTTGGGCTTGTAGAATACTGCCTTTCCCAGTTTTCTGGACTTCAGAAGATTCTGCTTCTCAAGTCTTTTGAGGATTTTTAATGCTCCCATGGCACTGATCCCCTGCTTTTTGCCCAGGCTGTTCGCATTATAATCTGCCAAAGGCTCCTTTAAGAGCGTCAGAGAGGATTCTATTTCATTCAAGGACAAGGCTTTCATATAAACTATCAGTTTATATATATAAACTATAAGTTTATATATCAGAATGAGGTCTTAGTCACAGATCCGATAGTTTCGTCTGCTCCTCTTTTATCGGGTAGTCTCCGTTTAGGCATGCGAGGCATAGTTTTTCTTCCGGTAGGCCGATCGCGTGTACTAGTCCTTCGAGTGAGATGTATGCGAGGCTGTCTGCTCCTATTTGTTTTTCTATTTCTTTTATCTCTTTTTTCTGGGCTATGAATTGGTCGTAGCTTTGCATGTCTATTCCGTAGGGGCAGGGGTGTCTTATGGGCGGGCAGGATATTCTGACGTGGACTTCTTCTGCGCCTCTGTCTTTTAGCAGTTTTACCAGTCTTTTGATTGTTGTTCCGCGTACTATGGAGTCGTCGATTAGGACTATTTTTTTGCCTTCTATTTCGCTTCTTATGGGGTTGAGTTTTACTTTTACCCCTATTTCGCGTTCTTTCTGGCTGGGCATGATGAATGTTCTGCCTTGGTATCTGTTTTTCATGAGGCCTTCGCCGTAGGGTATCCTTGATTCCTGGGAGTAGCCGATGGCTGCTGTTATCCCCGAGTCCGGCACTGCAACGACCAGGTCTGCTTCGACCGGCGCTTCCAGTGCGAGTATCCTTCCGAGGTTTCGGCGTACTTCGTAGATTGGTATCTCGTTTACTATAGAGTCCGGCCTTGCAAAGTAGACGTATTCGAACATGCAGTAGTGGGTTTCGTCTTTTCTGCCGTAGTAGGATTCGACTGTGTCGCCGATGACCAGTATCTCTGAGGGCTTTACGTCTCTTAGGGTCTGCATGCCTAGGGCGTCCAGTGCACATGTTTCGGACGCTACGGCGTATGTTCTGTCCGTTTTTCCAAAGGCGAGGGGTCTGAAGCCCCAGGGGTCTCTTACGGCTATTACTTTGTCGTCTTTGAGTATGGTCAGCGAGTAGGAGCCACGCAGGTAGTTCATGGCGCTCTTTATTCCCTCGATAAAATCGCCTGTGCGCAAATGTTCTTTTACTATGAGCTGCGCTATTATCTCGGTATCTGACGTGGTGGTAAAGATGCTGCCTTTTCGTTCCAGTATGGTCCGCAGTTCGGCGTCGTTTACCAGGTCTCCGTTGTGGGCTATTGCAAAGCTTCCGCCTGAGTAGTTTATTACCATGGGCTGGGCATTCTCTATCCCGGGTGATCCGCAGGTTGAGTATCTTACGTGGCCTATCCCTGATTTTCCGGGTAGGCGGCTGCCGTTTTTGATGTGG
>CAVVMY010000010.1:0-19235 GCA_963749405.1 Candidatus Altarchaeales archaeon | reverse complement strand
GGACGTGGACATAAGACACATCATGCTAGTCGCAGACCAGATGACCGTAACCGGAGACCTCCAAGCCGTCGGAAGAACCGGAATATCAGGCTCCAAAGAATCCGTCCTGGCAAGAGCAGCCTTCGAAGAAACAGAAAAACACATACTCAACGCCGCACTATACGGAGAAGTCGACACACTGGACGGCGTAGCCGAAAACATCATAATAGGCCAACCCATACCAGTCGGAACAGGGACTATAGAACTCGCAGCCAACTGGGAAGTAATGAGCGGAAAAGCAGGCAAAAAAGACTCAAAAGAAAAAGAAAAACAAGAATAACTAAGGGAAAATGAAAGACATAAAAGGAGACATCGGAACAGTACTAAAAACCGGCAAGATATCCGTAGGGTCAAAGAACGTCTTATCTGGTTTATTAACCGCAAGTCCAAAATTAGTACTCATCAGCGGCAACTGCCCAAACAACTTAAAAGAGCAGGTTGTCTACTACTCGATGCTATCAAACATTCCGTATACCATAACCGACGAAACCAGCGCAGAACTCGGCTCAATATGCGGAAAACCCTTCCCGGCATCAGCCGTCGCAATCATAGACGCAGGCGAAAGCGACATACTATCCAAATCAAAAAAAGACGCTGAGAAAACAGGGAAGCGATAAAGATAATGGGAAAAATCAGAATCAACAGCGAAGAGCTGAAATACATGACCCTGTTCGAAAGCATGACAGGAGCCACGATAAAAGACTGCATCCAAGAAGACGAATCAATCACATACGTCGTCAAAAAAGGAGACATGGGCCTAGCAATCGGCAAAGCAGGCTCAAACATCGAACGCGTCAAAAGAGCAGTCGGTAAAGACGTCTGGGTAACCGAATTCTCAGACGACCTAACAGAATTCATCAAAAACCTCTTCACACCCACCCGCATACGACAGATACGCGTAAGCAACTCCGAAAACGACAAAATAGTCACCCTCGAAGTATCCAAAAAAGACACCAAAAAAGTGATCGGCCACAACGGCAGCCGCATAAAAATGGCCAAAAAACTGGCCGAAAGACACTTTTCAATAGACGACATAAAAATAAAGTCAGTATACTAAACACCTGACAAAAAGACCAAAAATGGGAAACGGAGAATTTGCAGGAAAGAAACTAAACGATCTGCGTCACAAGTTCAGATGGAAGAAGGCGGATTACGCTAGAAGAGTCCTCAGGCTAAAAGAAAAACACGACCCGCTGGAAGGAGCAGCCCAAGGAAAAGGCATAGTCCTGGAAAAAGTAGGAATAGAAGCCAAACAACCCAACAGCGCAATAAGAAAGTGCGTAAGAATACAGACTCATGAAGAACGGAAGACAACTAACCGCATTCGCACCCAGAAACCGGGCCATAACCTTTATAGAAGAACACGACGAAGTAATGATAGAAGGCCTAGGCGGCAGAAAAGGACGATCCATGGGAGACCTGTCAGGCGTCAGATACAAGGTAATAAAAGTAAACGACATCTCCTTGAACGAACTGGTACACCACAGAAAGGAAAAGCCTAAGAGGTAAACCATTTCTCCGATTTTTAAATCTGTTTTTTTATATTATTTACCTCACTTTACCCATTTTAAAAAAGAGCCAAAGAAAAATGATGAACGATCTGATAAACGACGCGGTCGCAAACATAAAGAACCACAGCAGGATAGGCAAGGAAGAAGTCACAGTCGCCCCCACGTCAAAACTCCTCATAGACGTCCTAAAGATATTCCAGAAAGGCGGATACATAGGCGAATTCGAAGTCCTGGAAGACAAAAAAGGAGGCCAAGTCAAAATCAAACTGATAAAAAGGATAAACGACTGCGGGATAATAAAACCCAGATTCCCGGTCGGATTCGACGAATACGCCAAATGGGAGAAAAGATACCTCCCGGCAAGAGACTTCGGACTACTCGTATTAACCACCCCAAAAGGAGTGATGAGCCACAAAGAAGCCAAAGAACTAAAAACAGGCGGAAGACTCATAGCATACGTTTACTGAAACGCAAATGGCCAAAGAAACAATCCTAAAAGAAAAAAAAGAGGCTAAAGCCCAGGAGACCATACTCGAAACAGTTATTCCAACAGGAATCAGCGTCTCAGTGGAAGGAGGCCTGGTGAAGGTCAAAGGCAGCAAAGGAGAAATATCCAGGAAATTCGTTCTGCACAACATGAACCTCTCAAAAAAAGACAGCACAGTAATCATCACAGCACCCTCCACAAGAAAGAACGACAAAGCCAAAGCCGGAGCAATACACGCACACATAAAAAACATGCTAAACAGCACAACAAACGGCGTCACCTACAAGATGAAGATCGTCTACTCGCATTTCCCAATGAACGCAAAGGTGCAAGGAGACAAATTCGTAATAGACAACTTCCTGGGAGAAAAATACCCCCGAAAAGCCAAGATACTAAAAAACGTATCAGTTGAAGTAAAAGGCCAGGACGTAACCCTGAAAGGAATCGACAAGGAAGCAGTCTCCCAGACCGCAGCAAACATCGAACAGATAACAAAGATCACAAACAGAGACCTGCGTGTCTTCCAGGACGGAATATACATAACAGAAAAGGACGGCAAACCCGTCAGATAAGATCAAGCATAAAGAATGGCCACGGAGAAAAAAACAGCTGCTGAGGCAAAAGGGAAGAAAGATGTGGAAAAACAGGTTCCCAAAGATGAGAAGAAGGCAGCGGAAGCTCAGAAACACGTAAAAAAGGAAGAAAGCGTAAAAGCGCACATTCCAAGGGCCGAGCCTGCAAAGAAAGAAGAACCCGCCAAAAAAACGCACCCGCAGGCGCATCCAGGGGCGCACCCAGAGACGCATCCAGCGGCGCGACCGCAGACGCATGCAGAAGAGAAAAAACACGCAGCACCTCAAACCCCTCACAAAGAACCTAAAGCGCACAAAGAAGAAAAAAAGGAAGAAGAGAAAGAAGAAATAGCGGCAGAGGAACCAAAAGCAGTCGCAGAAAAAGAAACAACTGCCAAGAAACCAGCCAAAAAAGAATCACCCGAAAAAGCCAAAGCAGCCGAGAAAGAAAAAAAGCCCGAAAAGAAAATAAAAGAAAAAAAGGCAAAACCTGTCGAGAAAATAGAGTTCCTAGACGATAAAACACTGTCAAAAGACGAAAAAGAACGCCTGTCCAAGAAAAAAGGCAAACCCCGATTCATAAGACAGGAATACTACAAACTCCCAAGGCTGAAAGACGTATGGAGAAAAAGCAGGGGAATCGACAGCAAAAAACACGAAGGCAAAAGAGGCAAAGGAGAAACACCCCAGGATGGATACAAGAACCCGGAACAAATAAGAGGCATCACCCCACAAGGCTTCTTCCCGGTCTTAATCAGAAACATAACAGACCTGGACAAAATCGACACCGGCAAACAAGCAGCCATCATATCAGCCTCCATAGGAAGAAAAAGTCGCAACGAGATAATAAAGAACGCAAACACAAAAAACATCACAATACTAAACCCCAGAATCGGAGAGAGAGGCAAGAAATGAACCTGACCACGCAGAAAAGACTCGCAGCCGAGATATTGAAAGTCGGCATAAACAAGGTATGGATCGACCCTACCAGGACAGAGGACGTTTCAAAGGCCATAACCCGGGACGACATAAGGCATTTCATATCAAGCGGGGCGATAATACCCGAGCCCGACAAAGGGAACAGCAGGGGAAGATTCAAAAAAGCCATGGCCCAGAAGAGCAAAGGCAGGCGCAAAGGCCACGGCCGAAGAGCAGGACACGCCGGCGCACGAACCCCTAAAAAAGAAAAATGGGTCAACAAGGTGCGGGCACTGCGCGCAGAGCTGCGGGAGATGAAAAAAGAAAAAAGCATAAAGACGAACTACCGCAAAGCCTACCGCCAGATAAAAGGCAACCTCTATCACAGCAGAAGACACCTGCGGGAAAACATAGGAACAAAAAAATAATCTTCATTCAAAGATGGCACAGGGAGCAAGTTACGTAGTCCAATACCGGAGAAAAAGAGCAGACCGGACGAACTATAAGAGCAGGCTGGAAATGCTCAAATCCAGGAAACAGAGACTGGTGGTCAGGGCTACGAACACAAGGATAATCGCCCAAATGGTCAAATACTCCGAAGAAGGAGACCGGATAACCGTAACGGCAGACTCAAACGAACTGGCCAAATACGGCTGGAAATACTCTGGAAACAACCTCCCGGCGTCATATCTGACCGGATTTTTGTGCGCCAAGAAAAGCATAGCAGCAGGCAACACCGAAGCAGTCATGGACATCGGATTACAAGCCAGCATAAAAGGATCCCGGCTGTATGCTGCACTCAAAGGCGCAATAGACGCAGGCCTCTCGATGCCTGCAGGAGAAAAAATATTCCCGGACCCTAGGAGAATATCCGGCAGCCACATAGCAGAATACGCATCAAAGCTATCCAAGGCAGAATACGAGAAAAAATTCTCAGGATACGTAAAAGCCGGCGCAGACCCCAAAAACATATCTCAATCATTCGAAGAAGTAAAACAAAAAATACAAGAATCCAATACAAAAATCCTTTCAGAAAACATAAAACCTAAAAAATGAGGCCCAGAGAACGAATCCGTGAGGACGAAACAGAATCCAAAAGAGACCTGTCACTGTGGGTTCCCAGGACAGAACTGGGAAAGAAGGTCAAGAACGGCGAAATAACCACCATGCAGCAGGTAATCGAGCCTCGCCATACCAATAAAAGAAGTCGAAGTAGTAGACAAACTCATACCTGAGATGAGCGAAGAAATAATCAACGTAGGCCGCGTCCAAAGAGTAACAGACTCAGGCCGAAGGATGCGTTTCCGGGTAGTAATGTCAGTCGGCAACAAGAACGGATACGTAGGCGTCGGAGAAGCCACAGGAAAAGAAGCCGGACCCACCATAAGAAAAGCAATCGAAAGAGCCAAACTCAACATAAAAGAAGTGAAAAGAGGCTGCGGAAGCTGGGAATGCGGATGCGGAACACCCCACACAGTACCCTTCAAAGTAGACGGCGACGAAGGAAGCGTAAGAGTCTCACTCTACCCGGCACCCAAGGGAACAGGCCTAGTCAGCGGAGAAATAGCAAGAAAAATACTTACACTCGCAGGAATCAAAGACGTATGGGTCCACACACTCGGCCACACCAGGACCAACATCAACTTCGCACACGCAGTAGTCGATGCGCTCGTAAACACAAACAACGTAAAAATCGGCCAGGACGAAATCAAAAACCTGGGCGTGATATCCGGCTTAAGCGCAGCAGTCAAGGAAGATGGAAAAGCCCAAGAAACCACAAACTAAGGAAGAAAAACCAAAAGGCGGAAAGCTAGCGATCATAAGAGTCAGAGGCAAGGTGCACCTCAGACACACCATTGAAGACGCTCTAAGGCACCTCAACCTGAACACCGTAAATTCCTGCACCGTCATCGACAGCACGCCCGAATACCGGGGCATGATAACACAGGTAAACGATTACGTCACATGGGGAGAAATAGATGAAGCAACCATCTTAAAACTCCTGAAAGAAAAAGGAAGAATAGCAGGAGACAAAAAACTGGACGACAACTACATAGCCGCCAGAACCAAATACGGCTCGATAAAGGAATTTGTAGAAGCATACCTGAAGTCTGCGGCAAAACTATCCGACGTCCCGGGACTCAAACACATGTTCCGCCTAAGCCCGCCGCTAAAAGGCCACGAGAGAAAAGGCATAAAAAAACCCTACTCCACCGGCGGCGTGCTGGGATACCGAGGCAAAGAAATAAACAAGCTGCTTGCGAGGATGATGTAGATGGCTCAAAAAGACCGCAAGATACAAAGCAAAAGAGGCACCAGAAACTGCGGATACGGCAACACCCAGAAACACAGAGGAGCCGGAAGCAGAGGCGGAAGAGGCATGGCCGGAAGCAACAAACAGAAATGGTCCTACGTAAGCAAATACATGCCAGACCACTTCGGCAGGACAGGATTCAAAAGACCCTTGAAGATGCTCCATGTAGACAAGACCATAAACATCGGAGACCTCGACAGGATGGTAAACGACGGAGCGATACAGCCCACAGACAAAAAATACCTAATCGACCTCACGGCAATGGGATACGACAAACTACTGGGCTCAGGCAAAGTAACGCATCCCCTGGAGATAAAAGTAGCCAAGTCCTCCAAGTCCGCAATAGAAAAAATACAGACCGCAGGAGGCAAAGTAGAAATCCTGGAAGGGCTTACAGCTAAAACCGCTCCGGAATAAAAAAAAGGAATACGGACAATATATAGCCTCAATATATAAGCACCTACACCTTTATTTCTTATAACTTTCACTCGAGAAAAATGAATCTAGAATTCGTACGCCCGCTGCTAAAATTCATACCCGAGATAAGACTGCCAAAAAAGCACGTAGCCTTCAAAGAAAAGCTGATATGGACCACCGCCATACTAGCCTTATTCTACATAATGGGAAACATCCAACCAATCGGCGTATCCCTAGTCGACCTCCCACTATCCTACCGACAGTTCCAGATAATATTTGCAAGCAACATGGGAAGCCTGGTATCAGTCGGAATAGGCCCCATAGTCACAGCATCCATCGTACTACAACTACTCGTCGGATCAAAGATGCTGGACATAGACCTCACATCAAACGAAGGCAAAGCACTCTTCCAGGGAACACAGAAAATACTCACAGTAATAATCGCATTCTTCGAAGCATCAGCAATCGTAATAGGCTTCCGCCTAGGAGAACAATACCTAACCTCGATCGGCAGACAATGGACCATATCAGACCCGATCGTCTTATCCGCAATATTCCAAGTAGCCATGGGTTCAATCATACTAATGTACCTTGACGAGATAGTGTCCAAGTGGGGCATAGGCTCAGGCATCGGCTTATTCATAGCCGCAGGAGTCTCACTGCACATAATAAGCGGCACATTCGACTTCCTTGGACTAGTCGACCCGGCACACTACAAAGGACAGTCGGCGTAATACCAAACGTACTAAGCAACCTGCTCTCAAGCAACGCAGACATGTCCGGCATGTTCATCCTACTATTCCCGCTCATAGCAACTATCATAGTATTCCTGATAGCGGTCTATGCAGAATCGATGCGCCTGGAAATACCCCTCTCATACGGAGGCGTCCGCGGAGTAGGAGGACGCTACCCCCTAAAGTTCTTCTACGTGTCCAACATCCCGGTCATACTCACGGCAGCGCTCCTCGCAAACGTGCAAATGCTCCCAGCCATCGTCGGGATAAACATACAAAACCCCCTACCCTACAGCCAGATGAACTCGCTCCAACAGGCAGTGACAACATTCGTCCAATACGTAACCATAGGCCAGCTAAGCGGAACCACCGGAAACCCAGGCATACTCAACCCCGCCAACATATTCATGCTCGCAAACCCCCAAATCATCCTACACCTGATAATCTACCTGACCCTCTTCCTGCTCCTATGCATCCTCTTCGGAAAATTCTGGGTGGAAACAACAGGACTCGGAGCAGACAGGGTAGCAGAACAGATACAACAAGGCGGAATGCAGATCCCAGGATTCAGAAGAGACCAGCGCGTAGTAGAAAGAGTCCTCAACAGATACATACCCCAGATCACCATAATCAGACTCAGTATCAGTCGGACTCCTCGCAGTACTGGCAGACCTCACAGGAGCAATGGGCAGCGGCACAGGAATACTACTAACAGTAGGCATACTCTACAGACTATACGAAGAAATAGAAAAAGAACAAATGGCAGACATGCACCCAGCGTTCAGAAAATTCATGGGCAAAGCATAATCAGATTTAGTAGGTTGAATTCGCGGAGCGAATTCTTCTTTTTCTTGCAGGCTTTTTGTCTGCATGCCCGAGGCATCTTTTTTCCGCCAGCGTGCTGGTTCTTAGCCAGCATGCCTTAAGAGGCATTTTTCTTCTCTTTCTTTAGAAATAAGGAAAAAGGGCTGTCAGGAAATTCATGGGCAAGGCATAATCAGATCGGCGTCAGGAACTTGTCCATGGCCCTGAGCAAGTCCGCATCCCGGGTCTTCAATATATCTTCGCCTGATAACATTTTTATTTCTTTTAATTCCCTCAGGTTCTTTCCAAAGCCGGTTCTGTCGAGAATTATTTTTGGAAAAAGCTGCTCTATGCCAGTGTATTCGCGCTCAATGTCCGCGACCCATCTGTCTTCTTTTATGTAAGGCGGGTACTTTGCGTATTTTTGCAGGAACTTCTCCTGCTCTTTAAGCGACTGATCGATCGGGGGGCCCATGTGGCTTTTGACTTTTGGGAGGCTGAATATTTCCAGCTCGTAGATCACAAGAGATGTGTTTAATTCGTCTGTCCAGATGTCGGATTTCAGTACTGCAAATCCCTGATGCTCTATGCTTTGTTTGACTGCCTCCTCTGTCTTGCGCAGCTGGGAAAATAATGTGTTTGGGTTTATCTTCGGGTGGGTGAATTCAAGGGCTGCGACTTTTGTTCCTCTTGCCTTCATTTTTTTCAGCAGCTCTTTTTTGTCCGGGGTCGTTTCCTTTGCAGGGTAAAAAAAGTTTCTTGCCGGTGCTTTCATGAAATTGCGGGCCGCGACGATATACTCTGAGAGCTTCTGCTTGGAGACTGCCGCCGCAGCATTCCTGTCTTTGTCGACGGGGTCTACGATAATAAGGTCTGCGCCTTTGAAAAAATACCGGAGAGTGCTTTTGTCTTTCCACTGGTTTTCAGGGTCCAGGATTTGTCCGAATCGCCATTCGGCGGCTGCCTTCAATGTCTTTTCGAACGAGCCGTAGTTTATCACCAGAAGTTCCGCGAGGTATCCTGAAAAGCCCTGGACTTTCGCCTCTGCGCCGTACACCCCGATTCCTTTCATGAACTGCTTCAGGAGCCGTATATCGTCTCTCATACCCTGTTCTCTTAAAAGCTTCTTCTTGACATAGTGGGTGTGATAAGGAGTCCGGTCGACTGCGGACTTCACCTCCTTGGTATCATAGCAGGGAACGATCTCTATCAGGTGTCTGCCCTTTGTGCCGCAGATATACGGATGCTCTGCATAGTCTATCTCATAAGGGATCTTCATGTCAGAGAACACTTTTTTACCGATGGTGAGGCCCTTCTTTTCCAGCACTTCTCTGGGCGTGTCCTTGTGGAACATTATAAAGATGTCAATGTCTTTACTGTCCCGGATGTCCGTCCCCTTGGCAATCGAGCCGACGAGTATCGGCTGCACATCGAACTTGCGCAGGCGCTTGATGATCTCGTCTATGATCTTTTCCTCCTCTACGCGCTCCGCTTCTGTCGGAGTGATCTCTTTTAGGATTTCTTTAAGTAGTTTTTCCATTCTCAGGTCTTCCATTTTCCGTCTATCTTCGTCCCGCATTTGGGACAGCTTCCTTTTACTATCTTGTTTTCCAGGATGTTATATACCTCTCTCTTTACCAGCACTTCGTTGCATTTTGGGCAGTAAGTATTTTCGCCGACGTCGCCTGGCAGGTTTCCGGCGTAAACGTATTTCAGGCCTGCTGATATCCCGATGTCTCTTGCCTCCTGTATCGCCTTGGGGCTTGTTTCCGGGGTATCCATGAGCTTATAGTCCGGGTGGAAGCGGCTTATGTGCCAGGGGGTTTCGCTTCCCAGCTCGGTTTTGATGTATTCGGCAATGTCTTTGAGCTCCTCTTTTGAATCGTTTATCCCAAGTATCAAGAGCGTAGTTACCTCGACCCATACTCCTTGTTTCTTCATCTTCTTCATGGAGTCAAGGACTGGCTGCAGGCGGGCGCCGCACAGGTCTTTGTAGGTTGCGTCCCTGAATGTTTTTAGGTCCACGTTGGCTGCGTCCAGCAGGGGATAATAGGTGTCCAGCATCTCTCCTGTCATATAGCCGTTAGTTACATAGAGATTGGAGAGGCCTGCTTTTCTTGCCAGCTTGGAGACTTCGTAGGCATATTCAAAGAATATCGTAGGCTCCGTGTATGTATAGGCGATGCTCTGGCATCCGGTTTCTCCGGCCAGGTCCACTATGGCTGCAGGTTCCATGTCTTCGCCTATGATGCCTCTGCCTTCTTTTGGCGCCTGGCTTATGTCTGAGTTCTGGCAGTTCTTGCAGCGGAAATTGCATCCCACAGTCGCTATCGAATAGGCATAGCTTCCCGGCAGGTAGTTAAAGAAAGGCTTTTTTTCTACTGGGTCAACGTGTGCCGCTATAAGTTTTCCGTATACTAGCGAGTACAGGGTTCCTTTTATGTTCTGCCTTACCCCGCATATGCCGGTGCCGCCGCCTTTTATGTTGGAGCACCGGTGGGAGCACAGGAAACAGCTTACAAGCCCGTTTGCCTCCTTTTTATAGAGCATTGCTTCTTTCATCATGAAACCTCCTGTTTCTCATTAATTATTGCCTGGACTAAATAAATTAACATGCAATATCTGAAGATTCCCGAAGAAAGGATAGCAGTCCTCATAGGGGAGCGCGGATGCATCAAAAAAGACATAGAAAGCAGGACCAAGACAAAGATAGCAATAGAGGACACATCCGTAACAGTCGAAAGCACAGACGGGAACTCCATGGAAGAACTGATCGCAGGAAACATAGTGCTTGCCATCGGCCGGGGCTTCAATCCAGAGATCGCATCAAAGCTTTTGCATGATGACTACACATTGGAGGTGCTGCATCTGCATGATTACGCTAACACCCCGAAGTCTTTGGAGCGCATAAAAAGCCGGGTCATAGGGGAGAAAGGCAGGTGCAGGAAGAACATAGAGGAATTGACAGGCGCATATCTTTCGATATACGGCAAGACCATATCAATAATCGGCTCATTCGACGACACGGCCTTGGCCAAGGAAGCAGTGAGCATGCTCATCGACGGCGCACGGCATGCCTCAGTGTATCGTCTGCTGGAAAAGAACCGGGCCGAGCAAAGGGATGCGCCCTGGAGCGGAGAAATACCCAGAAGCTGAAATTTTTTCTGATATTTTGTGGCCGACGTATCATGGTTTTTACGCATTTAAAGGTGTAATCTAATCATTTAAATACAGCAATATCTAGCTGGCTGAAATCAAAATGGATGTGGAAGCAACAAACGTAAAAGAACGATCCGCTGACGAATTATTCAAGGAATTCAAGGAAGTATCCATAACCGAATTCTTCCGCAAGAACAAAGCCCACCTCGGCTATTCCGGAAAGGTGAGGTCGCTTACGACCATAATACACGAGCTGATAACAAACTCTCTGGACGCCTGCGAAGAAGCAGGCATACTCCCGGACATAGAGGTAGAGATACGAGAGCTTGCAAACGAGCACTACCGCTTCCTGGAAAGAGACAACGGGCCAGGAATACCTGTAGGGCACATATCCAATGTCTTTGCAAAGATGCTGGCAGGAACCAAATTCCACAGAAACGTACAGCTAAGAGGACAGCAGGGCATCGGAGTATCAGGCGTGACAATGTTCTGCCAGATGACCACAGGAAAACCAATGCGCATCAAGACCTCGACAGGCGACGGAAAAGTAAACGCAGTCAAACTAATGATCGACATAACCAAGAACGCGGCAGACATAATAGAGCAGAGCGAATACAGCGAATACTGGCGCGGAACCGAGATAGAAGGCGAAGTAAAGAGCGTCAAATTCAACCTCAGCGACCAGGGGCCATTCGAGTACCTGAAGAGAACAGCCCTTGCAAACCCGCACGCAAAGATAACGCTGATCGACCCGGAAGGCCGTAAGACCGTCTTTTCGCGTTCCGCAGACTCCATACCCAAGCCTCCGGAGTCACAGAAACCCCACCCAAAAGGAATAGAAGTCGACGACCTTGTGAATATGTCCAAGAACACCAAGGCCAACAAGATAAGCTCGTTTCTCACAGGCGAATTCTCGCGTATGAGCAGCGCCAAGGTAAAAGAGCTGCAGGAAGCTATCGGCAAAGAGAAAAGGGACGTCAAGGGTCAGATGGTCGACGTATACAAGCTCGACCTGAAGAAGAATCCCAGGAAACTGACCTGGGCCGAATGCGAAGAAATAGTAAAGGCAATAGAGCAGATAAAGTTCCTTGCCCCGGCATCCGAGGGATTGCAGCCCATAGACGAGGAACACATAAAGAAGGCAGTCCTTAACATCCTGGACCCCGAGTTCCAGGTGGTTCTAACAAGGCCGCCCAAGGTATACTCCGGAGGAATACCCTTCCAGGTGGAAGTAGCACTGGCATACGGCGGACACGCCGGACGGCCGGTCGAAGGAGGGATAAAAGCTGAGATAATGAGATTCGCCAACCGCTCGCCCCTATTATTCGACGCAGGAGGATGCGCCCTCACGGAAGCCGTGAAAGAAGTGGACTGGAAACGCTACGGAGTAAAAGACTTCGAGAACTCACCCATAACAGTCTTCATAAACATGATATCCACGTACATCCCGTACACATCCGCGGGAAAGCAGACAGTAGCCTACGAAGCAGAGATAGTAAAAGAGATAAAATTCGCATTGATGGACGTCGCAAGAAGGTTCCAGATATTCTACTCCAAGCAGAGGCGCGAAGGAGAAAAAGAAGCCAGAAGACAGATGCTCCTAAAATACGGAACAGAGCTTGCAGAAGGCCTCTCAAAACTTTCAAACAAGAAACAAGACGCAAAAAAGATATACAAAGAACTGACAGAACTAGTCGAAGAAAAGATCAAGCTCGCAAACGAACTAGAGATGCTGGAAGAAGGAGAAGAAGAGAACGGCGCGGCAATCCCGCTCGAAGAACAGACAGACGAGATAGTAGAGGAGGAGAAAGAGGAATAAAATGGCCAGAAGAGAAGAAGTCATGGCAAGGCTGGCAGGCCTCGGAGACGAACTGCTGGAAGAAATAAAGAAAAACGAAGTCCCAAAGATGAGGGTTCCCCAGAGAGGATTAAACAACGTCACGTTCAACCCCAGAGAGAACATACTGGAACTCGGAGACAAAAAATCCACCAGAAACTACATGAACCTCGCACACACCAAGAAATTCATGCAAAGCATACTGATAGCCGCAAAATGCAAAGAACTCGTAGAAAGAGACAAGACCGCAAGCATAAGGGAATTATACTACCAGCTAAAACACGCAATAGCAGACACCAAAGAAAACACCTTCGAAGGACAGGACGAATCAGACCCGTTGATCGTCGACCTGGAAACCATGCTCGGCATCCTGCGCGAAGAGCTCCACCTGAAAGCAGACGACAAAGGAACAATCATCGGAAAAATAACCATAGAAGACTCAGGAGACAAAATAGACTGCTCAAAACTCGGACGAAGCGGCCTAGCAATCCCCTCCATAGTCGAGCACTACAAATTCACAGACGTAAAAGCAGACTACGTCCTCGTCATAGAGACCGCAGCGATGTTCGACCGGCTGGTAGAAGAAAAATTCCACGTAGACAACAACTGCATAATGATGGCAACCAAAGGCCAAGCCGCCCGCGGAATACGCAGACTGGTACACAGAATAAGCACGGAACTAAAACTCCCAGTCATCGTATTCACAGACGGCGACCCATGGGGATACTACATCTACTCCGTGCTAAAAGCCGGATCAATGGCACTCGCACACGAATCAAGAAGACTCGGAACCCCGGACGTCAAATTCGTAGGCATGACCATGACCGACATAAAAGAATACAGCCTAGACAAAGTAACGGAAAAACTAAAAGACGTCGACAAAAAAAGAATATCCGAACTACAAGTATACCCATGGTTCCAGAAAAAAGAATGGAAAGAAGAACTACAGATGATGGTCGATCTCGGCGTCAGACTGGAACAACAGGCCCTCGCAAGCAAGTCGCTGGAATTCGTAGCAGAAGAATACCTGCCGGAAAAGATAAAGAAAAAGAAATTGCTGCCGTGAGACGGAAAAGCAATCCCTCATTCATTTTTTTAGGGATAGAAGATACATATTAACTATCCTAAAATGAAAAACTTATCAACCCTTTTGTTTTTGGCGTTTCTATTATTAGCAAGCGGATGTGTACAGCAAAACAACCAATCCAATACAGCCTCGACTACTTCTTCAATGCAGATAACCACATCTACCCAGGAACAGCAATTGCAGACGACCACGTCAACCTCATTAACGATTCCAACTACTACAACCACCATGCCCTCCGGAAAATTCGTAGTCCACGAATGGGGCGTCCTGTCAGGAGGGAGCCTTGATACCTCATATCTGCTCGAATCCGCTCCCATTGGCGCAATACCTACGACCACGATGCCTGATGATCATCCCTTGGTGAAAGAGCCTGTGATCTATGTCTACTCTGATTCCAAGCAGCCATTCGACGTGCAGGTCTCATTCAAAAGCGGAGGACCGACCGAGTCTTACCCGGAGGCAGCAAAAGAGGCTGACGGATTTACATGGAGTGGTGTTCAGTTTGCAGAGGGCGGCAGCGAGACATACCCCTCAGATATTCTAAAAACAATAAATAACGTAGACTCAGACCTTCTAGAGTACGAGGACCAAAACACGAGGTCCCTCTTCTACGAAGGCAGCGTGAGCTTCCAGAACCAGATACGAATGATCTACAACGCCGACAGAAAGGAAGCACTGATAGAAAACAAGGGAAGCTATCCTGTCTACGACCTGATGCTGATAGTTCCAAAGAACGGAAACACGCTCCTAGGGAAAAACGTTTACGCGGATGTGATCCCAAAACTCGGAGCAGGAGAGACCGTAACTGTTCCGTTAAAGCAGGTCGCGCCCAAAGTCGATTACGTCGAAAGCCTTGTTTCGCAGGGCTTCACCCGAAAGGAGGCGGGAAGCCTTTGCAAATATCTGGCAGGCAGAATTCCTCAAGGAAGACAAAGGACAGGGAGACCTTGTCTACCGACTGTCGCCCGAGGAATATGAAAACCTTATCAGCCTGAAAATAACGCCAGAGCCCACTGAAACGATAAGGTCCCTCTACGTGCTTGTCCGCCTGACAGGAAAAGACACTCCTGCGCCTACGGTGGTAGGCAGCGGATTTGGCATATACCAGGGACAGGATCTGATAATCTCGGAAGACGACATAATCTCCTACAACGTCACAAATAATGAGATAAAATTAAACGAAGACGGCCTGCGCGTGCTGCGCTCGAAAATAGTATACGACGAGGAGGACGGAAAACTCGTGCCGACCCTCGGAGGCCTATACCTGAAGACCTTTTCAGTGATGATCGACGGGCAGGAGATATACTCAGGCACGTTCTGGTCGAATGCATCCACTGGAACGAACAGCGGAGTAGTCCTAATGGACGTCATTGGAATCAACTCGCAGGACAGCGTGAAACTGGAAGCAGGCTACCCTAATTCAAGCTATTTTAAAGGAGCCGACCCAAGAAATAACCCAAAGATAATCGAATACCTCAAGTCAAAAAACAAGATCGTCGAATAAAAAATGGACTACATAAAGGACCTCGTCACTGGAAAATCCGGCCAAGAACATGTACACCAGAAATTCGTGAAATACAGCAAAGGCTCCTTCGCAGGCCCGGCCATAACAGTAAAAAAAGCAGGCAGCAGCATAAAGATAAGCGGGTCATACGAGTACGCAGACGCGATCGCAGGGCTGATACTGCAAAACAGCAGCGGAAAGATCAGCGTTGCAGGAAACGTATTCTCAAAGAGCGAGATAAAAACTGATTATGCGGCAAAATCAAAAAAGAAACTGGGAGTATACAATACTGAGATAAAAGGAGAAGCCGACGCAAAAACGCTGCTCGAACTCTACAACGCAAACAAGGAGGCGACATTCTACCTCGACCTGCAGGCGGAAAAAGCAAAGCTCAAAACCAAGAAGAAGCCGCCAAGGGCAGGATCAGAAAAAGACGAAGAATTCTTTTCCGCGACCCTTGACGCCAGCATGGCTGGCGTAGTTGCAGACGACATCTGTTTCGACTGCGTAAAAAAGGACTACACGGAGATAAAGATAAGCCATGAATTCACCATAAACGAATTCGTCATACCTGAGGAATACAGAAGCGATCCTGCGAAGGTGCGGCTTGCTGCGAAGAGGAAAGGAACGATAAAGAGGAAGACGGAAGTAGACGGGGCAGTGCAGGAGACTGAGAAGGAACTACTTGTCTGATGGACAGCTTTGAATCCGCTTTTCTATGGAGCGGCCTACGCTCTTACATATTCCACATCGCCGCAGAATCGCAGGGCAGCAGAAAAATACGCGCGGCAAAGACCATACTGAGCCATCCTGGGATGTGCTATACCCTAGAAGAGCTGACGACTGCGGACGCCGCAGATGTCATGGAAAAAGATTTCCGGAGGATGCAGTCGGATGTTCACAGAGCGAGGATAGGAAAAAAGCCGGTTAACGAGCCGGCAGACCTCTACGCAAGCGAAGTTGCAGACCTTGCAGATTCCGTGAAAAGAGGGAAAGAAAAGATCTTCCGCGTGAAAGTCCTTATAGATGCCGATAAGCTGGACCGAAAGGCCGCTAAAGCGATAGTAGGAAAGCTTGTCGAGCTGAGGATGTAAGCTAGCAGCAGTATAGCTTCTTTGGAAACGTACCTTTTTCCATTTTTCCAAAAGGATTCCCGTATCTCCTGATATTCTCTATCATTGCCTTGTTTGCTTCGGTTTCTTTTCCTTCTCTAACCATACGCTCGCGCATAAGCCTGATCTCCTTTGCAAGCTCGATTTTGGACGGGCATTCGCTGTCGCATGATTTGCAGAGCGAGCATGCGTAGAATATCTCCGATGGATAATCCTTTTTTATGAGGATGGCCCTGCCTCTTGCGCCTATGGTCTCTCTAAGGGTCGCGTTGTATACTGGGCAGTCGGCCTTGCATAGTCCGCAGCTTCTGCATTTTTCGAGTTTCATTCTATTATTTTTCCTTTGTTGAGTATATTTTGCGGGTCGTATTTTTGTTTTAGTTTTTTTATTTTTTCGACAACTTCTGCAGGTGCGTATCTCTTCTTTGAAAGGCCTATCCCATGTTCACCGGATACGTCTCCTCCAAGGGCCTTCACCTTTTCATGGAATTCCTCAAGGTCGTAATCCGGCTTCAGGCGCGAATGTATCACTCCGATCCCGATGTGCCCGAAGTTCGGTATCTGTCTTTCTACCAAAAATTCCAGGAACTCCGGTATTCTATCGCGGGGTATTTTCGGGTCTTCGATTACGACGTATCCATTGCTTGACAGCGTCTGTCCTATTATGTTTCTGTTATGCATCCGTTTTTCTATTTCCCCAAGGTCCTTTATGTCTCCTGCATCGCTTTCGTATTCTATGAAGAGGCTGTAGAGTTCCTCGTCGCCCGACAGCTTGTTTGTGAATTTGTCCATGTATTCTATGGCGATTACATTCTTGCTTTCGATCGCTTCTTTTGTTTTCGTCAATAGTTCCTGGGCTGTTTCGTACTTGTAGACTGATGCGGTGTATTTTTTCAGGGGAGCAGTCAGGCGCAGGCGCGCCTTTGTTATTATCCCAATCGTTCCCTCTGTTCCGCAGAAGTCGCCGACTTGTTCGCAGGATACGTTTATGATGTCCCCTTTTCCGGTAATGACCTCAAGGCCGCTGACCCATTCTCGTATCTTCCCGTATTTGATGGCGCGCACGCCTGCTGCGTTGCAGGCTATCATCCCGCCTATCGTGCATACCGAGTGGCTGCTCGGTATTACTGGCAGGAAGAGGTTTTTCTTCTCCAGTTCGCTGTTTAGTTTGTCTAGGACTATTCCGGGCTCAACGACTGCGTAGTCGACTCCTACTTCAATGATCCTGTTCATCCTTGTCATGTCGACGACTATCGAATTTTCCGGGACTGCGGCTCCTGTAAGGTCTGTTCCGCCTCCTCTAGGGACGATGTCTATTCCGTTTTCTATTGCGTATTTTACTATTCTTTGGACTTCGGATGCAGTTTTAGGCCAGACTATCGATGCCGTTTTTCCCTCGATGCCGGATGCGTCCATGGAATATACGAGCCTGTCTGCCTCGTCCGCGGAGGATTCGATGTTGTCTATTTCAGGCATTTTATGAGCACCTCCGACAGTTCTGATACTTCCATGTTTTTTGAGTTTTCCTTCAGCTGGTGGTAGCACAGCGGGCAGGTGGTGATTATTTTTTTCGTGCCTGTGTCTTCCGCCTGTTTGACTCTCTGCTTTGCGACCTCGTTTGATATCTCCGGCTGATTCGTTTTCAGGCCGCCTCCGGCTCCGCAGCAGAAAGCATTCTCTCTGTTATTTGCCATCTCTTTTATCGAAAATCCAACGGCTTTTAGTATCTCTCTGGGTTCTTCATAGATGCCGCAGTGTCTTCCCAGGTGGCAGGGGTCGTGGTATGTTATCTCTTCTGAAAAGCATCTGCTGATTTTTAGTTTGCCGCTCTTTATTGCATCCCAGATCACTTTTGTTGCGTGTTCTGTCTTTATGTTCCAGTCCTTTGAATGCTCTCCGTAGTCAGTGGAGAAGACTTTGTAGCATGCCGGGCAGTTTGTTATTATCCGTTTCACGTCGTGTTCTCTGAAGACTTGGAGGTTCTTTTTTATCAGGTCCAGAAAATCGTCGGTGTATCCGGCGTTGTATGCAGGCGAGCCGCAGCATAGTTCCAGCTCTTTCAAGAGTATAAAGTCGACGCCGGCTTTCCGGAGTATCTGCTCATAGTTTTTTTCGATGTCGACAGATACGTATTTGGTCAGGCATCCCGGATAGTAGAGGGTGTTTCCGCTTCCTGCGGAGGAGATTTTTTCCGCGAGCTTTGAAAGTATTCCCATATTTTTTTCAGATCCATCCCATGAGCATTGATGCGCCCATCAGGATGAGGAATATTCCCATGGCGAGCCTTATCCAGCCCTTGCTTAGGACTCTCATTTTTTCCATTCTTTCCGGCGGCAGGCCGAAGTATATTGCTCCGAGGATAATGAACAGTGGGAGGACGAATACTATGTTGTATACTATGAGGTAGGGTATGGCCTGCATCCTTGTCATGTCGTTTGCCAGCATTCCCAGCACTGCGAGGTATGGCCCGCCTGTGCAGGGCAGTTCGACCATCGCTACCAGCACTCCCAGGACCATTGCCGCAGGAATGGATGCTTTGTGTATGTATCTCTCGATCCTGGGTTTCTGTGATTCGGGTATTGCGAGTTTTATTCCTTTGCCTTCCCAGAAGAATTCTTTGACGTTTATCAGTCCTGCGAGTATTGCTACTATGGCCGCTACGTAGTAGACTGTCCTTGTCAGATTCGTGCTCTGTATCAATGTTAGCAGGCCCAGGCCTGATATGAAGTAGACGATGTAC
>CAVVMY010000009.1:0-19937 GCA_963749405.1 Candidatus Altarchaeales archaeon | reverse complement strand
CACTGACGACATTATCTAATTCTATTGCATTCAGCGGGGCTGAAAGTCCACACGAATTGGGTGGTTGTAAAACACGCGGTTCAGATTTATAGTATGCCTTCTTAATTTTATTCATGCTTAAAGCAGTGGAGGGCTTGTTCGAGGGTTTGACCTCATTAAATTCTGAGGATTTGATCCCTGATGAGGAGGTTTTGTTTTCGACTTATGGTGTCTGGTTTTCCGAGCTTACGATGATGTCAATCACGATTTTGGCAATAGTTATCTCTTTGGGGCTTTTTGTGTATGGCTTTCTTTCCGGGGTTAGCGGCGTGTTTGGTTTTCTTCTAGATGGTTTTGCGCTGATATGTTTTTTTTCAGGGGTTGTCTTTTCTGTCAGTCTTTTAGTGAATCACTACTCGACGAGGTATTTTATCACTAATTATAGGGTGATTAAGAGGACGGGTCTTCTCTCAAAGAAGCTGATATATGTTCAGTATGACAAGATACAGAATGTTAAGGTTAGCAAGAATATAGAGGAACGCATGATAGATATGGGAGACATATATGTAGATACCTCTGGGGGCCCGGATATAGAGATGATCTTACTGAATGTGCCGGATCCTGAAAGAATCCAGAGAATGATACTTGAGGGTATGGAAAAGCAGAAAATCCAGAGCGCATAGAATCAGTTTTTCGGTTTCTTGAATGGGAAGTTTTTTATCAGTTCTTCCATTGTCTCCTTCTCAACGTAGGTTTCTCCGCCGATGGATACTGTTTGTTCGTCTTTCACCGAACCCATCTCCACTACAGGGCATCTGTGGCGGGTAGCTATGTCAACGACTCGCTTCATCTCAGTTTCTGGGACCGATATCAGGTGTGTGCCCATGTATCGGGTGATTCTTGAGTAGGGTATGCTGGTTATGTTTATTCCTTTGCGAGCTTTTACCAGCATCTCGCACATGTTGCCGAACCATCCGCCGCGGGAGCAATCCTTTGCAGCATGTATTTCAACCCCTTTTTCTATCATGTCGATCACGGTGTCGAATTTGGTCTTGGCTCGGGCTACGCGCTCTCCAGTCTCTCCTTCGACTACTTCGCCCACCATGAATAGCTTGTCTCCTGACTGCATCCCGGAGTCAGGTATTGGCTTGTTTATGATCTTCCCCACGACTACAAAAGATACGCATGGCAGAAGCAGATCCTCCATCTGTGTATTTCCGCCTACTATTGGGACTCCCAGGCCTTCGCTCTGCTTCTTTATGTCCTCGCAGACTTCCTCTGCTTCCTTTATGTCTGAAACCTGCATTGAGTCCAGCGCATATAGGGGCCTGCCTCCCATGACCACGATATCGGAAACCGTGTGTATCAGGCCTGTCTTTCTGCCTATCTTCAGGGGATACGGGCCTTCCATGTTTATGACCAAGTCTCCGACGACGATAGCGTCATCGCCCTGTCTTATCCCATAGGAAAGGCCTTCCACTTTATCGTCCATATGCCAGAAAACCTTTCTCACAGGATTCGTTTCCAGCATGTGGTCGATTGCGCGCTTTACTTCGTGATCCATATTGTGGTTTATTGGAGTCTTAAATAGGGGATTAAAGCCATAAATTCCGGAAAATAGGATAGCAACCCCATAAGGGGATGACGGTCAGCTCGCCCATCAATCATCACATATCAGTGGTTGTTCGCATCATCACACCGTCGTTAATATAGGGAAGTAGAGGAATAAATCAGAGAAAATAGTAATAAATGACTGGATTCGCGAAGCGAATTCCGCTTTCCTTTCTTTATTCCGCCAGCGCTTTTTCTTTACTTTCTTTAGAAAGGAAAGAAAAAGGGCTGGTGGGTAGTTCGCATCATCACACCGTCAGTTATATACGGGTATTAGGGGAATAAATCAAGAAAAACAAGCAGAAACCACCGAATACAGAGGGGAATCCTTTTTTCTTTCTTTTTACAGGGCATATAATTTAAAAAGGGGAAGATTGTATTTTAGTTTTTTTAGGTTGCCTGTGGGCTTATCTGTTATTTATCGGCCGGGCTTTATATATATACCATGCAGCAGGAGGAGCAAGAGCACGGTCATTGGGCAGACGACGCAGCTCAGGCGCTTTTGAAGCGGGGCGGAAAACAAGTCATCGAGACCGGCACATCTATTTCCGGCATCCCTCACATAGGGAATGCCAGCGACGTTATCCGTGCTGACGCCATACGTAAGGCACTTACAAAGAAAGGATCTGTCGTAGAATTGATATGGGTGGCCGACGACTCAGACCCGTTCAGGAAGGTGCCAAGAGGCATGGAGGCCCTGAAGGATTATCTGGGTTATCCTGTGAAAGACATTCCTGATCCATACGGCTGCCATAAGAATTTCGTAGACCACTTTGTTTCGAAATTCATCAAGGAGCTTTCGGATTACGGAGTGACGCCAACTGTTTACTCAGGAACCGAGCTTTATAGGTCGGGCGCACTCTATGAAGAGATAAAAACTGCCCTGGATAAATCTAAGCAGATAGCGCAGATACTGAATAAATTTCGCACCGAGCCTCTTCCAGCGGATTATATTCCCTGGACTCCTATTTGTGAGAAATGCGGCCGTATCTCCACTGCAAAAGCCTGCAAGAGGGTAGGTGACATGATTCATTATGTCTGCAAGACTACCAAGGTCTCAGGGGGGGAAGCAGAAGGCTGCGGACATGAAGGGGTCTCAGATGTGCGAAAGGGGTTGGGGAAGATGCCCTGGCGGGTGGAATGGGCTGCAAGGTGGCATCACTTCAAGGTCACATGCGAGCCGCTCGGCAAAGAACATGCGGCTGCAGGAGGGTCTTTTTGGACGTCTATCGAGGTCAGCAAAGACGTTTTCGGCTGGGATCCGCCCATGCCAGTCATCTATGAATTCTTCACGCTCAATGGAGAGAAGATATCTTCATCCAGGGGCAACGTTATCACACTGGAAGAATGGGAAAAGATATGCGAGCCCGAAGTATTAAAGTTCCTCATGTATAAACGCCTCAACAAACAGAGGGACATAAACCTATTGACCATCCCTGTCCTGGTAGACGAATACGATGAAGCTGAGAGGTTTTTTCTCAGACCATCCGAAGGCGCAGACATAGACGCTATAAAAGCCGCCAGGAGCTATTTGCTCTCACAGGTGGGAGAACCAAAGCAGCTACAGGTACCATTCACCCTGTGCACGACACTGTCACAGATAGTCCCAGACCTCGACATGAATAGGATAGAAAAAAAACTCACAACCCTGGGATATAAAGACTTTGACAGGGACAGATTGAATAGACGGCTTATTTGCTCTAAGAACTGGATAGAAACACGCGGACCCGAGAACCTAAGATTCAAACTCCTGTCAGAGGAGGAATCCAAAAACGAATATGGACTGCTTTCCAAAGATCAGAAGGAAGGCTTGAAAAAACTAACCCGGGAAATAAACTCCGAACTCTCGCCGGAACAGTTCCACAAAAGAATATACGAAACCGCCCGGGGAACAGACCTAAAACCAGACATGCTCTTTACTGCAGTCTATAAAGTGCTCACAGGAAAAGAACGAGGACCGAAAGCGGCAAGCTTCATACTCTCACTGGACAAAGAATATGTAGAGAAGCGATTTAACCCATAAATTCTGACTTTTAAAAGATGGAAGATATAATATTAAGATTGGAAAAATGTTTCACGCAGTAATCTCCGACACCAAGGCATGGAAAAACAGCATAGAAGCAGTAGCTGCATTGATCGATGAAGGAATGCTCCAGATAGACGAGAAAGGAGTCAAGCTCCGGGCCATGGACCTGTCCCAGATAGCGCTCGTAGACCTGGAACTGCCGGCAAGCGTCTTTGAAGAATACAAAGTAGAAAAAGCAGTCAACATAGGAGTAGACTTCGCAGAACTGTCAAAGATAACCAAGAGGATGCGCACCGACGACCGCATAGAACTGACCCTGGACACAAGATTCAAGATGGTCTTCAAAGGCGAAACCACACGAAGCTTCTCACTCGCCATAATAGAATCAACCTCGATGCCCCCGAAAGAGCCCAAAATCGACTACACGACAGACCTAAAGATAATAGCAAACACCTTCAAAGAAGCCCTCAAAGACGCAGAACTCGTAAGCAACCACGTATCCCTCAAAATAGGCGACGGCTTCTGGATAAAAGCAGACGGCGACACAGGCAGCGTAGACATCAAATTCGAAAAAGACAAACTAATGAGCATAAACTCAAAACAAGAAGCAAAAGCGGTATTCGCACTCGACCAGCTAAACAACCTGCTAAAGGCGTCAGACGCACAATCAATCATACTGATGAAGATGCGATCAGACGCGCCCATAAGGATAGAATACGCAATAGGCGACGGACGAGTAATCTACTATTTGGCGCCGAGGATTGAGAGCGTGTGAGAATCCTTTAAATGCTGTCCAGAGGGCTTCGCCCAGACTTTCAAAGCCTTTTTTTCTAATTTTTCCATTATAGCCACATTTTGTATATTTTCTGTTATTTTTTAAATATGTGGTGGTAATATATTACTATGGTCCATGTGACGAAAAGGACTATCCGGGGCAAGACCTATTATTATCTCGAGCACACGATCAGGTCAGGTGATTCTTTTAGAAAGGAGGAGAAATACCTGGGTAAGAGCCTTCCGGAGAACATAGAGGAGATCAAAAAAGATTTTTTATCGGAAATCTATAAAGCCAGATGGTATCCTCTGCTTGAGTCAATAAAGAAAAATTATAGAAATGAATTGGCGGCAATTCCGTCTTCCGTCAGCTCCAAGCAAGCGCGCATATTCTCGGTAAGGTTCACGTACGATACAAATAGGATAGAGGGTGGAAAACTCACATACAGGGAGACTTCGGACCTGCTGGAGAAGGGTATCTCGCCGAAGGGAAAGCCCTTGGACGACGTAAAAGAAGCTGAAGCCCACGACAGACTATTCCAGGAAGTATTAGAGCACAAAAAGGATTTGAATTTGCAGACCGTTATCTACTGGCACAAGAAATTATTCGCCGGGACGAAGATAGACATTGCAGGAAATATAAGGAACTATCAGGTAGCAATATCAGGATGCAGATACATTCCGCCTACGCCTGTAGAGGTTTATCCCCTTCTAAAAGATTATTTTAGCTGGTACAACAAAAACAAGAAAACACTCAACCCTGTAGAACTCGCTGGCTTCGCCCATCTAAAACTCGTAACCATCCATCCGTTCGGAGACGGAAACGGCCGGATAAGCAGGCTGGTGATGAACTACATACTCCACAAGGAAGGCTACCCGATGATGAACATCCCTTACGAAAACCGCGCAAGCTACTACAACGCCTTAGAAAGGGCTCAAACCAAGAAACAGGATAACATATTCATCCAATGGTTCATCAAAAAATACTTAAAAGAAAACAGGCAATACGTTAAATAAGATATCCAGCCCAAAAAAAAGGCTTTGACCATTTACGCGTTTGGTCCGCCTGATAAGAGAGACAAGGTTAAGAAGCATCGTCTCCGAAGAGCTTAGAACTTCTTTTTTGCGTATTCTGCGATGCTTTCAAAGAATATCCTGCCGTCTCCCGCGCCTGCCGGACCTGTCCTTGTCCAGTCTGCGTTCTGTATTTTTTCCATCACCCGTTCCGGGTGGGGCATCATGCCGAGGACGTTTCCTTCCGGGTTTGTGATCCCTGCTATGTCGTGTAGGCTGCCGTTGGGGTTCAGGGGAATTCTCCGTCTGCGATGCATCCGTCTGGTTTGCAGTAGCGGAATACTATCTGTTTGTTTTCTATGAGTTCCTGCAGCAGGAGTTCGTCTTTTTCCCCGAATGTGAGCCTTCCTTCTCCGTGTGCTACCGGTATCTGTAGGACTTGTCCGGGCCTGATGTTGCCTGTGAATGCGCATTTGTTCTCATGGCGCAGGTATACGGGCCTGCATTGGAATTTTGTGTTGAGGTTGTTTGTCAGCGCCGCAGTAGGCTGATCTGGTATACCGTCGAATGCAGGCAAGAGGCCAAGCTCTGTGAGTATCTGGAAGCCGTTGCATATCCCGCCTACGAGGTATCCGTTTTCTACGAATTCCGCGACTTCGCCCATGAGTTTGCTCTTGATCCTTGCAGCAAATATTGCGCCTGCGCATACGTAGTCTCCTGCTGACCATCCGCCTGGGAGCATGAGTATTTCGTAGTCTGAGAGGGATCGCGTCATTTCCCGGGGGGCGTCGCCTGTCAATTGTTTTAGGTGGACTATCTCTGCGGCTATGCCTGCGCTTGTGAGCGCATTTTTCATTTCTTCTTCGCAGTTGGTTCCTTCGATTATTAGTATGCATGCTTTGGTCATTACAAACACGCAGGGTATAGCCTTGCGTTTGCACCTCTTTTAATTTTTATCATTTTGTGTGTTTGTATATCACCCCCTTTAAGGGGCTGATTTTTCCTTCTCCACCGCAGTCTCCCATTTCTCGCGTAGTTCGTCCAGCGGCAATGCCAGACTCAGTTTGTCCGTCTCTTATTTTTATCTGTTTTTCTTTCAGGATGCGGCCTATCTTTTTTGCGTCTGGTATTGCTTTCTCTATTTTTTCCCGGTCTTTCGGTTCTGCTTCGATGAGCCATCGTCCGTTTGATTCTGAGAATATTTTGTGGTCTGTGCGCAGGTCTTTTATGGGTGTGAGGTCTATTGCTATTCCGAGGTCTCCGCCGAAGCACATTTCTGCGGCTGCGGCTATGAGCCCGCCTTCCGAGAGGTCGTGGCAGCTTTTGACGTGGCCTTGGTCCATTGCGTAGAGTAGTTGTTCCATGTGTTCTTTGGTCTTCTCTACGTTTGCCTTGGGTAGGTATCCTCCGGCGTAGCCCATGATGTTGTAGTATTCCGAGCCGGCTAGTTCCTTCTTGGTTTCCCCTATTATGTAGAGGAGGTTTCCTTCTTTTTTGAGGTCCGCAGATACTGCTTTTCTTACATTTTTTACTATTCCGACTCCGAGGATTGTTGGCGTGGGCGCGGCCGGGCCTATGGCGCCTTCGTTGTATAGGCTTACGTTTCCTGAGACAAATGGCGTGCAGAAGACATTTGCGGCTTCCTGTAGTGCGTCGCATGCTCTTATAAGTTCGCCGAGTCTTTCCGGTTTCTCAGGGTTCGCATAGTTTAGGCAGTCTGCGACTGTGTGAGGCCTTGAGTTTACGGCGACGAGGTTCCTGACTGTTTCGTCCATTGCGTTCATTGCGCCCCAGTAGGCATCTATCCTGCAGAATTTCGGGTTTACTGCGCAGGTTATGGCCAGGCCTCTGTAGCTGCCCTGCAGGGGTCTTATCACTGCTGCGTCTCCGTGTGTCTGTTTGTTTATGATGCCCTGCATAGGTTTTAGTATTGTGTTTCCGCGTACTTCGTGGTCGTATCTTCTGATAACTGATTCCTTGCTTCCGATGCGCGGAGAATTCATGACCTTGAATACTGCTTCTTTCAGGTCCGGCATCTTGTGTTCGATGTCTTTTTCTTTCAGCTCTTTTATCTTGTAGGGTCGCTCGTAGCGCACTCCTTTTATGAGGAATTCCAGGTCCAGATCGAGTACTTTCGTTCCTTTGTAGACTGCTTTTATCTTTTTGGAGTTGTCCACTGTGCCTACTACTGCTGCGGGGACATCCCAGAAATCGAATACAGCAAGGACTGCATCGACATTCTCTGGTTTTACGCAGAGCATCATTCTTTCCTGTGACTCGGATACCCATATTTCCCATGGAGCCATGTTGTCCTGCTTTAGAGGTACTTTGTCCAGATAGACGGTTGCTCCTTTTCCTCCTGAGTAGGCCATTTCGCTTGAGACGCATGACAGGCCGCCTCCGCCGAAGTCCTTCATTCCGGTTAGCAGGCCTTTTTCGTTTACTTCAAGGCAGGCGTGCATGAGGGGCTCTTTCATTATTGCGTAGCCGAGCTGTACAGCGGGTATGTCGGATTCGCTTTCCTCTCCGAGTTCTGCGGATGCGAATGTTACTCCGTGTATTCCGTCGCGCCCGGTCTTCCCTCCGGCGACGATATAGACGTCTCCTACGTTTCCGGCTATGCTTCTTGCTATCTTGTCCTTTCGCATAAAGCCTATGCATCCCACGTTGACAAGGCAGTTGCCGACGTATGATTCGTCGAATTCCACCAGGCCGGATACTGTCGGTATCCCCACCCGGTTCCCATAGTCCGCTATCCCAGAAACAACGCCGCGGAAAAGGTATTTCGGATGCTTTGTGCCAGCTGGGAGCTTTTCTTCAGGATAATCGAGAGGGCCGAAAAATATCGGGTCTATCAATGCTATCGGCTGCCCGCCCATGCAGACAACGTCTCTAAGTATTCCTCCTATTCCCGTTGCCGCTCCCCCGTAGGGATCGAGCGCAGAAGGATGATTATGGGATTCCAATGCCACGACGTAGCCGTGCTCTTTGTCGAAGTCCACGACTGCTGCATCTTCCGAGACGATGCATATATCCCCCGGAGTGCTGGTATCCAAAACCGTCCGCTCCAGAACCGATCTACTGGTCTTGTAGCAGCAGTGCTCGCTCCAAGCCTGGGCAAGAGCCTCAAGCTCCACATCTGTTGGATCGCGCCCCTCTTTTTTGAAGTAGGATGCGACCTTCTTGATTTCTTCCAAACTCAGCCCCAGGGACCGCTCCTTGCATATCGTTTCCAGGTCTTGGTCTGATGCTTCGATTATGCGTATCTCTGAAACCTTGTCAGTTACCGCTCTGTAGTATTCAGCCATCTTACGTAAAAGAATTAGGTATCAGGGGAATTTTAATTCTAATTTCTTACCTAATCTAAGCGTCCGAAATATTTCAACCTAAAGAAGATTAGACGGATTGCAGGGCACAACAAGGCATTCAGAAGCCGCAATAGCAGTCGCTGGTCCCTTTTACATCATAGATACGACCATTCTTCCGATAATCCACATAAGTCGCCCACCCATCAGTCCAGCAGTCCGTAACAGTCCCACCCAATGCATTCACATCAATCATCGAGCAGGACAAGTAGCAACTGGTTGATCCCACTGCGCAACAGGTTCCACATGGACCATAGTCCGAGCAGCTTCCGCCAGAGTCCCTCCCGGTCTCGTCGCAGTCTTTCACCCCATCGTCGCAGTGATTTGTGTAGTTCTGCCAAGAAGTGCTGTCATAACATACACCGGAAGAACAACCCCTCGAATGGTATACATGCTGTATGTACTGGCCAGACACCCGGGTCTGGGAGGTGTCCCAGTAGTCAGTACCGCAATCCTGCAAATTTGAAGACACCTTAACATAGCTGCACGACCCAGAGCCGTCGCACCTGTAGCTGTCCTGGTACCGATACCTGTTTGACGAACAGTACACCGAGCTAGTTTTGCAGTATCCTGACGAAACGCACGAACCGGAAGAGCATATGGTATTGGGCGCACAATTAGCCGACCGCCCACCAGTGTTGCAAGCTCCTAAACCATTGCAGTTCCCATCAGGCCCAGTCCGGACACATGAACCAGAACAACCAGTCCAAGAAGCAACACAATCATTATTGGGATCTGTCCCGGACGCGACGTTGCTGCACGTGAAACGTGAGCCGCTGCAAGTCTGACAAGTACCACAAGACTGCTTACCAGATAAGTACTTACAAGCGCCAGCACCATTACAGACACGGCCAGCACACGCACCAAAGGAGCCCGGACAGTCATTCTTTAAATCCTCCCCAGACGCCTGATTCACACAGAAACCTTTGGAACACTTCTGGCATACGCCGCATTGGCTGTTCACTGAACATATTGTAGTGGTTGTGGAGGAAGTGGTTGATGTGGAAGACGTAGAAGTCGTAGTGGTCGAAGACGTGGTCGTTGGCCTAGTCGTGGTCGAAAAAACCGTGGTAGTAGTCGGCCGAGTAGTAGTCGTAGTAGTTGATGTAGTGATTTTGGTTGTCGTGGTCGTAGTGACCTTAGTAGTTGTAGTAGTCGTAGTAGTAGAGCATAGTATATAATCGACGTCCGCTCCCCAAGAGGTTCCTGACGCGTCTGACGTAAATGTCAACCATACAGCGTTCTCAAAAGTGTTATCAAACTCATAGCCTGATGAGACTCCTGACCAGCTTGAGCTGTCTCCGTTGCTTGCAGCGTAACCGAACCAGTCGCCGGACAGGATGGAAGTATTATCGTGTATCACCAAAATGGCTCCTGCCGGGCAGGTGTATGTTCCTGACACGCAGTTCATGTTGTTGGTGTAGGGATGTGGTGTTCTGAAGTATATGCTGTTTACTCCGGCTACGAGAGTGGATGAAGGGGAGTAACTACATGTACCCGGAGGCCCAGTAGTGGTCGTAGTAGTGGTAGTAGGGGTCGTGGTCGTAGTAGTAGTTGTCGTGGTCGTAGTGGTAGGTGCGGTTGTCGTGGTCGTAGTGGTAGGTGCGGTTGTCGTGGTCGTAGTGGTCGTAGTGGCCTTAGTGGTGGTCGTAGTTGTGGTGGCCTTAGTGGTTGTGGTGGCTTTGGTGGTTGTAGTAGAAGCACATGACCCGACGCTTACGTTAATCGTTTCCAAATTAGTCCAGCCGTCTGCCTGTGGGATGGTGAACGAACCTATCTCGCATGCACTGCTCCTCCACGAGCCGTTCAGGTCGGGACAGAAGTCTATTTGTAAGGTGTCATCTTTGTCTTCTGAGCAGAAGGCGTTTATGTCATCAATATAGAGAGTATAATTATGCCCTGCAGTGACGCTTGAAAATACGTTGCTGATATAGTTGTTAATAGTGTTCATGCAACCATACGGAGCCTGGTACAACTGAGTAGTTGATGAATTGCCTATCAAATCGCTTCTGAGAATAATATTACCTCCTGTGCACTCATTGTTCGCAGGGCCGCATGAGTTAGCAAATGCGCCTATCTGGGATCCTGATTCGAACGTCCATGCGACCAGCATAGGAGTACTGCTCCAACTCCAATCAGACCCTCCTCTTCCGTTGTTACAGTGGAAAGTCACCCCGCTTATACTGTCGATGCTTACGCTGTCCCCGGGGCATAGGAGCAGATTGTGGTTGGCCGGATTCCAACTATACCCAGTCGGGCCAGAGACGTCGACGTTGTAGGTGATGGTGCCGGAGTTATAAGTCAGCCATTGACACGGGCCATTACCCAAGAGCCTCCAGCCTGCATAACGTAGCTGATGAATTCTGAGACATGGGTATCAGTAAAAAGGCAGCTATTAGGAGGAGCGTTATTGCATGGTTTTTTTCCTCGCCGGGGTCTTTTGTTTTTTTGTCGTCTTTTTCCGGTTTCTTCTTTTTTCCCATTTTGATTACGAACGAAAAAAAATCCATTCCTTTTCTATTTCCCACATTTCTTGTTCCTTACCGAATATTAATTAGATTCCGTTAAATATAAATCACTTTTTAGCCTATTTTCTTGATTTATAATCCCAAAGAGAAGTAAGTCAACCCCAAAAGCGCTTGGCAGGCGTTCTGCTGTTCCAACACATTGCAGACTGGGTTGAGATGCAGACCGCCAGGAATTTTTTTTATTATGAGACACTGAAAGTCCAATTCGCTGTTGCGAAGATTGACCTGCTGCCGCTGTCGAAACACTGCACATTCCATCTGTAGCTGCCGGTCGGAACACCATATACAGTGAAATTGTTAAGCTGTCCCAGGGTCAGGGAAGAAGACGACTGGTTAAGAGCCCATCCGGAAATGTTCGTCCAAAGATCGCAGTGGGTCAAAGAATAGCCGCTGTTCGGGGTATAAGAGAATGTGACGTTGACCCTCCGGAGTGTGGTGGTAGTTGTGGTAGTAGTCGTAGTGGTAGTAGTGGTAGTAGTGGTAGTGGTAGTAGGGGTCGTGGTCGTAGTAGTAGTTGTCGTGGTCGTAGTGGTAGGTGCGGTTGTCGTGGTCGTAGTGGTAGGTGCGGTTGTCGTGGTCGTAGTGGTCGTAGTGGCCTTAGTGGTGGTCGTAGTAGTAGTGGTTGTCGTGGTCGTAGTGGCATGGGTGGTTGTCGTAGTGGAAACACATGAGTTGACTTGTACGGTAATCGTATCCAAATTAACCCAGCCGTCTACCTGGGCCATGGTGAACGAACCTGGCTGGCATACAGTACTCCTCCACGAGCCGTTCAGGTCGGGACAGAAGTATAAATCTGAGACATCTGAACCTGCTGAGCAGAAGGCGTTTATGTCATCAATATATAGGGTATAAGTATGTCCTGCAGCGACGTTGTAAAATACGTTGCTCATAAAGTTGTTAACACTGTTAATGCAAGCATACGGGAGATGGTACATATAAGTAGTTGATGAATTGCCTATCAGATCGCTTCTGAGAGCAATATTACCTCCTGGGCAGTCGTTGTTCACAGGGCCGCATGCGTTAGCAAATGAGCTTATCTGGGTTCCTGATTCGAACGTCCATGCGAGAAGCATAGCAGACCCAGGACTACTGCTCCAACTATATTCAGACCCTCCGCCTCCGTTGTTGCAATTGTAAGTAATCGTGTCTATGTTGTCGATGCTTACGCTGTCTCCCGGGCATAGTTGTAGGTTGTGTGTGGCCGGACTCCAATTATATCCGCTCGGGCCAGAGACGTCGATGGTGTAGGTGATGGTGCCAGTTTGATAAACCAGATAATTTTCCCAGTCAGTGATACAACGTTCGCTGTTATCGATATCATTGCTGCATAGCAAAGCTGATGTATTCTGGGATAGTGGTATTAGTAGGAGGGTGGCTAGTAAGAGGAGTGTTATTGCATGGTTTTTTTCCTCGCCGGAGTCTTTTGTTTTTTTGTTGTCTTTTTTCTGTTTCTTCTTTTTTCTTAGGAGGTAGACTAATACCACAAAAATCAGAATTAAGACAACCCAGAGATATGGGGAGGTGCCTGTAGGCTGCGGCTGTTTTTCTTCTTTAACTGCCGGGGCTGCAGGGGCCTCGGGTGATTTGACATTTACCCTGAAGCAGTATTTGTCGTATAACTGCGCCTTATCGGAGGATACTTCAGCGCATACTGTGTAATTGCTCAAATCCTCCGGTGCGGTGAAGTTAAAGAAGTCTCTCGCCCGGTCTACGCCCTTGGGAGAAAGCACGGGTATAATCGAGGAATTTCTGTAAACCACGGCGTCGTCTTCTATCCTCTTTATGTAGACGGATACCGTGGCGTTTTTCACATCAGAGATACTGTCGGGAGACGGTCCGACGAGGACTACAATCTTTCCGGTATCGCCTTTGGCAAAATAAAGCTGGTCTATGGCAAGCTTTCGTACCTGGGCCGCAGCGCCCCTAACTACCAGACGACTCCTGTAAAGAGATAGTAGTCTGCCTTGCTCATCCCTTAACTCAAGCCTTATAGAATACACCCCCGGCCTCTCAGGCGCCTTGAAACCAACAGGTACGCCGACCAAACCCGCCTGCTGCATAGGCACAGAGAAGGTTTCATTCAACGCAAGATCCTCCTCTGGGCACTCTACGTCATCCCAACTACACATCGAAACATCCAGGGAAAGATTTCCAGCAGCCTGCGCCGAGGTCTTATTGACGTAGACTTCGCCTACTACGTCTGATGCCGGGTCAACGGTCGGCCCTCCCTGTCCTAGTTCTCCGGCAATGACTGTTTTCGTCCTGGAGATTACTGCGGCGGGGAAGTCTCCGGAGCCGGAGACCTTGAAAGCCCGGCTCATCGGAGCCATGAATAAATAATGTATCCCTACGGCAGGCGTCCTGACCGTGGAAAGATAGACATCCAGCCGGTAATTACCTGCTTTTAAGTCCTCCGGAAGCTGGTAGACAAAAGGAACTGCCGTGTTGCTCAGGGGCGCAAACTGCAAACCATCAATGACTCCCTCATAGACGACTTTATCGGCGTCGGAAGACTGAGAAGGATACACGCGTTGCGCTCCACCGGAAACCACGTCAACCACTATCCGGGCATCGCTCAGAGGAAAATCCTCAAAATTAGTCACAGTAAAATCAGTAGAGATCGTATCGCCTGCGTTATAGTCGCTGTTAATGTCATAAAGCAGTTTAAGGTCGTAGAAGGGGCTTTGTGAAAACTTGTCGTTATCCATCGAGCCCGAATACGCAGACTGCGCAATAAACAAACAAACCAAAAAACAAACAAACAACCCCTTAAACATTTTAAAACCTGACACTTTTACATTTACATTACCTATTAAATAAATAGTTTAAAAATACGTTACTTATGGCGTTGTTATTGCTTGACAATGTTCTAATATCAAAGCCGGCTCCGTCTCCGGTGATTTCGTGCCCCCTACAATCCAGGTTTATGCTTCTCACGCTCGTAAAGGATATGTAATCCCCTGAGGAGGATATGTCCGAAGAAAGGCTCATAGGACCCCTCCATTTGATGGACCATTCAATACAACCGACAGATTCAGCAATGTCGTAGTAGTTGTGGTAGTAGTCGTAGTAGTTGTAGTGGTGGTCGTAGTAGTTGTGGTAGTAGTCGTAGTAGTTGTAGTGGTGGTCGTAGTAGTTGTGGTAGTAGTAGTCGTAGTCATCCAAGAGCCACCATTACAGTATAGCGTGCTGTAAGTCGAGCCGTTGACATAGCATGTCGAAGAAAACACGCATTTATTGCTCACGCTGCAACATGCGTCATCGGACGAATTGGTCGTGCACCCTGAAGTGCAGACCCGGGTCGTCTTGTATTCACCGGCATCGTTTCCACAGCAGCCAGAGGCATCTACCTCCCCTCCAAGCGCCCAGTACGCAGCCCCAATCATGCACGCACAGGCCCCGCTGCTGAGATCAGCATTTGCGGTGCTTCCAGAACGGTCGCAGCCCCCTCCGCTGTTGCAGTAGCCCTGAGTCCAAAACGGGCTGGCAGCATTGTTATAGGCACCATTGGTGTTCTGGGCATTGGTACATGCGTAATTTGCATTACATGTACCAGCAACCTCGCTTCCGGAACTGCAATAGTTGCCTACGGAAACATTAGCCGACATCCCCCCAGTGTTACAAGCACCCGCACCATTACAATTACCGTCAGGACCGCTCTTAACGCAGATACTCGAACACGCATTATAAGACGATGCACAGCAACCATAAGGATCGGTCCCTGCCGCGACATTGGAACAGGTAAAGCTGCTGCCAGTACAATATTTACAGGTCCCGCAACTCTGCTGCCCAGCAGCCAAAAACTGACAAGCACCAGCACCATTACAATTAGCACCAGCACAAGTGCCAAAGGCGCCGGGACACTCATTATAGAAATCAGAACCACTAGACACATTAGCACACACGAAACTGGAACCGGTACAATACTGGCAAGTACTACAATTCTGCTTACCAGCAGACAGATAATCACAAGAACCCGCACCATTACATGTATCAGAAGCACACGCACCAAAAGAGCCAGGACACTCAGTCTGATAATCAAACCCGGCAGGCGTATTAATACAAGTCCCATTGCCGTTACATGACTGACAGAAACCACCACAATCAGTCCCGGCCGAACTAAAAGTATTACCGCAGGTATAGTTCGTACAAGTCGGATTACCGCATAAACCATAGGTATCAGGGCAGCTCTGACAGTTATAGGAATTATTCGACCCCGAACAGAAACACGAGGCTACTGAATTACTACAAAGGGCATTATTAGCCCTGCAAGCACCCGCACCATTACACTCATCACAGTTACCAATACAATCACCATACGTATCATTCCCGGCAACAACATTAACACATGAAAAGCTCGAACCACTGCAACCCTGACAAGTACTACAATTCTGCTTACCAGCAGCCAAATAATTACAAGCACCCGCACCATTACATGTGCTCGCAGTACAAGCACCAAACGCCCCGGGACAATCACCATACGTATTAGAACCATTAGACACATTAGCACACACAAAACTAGAACCAGTACAACCCTGACAAGTACTACAATTCTGCTTACCAGCAGCCAAATAACCACAAGCACCCGCACCATTACAATTCACATCAGCACAGGTGCCAAAAGAACCAGGACACTCATTCTTCAAATCCTGACCGGCACTCTGATTAACACAGACACCCCCACTACACATCTGACACAAAGGACAATTAGCATTCGTAGAACACAACGTAGTCGTAGTAGACCCACTAGTGGTCGTAGTAGTGGTCGTAGTAGTCGTAGTAGTTGTAGTGGTCGTAGTCGTAGTGGTCGCAAGAGTAGTGGTCGTAGTAGTGGTCGTAGTCGTAGTGGTCGAAGTAGGAACAAACAAAACCTCAAACGAACCCCTTATCTTACCCACACTATTATCCAAATTATGAGAACGCAGATTAATATAATCATACTCCACCTGAGCAGAAAAACAATCACCATTATGATACTTCCCAAAATCAAAAGAACAATTCACCGTAACCCACGTACTCTGACCAGGATTCAAAGACAAATTCACCCCATTCAACGTACAATTACCCCCATCAGCAAAGGAAACAGTCACATTCGTTAGATTAACAGGATCCCCAGACCGAGCTCTGAACATACATACTAATATAAGAAGGACTAATAGAAGCACCCCAATCAGTAGGAACAATCTGAGAAAAACCATCACGCACCTTATCACAAGAAGTAGAATTAAAAGAACCCATCTGAGAAACAATAATAATCGCAGTCAAACCAACAAGCACAATCCAACCATAATTAGTAAGAAACTCAATAGCAACCTGGGCTCTTCTGCTCTTGAAAAAAGACATCTTAACAATCACGGATAAATTTTCAATTAAATACTTAGATAAAAGACTTTAAATATATTGGCTATCTTTAGATAGATGATAGATATTAAATATATCGAGTTTCTTGGGATTAATCTCGATATCAGGGCCTCGGGGGAAAACTAAAAGTATTTAAGGAATTGTAATTAAAGTATCTAATGAATCGGGCAGAGACTTGTCTTACTTGGGTCTGTTTGTCGATTTGGGGTATCGGAATGCACAGTAAAAAATATTTGAGAAAGGCACGTATTATGGGGTCGATATTCCTCATATTTTGCATCATAAGCCCGGCTTATGCTGAGGATATAATAGAGACTGTCGGAGGGTTAAACAACCTGTTATACGGCATCGCTGCAGGACTTGCTGCTCTCATGATAACCCTGCATGCCATCAGATGGAAGACTGCCGACAATCCCTCCGACAGAGAAGAGGCAAAAAGAGGCATAATAAATGTCATATTGGCCCTGATACTTATAATGATCACCGCTGCCGTAATCTCTGTTATATATGTTACGCCGCCTGTGACCGAGCCTTCGACGACTACGAGGATACCGACAACTATGGCGCCTCCGACAACTCATACGACAACTACGACTCTTGCGACCACTACTACGACTACTACAACCACTTCGACCACCACTACAACAATTTCAGCCACCCTGCTGACAGCAGATAATCTCGCAAACTGCATCAACGCAACGGGGGGAATGCTTTACACAAATCCGCCTAATTGTGTTCATTGCAGAGACGAAGCTAACTTGTGGGCTAATGAAACCGCCCCGGTGGGGCCGGGAGCAGCTGCGCTCGCTTCCATACCGCAGAGTTCGAATTGGACCAATCCCTGCGGAGGCATGCCCTGCTGGACAACCCAATCAAGTCAGAGTGGAGGATGCCTGGATTTTCCAACTTTGAACCAACTGTATGGCTGCGGCCTGACAAATGTTACGAACCACACATATCTAACATGCTGAGTTATAAAATGACGATATGAAAACACCTCGCGAATAGTTACATTGTTGCATATGTAGCTTTTCGGAGGTGCGTTATGTATGTTGGAGCGGATACACATAAGGTAAGGTGTAATGGGACGTTGATTGATGAATCGGGTGTTAGGGAGGTTTTTTTCCCTAACACGCAGACGGGTTTTAAGATGCTGGAAGAGAAGTTGACTTTGGGCAGTAAGGTGGTCGTAGAGGCTTGTCCTTACTCGCTGCCTTTGTATGATTACTTGAAAGAAAAAGGCTTTGGAGTGGTCGCAGCCCATCCTCTGAGGGTTAAGGCTATTGCTTCGGCCAGGATAAAGACGGATAAGATTGATTCACGGATTCTGGCCGAGCTTTTGAAGGCGGATTTGATTCCCCAAGCTTATATCCCGGACAAGGAGATAAGAGACCTAAGGTCTCTTGTATCCCATCGCGTGTCCCTGGTGCATCAGAGAACCGCGCTCAAGAACCGGATACACGCAGTCCTGGTAAAAGAAGGAATAACAAACGAATACATTGGAGGAAACGCCACGGGTCCCCAATATCTAGCCGATATCGCTGAGGATCTCCGCTGGCTTATTGACGGCGACGGCCGCCCGAGCGAACGCAGGAAACTTTTCCGTCTTGTCCCTAAGGGCGTAAACACGACAGAGCAGTGACGGGTCTGTGCGGCGTCTAGCAAGCTGACGGGGGAAGTCATGGACACCACCAGGTGCTTAGGATGCGGCGCAACCATCTTTGTTAAGCCAGGGACCTGTCCCCGTTGCGGCTTCGCGACCGCCACCACCACGATACAACGAATTGCATTTGGCGTGGCACTCTTCGCCCTCAGTGTGCTGCTCGTCTATGTTGGTTGGTCGCACGTCCCGGAAGCGTATATGTGAAGCTAGCGTCCTAGTGCGAGCGTCTTTCTGACGAGATGAGCATGGGCATTATCGTTTTTGATCGGCAGCTCTCAGCCGACGAGCAGCGCAGAATTGAAGAGCGCTTGAAACTCTACGACGACACGCGAAAGCAATTGCTCGACAAAGGTTCTGATCCACACGAAGCCGCCGCGGAAGCGTTCGCCAAGGCGCGTTGGACCAAGCTTCAGTCGGGGAAGCAAGCGAGATGAGGAAAAATGCGATCATTAAGTGCTCTTTTGATGCTAATATTGGTGACAATCGGATTCACATGGCTTGGCGCCGCTTTCGGCAGTATCGGTGCCGTCGTCGGTTTCTTTTGGGGTGCGTTATGGGGCTCCATCACGGCAAGAGCGGTCGCGTCTTAGGAGCCGCTCATGTCTGACGAATTGGAAGACTTGCATAAAGATCGGGTGAAAGAACTTAAGGAGCACGATCGCAATTCTGTCTTTCGGTTTTGCGTCTGGATCGCAATCGGCTTCGCTTTGAGCGCAGTTGTTGTGGCAGTGACCGGTAGCTTGGAGGCCGCCCTTGCGTTGTTCGGTTTCGTCGTTTTGGCGGCAATGGTTTCCGGCGATTAAACCATGAAGACAATCATAATAATCCTGCATGGCTCTTCTACGTTCTACTGGCGAGCGCTCTGCATCAGCTTTGGATGCTTGATTCCTATCTTGAGTGGTGGCCATCCCATGGCCTGAGCGAAAACTCCACTATCGCATTTCTCACACTGGCTATTCTCTTTTGCGCCATCTTGGCTTGGTGGCAGCGCGGCAATTGAAACGGGGGACACCATGGACACCGCAAATGCCTAGGATGTGGTGCAAGCGCTTCGGTTCAGCCGGGGGTCTGTCTCTATTGCGGGTATACGAGGGGCACGAGTGTGAGCCAGCGAGTTGCCGTTTGCATGGCAATCGTCACCCTCAGTGCACTGACGGCCTATGTCGGTTGGTCTTACCTGCCGCACGTGTACGTCGGGATCAAGATCGCGAGCTAACGTGAGATGCCCTACTTCAGTCGTACGGAGATCATCGTCGCGGTCATACTCACGATCGCTGTTATCCTTCTGGTGTTGCCTTGGTGAGGCATGACCCCTTTAGAAGAATTGAAGCAACTCGGCCGCATTCTGGCTGCCCGGCTGTGTGGCGCAACATCAATCCACGCGGTTGCAGTGTTTCCTCCTTAGACTTGGGCCGCACAACGCAGTCGCGCGGCCCTTTTTAGGCAGCCGCTCGTAATGTCATCCAGGCTAGCTGCCGCATTCTTTGAACAATGACTTCAGGCAGTGCCACGCGCTCACGAACGTGTTGCCGGTCTTGCTCGCTTGCTCCTTCACTGCTTGCCCTGCGTTCGACACGGCCGTCGCGGCTTTTTCGACAAGGGACGGTGGTCGCGGT
>CAVVMY010000008.1:0-8797 GCA_963749405.1 Candidatus Altarchaeales archaeon | reverse complement strand
GCATATGGCGTCTATGGCTGAGTCTTTTATCCATATCTTCTTTATGTTTTTGACGCCTGCTTCCACTGGGAGGATCAGCCTGCGTAGGTCTGTTTCGTTGCCTGTTTCTTTGTAGGAGATGTATGCGTCTTTTAGGTCCTGTAGGATGACTAGGCTTGTTTCGTTGAATGAGCCGGCTTTTGTGCGTCGTAGTTCGTGCATGTGTGCGCCTGTTACAAGGATTATTCCTATGTCGTGGCAGAGTTTTCTTATGTAGGTTCCTGCTTCGCATCTGACTTTGAAGAGCACTTCTTTTCCGTCTCTTTCCAGCAGTTTTAATTCGTATATCTTTCTTATCCGCAGTTCTCTTTTTACCGCAGACATAATGGGTGGTGTCTGGAATATTTCACCTTCGAGTTCGTGGAATATCTTCTCTAGGCGGTCCTTTGGGACGTTGTCGTGTAGGGACATGAGACAGACGTATTCTTTTTCGGATAATAGGAGTACTTTGACTATTTTTGTTGCGTTTCCGAGTGCTACCGGAAGGACGCCTGTTACCTTGGGGTCCAGGGTTCCTGAGTGCCCGGTTTTGTCTAGTTCGAGTATGTTCTTTACCCAAGTAGTAACTTGATGAGAATTCGGGCCTGCTGGTTTGTCGATGTTGACTATGCCGGTATTCAGATGGGTCTTTATGTCCCGTTTTTCCGGCATGCAGCCGTATCTGGGGTCTGTTTCGGCCTCTTCCTTTATCAGGGCATCTGTTAGGCCAACTGGTTTCATAACCTACCTAGGCAAGGTTTTCTTCTTCCAGTTTCTTCTTTACTTCGTCGGTCCCTGCTCCTTTCTCTATTTCCAGGACTTTAGGCAGAGGCTCAAGATGCGATATGTTGGTCTTCTTCCTCTTCTGGGCCTTGCCGTCCGTCATGACATAGTTGTCGTCTATTTTTTCAACGATCACACAGTATTTCCCGGCGTCTTTTCCTGTGGTCTTCCTGCAGACCCTGCCTATTTCAATAATCATTTTATGGACCTCTTGTCTTTGAAACGTAAGTGGGCCCGGAGGGATTTGAACCCACGGCCACTCGATTATGAGTCGAGCGCTCTAACCAGTCTGAGCTACGGGCCCGTTTGGTCTTTTAATACGCCTCGGACAGGACTTGAACCTGTGACCATTCGATTAACAGTCGAACGCTCTACCAGCTGAGCTACCGAGGCAATACGAATGGAATTATATCTTCTGTTTGGATTTAAATAAATCAAATACTCCGGCCTGAAGACTGGAGTATTGATATACAAACCGGCACGATGCAGCATTTCTCTACGGCCTGAAGACACGATGCCCTGCGGGGCATGTGCCCAAGGACGGCCAAAGCCGTCCTTCGGGCCGCAGTATCCTGCCGGTTTGTAATGAAAAAAAAATCAAAAAGAAATAATAGAAAATAGGCCTTATTTGGCCTTGTTTTCGTTCGCTGCGAGGCTGGGCGGATCTTCTCTGCTCCTTTGCCTTTGTTCAGCAGGCCTCTGCCTTTCCTGCCTGCGGGTGTGAGGGCTCTGTATGCTCTTCGGGTGTGCTGCTTTTCACATATCCAGCCTACGTCTTTGTCGCTCTTTATGACTGGATGGCTTGGATCTACCAGCACCACTTCATAGTATTTGTATTGCCCGTCCTCCCATACCCAGTAGGAGCCCAATACTTCTAGATTCGGGTATCTTTTCATGACCCTCTGCTCCCCTATCCTTTGTATGGATATACGGGGTGTGATCTTGTTTACTCCGGCTCTTTTGGGTTTTCGTCCTCTTTCCGGGCGGGGCTTGTTTAGCCCTCCTTTCCTTACCCGAACTCTTGCGACGACGAATCCTTGTTTTGCCTTGTAGCCGTATTTTCTCGCTGTGTCGATCCTCGTGGGGTGTTCGACGCGCTCGACTGTTGGGGATTTCCTCCATGCTTTTTTTCGTTCGCCTACGAGGTTCCTCAGTTCGAGGTTTTCGGGTTCGTTTAGTTTGTTTCTTATTGTTTTATATGTTTGTGCAACGTATTTGTAGTAGCCCATAGAAATTCACCTCCCCTTTTTTGTGGATTCACGCACTCAGAAGGCGCACATCTCCACCGGCCTAGACGGCCGATAGCGGGGACAAATTGTTTATTATATAGCTATGTACACTATATTCTAAACATCTAATAACTTATATTTTAGGCTTAAAAATCAATAATATTTTATAGACTGTTTAGGTGATTCACAGTGCCATTTAGGGATTTACTGGGCTGGTTCAAGGGATTCTTTAGCAAGAAAAGGATAATACGGCTTGGGCTATACGGGCCACCCAATGCAGGGAAGACCACTATTGCAAACAAGATATCAGTCGACTGGACCGGCGAACCGGTAGGCACAGTCTCCGAGGTTCCTCACGAGACGCGCGAGGTGCAAAAGAAGGAGAAAGTGACTGTCAAAGTAGGCGGGAAAAAGCTAGTGATGAATCTTTTGGATATGCCTGGGATTTCTACGAAGATAGATTTTGAAGAGTTCCTCCAGTACGGGTTCTCCGCCGAAGATGCAAAGCAGCGGGCCAAGGAAGCGACCAAGGGCGTGATCGAAGCCATCAAGTGGCTGGAGAACGTCGATACTGCGCTTGTTATCATGGATTCTACCAAGGATCCGTATACCCAGGTTAACATTACCATACTCGGGAACCTGGAGGCAAGGAACATTCCCATAATAATCGTCGCAAATAAAATAGACCTCCCGGAGTCCAACGCCAAGTGGATAGAGGAGGCATTTCCCCAGCACCCCATCGTGAAGATATCCGGACTCACGGGATCAAACATCGAAGACCTTTATAATGCCATAGCAAAACACTCAAAATAGTCTCTCCAAAAAATGAAAAATCCTTCCTTAAACATTGAACTTGAGTTTATCTCATCCGAGATACTAGAAGAATTCACCGGAGAGGAGAAGATGCAGTTCATCCTTGACAAGATAAAAGAAAACAAGATACTTGTCATGGAGGAAAGCCTCTCATCCACTGACGAAGCAAAGCTCATCGAGGCCACTATGAGGAACATCTCCGAGAAATTCTCTGGAATAGAGGTTTCCACGCTGAGAGAAAAACAAGAAAACGGCATCAGGGAAACAATAATAAAGCTACTCGGCGGAAAGACCGGCGGCCTGACAGTCATAGGGCCGTCAAAACTGATAAAGCAGATAAAGAAGGAGCCAAAACGCATATCCGTACTCGCGGAGAAGAAAAGCCCGGAATCTGAAAAGGATTCTGAAAAATAAAAAAATAAGATGCCTCATAAATGCGCCCGCTGCGAAAGAATATATGATAGTAGTTCCAAAGAACTACTACAGGGCTGCCCATGCGGCTCCCGCCTATTTCTTTTCCTGAGAGACAAACCCGGCCGCAGCTCAGAGGAAGCCGTCAAAGAGCTTAGGACCAAGAAGATCAATGAATCCGACATACAGTGGCTGGACAAGGAATTCGGCGACCGCATGGCAGGCAAAGGCACCATCCGCCTGGACATAGAGAACATGATACGGGTAGACGAAGGCAAATTCACACTCGACATCGGATCGCTCATGAGCGGGCAGCCGATCGTCGTCAAAGCCGACGAAGGAGTATACTACATAGACATCCCGTATGCCATGAAGCCGAAGAAGAAAAGATAGTGAAATTGTTATATTTATATCACGAATGTAATAATATTATTACATATGTGGAAAAATTATAACAAATACAAAGTCTTGAAGGTTTTCTTCGACGATCCTCTCCCAAAAGGGGGTTTCCATCTAAGGGAGATTAGCAGGCTGGCAAAGCTTGCGCCTAAATCTGTGGGCATGTATCTTGACGAATTGATAAGAGAAGGCCTTGTCGTAAAAGAAGTGCATAGGGCTCACAATTATCCCGTTTATTACGCTAACAGAGATAATGAATTCTTCAGGCTTTACAAGAAGCTTGATCTGTTGGCGTCTCTGCATGAAACAGGCATTTTAGACGTCCTCTATGACAAATTTTCCCCTGATTGTATAGTTTTGTTTGGCTCCGGTTCCAGAGGAGAAGACGTTAAAGAGAGCGACATAGACCTGTTCATCGAAGCAAAGGAGCAGAAAACCGATCTTTCCAAGTCCGAGAAGAAACTGGATCGGAAGATAAACCTATTTTTTAACGTGGATTTCCAAGAGTTGAGTCCCGAACTGAAAAACAACATAGTAAACGGAGTAGTTCTCAAAGGCTACCTAAAAGCTTACTGAAATGGACGATCAATTCATAAAGACCACGCCTGACAAGGAAAAGGCAAAGTCCATACTTAAGATGGCTGAGACCACCTTGGAGATGATTCAGACCATCGACTTGGATAGATTTCCGTCCAACGCGGCAAAGGAGTATTATGACGTTATAAGGGAATTGATATCTGCAGTCCTGCTGCTTGATGGATACAAGACTTATGGCGAAGGGGCGCATAAGAAGACGATTGAATATTTATCGAAAAACTATAGGGATTTTACAGAGTACGAAATAAGCGCAGTGGAAGAGTTGAGAACCTTGAGGAACAGGATAGCATATGACGGTTTCTTTGTCCAGAAAGATTACATAATAAGAAAGGAAAAAACTTTGAATTCTGTGATACAGAAGCTTAAGACTTTGATAACGCATAAACTACAGTAAATATCCAGTATTTCTTATTCTATGAAATCAAAGAGATTATGAGGAATAGTAAAATGTCAGTCCACCCCATCGAAGACCGCTACGGAAGAAAGGAGGTCAGGGCTATTTTTGACGAGGAGACTAAGCTGCAGAAGATACTCGACGTCGAAGCAGCTTTAGCAAGGGCACATGCCGCAGTCGGCAACATACCGAAAAAGGACGCAGACACGATTTCTGCCAAGGCCAGCACGAGATACGTCAAAGTCGCACGCGTGAAGGAGATCGAGTCCGAAATACATCACGACGTCATGGCTGTCGTGAAGGCGCTGTCTGAGCAATGCGGCGATGCAGGCAGATACGTCCACTTGGGTGCTACAAGTAACGACATAACGGATACTGCCTTGGCCCTGCAGTTCAAAGAATACACCGGATTCCTGCTCGAAGACCTTGAGAAGCTAAAGAATGTGCTGCTAAAGCAGGCGGAAGACCACAAGAAAACGGTCTGCATCGGTAGGACGCATGCGCAGCACTCTATTCCCACGACCTACGGCCTCAAGTTCGCCATATACGCCTGCGAGGCGCAGAGACACCTCGACCGCATAAATGAATGCAAGAAAAGGATTTTAGTCGGACAGATGACCGGCGCAGTCGGCACCCAGGCCGCATTCGGAGACAAAGGCATAAAGATACAGGAGCTTATCATGAAAGACCTCTGCCTGGGATCTGTCATGGTCAGCAACCAGGTCATACAGAGGGACAGGCATGCCGAGTTTATGCTGGACTTGGCGCTGATCGCAGAGACCCTGAACAAGATAGCAACAGAGATACGTAACCTGCAGAGGACTGAGATAGGCGAAGTGTCCGAGGGATTCGAGGAGAAACAGGTCGGCTCCTCGACAATGCCTCAGAAAAGGAATCCGATATACGCGGAAAGGGTCTGCGGCCTGTCCAGAGTGATTAAGGCGAATGCGATAGTGTCACTGGACAACATACCCCTCTGGCACGAGCGCGACCTTACAAACAGCAGCCCGGAAAGGATAATCATACCCGAGGCATGCATCCTGACGGATTACATCTTAAACGTGAGCATAAAGCTCATAAGCGGTCTCGTATTCGATTACAAGGCTATCGACAGAAATCTTAATCTCTCTGGGGGGAAGATCATGGCAGAGAGTCTGATGATAAAACTTGTAGAAAAAGGGATGGGCCGACAGGAAGCGCATGAACTGCTGAGGACGATTGCCATGGAGTCCCATGACAAGGAAACGCCCTTCAGAGACCTTCTCGTGAATAATAAACAGATAGGAAAATACCTGAAGGAAAAAGAGATAGATGCAGCCCTGAACCCAAAAAACTACATAGGAACAGCCGTGGAGCAGGTGGAGAACGTTGTGAAGAAATTAAAATAGGCAGCGATTATAAATAATTATTATATTATGTAGTTTGTATTCCCTATTTTCACATAGCTTACCATGTCTTTTTCTTTTAATTCAGGGTATTTGTTGGGCAGTTCGAACGTCTCATAGCTTTCTTGGTCCATGAACTGGATAACGGCAGGCGAGACTGATGACACCATAGCCTTTTTTGTGTCTTCTTTCCTGGCAACAACCTCTGCCTTCTCTATGTTATTAGGCGGGATCATCTGCGTCTTTCTCCGGGCTATGTCTTTTGTGCGTATGGTTTTTCCGAATTCCATTATCTGGAGTATTTTGTCCTTGTATCTTATGTAGTCGCCTACCTCCACGCCCGGAGACTTTATGGCTACGTATTCCCTGCACATCTCTACGCCGTCTTTCATCCCGGCTATCTGGGCGGACCGCGTTACGATGTATCCTTTTTTGGCGTATTTCGTCCCAAGTTTTCTGGCATAGTTCGCAGAAGTCAGATACGCATCGAAGCCTCCCGCAACTTTTTCCGTGCGGGTCACATACTCGCCGTCCAGGATACTTTCTTGCATCGACTGGGATGCGGAACTGTACGACCGCTTCGTAATAGCTGCTTGAGACCCTGCTGCATATAGGGCAGGAACATATCTCCTTTCTTATATCCTTAGACAGACTCCCTTGAAAATTCCTGGCCCCTGTAGACTCCCCTGAAGGTAATTCTGGTCTTAATCTTTTTCTCCTCGAAAACCGGGTCAACAATCACCTCGGTTATCTTTATCTCGGGATCAACGACTAGGTTTTCCCGGATCATTTTTCCAAGGACGTTCTCTAAGCCGTGCTCCCATTTGGCCTGCCTCCAGTACCTGCCGCACCTGCATACTTTGACTGCGATGTCTTCTATTTTTAGTGGGTGCTCTTTCAGGAAGCAGTCTAGGCACAGGCCCAGTTCCCTGGTTTTTTTCCCGCATGAATGACAGATCATTTTTCCCGTGCACTCTCTCCTCTAGTATATTTAAACCCCGCTCCCAATTAATTAGGAAAGTCATACCAAGACACAAAAAAAGAAAATGGAAATAGAAGATCTGCCGGGAGTAGGAGAGAAAGTAGCCGAGAAACTGAAAGAAGCGGGATTCGACAGCCTGGAAGCAATAGCCGCAGCCAGCGTATCGGAGCTGAAAGACATAGGACTGGGAGAGTCATCGGTCGTAAAGATCATAAACTCTGCAAGGGATAATCTACAGATGGGCTTTGAAACAGGGATAGAGGCGCTCAAGAAAAGAGAGCTCATCGGAAAAATCACCACTGGAAGCGAGGAATTGGACAAACTGATGGGCGGAGGAATAGAGACCCAGGCCATAACCGAATTATACGGCCAGTTCGGCTCAGGCAAGACGCAGCTTGCCCACCAGCTTTCTGTCAACGTGCAGCTCCCGGAAGACGAAGGAGGCTTGGGAAGGAATGCCATATACATAGATACAGAGAATACGTTCAGGCCTGAGAGGATACAGTCAATGGCAAAAGCGCTCAAGCTCGACCCAAACGAGGTCCTGAAGAACATACACATCGCCAGAGCCTATAACTCAGACCATCAGACGCTTCTTGCAGAAAAGGCGGCAGACCTTGCCGAGGAATACAACGTAGGACTCGTGGTGGTAGACTCCCTGATGTCGCATTTCAGAGCAGAGTACACAGGACGAGGAACGCTTGCAGACAGGCAGCAGAAGATTAACCGGCACATGCACCTATTGCAGAGAAAGCTTGCCGACACGCACAATATCGCAATCGTCGTAACAAACCAGGTAATGTCCAGACCCGACGTATTCTTCGCAGACCCTACGGCACCGGTCGGAGGACACATAGTAGGGCATACGTCCACCTTCAGGATATACCTGAGAAAGAGCAAGGGAGACAAAAGGGTTGCAAAACTCGTAGACTCGCCCAGCCTGCCGGAAGGAGAATGCGTGTTCGAGGTGACAGGAAACGGCATACAGGACTCGAAGACCAAAGATTAATAGATTTGTTATAGGGATACCAAAGGAAAGTCTTAAATAAAAACAATAAAATCCTAATCTACTAGGATTCAAAATGAGAAACATAGTAGTGGATTTTCCCAAGGTAACCCCAGTCCACAAGCAGAATGTCGAACTCGTGGAACGGAAAGGAATAGGACACCCGGATTCTATATGCGACGGACTCGCCGAAGCAGTCAGCAGAGCTCTTTCAAAGGAATACGTAAAAAGATACGGCCACGTACTGCACCACAATACCGACCAGGTAGAACTCGTAGGCGGAGAAGCCCACCCAAGATACGGCGGAGGAGACTTCGTAGAACCAATATACATACTCCTAAGCGGAAGAGCCACAGCCAATGTGGGAGACGAAAAGATACCAACCGGACTGATAGCAGTAAAAGCTGCCAAGGAGTACCTAAAACAGAATTTCAAGAACCTGGACATCGACTCATACGTAAAAATAGACCAGAAAATAGGACGCGGCTCTGCAGACCTACAACACGTATTCGAACAAAAAGGCATACCCAAGTCCAACGACACCAGCTTCGGCGTAGGATACGCCCCACTCTCAACAACAGAACAACTGGTCCTCAAGACAGAACAATACATAAACAACGGATTAGGCATGAAAGAAACAGGCGAAGACGTAAAGGTCATGGGCATGCGAAACAAGGACAAGATAACCCTGACCGTAGCCTGCGCCATAGTATCCAAACACATAAAAGACCTCGACGACTACATATCCACAATAGAGGAACTACACGACAAACTGCTCGA
>CAVVMY010000007.1:0-44054 GCA_963749405.1 Candidatus Altarchaeales archaeon | reverse complement strand
CATTCGATATCCTCCAATCCCTCTGTAATACTAGTTACATCATCCGTATGCCTTATCAGACAATTGCAAGAGTTGTGCCGATAGGCGTGGCAAATGGCTGATTTATACGCCCATTTTCCATAACTAATCAAGGGTGATTCTTAAAATGAAATACGAATTAAAACGATTGGGCGTTGTTTCAGTGATGAAGATATACGCAGCCATAGGCCTTATTATAGGGATAATATACGGAGGGATAATATTCCTCATGATGCTGCTGGGCGGCATAAGCGAAGCAGCTTTCGGAGGGTTTGCAAGAGGTGGCGGAGTAATGATGATAGTAATCGGCGCATTAGTCGCAGTTCTGGCGCTGGTCGCATGCATCGTGATTTACGCCGTGATCGGGGCTATTGCGGCATTGTTGTATAACGCGTTTGCAAAGACTATAGGGGGAATAGAAATAGAGCTTGCGGAAAAGAAATAATCATTTGTTTTCTTTTTCTATTACGTCCCATATCCTTTTTGCTATCTTTTCTTTTGGTTCTTTTCCTGTCCTGGCGACGATTCCCGTCTTATTAATAAGCGTAACAGCGTTCTCGTCGCTTCCGAACTTGTGTAATCCTATGTCGTTCGCAGCTATCAGGTCCAGACTCTCTTTACGCAATTTGTCCTCTGCTCTTTTGATCAGTTCTTTATCCGTAACCGAGTGTTCTGCTTTGAATGCCGCGATGTAGAGGTCCGGGAATTTCCTCCTTGCTTCGCGTGTGAGCTTTTGTGTGGGTGCAAGTTCTATTATGAGGTTTTTTTGTCCTGATCTTATCTTTCCAGGCTCTTTTTTTGCAGGCGTGTAGTCTGCGATTGCCGCGGATGATATCAGGACGTCGCAGCCTTTTTCCAATTCTTTGAGCGTAGTCTGCGTCATATCGGCTGCGGTTCTCACAGTCAGAACACGCGCGTCATGTGGCAGGGGGATATTCACCGGGCCGGCTACTATTGTTGTCTTGTGGCCTCTCCTGATCGCCTCCTCGGCCAATGCTGCGCCCATTTTCCCGGAGCTTCCGGTTGTTATACACCTTACGCAGTCTATCGGTTCCTGTGTGGGCCCCAGGGTTATGAGCACTTTCACCTTTTTTTTTAGAGTATCTGTCCCTCGGAATTTATTTCCCCCTGGTTTATGCGGTCGCTGGACAGGGGTTTTCCGTCGTCTGCGAGCACTATTGGGACGACCACGATCGTCAGTTTTCCCAGTCCTTTCTTGAAGCGTATGGCGTTTATCTCGCTGGCCCGCAGAAGCGTTTCCTCGCTTGCGACGATGCAGTCTATGTCCTGGTCTATTGTTGCTATCCCGTATGAGTCGTCTATCTTTATTATCTTGTAGGGCTTCCTGTACTGTTTTATGAAGTCTTCGAGGTTGGCTTTTCTTTTGTCGTATGATAGGACCTCGCCCACCCGGAATCTTCTGGCGAATTCGTCGGATGTGAGCCCGATTACTACGCTTTCCCCTGCCTGGAAGCCTGTTTCCAGAAGCTTCTTATGCCCTTTGTGGAGCATGTCGTATGTACCGCCTATGACAACCTTGTGAAACATTTTTTTTGCATTGGTTTTTCTCTGATTATAGCGAATGTGCAACTATAAATAGCCAGACCCTAAATTGAACTATGTTCATGAATTTATTTATCTTTATTTAGAAGTAATATATAATCATGCGACATATAGAAGTAACTGCGGAAAAGGCTGTTATTTTTTTGTTTGTTGTTTTATTACTGGTGCCTCCTGCCTTGTCAGCCAGCGTAGATTCCATAGATGTTCCAAGCATAGTTCCTGTTGGTAACGGTTTCCACATAACCGCCGGCTTCTCAGGGGACGTATGCGGCTCCCAGGCCAACTACTACGTAGACCAAAGGTTCATAAACTCTAAGGGACTCGTATGCGGCAAAACAACGGCCGAGTCGGACATGATAAACCCCTGGGAAGAAGATTTCAGCTGCGGCATGCATAAAATAACAGTAGAGCTTTCCAAAGACAACCAGATTTTGAGCAATTCCAGCCGGGATATTTCATTCGGCAATCTGCCTATCATTACTGTCTCAACCGATCCAAAAGACCCACTTGTGGTAACGATAAATTTCAAAGACAACGCATCAGGTGCGCCCCTGCAATACCTTAAGGTCAATATCTATAATGTGCGCAAAGGCGCGAGTTCCGCTGACTGGTATAGCACTGACCCGGAAGGAAACATAAGCTTCTCTTCCCGGGACACCGGGCAATACACACTCACAATCGACGATTCAGACTACTGCGGAAATGTCTCCTTCTACCTGAAGAGGCCTCTTTATACCGATGGGCCCTTTCCTGCAAATCCCATAGTAGGCGACCTGATATCAATGGCCGTCCCAGCCGGGGTGGGAATAAAAGTCTACAACAGCAGCGGTGAACTGTATCTGATAGGCGCAACGAGCGTGGCTGGAGGAGTCAATTTCACAATAAACGACCCCGGCAACTATACACTCGTGATTGGTACTGAAAACTCTTTATACGGCACTAAGAATCTGAGTTTGTATGTAAGCGCCAAGGCTTTGGATTCACTGGAAGCAGTTCCTGGTAAGGCCGTGGTTGGCAGCCCGGTTGAAATAACCCTCAGAGCCGATGGAAAACCTTTGCCCGGCGCCACAATCTCCCTGGAAGATCCGGATGGCCAGGTGGAGGAACTGTCTACCGGAGATACTGGAACAATTTCATATATCCCGGAAACTGCGGGGACCTACGCTGTGAGTTTCTCGGATCCCAAGCATCTGGGTGCGCAGGCAGAGTTCGAAGCAAGGAATCAACTCATACTTGACTACACGCCCAAGGAGCCTCGCATAGACCAGGACATAACTGTCTATGCCAGAGACCAGTCGAACAACCTTGTGGCCGGAGCTACAGTGTCCATAGAAGACGTGGTATACGGCCTCACGTCATCCGACGGAAAATATACCTTCAGGGTGCCTGAGCCCAAAAAATACAGCGTGCTTGTGACCGGGCCGGATTACTGGGATGCTGTTTTGGAGTTTACGACCATATCCCCCATGTTTTTGGATATAATGCCTGAAGAATTCGAATTAGGCGGAAACGTCCATGTAAAGACCTATGACACCAAAGGAAATGCAGTAGATTCAGACCTGGATTTGACGCTCCCCGAAGGCTCAACCGCCAAATTCAACGGAACCTATACACCAAAGGATGTTGGGCAATACACAGTGTCAGCCACAAAAGACGGATACATCCCAGCAGCGAATAACTTCACAGTAAACCCTCACCCACTGGAAATGTCCATAAGCATATCATCGGACAGGATTTATGTCAACACCACAAGCCACGGCCTGCCTGCGTCGGATATCCCGCTGGTCGTGGAAAAGGATTCCGGGAAAGAGAGGATTATCTCGGATGCGGCAGGACATGCCGTCATAGACATAAAAAACGACGGCAGGATCAAGATATCTGCAAACCCGTCAGGCGAGAACCCCTCCTATGGGAAGATAACTGTTGTCAGGGACATTGTGAAGATGCATGATTATTCAGGCTTGATAATGACGTTGTCGGCGGTGGCATTGGTTGCCCTCATTGCCATAGCCATTGTGTATGCAGCGCCCAGGCACGAGATAATGAAGAAGACAGTGGGGCCCTATTTTTCCGGGAAAACGCAGTCGTCCCATTACCAGCATTCAACTACGCATACACAGCATGCTACTCCTCGCGGAGGACATTCTTCCCTTTCGGGGCGCAAAAACGGAAAAGGAAGCCTCTCACGGAAATAGGCTTCATTTATCCATTTTCCTAAAAGTTTTTATACTTGCACGTACATTAACTTCATATAAATAATAAACTTTTTAATTGATTTAAAGAAACGGAGGAAAAAGATGAACCTGAAAGTCCCTGCAATATTTATTGCTTTGCTGGTTTTGGGAAGTTTTGTGAATGCGAAAGTTGACATAACATCGATGTCTTTGACGCTGTCGACGAGTTCGAGCAGCGCAGGAGACAGCTCTCTGGACGTAAGCCCTGGCGATAACTTCTATGTCCATCTGAACATGCGGCCTGACAGTAATCTTACAGGTGCCCGGGCAGTTCTCAAGATATACGTAGATGATACCTTGGTGGACAATGAGAACGTCAACATAGATTTCGTGGAAGACCAGGATTACATGCTGAACATAAGCTCAGACGATTTCAACGAAGCTGATATCTGGAGCGGAAACCTTATGGCCTACGACTGCGGAAGCCATGATATAAAGGCTAGTATAGGCACAAGAGACATACAAACCACCCGAGACGATACCGGCAGTCTGGATATAAACGCAGACGATCTACGCGTAACATTAGCCCCTCAAAATCCCTCACCAAATGATGACCTAAAGATAACTGTGAAGGACACAGACAGAAACACACTTGAAGATATGGACGTGAGGCTCACTGCGCTTGGGGATTCCGATGCTTGGAGTACAGATGACCGAACATGGAGCGACACGACGGATAGCGACGGTATAGTGTCGGTTAGAATCGCTGACGAGTTCAGGAGCAACCCCAACGGCAAATACCAGTTGGACGTCTATGACACGAACGGCGACTACTGCAAATACACAACAACTATAGATGCCAGTTTAGCCCTGAGCCTGAGCAACCCGGACCCCGTAAATCCCATGGCCGGCCAGACTGTGAAGATGAGAGTTACAGACCAGAACGGAAACTATATCCAGGGGGCCACGGTTACTATTAGCAATGCGGGGGTAGTAAGCACATACACTTCCGACTCGCAGGGGTACATAACCTTACAGACAAGCGTTACAGGCTCGTTTGATGCGGTTGCGAGCAAATCAGGGTACACGGACAGCGTCGCGGTTCCCTTTACAGTATCTGCGAAGAATGGCATGAATGTGGGCATATCCCCAAAAGACGTTCAAGCTGGAAACCAGATTACGATAACCGTCTCAGGCTCGGACGGCTCTCCCATAAAAGGGGCAAAGGTTTCAATCACACAACCTGACACCACTACAGTGGCCTACACCTCATCAGATAGCGGGGTAGTAGTCTACACGCCCAAGGACTCCGGGCAGTACAGCGTGAAGGTCGAAGCAACACTTTATGCTTCGACGACCACGCAATTCACAGCCTATAACGTCTTTAACGTAGCCGTTCCAAGCACACTTCTCCCAAATACTGACATAACAGTAACAGTTACGGATACCGACGGAAAACCCCTAAGCGGCGCCAGCGTTTCCGTTAAGGAGGCAAGCATAACAGGGACTACCGACGCTTCAGGCACATACACATTCAGCGTATCCGCCCCAAAGGAATACACCCTGACAGTGAAGAAAGACGGATACACAGACTATACAAAGACGCTCGTAGTACAGGGCCTCCTGACTGTGAAGATAAGCAATAGCACAATATCCCTTGGAAACTCTGTAGAAATAGCAGTACAGGACTCGCAAGGTAGCAAGGTCGACGCAAAAGTGACGATTACAAAACCAAACGGCGATGATGAGACCCTGACAACCGACGAATACACACCGCAACTAGCAGGAGCATACTCAGTGTCGGCATCCATGAACGGATACCAAGCAGCATCAGGCGAATTCACAGTAGAAGCATACCCCCTGGTGATCAAAGCCAAGATGGACGGACAAAAGATAGTGGCCACTGCAACCAGCAACGGAAACCCGGTGCCCAACATATCCATATCCTTCCAGGCAGCCGGCTTCAACGAAGACGTAATAACCGACAAAAACGGGATGGCATCAGTGGACGCACAGAAAAGCAACGTATCAGGCAACGTGACAATCTCATCCAATGAAGCAAACTACGCACAGGCCAACACACAGATAGAAGTAAACCCAGTGTCAGGGACCGACTCATCAATGCTACTCGTAATACTCGTAGCACTGATAATAGTCATCATAGTAATAATCGCTATGACGACCAAGGGCGGCAAAAACAGAAAAGAAAAAGGCCTGCTATACAGGACAGCAGGCGGAAGAACCCACCTAGAAGGAGGATACTAAGAAAATCCTCTTTTTCCGTTCTCTTTCTTTTTTATTCTACTCCTTTATTTGCTTCTTTAATCCTTTTTTTACATACTGAAACGCTTTATCCACCACATCAATGTCTATTCCCCTGGATTCGATGTAGGACAGCGCACGGGCGACTGCAATCGTGTTGCTTATGATTTTTTTCCGGGTCTCGCTCGCCCATGCCACCGATTCATTGACTTCCTGTTTCATGCTTTCCGCGAGTTCGTATGCTTTTCTCTGAAGGTAATCCGTCGTCGAATTGTTGAATTCCAAGGACTCATCCTCTTGTGCGATCCGCATGAAGGCTTTGGTGAGTGTGCTTGAGTTGAGACGGTAGGGAACATGTTTATTGTAAATGAACAGATTTTTCAGGTCAGGGTGCCTGGTGGATACGTCAAGCTCGAAATAGTACCTAAGCGAGCCCAGAACTCCCATTGTTTCAAGCCGCCTGGAACTCGTCACAACGTAATGGTCCGTGAAAAAACGCACCTTGCCCAGTTTTCGGAGCCTTCCAACATATTCTGCGTCCTCCAGCGGGACGTCAAGGAAGCCGCCGGAGAACTTGAAAGCCTCAGCAGTCACAAAGGTGTTAAACCCTACCAACGTTGGAGAATTTCTCTTATTATTGAATTCGAACCATGAGCAGACCAATTTCTCAGAGAAAACAAATCTAGGGCTCCTATCCGAGAATCTGAAGGCTGCACTAAAGCCCAAGAGGTCTGGATCACCCCGGAATTTGCCAAGCCCCCACTCAAGATAGTCCTTCGGTAGAATAGTGTCTGCGTCCACAAAAAGGATATACCTGCCCAAGGCGCGTTGAGCGCCGGAATTACGCTGCAAACCGATGCTGCGCACATCTGAGAAAATTATCTTTTTAGTGTATTTCCCGGCTATCTCAACAGTCCTGTCCTCGCTTCTACCGTCGCAGACTATTATTTCATAGTCTGCGTCCGTTTCCTGGGAGGCAATGGACTCCAGACACAGGCCTATGTTATCTTCCTCATTCAATGTAGGGACAACCACGGATACGTCCATCTAAAAACCCTCAAGGAAATGCATGAAAACCTTACGGTATTGCTCTATCAATTCCCCTCCATTAGCGGTAAGCGTGTAGACTTTCTTCGGGGGATATGTTCCGGATTTCTCTTTCAGGGAGATAAAGCCAGACTTGTTTAGATGCTCAAGGAGGGGATAAATCTTTGAATAAGAAATCTTAAACCCGTACTCTGATTCAACGTATTTAGCGAGGTCATATCCGCTTGAATCGGGATGCGCCTTGAAATACAGCAGCGCATAAAGCTCGGTAAAACCCTTAATCCACTCCCTTGGGATATTTGTTCCGACCCCGCTGTCCGTCTTGACTCTTTGAGCCACTTCCTTCACCCATAATACCTAATTCAGTAATATATCTATTTTAGAAATATATATTAATCAGAGAACACTTTTATGGAGAAAAGGAAAACACGGGATTACAGCCCCCTCTATTTTCCCCTGATAAACAAATCCATAAACTTCTCTCCTGCAAGCACTCCATAAGAGCCGCATGCAGCCGATCTCTCATCATAGGGTTTCCCGTCGCCGCACCCCACCGCAGGACTTGAATAGATCGCGAAGGGCACAGGCTCGGAAGTATGCGTCCTAGCCTCTATCGGCGTTGCATGATCCGGCAGAACCGCTATCCTATACTCCTGTCCATCCATCTCTCTGAGTATGCGGGCGACTATCTTTTCGTCTATATCCTCTATTGCTTTGACCTTCTCTTTTATCAGTCCCTCGTGCCCGGCCTCGTCGGGAGCCTCCACGTGTATGTAAACAAAATCATTATCCTTAAGCGACATGAGAGCATAATCCGCCTTTGCCCCATAATCGGTGTCCAGGTAGCCTGTAGCCCCGGGAACATCTATCACTTTCAGGCCGATATATACCGCTATCCCACGAAGCAGATCGACTGCAGATATCATGGCACCTGAGACGCCGTATTTTTTTGTGAACAAGGGCATCACCGGTTTTTTCCCTCCGCCCCAAAGCCAAACCATGTTCGCAGGTTCTTTTCCCTCAGTAATCCTTTTTTTGTTGACTGGATGCTCTTCCAATACTGCCCTTGATCCCTCCATAAGCTTATTAAGCCTTTCTGCTTCCCTACATGCCTTTTTGTTCCCGGCCCGGATAAGATTTTCCGATATCTTCTTACCCATTACGTCATGGGGCGCAACTTCTACAAGATTCCGAATATTCTACCCTGCAATCCCTGAGGACTAAAAGGTTCCTATAACCTACTCCAGGATAAAATTCCAGGTCATCTCCTCCCAGTTCCCGGCTCAGAGAATCAATCAATTTCTTTGCCTCTGCATTGCTTATGTGTCCTCCACTGTAGTCCTTAACCCTATCCTTTTCCGCGGTTATCAGATTCGCCCTGAAGGCAATGTCTCTCCCATTCAGAGAAACGCCCATAGCTGCAGCCTCCAGAGGACCCCGGCCTCCAGAATAATACTTTTTTGGATCATATCCCAGGACCGAGAGATTTGCAATATCGCTCCCAAGGGGCATTTCATCGCTGAGGGTGCGTAGTAAACCTGTTCTTCCGTTCCTTGCAATGTAATCCATGGCCGGCTTATGTGCAGCCTCCAGAGGCGTTTTACCGGACAACTCTTTGAGAGGCCGGTCAGCCATCCCGTCCCCTAAGACAACGATATATTTCATTTAAATAGAAAAAGGGATTCTCCCGATAAAAACCTGTTTTTTTCCCTTGCGCTGCCTATTATAACACGATGCCAGATTTAGTGCTTGTGCGAGAATACCTCCCGGGCGATGCTTCCTCCATAATACTGCTACATAGGGAGTATGAGGAATCATTCGAGGAAATCGGGCTTTCTAATGAATTCATAGAATACATAGCCTACAGGGAAGATTTCAGATTCTTTATAGCATGCATGGGAGACGAGATAATCGGCTTCTGCGGCGTCCTCTACTACCCGAACATGGGCCGGGCAGAGATAGGCCCGATCGCTGTTTCAAAAAAAGCCAGGAAAAACGGGGTCGGAGCAATGCTTTTGGAGAACGCAGAAAGCTACCTGAAAAAAAGAGGCATCCGCAGGGTAATTGCCAGAGTAAAGGCGAAAAATACCGGAGCAGCCGGCTTCTTCAACCGCATGGGCTTTGCAGGCGAAGGATTCTTCAAAGAATACACAAGGAAAGGCGAGGATGTCGTGCAGCTGGTAAAATTCATCTAAAACCTGTTAATAGGCTGATTTTTAAACAGATTTATCATAATTAATAATGATTAATAATGTAAAATTCACCACCCAAAAATGATAAGCTCAACCCAAAGAGAGATCCTGGAAGCCCTGATAGAGCTCTACGAGAAGAAAAGAGAGACCGTAAAAGGGGAGGACATCTCGGCCATGCTGCACAGAACTCCGGGAACCATCCGCAACCAGATGCAGACACTGAAAGCAATGGCATACGTAGACGGCGTCCCGGGGCCAAAAGGAGGGTACATCCCTGCAATCAAGGCATACGAAGCACTTGACATACCCGTATTAAACAAGCCCCACATTGTCCATGTCTACAGGGACGGAAAACCAATAGACGGCCTCAGCGTGCAGAAAATAGAGTTCATGTCTGTTCAGAACCCAAAAGAATGCATGTCCCTGGTAACGGTCGTAGGAGACAGCAGGAAGATACGCGAACACGACATCATAAAAGTAGGCCCAACGCCCGTAAACCACGTCATACTCACAGGAGAAGTAGTGGGCAGAGACGACATAAGAAGGGAACTTAGGATAGCCTCCCGTTCAATAACAAGCATACCCAAAGGAAAAGTCATGGAAATAGCGGCACATGACATCATATCATTCACGCCGGAAACAAACCTGCAGGAATGCGCAAACACCCTCATGGAGAAAAAGATAAGAGCCGCACCAGTAATAAAAGACGGAAAACTGCGGGGGATAATAACCGAAGGCGAAATAGTAAAAGCAGTCGCAGACGGAAACATCGACCAGACAGTAGGCGACCTGGCGATCAAAAACCCCTACACCATCGACCCAGAAGCAAAGCTCATAGACAGCCTCGAGAAGATGAAAAAATACGGCGTAGGCCGGCTAATAGTAACAAAAGGCGAAAAACTTGTAGGAATGATCACCCGTACCGACATACTATCCAGGATGATGGAATAAAATCGCCTGGTTTTTTTCTCCTGAAAACAATATCCTTTTTGTTTCCTGCACAGTGAAAAAGTATACCTTTAAGTTTGTATGCGACAGATGCGGCTATTCTGAATACGTCGTAAGCCCGCTGACTGTGAAAAAAGAATGCCCCCATGGCTGCGGGGGAACGGCATATGCCGGCAGCACGCCGGTAACAGTTACAGAAAATGGAAAACGCAGATGAGCCCGCGTCCCTGATGGATCTCTTCTTCAACAAGAAGGCAAAAGAAAAAGCAAGAGAGGAAAAAAGCCTCCTGGGAAGAAAGCTTTTCCCATACAAAACCGTGATGTGCCGCAGCTGCGGAAAAATACAGGTCACCATGGGCGAAGAGATGTTCCGCTGCCGCTCATGCAACAAAATAAACAGGTTCCGAAAATACGGACAATGGAACGTGCTGCTCAAAGACTACCCCACGGCAGAAGCAGCCATGATAGAAGCCAAAAGATGGGCTCTCGAAGAATCGCGAAAAGATCAACAACTCCGCCCCTAATGGGGCGGAGTATGTGATTTCAAACACGCAAAATGTTACAAATTAAAAGAGGTGCAAGTAAGGCTATCATTGCGGCCTAAGGCCGCAGTATCCTTGCGTGTTTGTAATGAAAAAGCCTGAAAAAATCCTTTTCATACCCTGCAGCAGCCGAAAGGACATCCTCCCAGCGGTAAAAAAAGCCGCCGAAAAGATGAAACGATACGAAAGAATCGGCCTCATAACCACCGCCCAGCACATGGATCAGCTTGGTGCGGCTGCGTCGGTTCTTCTAAAGGAAAAAAAGAAGCCGGTCATCGGCGGGCAGATACTGGGCTGCAATGTCAGGAACGCCGAACGCATAGCCAAAGACGTGGATGCGTTCCTATACGTCGGCTCAGGCATGTTCCATCCCTCAGCGTTTTTCAGGAAGATAGACAAGCCCCTGTTCACTGCGAACCCCTACTCAGGTGTCGTCGAGGAATACTCAGCCGCCGAAAAAGAAAAATGGATAAAAAAACAGAAGGCAAGGATCATGCGCTGCGTCGAGGCCGGTGTGTTCGGAGTGCTTGTGTCCACGAAAACCGGGCAGTTTAATTACGGCACCGCAAAGAAGATAAAGAAAAAATTGGAGGCAAAAGGCAGAACGGCCCTCATATTCGCAGGAAACGAGCTTACGCCCGAGCGTCTCATAGGCTACAGAGTGGATGCATGGGTGAATACCGCCTGCCCAAGGATAGTGGATGATTTCTTTGATAAACCGGTGATAAATCCCGAGGAGCTGGATACGCTGCTGAATTTGATAGACTAATATAAAAATATTAATAATACGAGAAAGAGTTTTATAGTCGTGTTGCTTCCAGTGTCTCGACGCTGTTTACTCCTTTTATCTTTGCTATTTGGGCTTCTATTTCTTCCATGCCGCCTTCTTTGTCGTTTAGCAGGAGTATCACTTCAAGAGCCTTTAGCCCGAATGCTATTGGCTTGACTTCTGCGCTGTTTAGTTTTCCGTATTTTGAAGCTATCTTTTCCACGGATTTCTGTACTGTCTCCAGGTTCACATCTATTCCGGTGGGCATTATTCTGACGGTTGCTGCGACGTTGAGTTCCATTTCTTACTGCTTTGGTTTGGATTTTTTCTTCTTTACTGGCTCGATTTTTATCAGCTTTTCCCCTGGCAGTTTCATGGAAGCAACTTCCATGGATCTTTTAGCGGTCTTGACTGCTTCGTCGCTTTTGTTTATGAATACGCTCATGATCTTCTGGCCTTTTCTCATCCTTGCTGCAACGCCCATGGGCTTCCCGAAGGACTGGCGCATTCCCATCTGCACCCTGTCCGCTCCTGCGCCGGTGGCCATGACGTTTTCCCTGATGACGTGATGCGGGTATACCCTGACTTTCAGGCGGAAGCTGTTTACTCCCAGCTTTCCTTCCAGGATCTTGTTTACCGTGACCCTGGCAGCTTCTAGGCAGTTGCTTCTCATCTGTATGTCTTCGAGCGTCGTTAATGATATCTCTGTGTCGAATTCCCCTGACGGATTGCCGGCTTCGAAGTGCACGAGTTTCGATCCTGGGACACCTGTTATGTAGGAGTCTCCGGGGTTGTTTGCTATCCTCGTGTATGCAGGACTGTCCCATCTGTAGCATTTAGCAGGTCTTAGGCCCATTTTTTTCTTATTAATCTTTTATATAATTCTTTAAAATAGGTACTAGGGGTTTATAAATTATCGCCTGGAGGCTTTGCTACTAATCTCGTGTTTGCTCCTAAAGTAAGGAATGTGCTCCTAAAATCTTAATCAACGCATCATTTATTCCGTTGGTACTAAATCAGTTTATGGAAGAGGAGAAGGTTCATACCCTTCTTTCAGGGTTGTTCAGTAATATCTTTGCTGGAATTATTGGAGGTTATATGGTATATATGGGCACAAGTCCAAATCCATTTTCAACTCCCCATCTTCTAATCTCTCTGTTATTTGTTTTTATCTACAGTCATAGCATTTTCCTTCCTTTACTGGTTTAATTCACTCAAAAAGGAGGAAAATAAAAAATAGGTTTCATCAAAGCTTTGTCCTGCTCTTAATGTCGGCGAATTACTCATCTAGAATTCTCCCAACGTAGTCTGGTTGCCTCTCTTTGCGCTCGTCCAGGACCTCCTGACAAAGGCTGGCAGGTCTCCTGCCCGAGAAGCCTTCTTGAGATACTCCATCGTTATCTCGTCTGAAGGGTATCCTGAACCGATCTCTCCGTATTCTATGCGTATGCTTTCTATGATCCTGTCCCGTTCAACCTTTGCCAGGACTGATGCTGCGGAGACTTCTATGTAGTGGTCGTCGGCTTTGTGCTCAGACACTATTTCAGGGACAAAGGAGCCCCTCTCTATAAGCACATTACGGATCCCTGCGCCGAAGTTCTCGGCAGTCGGGTCGGTGGCATCGACTATGACTTTGTCGGGCCTCATGCTGTGCGACTCGATGAGGCCTGCCATGCTTTCAGCCTCGATCTGGTTGAGTGATTTTTTCTTCCTGAGAAAATCGATCTCTGCAGGCGATATGACAGAAAGCTTCCATTCCACCGAGAGTTCTTTTATGTGTGTCTCTAAAAATTCCCTGCGGGCGCGTGTCAGTTTCTTTGAGTCCCTTACGCCCATTTCTTTTAGTTTCGCAGCCCCTGCCGCATCAAGGATTACGGAGCAGATGCACATGGGCCCTATCACCGGGCCGCGTCCGGCTTCATCTATTCCGCAGATAAGCATTTTTTTTGGTTTTTACATCTTTCTGGGGGCTTTTATCCCCAGCAGCAAAAGGCCGTTCTCAAGGACCTGTCTTGTGGAGTCGACCAGCAGGAGCCTTCTGTTTTTTATCTTCTCGTCTGCGGATAGCACAGGGCATTCCTTGTAGAACCTGCTGTAAGAAGAGGCCAGCTCGTAAACGTAGGATGCGACTATGGATGGTTTTCTTTCGTTTGCGGCTTTGGCAACGCTTTCCGGGAAACGCAGGAGTGATCTGAGGAGCGTTTCTTCCGCCTCTTCCAGGGATACGTCGATGTCTTTTACCCGGATTGCTGCAATGTCTGTCTCTGCTTTTTCCAGTATGCTGCAGCAGCGGGCATGGGCGTATTGTATGTAGGGCGCTGCTTCGCCTTCGAAGCTGAGGGCGTCTGCCCATTTGAATGAGATGGTCTTTTGTGGCGAGGTCTTGAGTATGTGGTATTTCACTGCGCCGACTGCTATCAGGGGTGATGTGTCCTTTGAGGCGATGCCTCTTTTTTCTATCTCTTCTGCGGCTTTCTTCTCTGCTTCGTTCAGGAGCTTGTCTACAGGCGCGGTCTGGCCTTTCCTGGTTGAGAGCTCCATGCCTTCGAAATTGACGAACGAATAATGCACTGCCTCTATGGGTTTTTTTATTCCATAGACTTCATTGAGTATGACCTTAAGCTCTTTGAATTCGTGCTTGTGGTCTTCTCCGAGGACGTTCATTATGATGTCGCCTCTTTCCAGTTTTTCCAGGTGATAGGCTATGTCCCTGGACAGGTACACCGACGTTTTGTCAGGCCTTGATAGTATTGTGATACTGTCCCTTCTTTCCAGGCCAAAGGCCGAAAGATCCAGGCCCAGGCCTTTGTCTGTATTGCGGGCGTACTGGCTTTTGGATATTTTTTCTATGACCTTGTTTACTGCCCCGTTCTTTATGTAGGTGCTCTCATAGTCGAAATAATCGTAGCTAACGTCTAGGTAGTCGTATATCTCCTTCTGGCCCGCAAGACAACGCTTGGCTACGTCTGTTATCTCTTCAAGTGCTGCTGCATCGCCTCCCTCTGCTTTCCGTATGTGCTCCTGCACCCTTAGCGCAAAGGATGCGTCCTCCTCGAATAGGCGGTTTGCGGCAACGTACATGAAGAATACCTGGAAATCCTGTTTTCTTGCGTAATCCGGGTAATTCCTCACAGCATCGGCGTCAGGCTTGAGGCCTTCTGTAAACCCTTGGGCGATTATTGCTATCTGTTTTCCCACGTCGTTTACGAAATAATGGGTCTCCACCTGATAGCCTGAAAAGGAAAGGATGCGTGCCAGCGAGTCCCCTATGAGGCAGTTCCTGAGCCTCCCGATGTGGAGGGGGCCTGAAGGGTTTATGGATGTGTGCTCCAGGACTATCTTTTGGCCTTTGGCTGTGCCACGGCCATAGTCCCTGCCCTTGGCGCGTATTTCTTCCATAAGCTGGGATACTACCTTTGAGTTGTCTATGCAGAAATTGACGTATCCATTGACTGCTTCAACTGATTTCACGTATCCCTCAGGCCTTATTTTGCCTGCTATGCCCTCAGCTACTTCTTTCGGGCTTTTTTTATACTTTGCCGCCAGCCGAAATGATATGGTGCAGGCATAGCCTCCCGTGGATTCTTTTAATTCGTCGCATCCCAATTCTTCTCCGGATGCTTTTTCCACGTGCTTTTTTATGTCTTCTGTTATCCGGTTATACATCTTTTTCATCTAATTCATTGGATTACGCGGAGAAATAAGCCCTTATATCAGCATATCATCGGCGTCAGAAAAGCCTCAGTCAGCGCTCCTACCAAGAGGAGTATAAAGGATAATAACACAAGGTCAGACGAATCCGCGACTATGTGCCAGAACTCTCTTGTGCGAAAATCATGGTTGACCACTGCAACCGATATTATCCCGCCTGCAAGAGCCCCAACTATGTAAGAAGATATCTCGAATATGCCGTGGAACATATAACAAAAGGTGAAAGACACTGACGAATTGAAATAGCTGTACACCATGTCCGACTCCCGTAAAATATCTTGGCGCCTATGTAGTCTCTTACCTTGCTGCCCACGGCTACGCCGATGATAGACGCATTCAGTGTCAGGATGAATATGGCTCCTGCGCCGTACAAAAAGGAAAAGAGTATGCAGAAAAACAGGACCACTATGTTGTTGGAGATTATCCTCCCAAAGCTGCCCATGCCGTTTATATAGTTACCGATTGCGTTAGGAGTGCTGCTAAAGCCCTGGATATAATCGATTATGCCTTTCTGGTAGCCAAACAGGCTGATGACATAGTCGCTTGGCAGGACCGTAAACCAGAAGGAATAAGAGACCACCATTCCCATGAAGAGGTAAAAGAACATGGAAAGAGCCTTGCCATGCTCCTTTATCAGGAACCTCTCCTGGTGGATGTTCAGGTCCTTTTTTTCCTCGTATTTCACGGTATTTATCATGACCACGATCAAAGGGATGGTGGTTATGAAAACCGCAGCCAGGCTGGCGTTATCCGGGAAAATGTAGTAAGCCAGGAACAGGCCTAAGGTAGAATATGCAAGTCCCACCAGGAACATCTCAGACGGATGCTTTTCCATCTTTGCCGGCATGACTATAGACTCCAAGACCATCTGCGCTTCTGCCCCCTTTTTTTAACCTTTTTAATTAAGAATAATAATAGTCTTATTATAAATAGTGATGGAAAAGAAAACAACCCTTTTATTGATCGCTTTATGCGTCTGCGCGTCTCTTGCATCTGGAGGCGTCATTAGTGACAGAGACTGGCCTATGCCGGGTCATGACCTCTCCAATTCAGGCTACACCAATGCATCCTCCAACCTGCCTTTGGATAAATTAGGTCTCTTGTATACTTTTGAGGGCAAAGGCGACCTTTCTTCTCCAGTAACTGCGGACATAGACGGCAACGGAAAAGCTGAGATACTCGTCGGGTCCTCGGATAATTTCCTCTACGCATTAGACTCCCATGCCAATGTTCTCTGGAGATATGAAGCCGGCGGCCCGGTAAGCGCTCCATCAGTTTTCGACCTGTACCATGATGGTAGAACCGAGATATTGTTCGGATCAAAGGACGGCATGGTCTATGCTTTGGATTCAAATGGTCGCAAGATATGGTCTTACCAGACCAACGGCTCGATCGAATCAACCCCCATTGCGGTAAACATCGATGGCACCCCGGAGCTTGAGGTATTGGTAGCGTCTGACGATAAGAATCTCTACATCCTCAGCGCTTCAGGAGAGAAGATAAACACCCACATCATAGCCGACCCGTCTCTGTCAACGATATGCGCAGCAGACATCAACTGGGACGGAATACCTGACCTTTTCATGGGCGCCTCCAACAACAAATTAGATGCCATGGTCTCGCCTGAAAGCCGGCACCTAATCTTTGACACAGGAGGAACGGTTCCCACCCCGGTCTACGATGAAGTAGGGGCCGACGGACAGCCCAGGGTGATCATATCATCCGGCGAAGGCAAAGTATACTCCTTAAGCTATGAGGAACACATGCAGGTCCAGGAGGGAAGCAAAAATGAGCCTGTTAAATATTCATCCCTGAACCAGGACTGGGAATATAACCTAAGCGGAGAAGCGGTATCGTCTCCTGCCATCGCAGACCTGAACGGAGACGGCTTACCCGAGATTATCTTTGGCTCAAGCGGCAAGGTTCTCTACATATTGAATGCTTCCGGGTATGCCCTCGAAAAGCACAGCTTCAATGGAAAGATACTCGCATCACCGGTAACTGCGGACCTGGACGGAAACAACAGGCCTGAGATAATATTCGGCTCATCGGACGGCATCCTTTACGTACTGAACGCATCGGGTTTCCGGAAATGGAGCTATGACACAAAAACCTTGATAGACCAGCCTGCTGCGATCTCGGATCTGGAGCGAGACGGAAACCTTGAGATCATCCTGTCTGCGGCAAACAAGCTGTATGTCTTCGGAGAGAAAGACAATGAATCGAATGAAACCATAGCTACGACCACATCGATAATAACAACAACGACTACGACGACTACTACTACAACCACCACTACGACGACAACGACCACAACTTCTTCAACCACCACGTCAACCACCTCCTCATCAGTTCAGGTCACCACCTTATCTTCCACGTCAACCACGTTATCCAACGTAGTCGCAGTCGTAGGGTTCAATGATTTCATATCCTTTATGCTGGTCTTGGTGCTCATGTTTCTGGTGGTGGGCGCACTGGCAAAGATTCTACACAGCAGATTCACAAAGCCAAGAGACCTTGCACAAAAGCCAAAGCCGATAGAAAATAAAAACGAAGCCCTCTCCCATCAAAAGGAAATAGAGCCCACAAATCAGCCGGAGCCTGCTAAAGAGCCGCAGCAGGAAAGCCCTCTGATAACGGCAGAAGAAAAAGCGCTTGCAGAATACCAGAAGGCACTCGACGATCTAAAAGAAAAAAGAAACCTGCCTGCGAATACCCCGCCTGAAAACACCCTGCCTGCAACAGAAGAGAACCAGGAATTCAAAGAAGACCTAAATGCCCTGGAAAAAGAGAGTAAGAGAAAAATACCAGAAAACTAACAACATTCGAATCCTGCCATCACATCCAAAACCTTCTGGTCGCAGAGCACATCCCCCATGACCTGCAGCCCGGTGGGTATGCCGTCCACCTTTCCGGCGGGAACAACCCCTGCCGGGATTCCTGCAAGATTCGCAACAACAGTGAATATATCATAAGCATACATCACACGTGGGTCATCCATCTTCGCCCCAAGTTTGTGCGGGAGTTTCGGCACAGTCGGCCCGACAAGGACGTCTACTTCTTTTAAGGCATCGGACATATCCCTGCGCAGAACGGAACGGGCCTGCAACGCCTTCCTATAAAAGCGGCCGCTATACTCTTTCTGACTGATATAGCTGCCTAATAGTATCCTCCTCAGGACTTCCGCGCCGCATACATCCTCTATCCTGTAGCCGTATCTTCTGCCGTCGTATTTCCTGGTGCCTGAAAAGAATTCCACATAGACATTCAGATAATAAGTAGGTATGGCGATGCCCAGATTCGGAAGACTGACATCGATTATCTCACATCCGCCGGAAGACAACTTATCCAAAGCCGAATGAATTACCTTCCTAATGCCCGCATCGCTGATAAGCTCGTCAAATTCCCTGGCATAGCCGACTTTCACATCCTTAAGGCCGGTATCTAGATTCCTGGAAAACCTGTAGAACTCCCTGTCCAGGTCCAGCGAGGTTGCATCCCTGTGATCGTGTCCTGCGACTGCTTCAAGTAAAAGCGTGCAGGTCTTAACGTCTCTTGCCAGCGGCCCAATCTGGTCAAGGCTCATGGCCAGGTCTATCAGCCCGTATCTTGAAACTATGCCGTAAGTCGGCTTGAATCCAACTATTCCGCAGTGCGAGGCCGGATTACGTATGGAGCCTCCGGTGTCCGTCCCCAGGGCGCAGTCAACGAATCCCGCCGCTACTGCCGCAGACGAGCCGGAAGAAGAGCCTCCAGGTATGTGTCCCCTGGCTGCGGGATTCTGCGTAGGCCCATAGTATGAGGTCTCACCGGATGAGCCGCAGGCAAACTCGTCCATATTCGTCATGCCAATAATAGATGCGCCTGCGCCCTTTACCCTTTCGACCGCTGCCGCATCATAAGGCGAGACATAGTTCTCCAAAGTCTTGGAGGCACATGATGCGATCAATCCTTTGACGCAGATGTTCGATTTTACGGCTATGGAAAGACCTTTGAGCAGCCCATCCCTCCGAGACCCTGTTTCCGAAACTCTCTGCATGTCCAAGGCTATGAAGGAATTGACTTTTTTATCAGCCTCCTCTATCTTCGATATATCACCCAAGGCATCCATCTTCAAAACATTTCCCATTTTTCCAAATAACTTAATAATTAAGAACTCCAAAGAATAAAGAATAGACCGCCACCGCTAAAAAATGGAAATAGGGATCGTAGGAAAACCAAACGTGGGCAAAAGCACATTCTTCAAGGCACTTACCCTGATAGACGCCGAGATAGCCAACTTCCCATTCACGACCATCAAGCCCAACATAGGCATGGCAGCCGTTCGCGTTGAATGCCCCTGCACAGCTTTCGGCGTAAAATGCAACCCAAAGAATTCATTATGCATCGACGGAAGCCGCTTTGTGCCCATTAAGGCAATAGACGTCGCAGGCCTTGTGCCCGGGGCGCATGAAGGCAAAGGCCTTGGAAACCAGTTCATGGACGACCTGAGGATGGCAGATGCGCTCATCCACGTAGTCGACATCTCCGGGAGGACAAACGAAAAAGGAGAGCCGGCAACAGGCTACGACCCGGAAGAGGACATAAAATTCCTGACAGACGAAATAGACCTATGGTTCTACGGCATACTGAAAAAGAACTGGCACAAGATAACAAGCAAGACAAAATACAACAACAAAGACCTGCTAAAAGAGATAACAGAGCAGCTATCCGGCCTGGAAATAAAGGAATACCACGTCAAAGAGGCGATCGAAACCGCAGGCCTCGCAGACAAGACAGACTGGTCGGACGAACAGTTACTCGCATTTGCAAGGGCCCTGCGTGAAACTGCAAAACCCATAGTCCTCGCAGGAAACAAGATAGACCTGGACAGCAGTAACAACTACGAGAGGCTTAAAGACTCCTACCCAATAACGCCGGTATGCGCAGAAGCCGAACTCGCGCTGCGCCAGGCAAACAACGCAGGAATAATAAAATACCAGCCCGGAGACTCTGATTTCAAGATACTGAAAGAAGACCTGGGCGACAAGCAGAGAAACGCACTCAACTTTATGAAGAGCGGCATCCTGCAAAAATACGGAGGAACCGGAGTGCAGAAATGCATCAACTCGGCAGTCTACGACGTACTGAAACTGATAGTCGTCTACCCGGTAGAGAACGAAAACAAATACACAGACTCAAAAGGAAACGTGCTGCCGGATGCGCGCACCCTGCCCGAGGGAAGCACGGCGATCGACCTTGCATACAAAATACATACAGACATCGGGGACAAGTTCATAGGTGCGATAGATTGCAGGACCAGAAAAAAGATAGGACGCGAGACCGTGCTGAAAGACGGGGACGTGATAAAGATACTGACTACCCGGTAAATTGAAAATAACAGTTAAAACTCCGGCCCGCCTGCACCTTGGCCTCATAGACCTGAACGGAAACCTTGGAAGGCTTTATGGGAGCATCGGCATTGCCATAGACAGGCCTAATGTGCTCCTGGAAGCCGCATGGGATGTAAAGCCCGGGATATACGGTTTCGAGAAAGACAGGGTATCGAAGGCCGCAAGCGCGTTCTGCGCTTATTACGGCATCGAGCCCGAGATGAGACTAGACATAAAGGAGGCCATACCCCGGCATACCGGTTTGGGCTCAGGGACTCAGGTATCCCTTGCTGTCGGAGCCGCGATTGCAAGGATGCATGGCATAAAGGTTTCTACACGGGAATTAGCATCTATTCTTGGGCGGGGATTTGTCTCAGGAACAGGCGTCGCAGCATTTGAAACAGGCGGCTTTTCAGTGGACGGCGGAGTCAACGTAATACATCAAAGCCCTCCGCAGCAATTATTCCATTGCAATTTTCCTAAAGATTGGGTCTTTGTCTTAGCCCTCCCAAAAACAGAGATGGGTCTTTCCGGGAAGCAGGAAAAAGACGCCTTCAAAAACATCATACCAGGACCTGAAAAGAATGCTGCGGAAATATCGCGCCTCATACTGATGAAGATGCTGCCCTCGCTTCTGGAAAAGGACATAGAGGGATTCGGCTATGCAATGACCGAGATAGACCGCAAAACAGGAGACTACTACAAAAAAATACCAAAGAAGGACACTTCCGAAAAGATAATACAGCACATGATAGGCCTTGGCGCCCACGGAGCCGGTCAAAGCTCATGGGGGCCGGCAGTCTACGGGCTTATAGAGAAAAGATATGCTCCGGCTTTGGAGGCAGAAACAAGAGAGTTCCTCTCAGATAGCAAAATTATCGGAAAAGTATTTACTGCAAAAGCAAATAACAAGGGAGCATTTATCGAAAAACTCAGGAATTAAGTATCTCTCTCATTACAAACCGGCAGGATACTGCGGCCTTCAGGCCGCAGAGGAATGTCGCATCGTGCCGGTTTGTATATCATACTCCGGCCTTCAGGCCGGAGTATTTGATCTCCTCAAAAGACTTGCAGCAGTGGCTTTTAAGGCCCCATCTCTCCAAGAGATATTTTGTCTTTTCAGCGTCTTTCAATGCCAGCCTCATCTTCTCCTTCTTTGGAAGCGCCTTAATAAAATTCTCACGCCGCATAGCCGTTCCCCTGTCAGGATGCTCTTCGACAAATGCGACAGACTTATAGCCATACATCCGTATATACCTTGAGCCGATGCCTTTACTGTGCTCCTCCATCCTCCTTATCAGGTTGTCTGTTATACCTGTATAAAGGCTCCCATTGCGGCATTCCACGATGTAGGTATAACATTTGACCTGCATGTTTACCTAATTATGCAGACAAATATATTAACGGCTAAGAGAAAAATCTTATAGTTCGAATCTCGAATGCCTCTAAGGGCGATATTTAGCCGGAAAAACCCTATATAAAAACATGCCAGAAACGATAACCCTCTCAAAATCCAGGTTCAGCAAGGTCCTCTCTGATTTCGAAGTCCTGCTGGAAGACGTAACAGAACTGATCAACAGGGACGACGTAGTCCGCCAGAGGGTATCTGACATAAAAGCCGACCCATTGATAGGAAGAACCGAGGAGGAACTTGACAGATACCTGAAAAAAAGAGGGATAAAAGTTGACTGAATGGGTCGTAAAAGAGCACCCGGACTTCTTCCATGATCTAGACGCCCTCTCCAAAAAGGAACTGGAGATATTCTACAAAAAGAAAAAGAAGATAAAAGAAAACCCAGAAAGGCAAAAGCACCTCCGAGGTGGCGAAAACTGCTACAGAGAAGCGATAACCGACAACATCCGACTAGTCTACTACCTTGAGGAGAACGTTATCTGGCTCCTCGCCATAAACAAACACGATAAAGCATACGACGAATACCTGAAAAGGCTGCACTCGCTCTATGCGAAACTGAAATAATCCAGCTGCACGGATCCCCTCAGAAAGAGGCCTTCATATTGGACGGCCTGTCTAGAAGCCTGGATTGCCCGGGGATATGAATTCTATGACGTCAGGATTGCTTCTGGATTAGCGCAGTATCCACGTTCTCCAGCCGTTTGATAGTCTTGATAACGCCCTTCGTCGCTTCTTTTTGTCCTCTGCGTTGCGTCTTCGGCGATGCACTGCATGTCCAAAGGTTCATCCCCTTATTCATTAACAGAAAACAATATAGAATAAGAGTTGTTTTTCATGGACATACGCAGCCTTAAGCCGGATGAAAAAGTCGATGGCAAATTCGTGGTAAAATTCAAGAAGCCTTTGCAGCCTTACGCCAAAGGCTTCCGCTTCGAACTACGCGTAGGAGGCAGAGACGGAGAAGTGATGCTGAAATTCTGGGGCTCCAGCAATGAATCCGAAGTGCAGCGACTATATGACTCGATCAAAAAGGACGACGTCATCCATGTAAGGGGCATTGCATCCGAATACAAAGACAACCTCGAGATATCAGTAAACTCTTCAGACGGCATACATGTCTGCGGGCCCGGAGAATACGATGCGAAAGAATTCAAAGTGCTTTCCGCCTTTTTCTCAGACCCTGCCTTTCTGGAGGAATTCAAGTACGGGACAGCAGCCATGTACAAACACCATGCCAGGATAGGCGGCCTACTGGAGCATACACTGGCGGTTACAAGGATGTGCTCCACAATCTGCGAACGATACGCCGGTCTGGACAGGGATATGGTGTTAACCGGAGCCTTACTTCATGATGTTGGCAAGGTGAGAGAGTTTGAGATAACAACCGGCATAAAGACCTCAACCGAGGGAATGCTTATAGGTCATGTCATAATCGGGCTGGAGATGTTTTACAACAGGACCAAAGACCTTGACATTCCGGAGGAACTGAAACTGAAGATACGCCACATCATCCTAAGCCACCACGGGGAGCTGGAATACGGCTCACCCAAGACGCCCAGCTTTCCGGAAGCACTTGCAGTGCATTACGCAGACAGCCTGGATGCGGGCCTGACCCAGATGCTCGGCCACCGAGAGAACCCCGGGACAGAGGATGACTACGTCTACACCAAGGATTTTGGGAACGTATACCTAAAGTAATGTAATCAGCAAAAATGGAAACCAATAAAACCGAAATTTTTATGGGCCTGCGGAATAAGATATTAAACGCCAAGTCAGAGGATCTCAATATACAGCTGGACTCCTCCGCGAGCCGCCGCGTCTGGGGCATTGTAACGGATATCGCCATGCAGACCGGCTCGGTATGCCTCGTTGCTATGATAGATGGCAGCGCAAGCCTGTACTTTTCCACGGGCGGAGCCATACAAAGCGGAGTGGGAGACGACAAAATAAGAGACGCAGCTACAAACTATGCCCGGCAATGCGACAAATTCATTTCCAATACAAAAATAACCAGAGAATATCCGCTTCCAAAACCTGGAGAGATAACATTCTACATGCTCACAAACAACGGCATATACTCCGCATCAGCCCAGAAATCAGAACTCGTGAACGGGCAAAACGTACTCTCACCGATGTTCTTCGCGGCAAACAATCTCGTCTCAGAATTCCTGAAAACAGCCAAACGATGACGCAGTTCACCTTCTACGGCGGCGCAGGCGAGATCGTCTGAAACTATCTGCATGTCCTGATTTATTCTCTTAAAACCATTAAATAACATGGCCGAAGTCAACTTACGTCTTAAGGTTCCGGAGGGTTATGAGCGTGAGGTCAGGCGTTTCGTGAATGAAATCGCGCTTGAGGACCTGGTTCGCAAGTCTTTCAAGCGCTGCGTGGAGGTCGAACTGAAAAAGAAGCTTCTTAAGGACATCGCTTCACGGAGCCATTTAACGTCGAAAGATGCATTCTCTTTGAGCGAGGACATCAAGGCACGTTGGGCTGCGAAGCATTCCTACTAAAGATGCCCCTTATCATTGACGCTAACGTCATATTCTCATGCGTGATCAGCCGGGACAGGGCGCTTGAAACAGTTTTTGATCTGTACGACAAAGGCGTGCTTCTTCTTTCGCCGGACTACCTACTTGAGGAGATCGAACGCAATATGGGAAAAATAGGCAAGTGTTCTGGTCTCTCCATTGAAGAAGTTTCCTTCTTCGTATCAAATCTGTTTTCCGAGTTTATCCTGTCTGTTCCGAGGTCGAAATACGAACCTTTTCTGACGGAGGCCCAAGCAATCTGCCCAGACTTCAAAGACGCTCATTATTTCGCAGTTTCACTGGCTTATGATAAATCTCCTATCTGGTCAAGGGAGCCGAGGCTGGCCAGACAAAAACACATCAAGGTACTGACTGATAAGCAGGTAAGAGAATACTTTAATATTGAAAAGACGCTATAAATGGCCAAATTCACCTTCTACGGCGGCGCGGGCGAGATCGGCGGCAACAAGATATTATTGGAGGACAAAGACGCCCGGGTCTATCTTGATTTCGGCCAGTCCTTCAACTTCGGCAGCGACTATTTCTACGAATACCTGGAGCCCCGCTCAGTCAACGGCCTGAAGTGCTATTTCGAGTTCGATCTTTTGCCCAAAGTAGGAAAACTGTACAATAGCGGCGTTTTGCGTTTCACAGACCTTTCCTATGAGAAGCCGGACATAGATGGAGTATTCCTTTCTCATCATCACAGCGACCATGCCGGGCATCTTTCCTTCCTGGACGAGGGCATCCCGGTGTACATGGGGCATGGGACTCACCGGATAATCGAGACATACAGCGACTTGTACCCGAACCTTGTGAATATGGGGGAGCATAACCACCTGAATCTATTCAAGTCCGGAGACCTACTGGAGCTGAAACACATGACATTTAAGCCTGTGCATGTCGAGCACTCGACGCCCGGAGCATACGGCTATGTCATCGAGGCATCGGACGAGAGAAACATAGTTTTTACCGGAGATTTCAGAAGACACGGCCCAAAGCAGGAGTACACCGATGAATTCATCCGGGAGGCGGCGAAGGCAAATCCTTACTGTATGCTGTGCGAGGGGACGAGGATGACCCCGGACCCTGAGAAGCAATTCACGGAAGATGCGGTCTACGAGAAGGTGAAAGGGATAATCCAGGACTCCAAAGGCCTTGTTTATGCGAATTATGCTATGATAAACATCGACCGCTTCAACTCCTTCTACAAGGCTTGCACAGAGAATGGGCGGACATTTGTCGTCGATACCAAGATGGCTTACATCCTAGACCGGCTACGCGAGAAGATACCCGACCTTCCGGACCCATGCACAGACGAGAACATGGACGTCTATTACCGGCTGTCCAAGAGACTGCCAGTTCTGCGAAAAAGACTACTACATCTATGAACGAAAATACATGGACAACATGATAACCTATAAAGAACTGAAAAAAAACCAAAAAGATTACGTTGTCCATACAAACTTCACGAAACTCATGGAGCTGGTATACACACAGCCCAAGAACGCAGACTACATATATAGCTCAAGCGAGCACTTCCTTGAAGGCGAAGACAACGAGGACATGCGCATGGTGCTGTACAACTGGCTGAAGCATTTCGGAATAAAACTTCATAAAGCGCATTGCAGCGGCCATGCCAGCAAATCCGACATAGAGTACGCAATAAAGAAGATAAAACCGGAAATACTGATACCGATACACACCGAAAACCCGGAAGAATTCAGGAAGATACACGAGAACGTCATCATTCCAAACAAAGGAGGGACCATAGAGATATGACACCCGAGCAGGGCAAACCGGAAACGCAGGCTGCGCCTCCTGTCCAATCTTCATATTCCTGGAACATGGAAAAGATATGGGACATATTCTGGAGGACTGTCTCAGACCTCTTCAAGTTCTCATACTCCGTAGAGAACTATCTAGACGCAAGAGGAAGGGCTGCAGGCGAAAGATTGTTTGAGAAATATTTCTCAGGGCAAAAAGGAGATATCGGCTTTTCCAAAGAAGATGCCGGAGAGATCGTTTGCCTCTGCTTCAAGGCGGCATACTTCGGCATACCCTCGCTGGCGTTGATCTATTACCTGTGGTTCCTTGGCGCAGTGATCGACTTATTCGGCTTCATAGCCTATTTCTATTCACGGTCCAGATATGTCAGGGAAGAAGAAAAGAAAGAGATGAAGAAGATAGAGTCTTTGATCGAGAAAGGGAAAACAGTTTGATTTATTTATAGGGTTATTATACATATGTATAACTAATGTATAATTAAGGTGTCATAGATGGCTTTTGAAGCGGTCGTGCGCAAATGGGGGAACTCGGTAGGCATTGTTTTCCCAAAAGAATATGTGAAGAGCAGGAACCTAAAGGTGAACCAAAAGATTGTAGTAGAGGTCACCAAAGAAGCTGATCTTAGCCGCGTCTTTGGTACTCTTAAGTCAAAGCAAAGCGCTCAGAAACTCAAAGACATCGCAAGGGAAGGATGGAATTAGACTCTTTCTTTTTTGATACATATGCCCTGATAGAGATAGCATTGGGTAGCCGTGCTTACCAAAAGTATGAACGGAACGTGTCGATAGTGACGACGCCTCTTAATCTGATGGAACTTTACTATTGTCTGCGGCGTGAAAACGACAAGGGAGATGTAGATAGATATTATAATAGTTTGAGGCCTTATGCCGTTGACGTGGACGATTTTATTATAAAAAAGGCAATGGAATTCCGTCTCTTGAACAAGAAGAAAAAACTCTCCTACGTCGATTGTGTGGGCTACGTCTTTGCGAGGCAGAATAATCTTAGGTTCCTTACAGGGGATAAGGCGTTTTCCGACCTCCCGGGCGTTGAATATGTGAAATGAAAGTAAAGGCAGTCCTATTCGATCTGGACAATACCCTCGTGGATTTTGTGGGTATGAAGAAGAAAGCCGCCAGGTCCGCAGCTTATGCAATGGCAGATGCAGGCCTGAAGGAGGATGCGGAAAGCCTGTCATGCGAGCTCTTTGATTTCTATCTTGGCTATTGGATCGAAGCAGATGATGCCTTTGAGAGGTTTCTTTTGCAAAAATACGGGAAAGTAGATATGAGGGTGCTTGCAGCAGGGGTCAACGCTTATCTGAAGGAAAAATACCTTCATCTGCGTGCTTATCCTGGGGTGAAAGAGACGCTGGTGGAACTTAAGAAGCTGGGCTTGAGGTTGGCGGTTGTCTCTGACGGTGTAAGGCTTAAGGCTTGGATGCGTTTAAACGAAGCTGGAATAGATGGGTATTTTGATTGCGTTGTTACATTCGACGATACTGGCAAGAAGAAGCCTTCCTCTGAGCCTTTTAGAAAAGCTGTAGAAGCTCTGGGCGTTTCCCCTGAGCAGTGCCTGTTCGTGGGGGACTGGCCTGACAGGGACATAGCCGAGGCTAAGGCATTGGGCATGAAAACTGCGCTTGCATCATACGGCTGCATAAAGGGAAATAACGGACTTGCGGCGGATTATGATTTAAGCAGGATAACAGAGCTTATAGGGATAATAGAAAAATTAAATAAGAAAGGCTAAGACGTCACAACCTTAAAGTCTGTGTATGTCCCGGTCCCTGTGACTGATTCTATCTCCTTTTCGAGTATGAGATAGTGCTTCTTCTCTTCTCCTGCCAGTTGCAAGAAGACTTTTTTCAGTTTCTCGTTTTTTGAGCCGCCTGCAAGCCTTTGGTACAAAAGTATGGAGTTGTCTTCGGCTTTTAAGGCGATGTTCAGGGCATCCAGGGCGTCTGATTTATTATCAATATCGCCTCCTGGGACTTTTTTCGGGAATATGCCGCTTGGGTTTTCTTTTTCGGACTGTGTTTTCTTGAATTCTTTGTATTCTTTTTCGAATTCCCGATGGTAGATCGTCTCTACTTTTTCATAGTGTACCCATTCTTCTTCTGAGAGATACCGGAACATCTCCCGGCCGCCTGCGTGTTTTGTCTTCGCCATACACTCTAAGTAGAATTTCCGGCCCTCCAGTTCGATAGCAAGCGCCTTGTTCAATACCTCGCTTATTTCCTTTGTAGTCATCGACATCTTTTTAACACCTTCCTTAGTTATTGTGAGCCAGCCCTTATTATTTGTATTCGGCATAGGAGCCGGTGCCTTCTACGTAGGCAGAGTGCATCTGCATGAGCTGTACGTGCTTTGCCTTTTCGTCTGCCAGGCCATGAAAGAATTTTTTCAATGTCTTGTCAGACGTTTCTTCTGTAAGATTCCTGTATGCGGCAGAATTCTCTTCCTCCCCCCGCAAGGCGTGTTTCAGTGCTTCCAGTATTTTATCCCTCTCGTCCAGTGCCCCTGTTAGCAGGTTTGCGGAGAAGATATCCTCGAGGGTTTTACCGGGCTTTTTTAAGTATTCACTGTACTCCTTTTTGTAGTAACTGCCATACATCCTTTCCATTTTTTCCTGGTTTATCCGGCAGCATTTGGCAAAAGACTCAAACATGCCGCGGCCTACCTGGTTAGTCGTTTTGGCTGCGCATTTCATATAGAATTCCCGGCCTGATTTTTCGATGGATATGACCTTTTCAATGTCCGTGCACAGCCTGCTACCTTCTGCCATATTACCTCAAGACATTCTCTGGATTAAATATAGGCCCTCTTAAATAATTAATGATGGATTATCCCTACTACATGCTTTTTTTACCCTACCTTTCCATAGATTAACAAAACCAAAAAAATGCTTACAGACCCTGAAAAGGAAACCATTGTAAAGTGCGCGAAGAAATATAACATCTCCGCAGTCTATGCGATGTCTTCTCCTGCGTCTTTAGTCCTTGGAATAGACGGCTTCGACCCAAGGATTTTTTTCCGTTTTTACGGAGAGCTTCTCAGGACCGTTTCTGTCCCGGTTGAGGTCGTGGATCTCTCGCTTACGTCTCTTTACGTGAAGCTCGTTGAGAAAGAAGGTGCGAAGATATATGGCTAATCTATCCGAAAAACTTGACGCGGAAAAGGAGGTCGTTGAAAGATTCCTCTGGGACCTTGAAGACGTCCTTTCACGCGAGGAATACTCCATGGTCGAGGCTGCTGCCGTAGCTGCTTTCCTTCAGAGGATATATTCCGGGATAGAGAACATCCTCTTATTAATCCTTGAATCCGAAGGTGTCGAGTTGTCCCATAGTCTGACGCGGCACCGTGAACTCCTTGATTCCTCAGTCTCAAAGGGCATCATAGCTGACTGGATGGCTATTGAGCTTTCTGAGTATCTTGCCTTCAGGCAGTTCTTTGCTTACGGCCATGGATACGTCCCTGAGGAGGCGCATGTGAAGGGTCTTGCCAATAATATGTCCAATGTGTGGTCGGAATTCGTAAAGCAGATGGAAGAGCACGTTAAAACTGCTACGCCGAAATAATCAATCATGTCCTCCTATGAAAAAGACGCATTGGCTCTGGCAGGCTTCTGCGCAGAATGTCAAGGAAAATGCTGCATGGGACATTATGTCCTTTTGTCCAGATTCGAGTGTCAGCGTCTTTTGGGTTTCATGGATTTTCCCAGGAAGAAGATAGACTCTCCTACCGGCTGCGCAATGGAGGGAATAGACGCCCTGCATGGAGGAAAGTGTCCATTTTTAGGGGTCTCAGGATGCGTCCTTTCCGGGAAATCACGCCCCCTGGTCTGCCGCATGTTTCCCCTGACTTATACCTGTGACGCAGGCATAGTACAATTCTATCTGTCCAAAAAATGCCCTTATGCGGAAAAGGTAAAGAAACTTAGGGCATGGGTCGATGAAACCAGGAAAGAAGCAGGTGAAGAGCTTAAGAAAACGTGGTCAGGCAAAGAGGTCAGGTGTTTTGGGGATTATCTGAAGAAGGACGCGGATGATCTGATCGGGCTATAACCTTTTTTGTTCTGCGTCTTTTATCTTGAGTGTTGGATACAGGCCGAATGTCCGGTAAAGGATTTTTTTCCTGACCAGGTCGTCTATTTTGTCCTCTATCGCGGTCTGTGCCAGGTGTTTCAGCCTTCCGTAGCTTGCCAGTTTGTATAGCTCCATTGTCTCTATGTATTTGCTCTTTCCGCCTGCGAGGAATTCCGCTATCCTTCCGGCGCCGTATTTTTCATCGGTCTCTCTCACGGCCGAGAGGATCGCCTCAGTTGTCTCGTTTTCCTTTTCTGCTGGCAGTGGAGGGGACGCCTGCTGCGTGACCAGCGTAAGGAGTTCTTCTCCGAATTCTTTTATCTTCTGCGGCCCAAGGCCTTTTACGTCTTCCAGTTCGTCCATGTCCCTGGGTTTCTGTATTATGATCGATCTAATCGTGCGGTTTGTTATTATCCGGTATGGCACTACCATTTTTTCTCTGGCTTTTGTCATTCGCCATTTGCGTAGGGCGTCGTATAATGCCTTGTCTTCTTCATCTATTACGTCGAATTCCGGTTCCCATGTGCTGTTTTCTGCTTCTTTTTCCTCTTCCTCGATCGGTTCTTCGGCTAGTTTTTTCTTTTCTTGGGGGATCCATTCTTCCTGTTTTCTTTTCACGGCGTCTGACAGCTCTTTTGCCGGGAGTTCCTGCATCTCTTCCTGCATCCATTCCGGGAGGATCTTTTTTACTTCCATGGTGCTGCTGTTGCAGTAGCGCGAGTCTGCGAGTATTATCACGCCTGTGTCTTCATGGCTTCTGATGCATCTTCCGGTTGCCTGGACTGCTGCTGTTACCGCGGGCAGGCTCGTATGCTATTATCTTTCCTGTTCCTTGACCGAATGTGTCTTCATAGTAGCGGTTTATCATCTGCTGTTTGGTGTTCCATGGCGCGAGGGGTAGGCCGATTACCGCTACTGCGTTCATGGCTTCGCCGATGTAGTCAACGCCTTCTGAGAAGCTGCCTTTGCATACTCCCAGCAGGGCTGCGCTTCGGTGTTTTTTGTATTTTTCTATGAGCCGCTGCTTGTTTGTTTCCTTTGTCTCGTCCATGAGTTCTTTTCCCGTTTCCCTGCATAGTCTGGCGCAGTATGGGGCGTATTGCTTCTTCATGTCGTATCCTGTGAAAAAGAGGGCGATGTTTCCTTTTACTTCGAATAATGCCTTGATGCATTCTTCGACTGAAGCGATGTTCTTCTCATCTTCGCGCAGTCTTCTCTGGGAGGATACGTCTCTTGCTGCCAGCAGAAGCCTGTTTTCTTTTGGGAAGGGGTATGGGATGTTTTTTTCGCATATCTCTGTGCTTGGGTAGAAAAACAGTTTGCGGTAGAGTTCTGTGGGGCTTAGTGTCCCGGAGATGAGCGTCAGGGAGCGGAAATCGTCGGCCAGGTGTTTCACGGCGTCTCTGGGGTCTACGTCTATCACTCTTAGGGATATCTCATAATCCGTAATGGAAAGAGACCCGTCTATTCTCTGGCCTATGTAGCTGGTTTTTGGCTTGATGTTTATCGTCCTGATGAAACGGTCCCCGGTCTGCTGCGCGGACTTGAGCAGGGTGTCTGCTACGCGGCATATGCCCGGAAGCGGTGTCTCCTCTGCTATTTCCTGGGATTTTTTCTTTCCTTCGAACTGGGATCTGACCATCGCCGCAGTATGTTCCAAGAGTTTCAGAATCTCAGGGGCAGGCTTAAACATGGCGCTTTCTGAAACAACGTCTTCAAGTTCCCCTGACAGGAGTTCTTCGGTCTTTTTTGCCGAGAAATAGTGGTCCAGGAATATGTTATAATCCGTGAGCAGGAATAATACGTCTGACAGATTGCTATCCCCGACCTCTTTAAGGTTATATCCGATGTCTCCTATTTTTCCGTCGCGCATGAGTTTCAGTGCGTCCACAACGTCGTCTTTTGTGCAGGCCGAAGACGATATGTCCTGTATATACGAAGCCAGGTTGTGCGCTTCGTCAACTACCAGGTGCACGTCTGCAAACCCGCAGCCCAGCCAGTTAGAGGCGGAAACTACCTCGCGTATCTCAGGGTCCAGCAGGTACTGGTAGTGGATGATCAGTATATCCGCTCTGAGCAGGGTGTTTTTTAATAGTTCGTAGGGGCATTTTGGGTGTTTGTCTGCGCAGCATTTCCCTGCGAATACGTCCGGCGCCGCAGGGTCGTTCATCTGTTTTTCGATGAGTTGCATAGACTCTCTGTTGAAGAGCGGCCGCATCTCATCTCTCTGAAAGCAATTCCCATAGTAGGGACAGATCGGTTCTTTGGCTTTGAGGGAGGCGCAGTATCCTGCTATCCCCGAGGCTGAGTACCAAGTGCTCTGCCCCTTTTTTATCTCTGATAGCGTGTTTTTCCGCAGGAGGCCGCATGCTTCGTGTCCCAGGCTCATGGGGCATACCTTGCCTCTTCCTACTAGGACGCCGAATGTAAGGTCTTTGTTCTTTTTCTTTATCCTGGAGAATTCCTCGATGAACATCTTATACTGGCTGTGGGTTCGGGTGATTACGCAGAGTTTTTCCCCCTTGGTCCTTGCTTCCAGTATCCCTCCCAGCACCATTGCGGTTTTGCCTGTGCCTGTAGGGCTGCTGAACAGCAAAGGTATCCCCTTGACCGCGGAGACGCGTATGCATTCAAGTCCCTCCAGCTGGTGGGGGCGAAAGCTCCTGTGAGCAAAGAAGCGATGACCTGAGGCCTCATCCAAGCTGTTGTTCTCTGTCATAGGAACCAGTTGAGTAGATAATTAGCCGTAATCCAATAATATTAGGAAGAGAACGGGGGAAAAATAATTATTACAGGTTCCCTGGGCGCATGCAGGAAGAGGGGGGAGGTAACCCGGCTACCTCTGAATAAGCCCTTACCTTGCAAAAAAGGCAAAAAAAAGGAAAAGTAGATTAACCCCTATAAACAAATAATTAAATAGAAAATGAATTGCCTTGTTGTTTTTTATTCCAGAACCGGGCTGACACGAAAGGTCGGCGAGTCCATCTCTGACCTGTTGCAATGCGACAGGGAAGAGATATTAGACAAAAAATACCGGGGAGGCATTTTGGGTTGCATATCCTCAGGAATGGATGCCCTGCTTAAGAAGAGGGCAGACCTAAAGGGGCAGGCCAAGGATCCCATAGATTACGACATGGTCATAGTTGGGACACCTGTATGGTGCATGAACGTATCCAGCCCTGTGCGTTCCTATCTCTTTAGCCAGAAGGAGAAATTCAGAGAGGTCGCATTTTTTGCGTCAGAGGGAGGCATAGGAGCGAAACACGCATTCAAGGATATGGAGCGCATATGCGGTAAAAAACCCTTAGCCGTGCTGGATATAGCCCAGAGAGATCGGGCGGACGGCGAAGGCATATCCAAGATAAAAGAGTATGTGGAGCAGATTAAGAGGTGAATTAGAGATGCCGGCACTTGAAGGAAGATATGAGATGAAGATATCCACGACATACGGGTCCTCTGAAGAGGGCATAAAGGACATAATTGAAAAGATCGGAAAATCCAAGATTGTTGCCATAAACACAATACCCCGGAATCTTTTGATCCGGCTTGCGCCTCATCTAAGGGGTAAGATGGTGAAAGTGATCCTGCCTGTCAATGATTCGCCTGATGACGCAGTGAGGAAGATCGGAGAAGTAGCTGTCTCAAAGGCCAGGGTTTACAAGGACTATAAAGGCATAGAGGCGGATACTGGCTCTATCTATTTTGCTGACAGGGTTTTTAACATAACCTGGTCCAAGGACAGGATACTGGAGATAGATACTATGGAGTATGACCGCTGCGTCAAGTGTATGAAGGAGATGTTTGAGACTGGCTGGAAATCTTCCAGGAAATAGGGATACATGGGGAAAAGGGGCAGCATCCCTTTAGCCTCCCTTTGCTACGGTTTCTTTCATGTATTTTTCTACTAGGACGCTTGGCGTCATTCCCTTCCTTGTGCAGATATGCGCAAAGGCTTTGTAGGTTTCCTGGTCTATCATCAATTCAACTCTTGTTTTTCCCATTGCTTTAGGTGGCGTGGCCATTTTTTTTGGTTTTTTTACTTATTTATTGAATCTTGTTTCTGATATGTTTTTTAGGAAGTCTTCGAATCATTGGTCGAAGTTCTTGGAGTATGTGTCGCATTCGATGTTGAGGACGGTTATGTCCCCGAATATGTATTCGTCTATTTCTTTTATTATATAGGTTGTGTCCTGGTGGAAGTCTCCTACAGAGAACTCTTTTCCAGTGACAAAGCCTCCCCTGCGGTGCACCATCCAGTGCGACAGTTCGTCCATTATGTTGCCCAATTGCAGTCCTGAGTTTTTCAGGAGCACAAAACGCGGGCCGTCATTCACGATGTCGTCGTTGAGTACCATAGTATGCCATGTACATCCTGTGACATATTCTTTGAACGGTTTCGGGTCCTGTTTTGGCAGGAAAACCTGTTTTCCGGACCTGAATGGAGCAGCCTTTGCGCCTGAATAGAGGTATTTCACTGTCGAGTAATCCGCAAGCTCGGCTTTCAGTTCTCCCTCCCATATTCCTGCAGCAGACAATGCCTGCGAAACGGCCGGAAGCATCTCCCCGTATGAAATGGCCCCCGGGCACAGGTATATGTCGGCATGCGCATCTTTGAATACTTCATCCTCCTTGCATAAGTTGAATACATAGAGGACATCGCTTCCCTGCAGGACAACATAGGACGCCTTTAATTTGCCTGGTCTATCCATGAACTTTGCCAGGCTTACTGCACCTAGTCCGATATAGTACTCCTGGGAGTCCATGCCTGTCCAGAAACCATACTCATCATCTCTCTCAGGGAAAAGCACTTTTTCCAGTACGCCTAACTTCTCCGCAGGAAAACCCTCCAATGTAATGCTCACACGATACGCCTTGTCAGACTCGCTGACCCCAGAACTATTTTTGGAATCAAGCATCGTACCTGCAGGCCGGAAATGAAAATAAGGATAGAAAACTATCATGCGGGGCATATCCACCTTCTCATAAGCCGATTCCCTGCCATCCAAAGATATGAACTTAGTCTCCAGTGCTAATCACCATCACTCGACCCATTTAAGGACTTTAGGCTCTCTTGCCGGAATCTCCTTCTTCTCAGAGGGATAACCGAAGACAAGGGCGCCTATGATGTCATGCTCCCTAGGTATGCCCAGGTCTGATAATATGCTGGGATCGTTGTTCAAGGAGTTGGCAAAGCCGATATAGCAACTCCCAAGCCCAAGAGAATAAGCGGCAAGGAACATCGTCTGCGCCAGTATCCCGCAGTTTATACGGCTCCACTGGTCTTCTTTTTCCGCGGAGACAAGTATCAGGAGAGGCGCTCCGTAAAACACCTTATCGTCCTGGCTCTTAACTATTTCAGTAAAGCGCAGACCATACCCAAGTAGACCCATCTGCTTCTTGACCTGCCGGGACAGTTCTCTGATCTTGTCTTTGCTCTCTATGACAACGAACCTCCAGGGCTGGCGGTTCATGGCAGAAGGAGCCATGACAGCGGCGGATAAGAGAGTCTTTATTGTCTCTTTTGGGACTGGTTTATCCTGATAGCTTCTGATGCTCCTCCTACTATAGATAGCGTCAATGACGGAATTAGCCGTTGAGTCCATGATCATAGGAATATATGGTAAATACTGATAATATAAGAGATAAGAAGCAGAAAACAGATAAATTCCAACAAATTATGTATAATATTCTTAATTAATTGATATATTAATTCAATTGTTCTAAATATTATCTATAAAGTAATTATATATTAAATTAAGAATATGAAAGAAAAAATCATCGCATTAATCGTTTTGATCCTCCTATCCTGCTGCTCCTATGCCCTTGACACAGGTATTGAAAAGAAGGCGGCAGAGTACAAAAGCTACGATGAGCTGCTGGATAGCATAACGCCTGTGGAATACAATAATCAGACATATTACTGGGTGTGTTACACCAGGAATCTAATGCCAAGCGGAGGCCTGCTCCTGGACAATGAGACAAAACCTGTGGAGGATATGGAAACCCTCAAGCTCTTCGCAGAAGCGGACATGATCCGAAAGAACTATCCTGCAAGCTCGGTTGAGCAGTGGATGCAGTTCTCGGATTATTTCAATGCTGCCTCTAATTCATTTGTCCAGGGCAGTCCCGTTCTTTCCAACGACTCCCGGAGTATTGCAGAACTGCTTACCTATTCCGCAGTTTACCTTAACGGGAGCATCAGATACCTTTCCCCAAAATACGCTGAGAAATACCTTTTCTATGAAGGAAGGGTCATGGATGAAATGTCCGCGGCATACGAAAGAGCCTCTTCCTCTTCAGACCAAAACTCTGCCTATCTGAATGAATACCGGGACTCGCTGGAAAACATCCGCACCATACTTGTTACGAACCAGGAAGGAATCGACAAAGCAGGGAACTACACTGCAACAGTCATGCAGGAGCGAGTTGCAGCAGAGAGGAACCGGCCTGCTGCGGACATGTCTATGATAGGTGCTGCCGTGCTGCTTGCAGGGTTCGTGCTATTTTTTGTCAGGCGGCACAAGAAACAATAAAATACTCAGGCCTAAAGGCCTGAGTATTGCTCTCAAAAGCGGCAGAAATACGTATGGATAAACCGGATTGCTAAAGCAATCCGTGTATTCTGCCGCTTTTGTGATAATGCATCTAGCTTACATGCTGGCTTTCTTCCATACGCCAGCCGCTTCCCTCAGGCTTCATGCCAAAGACACCGGTAAAAAGCTCCATGACGTCGTGTATGTCAAAACCCCTCTTTGTTAGTTCATTGCAGACATCCTCAGGGCTCATCTCCACCCACTCAAAGCCCCCACGGGCAAGCTTTCTGGCCTTGCTGGACGAATCGCAGGAACTGATAAGTATAGACTCTGTGTCTTTGTCGGATACGCTCTTACCCTTCAGGTACTTTACAAATTCGGCGCCATTGACCGGCATCCTATGCGAGGAAAAGACATTGAGACTCATCACCTTGACGACAACAGTGATCAGCGTCCTTGCTACGAAAACTGTGAGAACACCCCATAAGGCAAAGAAAATGGAGGTAGCCATAAGGGAGGTTCCTGGGATCTTCAGAAGCGTGTAGACATATCCTCCGATGATGAATAACGGCATATAGAAAAGCATGTAGATTATCTGGACTATGCCCCCTTTCACCCTGCCAAAAAAGAAGCTGGCCACTTCCTCGCCTATGCCGCTCCCTATCATCATTATGAGCATGACGACTGCTGAGCTCGCCTATTGCAGAGACGAGGTCTACGATGCTTCCCTGCAAAAAACTTCCTGAAACCATTGTATATATTAGGGATTATATGAATAAAATTAGTACATTGGATAATTTAAATGATTAAAATAGGATTTTTATTTAATCAGCTGCTTTGGGATAAATGCTTTTTACCTCTTTTAACAGTTTCTCGGCTATCCTTTGCAGAGTCTCTACATCCTTTGGCGTGGGCATATCAGTAACTGCTTTATCGTCTCTTTTCGCCCTGTATATGCCATAAAGCCTCCTGAAATCGTTCTCTGAAAGCCCCATCCTGCACAGGTATTCCTCAAAGCCCATGTGTGTGTATTTACGTAGGCGCGCATGTACTACGTAAAGGCCCCTGAGCCGATAGATAAGCGCGTATACCGCAGCCGCATAATCCCCCTCAGACATGAGGCGGTCCAGAATGTCAAGGCTTTGCCTGACGTCTCCGCAGAATTTCTTTATCTTTTCATCGTCAAGGGAATAATCCCGGAGCTTTTCCAGTCGTCCCTTTTCAAAGAGGGGGATTACTTCATTTATCATGCAATAATAGTCCACCGGGCTTGCGGACGCATAATCGGAAAGAGCATCCAGCGGAACTATTTCAGCATTCAGGCCGGGCTTTCTCTGATAAGCTATATCCTTTTCCACGACTACGAGCACATTTATATCTGAATCGGTGCATGCATCTCCGCGGGAGTGCGAGCCATACAGATATATACCCCTTATGTCGTCCATATAAGGCGCGAACACATCCAGGACATAATCATCCGCCCGGGATAGTGTAACCACAACGTACTGGTTTACCCATTTCCTTGGTACGTAAACCCCGCCTGCATTCCCAGAGGGAATAACCTTCTTAACTATCCTATCAGATTTCATGCTGCACCACTCCCGTACCTCTCTTTGAACCTGCGGGCCCTATCCAGAAGCGCTTCCCTGGACAGGTCCGCAGCGCTTTCCTTTTCCTCACCAGTATTGCCAAGAGCATTCCTTATCCCCTCAAGAACAGGATACAGCCCGGCTATGTCTTCGCGCGATACACTACATGCAGGTTTCGCACCTCTTTTCTTGGCCTCGTATACCCCAAAGAGCTTACTGAATTTCTCCCTGTCCAATCCCTTCCGGGAAACATAGTCCTCCAAAGCCGCATAGCTGTACTTTCCGCCTGCCGATAACACGGAATAATCCTTCAGCCTCTGGATCAATGCATATGCTGCGCTCTCATAGTCTCCTTCAAGTTCAAGGCTCCTTGCAATGGTCAAGGACTTCTCCACAGCCTCATAGAAGCCTGCATCCTTCTCCTCGTCCGCGCCAAGTGCTTTCATCTGCTCCAAAAGCTGCTCGTTCATCAAAGGCACAGCCCCGTCAACGATGGCCGAAAACTCCGCAGGATTCGCCTTAGCATACTCCTCCAGTTCATCCAGCAACACGACCGTGAAATTGATGCCCTCTAAGCTCTCAATGGGCAGATTCTCCTCGGCCACGACCAAAACATCAATGTCCTGATCAGGGGCACCTATCCCTTGGGCATGCGGGCCATAGATGTAAATACCAACGATGGATCCGGCGTATGGATAAAAGGCTTCAAGCACCATAGCCTCGGCATTGAACAGACGGATCTCCACAGATTGGCCAATCCACTCTCTTGGAACGTAGATGCTGCCTGAGTTCCCGGACGGCTTAACCTCCTTGATGACACGCCTGCGCTCTTTCATGGCGCACCTCCGGACGCATCATCCAGGTCCTTCTTAAGTTTCCTCATCTGTTCATTGAATTCATCAAGTAGCGGGCTCTCTTTCTCGCCCGATGGTTTATCCCTCAAGGCTTTATCCAATTCCTTAACGACACTCAAACGCGCAAGCCAAGCCGTTCTCCTCTCATCGGCAGACGCAGAACCAGTAATACCAAGCAAGCCATTACGAGTCTCACTATTCGCCTTATCCAACTCAACCGCCTTAGACCTAAGAACACCCCTCCTAACCAATTCATTGATCAGTGCCTCCTCTTCCTCGGCGCTATAAACGTCGGCGGAATTATCAGAAACAGGCATATCCTCAGTTCCCTCTCCCGCATCCACATACTCGCTGCCCTGATCTGACGATGCGGGGATCTCTCCGCTTACGTTGTTTTTCAGAACAGGGCTGACCCTATCGGTTACATCCAAACTCTCTGACTTATCCGACAAGTCGTCGGGCGGAGGAGGAGCAGTAATTGAGTTGTCAAGCTCTTCTCTCATCTGCCTGATGCCTGCCATGCTACTTTCAAAGGCAGACAAGGTCTGATCGTTCATTCCCATGTCGTCGACCTCACCTATCTCGGACTCTTCATCTCCCAGTAAACCCTTACTTATTCCAGAATCCTTAGAGCCATCCATCACAGGGGCATTTGGCTCATCGTCGGCCGTCTTGATCAAATCATCTATTCTCGCATGTTTGTTTGACTCTATGTTCGACCATTTTATCTTTTGATGGTATGTTTTTTCGCCTCTTCTTATGTTGATTATGATCTCTTTGTCGTCTATCAAGACGCCTGAGACGTCGTCTGAAGAGCTTCTTTCCAGGGCGAAGAACTTTATTTTGGGGAATTGTTTCGAGAGCTTTTCGAGCGGGTTTTCCTGTAGTTCTCCGCAATAATATACTACTGCTTTTCCTTCATTGAACGGATTATCCAGGCTCGCTATCCTGATCAGGGATTCCGACGCCTTTGTCGTGTAATCTCCTGGGGTTTCGTAACCGCTGGCCGAGCCGACGGGTATGTGCGCGTGGATTATTCTCGATCCTTCATCCCCCCGGGCAAGTAATGCGAACGAGGTGCACTCTTTTACCTCGTCGGTATAAGACGGCAGCCCCCTGAAGGGGAATGCTATTGCATCTCCGGTTCGCAGGTACATGCACCGGTACGGTTCGTCCCTGATTACCTGCGGCGGCGTCTTTTCTCTTTTATACCAGTAATCGAGCAGGTATAAAGTTGCCCCCAGGTCCTTTATTTCGAACTGGGCTCTGATGATGCCTGGATTCTCCTTAATAGGCCGCATGTCGCCAGTAGTCTCCTTGACGAGGATTTCCGGAGACGTTTCAACGGCCTTTATCCTGCCGGCAGTGACGCAAAGAGCCGATCCCGTTCCAAGCCCCATGTGTATCGGAAGCGTTGGCTTGTATCCGTCTTCGATCACGATTTTCCCTTTTATGAGGTTGCCTATATATACCAGGTATTCCCCGTCGTTGCGACTTACTTTTTGGTAGACCTCATCATCCCCGCCCGGTGAATATACCAGTTCTCCGCCTTCTTTAAGGGTCCTAAACGCTTCCCCCATGACGTGTTTCATCTGCTTGGTGTCAAGGTACTGGAACATCTGGCCTATTTTCTCAAAGTCTGCAGAACTGTCGCCCAGAGACCAATGTTTTGTTTCGCCCGTGTTGTTCACGAAATCGGCCTGAACATAATCCAGGTTTGAAAAGCCATACGGCAAGGCACTTTTGGACGAAATTCCCCTTTGCAGATTAGGGCGCACCCTTTCAAGGCTTATGTCTACCGCGATCACTTTAGTCTTGTCTTTGCCCTTATCGTCCTTGAGTTCTTTTATGCCCGCAAGAATTGCCGCAAGTTCCCTTGCCGTGATGCCTGCATTGCCCGAGCGTTCGCTTCCTGCAACCCCCACATCAACGACGACCCCACCGTCTTTCCGCAGAAGTCCGTCCGCTATGTACGGGTCGACGGAATCCGTATACCTGTTTTCTGAATACGTTACCTGGCTCCCTCTTATTTTCTGATAATCAAGTATTTTTTCCCAGGCAAGGTCTCTCTTTAAATCCAATTCCTCTTTAATGACGGCAATGCTGCCAAGCACCGTGTCCATGGAGTGCTTCGGCCCACTCTTCGCCGACTCTGCAAGCAGATTAAGGCTGGCGGATGCCTCGGCCCGTTTCTCGTTTTTGACCGTGCAGACCGCTCCCTTAACGAGTCCGAGCAGTGCATCAAGCCGGTAATTTGAATCCCTTTCCTGAACGTGCTTTTGGAATACCTCGATAAGGCCGTCAAGGGCCTGCATGAAGTCTGACCTGAAAAGCTCGGTTAATTCCCCGCCGCCCTCCGAGCGATACAAGTCATAGATCGATTCCCAGTTGGTTTCCAGGATTGAAGTAACTTTTTCTTTAACATCCGTGGCCCCTTCTGTCCCCGCAACCGTCATCCTGCCGTTTATTTCCGACCCCGAATCTTTCACGAGATCGCCGGCTTCGTCCTTAGATGATCGCGTACTCTCATGGTTAGCGGACGGAGGGGTGCCGTCGAATCCGTTCTCCGGTTTCGCTGCTTCCCCAACTCTTCTCAGCCAATCCCGAACACCGTCCATGGACTCTTCATGCGGGCCTCCATCGCATTTATCGTTCCCGGATTCGAGGCCGCGCATATCCACACCAATGGGAACGACCGGCTCCTCAGGCTCCTCTTTCTCCAAAGCCTTCTTGGCGGCGGCTATCTCTTCCGGTGTTATGTTGCATCCGGCTTCGGGCTTGGCGGAGGCTTCTTTAGCATTCACATCGTTTTTTGCCTTCGCAACGTATTTTCCAACTGGCCTGTCATCCTCTCCAAGGAGATAAGTGCCTTCGTCGCCTTCCTTTACTTTCGGGCCCAAGACCTCGTCCACTGACCGGAGTTTCTTATCCTCTTGCTTGGACTGCTCAGCTATCCTTCTCTCGATCCAATCTCTCTCAAGGGCTATGAGCCTGATGTAATCCGCTTCCATGCCGTAGACATGCTTTAAGCCGTCAATCACTGCCATGGCTGGTCGCTGTCCGTTTATTGCCAGGAAGTCTTTTCCTTCTTTGTCTTTCACGTAGGCGATCATCTCGTCGCCGACGATTATTCCTTCGCTTCTTTCCGGGTTGATGATTATGATGTCTGTTTTGATCGCATCTGAAAGTCTTTTAATGAATGGGTGCTCCTGAGGGAAGACTTCAGAGAACGGGACGTCCAGGTACTTCGGATCTTCTTTTTCGATTTTTTCCGGATATTCTTCTCGGACTGCATACATCGACATAGGATTCTCATGGGGGAACCTATGCAGACCTTGTATGTCGTACTCGTCTGAGGGCACTGCTTCCAGTATGACAGGTACTTTCGTTCTTATTTCGTTTATGAGTTCCTGTAGGTCGATGCTCGTGGTCGACAATTGGGGGAGGGTATGCCTGCCTTTCGGATTCCGATATATAATTCCTTCAAAGAACTTTACCTTGTCCTGCGTACACGAGGCAATTCCTTCCCTGCCTCTGGGGGCCCGGCGGAATTCAGCTCCCGTACAGTGGCATGCCTGAACGTATGCATCGCACATGCCCCAAATTCTTTCCATGATCTTGACGTATACGGGCCCCCGCCTGATCAGGGACGTACCGTCGTTCATATCCTGCCCCCATCCTGAGCTGTAACTGAAATTTTCCACTATCCAGTTGCCGTGCTGAACTTCATCGAATTTTCTTATATGCTCGATTTCTTCAGGGTGAAGGACCGGCCCATAGAAGTCTATGAATCTTTCCATTACTGCGGCAAACCGTGCTTTGACTTGGTTGAAGTATTCGTCGTCTGTGCAGAGTTCCAGATCCAAGTCAGGGTACTCCTCCCCAAGGTATTTCTTTAAATCTTCCCAAAAACCTTTCATCATTTCCTTGTTGCCTGTCCGCCATTCCCAAATCCGCGCATAGTCGCAGGCGGCCTTCAAGATTCCAAGCCCCTCGAAATACAGATTATTGTAGGCATGGTCCAGGTCGAGAAGTATTCCGAAGTTGTTGTACTTTCTCAGGCGGCTGATGGTCTGCTGCATGTACTTGGGATAAGCCAGGAAATATTTCCCAACGTCGTCCTTGTTCCAGTCCCGCATCTCAAACAGGATTTTTACATAAGGATCAGACGAGGAGAGCACGTCTTCATAAGCGTTCAGCCTCTCGTCAAAAGAGGGGTAGACGTTGGGATCGAACTCGTGCAGTATTATTCCTCTTGGTTCTATTCCCTGGGTCGTCGAAACGTATTTGCAAAGCTCGGCGCATTTGCCGAGCATGTCTTTGGCGTCTTCGGCTGTTTTGCCTGTCATGTCTGTCGGAGCGTGCACGTTTATGCATGTCAGCCCATCCTCCTTAAAGGCCTTGTAAATTCCTTCCTCGGTTTCCGTGAGGTGCAGCATTTCATCGTCTCTTGTATGCACTCGTAGTCGAAGAAACCGCATTCCTTCATCCGTTTCGCCTGCTTCATGCCTCCATGGACTGACAGCTTTGCCGAAAATATAAAAGGCGCCTCCGACGCTATCATTATCCTGTATTTTTCCGGCAGCAGCCTTGCTATCTCCTTGTATTCGGACGGATAAAGCCTGAGCCTCTCCATTATCCTTGCAATTCCTCCCGC
>CAVVMY010000006.1:0-47234 GCA_963749405.1 Candidatus Altarchaeales archaeon | reverse complement strand
AAAAAACCTCCCACGAGACGTGAAGGTCTACAATGAATTCCACGCCCTCCTGGTAAGACTTGGAAAAGAGCATTGCAAAAAAACAAAGCCAGTATGCATTGGCTGCCCTCTTGAGAAAAAATGCAAGGGAAAGAGAAGGAAAAAATCAAAAAGACGCCTCTAATGTATTTATTCAAGTAATCATATTGTTTTACATGGCCCTCGGTCTGCGCGTCATGTTCTATCCAAAGACGAACGAATACGAAGTCATATCCCCTGACGGCTTCAGCCTGAAACTGACAGACGCCGATTTCAAAGCGATCAAGTGCCAGATGAACGGCATCGCATTATCTCTGGCCGAGCAGGCCCGCGAGAAAAAGAAGCAGGCAAAGATTACGTCTTCATCCGTCTGCGGCCCACCATCTCTATCGGAAGACCCCATAGCTTGAGGAATCCCTCAGCCATCTTGTGGTCGAATGCGTCTTTTTTGTCGTAGGTGGCAAGCGCAAGATCATAAAGCGAATTCGGAGACTCTCTTCCGACGACGATCATGCTTCCTTTGTATAGTTTCAGTTTGACGGTTCCTGATACGACTTCCTGGGTTTTGTCCATGAAGGCGTCTATGTCGTCTTTCAGAGGCTCCAGCCACTGTCCGAAGTAGACCATCTGGGACCACTTGTTTTCCAGGATGTTTTTGAATAGGTTTTCTTCTCTTGTCAGGGTGAGGCGTTCCAGTTCGCGGTGCGCTTCGAGTAATGTGACTGCTGCCGGGCATTCATATACTTCGCGCGATTTTATCCCGACCAGTCGGTCTTCTATCATATCTATTCTTCCGACCGCGTTTTTCCCGCAGATATCGTTTAGCTTGTAGATCAGTTCCAGCTCGGGCATTCTTTTGCCGTTGAGGCCGACAGGCACTCCTTTTTCGAATTCTATTTCCAGGTATGCTGGTTTGTCCGGCGCGCTTTGAGGGGAAACGGTCCACCGGAATGCGTCTTCTCCCGGTTCCTTCATAGGGTTCTCCAGGACTCCTGCTTCGATGCTCCTGCACCAAAGGTTTTCGTCGACGCTGTAAGGCGATTTTCCGGAGGGGACCGGGATATTATGTTTCTGCGCGTATTTCACGGATTCGTCTCTGGTCAGGCCCCATTCGCGGACCGGGGCAAGGATTTTTAGGTCGGGATTGAGTCCACGGGCCGTGAGTTCGAAACGGACCTGGTCGTTTCCTTTGCCGGTTGCACCGTGGGCCACGGAATCCGCACCTTCTTTTGCAGCTATCTGCGCAAGATACTTGCTTATAAGTGGGCGGGCAAGGGCAGTGCCCAAGGGATACTTGCTCTCGTAGAGGGCGTTTGCCTTGATCGCAGGGTTTATGTAATCCCGCACGAATTCTTCGCGGACATCGATACTGTAGGTCTTTATGGCTCCCATCTTCCTGGCCTTTTCCTCTATCTCTTTTAAGTCTTTTTCTCCCTGGCCAAGCTCCAATGTCAGGGTTATGACATCGGTTTTATAGTGTTCCTGCAGCCATTTGATGCAGACCGAAGTATCAAGCCCGCCTGAATATGCAAGCACTGTTTTCATTCTGGGTCCTTTTTGTTATATCTATTAAATCGCACTAATTAATATCGGGCAATAAGTAAAGTATTAAGGGGTTTGAAGATGAACCTCCCCGCCCTAAAGGGCGGGGTATCGTGTGTTAAAAATGTGTCAAAGTAGTTTGGTTGTGCTGGGTATACCAGCCGTGGTGTGTGTCGCTAATGTATGCGGCTATTACGTCAGCGGTGACGTTGCCCACGGTGCGGAAAAACTTGCCGGGGCTCCAGAAATGTCCTTTACGGAAGTGCTTGCGCAGCCAAGGGTGCTGGCGGAAAAGGCGGAAGGCGCTTCCGCCCTTCAGCAACTGGAGCGCACGCGAGACGCTCATAGTGGGCGGCAGGCCCACAAACAGGTGCACATGGTCGGCCTGCACCTGCAACTCGAAAATCTCCATCCGGTTCTCCTGCGCGATTTCCCGCAGAAAACGCTCGCAATGGCCCCGGACCACTGCGAACTTGAACGGATCCATTGCATATTTGGCTTTCCATACAAGATGGAATGCGTTTTGCCCTACTCCGTGGCTATGAGCTGCCAGATGCCTGCAGGCATGCCCTCTGGGCACTTTCATTTTTCACCGTCGGCGCAAAAATTTCGCATAGCTCACGCTAACACCAATACCAAAGGTGGGTGCGCCAACTACGCTGCGCACCCACCATTAAGAACGAGCGTAGAAAACAGGGAGGTAACTAGCAAGGCAAGCGAACGATATCTAGTTCGCAATTCCTCTGCGGCCTAAAGGCCGCAGTATCCTTGCGAAAAGTGTAATGAAATGGGAAAAAAGGCACATCATCTCGATACGGGATTTCTCCCGTGAGGAAATAGACTACGTTCTCAAAAAATCTGCGGAGATGGAGGAGCGGCTAAGCCATGAAAAGACCTCCTCGCTCATGAAGAACAAGATCCTTGCTAATCTATTTTTTGAGCCGTCCACGAGGACCCGGATGTCTTTTGAAGCCTCGATGAAGAAGATGGGGGGCCTCACCATCGGTTTCGACTGCGGCGAAGTAAGCAGCGAAGTCAAAGGCGAGACAGTTGTAGACACCGTGAAGATAGCATCCGGCTACTCTGATGTCATCGTCATAAGGCATCCTGTGGAAGGCTCTGCACGTCTGGCATCCGAGCACTCCGACGTTCCTGTGATAAACGGCGGAGACGGCGCAAACCAGCACCCGACACAGACGCTCCTGGATCTGTACACTATAAAAAAAGAGTTCAAGAAAATAGACGGCCTGAGCATATGCATCGTAGGAGACCTAAAATACGGCCGCACGGTGCATTCGCTAACCAACGCTTTGGAGAACTACAAAGTAGACCTCTGCTTTATCTCGCCGCAGGAACTAAAGATGCCCAGGACAATAGTAAAAGACCTGGAGGCAAAAGGCATCAATGTCAGGGAGAGCACCAAGCTAAACGTAAAAGACTGCGACGTGATATACGCTACAAGGATACAGAAAGAGCGCTTCCCGGACCCGCAGGAATACGAACGGGTAAAGGATGCATTCGTCTTGGACATGCAGGCACTGGAGGGGATAAAAGACGACGCAATAATAATGCATCCGATGCCAAGGGTAACCGAAATACGCCCTGAGATCGACGACACAAAATATGCCAGATATTTCCAGCAGGCCAGGAATGGAATACCTGTCAGGATGGCTCTGCTATGCCTGGTGTCTGAGGTTGACTTTTAGAGGATTACTATGACCGCCGCTAAAAAAGAAATCAAAGCCTGCATGAACTGCGGCAGCGAAAAAATAAGGTGGGCCTCCAAGTCGGAAGAAGGAGTATTGGCAAAGAAAGGAATGAGGTTTATGGGGGTCGAGGAGGAAGCGGCATCAATAGCATATAAGTGCGAAAACTGCGGCTATGTAGGTAATCCGGTAATCTTTAACTCGGAGAAAGACCGGAAAAAATTCGCAGACCTCAAAAAGAAGAATGGACACCGATAAAAACCAATCCAGAGAGGAAGAAAAGAGCGATGAGAAGATGAAGATCAAACTCATCAAGAACGGTATCGTCATAGATCACATTGCCAGCGGCCGCGCTCTTGAGGTCCTGCGCATTCTTGGAATAGGCGACGATTACGAAGACGAGGTTTCATTGGCCATGAACATATACAGTAAAAGCATGGGCAAAAAAGACATAGTCAAGGTCGAGAACCGAAACTTAAAGACTGATGAGGTAAACAAGATAGCTGTGATAGCGCCCAAGGCCACGATAAATTGGATAGCAGATTACAAAGTCGTCAAGAAAGAAAAAGTTGTCCTCCCAAATGAGATAATCGGCATAGTGAAGTGCCCGAATCCCCAGTGCATCACAAACAAGGCACGCGAACCCGTTAAGTCATCGTTCATCGTGGTGCAAAGAGACCCCTTCATAATAAGCTGCAAATACTGCGAAAGAGAAGCAAAAGGGCTCTAGATCAGTTCTTTGATGGCCTGATGCGTAAGCTTCTTAGCAGTTTCTGCCTTCTCTACTTTCTTCCTTAAATCAGATGTCTTCGCCTCTGCCTCAGCCCTTAATTCTTTGACCATCCTCCGAACCTCTGCCGGAGTCGTGCCTCCAAGGCTCTTATTCCTTGAAACGACCTTCTTTGGATCAAGTATGCTGGATAATGTGTCAGAAGACACTTCCACGCCGGATTTCTTAAGTATCTGCACAACAGACCCGGTATCCCTGAAATCTTTCTCCTTTGAGGCAAGTTCTTTTATCAAGCCGCCGGTTAACTCATAAGCCTTGCGAAAAGCCATCCCCTTCTCCACAACCAAATAATTGGCAAGCTCGGTCGCAGTCGAATAATCGCTATACACCGACTCTGCCATGCGTTTCTCGTTTATCTTTACTCCAGAGAGGCCGGAATTGAGTACCTGAAGCGATCCTTTGACTACAGACAGCGCATTCCACAGGAGTTCCCGGTCCTCCTGCATGTCGCGGTTGTAGCCGGAAGGAAGACCCTTCATCAAAGTCAATACCTGGAACAAGGCACCATAGACGCGGCCGGTTTTACCCCGCACAAGCTCGGCCATATCCGGATTCTTCTTCTGAGGCATGATAGAACTGCCGGTTGCAAAAGCGTCGGAAAACTCGATAAAGCCGAATTCATAACTGCTCCATAAAACAAGCTCCTCAGCCAGCTTGGAAAGATTACACATCAGTATCGCGAAAGCCGAAAGCGCTTCCAATACGTGATCCCTTGAACTCACAGCATCAAGTGCGTGCACATGGACCGCATCGAAGCCCAGCAGTTCTGCTGTATATTCCCTATCTATAGGAAAAGAAGTTCCTGACAATGCCCCGGAACCCAGCGGACATGTGTTGACATGAACATATGCGCCCGACAACCTGTCAAGGTCGCGCAGCAGCATACTGGCATAGGAACTCGCCCAGAAACCAAAAGTGATAGGCTGCGCATGCTGAGTATGGGTATAGCCGGGCATAATCACATCCGCATTTTTATCAGCTAGGACAAGCAATGTTTTTTCCAAGTCCAGGACACAGCCCATAACCTCCAAAAGCGCTTTTCTCAGACATAATTTCGTATCAGTCAAAACCTGATCGTTTCTCGAGCGCGCAGTATGCATCCTGCCGCCGTAGTCCAAGCCGCATCTGCCTATAACGTAATTCTCTATGTTTATGTGCACGTCCTCGAGGCTCTCATCGAGTTTGAACTTTCCTGAGGAATAATCCCTTTCAACCTCGATAAGAGCTTTTAGAATCTTACTGGCATCTTGTTTGGGGATAATCCCCTGCTTAGCCAGCATAAGGACATGAGCCTCGCTCCCCCAGACATCCTCAAAAAACATCTCCTTATCAGTACCAAGAGAACTTGAAAAACCCAAAAGAACAGGCGAGATACCGCCCCTAAACCTGCCGCGTAGTAGCTTGGACATCTTCAAACAATAAACTATAAGAAAAACACATAAATAAACACAAAATACCAATAGGATAACCTAGTTTCTCTACAATGCCGAGGTGGCAGAGCCTGGTTTAATGCGCAAGCCTGGAAAGCTTGTTTCTCGCAAGGGAAGCTTGAGTTCAAATCTCAACCTCGGCGAATCCCTTTTCTTTTTAAGAAAAAGAAAAGTTATTTCATTCCCAAAAGAAAAAGGGTGGGGTCTTTTAGACCCCACATGGGGAGGGTCAGGTGCCCAAAGGGCATGCAGGCAGTGCCTGCATATACCAAAAACTGGGGAGGGGTGAAACCCCTCCGCGGTTTGGGCGGGCAGTTCAAATCTCAACCTCGGCGAGCCTCCCTTCTCAAAGAAGGGATTGCTTCACCCCCCAAAAGAAAGAATTGTGGGGTTACATCAGTAACCCCACGGTTTCGTCAACTGCGCCTATAAGGCGCATGCTGAAAGCTCAGCCTTTCTTAAATGTTGGCGGGATTCCGTTCGCATCGCAAAGCCACCTAAGCCCGCTATATATAAAGAAATACTCGAAATAAGTTACAAGGAGATTCCCAATCTCTTACAAAGTTAAGATGGAACTTAAAAATTTTATGTGTATATGTTTGGCTGTGATTAATCTGGTTGCTCTTGTGAACGCATCCTGTGCACCCTCTACCCAGGTTACCGGGGTTTACAATATCACTGCAAACACGACCCTATGCAGGGACGACGTCTATTCCGCCCAGATCGTGATAAGCGCGGACAACGTTACGCTGGACTGCGACAGCGCACTCTTGGATGGAAGCAGTGCGACCCCCGTAAACTGGACGTGCGACGGCTGGGTGTCGACGGTATTAAACAACGTAGGCGCATATGTGTGCGATCATACGGGGGTCACGATAAAAAACTGCAGGATAACTGATTATGTAGGCGGCATAGAAATGTTCGGCGGGACAAACCTGATAGTCAATAATACCCTGTGGAACAATAATGGTAGCATGCTTCTACTTGGTCCGGATAGAAGTGAGATATTGAATAACGTGGTGTATTCGAACAGCGTCTATGGCATCATGTTCTTTGGTGGACAGGGAAATATCGTCAAGAACAATACCGTCCGCCAAAATGATCAGTACGGGATATCTCTTCCCTACGCATCCAACAACACGCTGAAAGACAACACCATCTCCCAGAACGTGCTGGGCGGCCTAGAACTATCGGACTTCAAAAATAACGTCATTTCCAACAACTCGATCACAGACAACGGCGGCAGCGGGATAAAGATGACCGGGAATTCCAGCTCCAACAACATATCCGGCAACCGAATCAACGGAAACGACATCGGCATCTGCCTGAATTATTCGCTCTATTACTGGTTTTATAATGAAACCGCCCACACCGACCCCAACGTCAACAATTCGATCACCGGCAACGACATACTGAATAATAGCATATACGGCATATATTCGGCGGAAAGCGTTTCGACCATTGAGGGTAACACGATAGATTTCAATGGCGTTGGGATATATCTTAATGGTTCGAATTCTTCTGAAGTGAACGGAAATGATGTGTGCTCCAATTCGGTCGCCGATTTCAGCCTATATCTGAGCCATGGAAATTATGGGGACGGGAATACATGCTCTGCGTCCGGCAGTTGGAACGATGACGGAGCATCCGGGTGCAGCTACAAGTGCAGCACGACGACCACGACATCGACAACGAATCCGAGCACTTCGACCTCCACGACAGTTATGCCGTGCAGCCTTCAAGGGGACTATCCGCCGTGCGGGACCGTCACCCTGCCGGAGGTCATCGCTCAGATAAACCAGTGGTCTTCCGGAGAAGCGTCGCTTGAATCGGTGATAAACCTCATCGACGCATGGGCGTCGGGTTAGTAGAGCGTGTTTACCGGTTAAAGGCTTATGCGTTGCGCCCTCTTTATTTTCAGCACACATTCACTGTTTTTTTCAATTCTTTTAAATCCTGTTTTGCTCATCGGAAGAGTGCTTATATAATGACGGCGACCTCTCGACTGCATATGGCCTTGTTTACTTTATGTATATCCCCGGCTTCTGTGGTATTGCGAACCTCGCCTTGTTTTCCGGGTCTTTTGTGGGGGTTTTCTGGATGTCTATTTCTGCGTTGAATTCTTTTTCCAGGAATTGCCGGGCTTCTTTCAGGGTGTCGTGTTCTTCGTCCAGTGTCAGCATCAGTTCGGGTATTTCGTCTCTGCGGTATTTTTGCATTATCTGGCTTATCTCTTTGCCGTATGGTTTCATCTCTGAGTCGCTCATTATCTGTTTCATCGGGGTGCAGGATCTTAGGAGGGCGAATGCTTTTCTCTTCCATTCAGGCGCCAGGTATATGTATATCTTGTCGGGTTTTATCTCTGACACGTCCAGTATGTGCTGTATGTCTTCCATGAGGGTCTTTATCATGTTTTCTTTGGCGTCCACGATTGAGTCGATCTTCTTTTGATCGGAAATGGGGTATTGTGCCAGTGAGACGTAGTCTTTGTGTCCCATTGTTTCCCATAGTTCTTCGCAGGTGTAGGGGGTGAATGGTGCCATCAGGCGGACCCATTGTTCGCAGAATTCTTTTAGTGTTTTTGCCCGCATCTCGCATCTTCTCGTGTACCATAGGAGGTCGTTTATCAGGTCGAAGAATGCTGCCTGCAGGGCTTTTCTTGTCTGGAATGCTTCCAGTGCCGTGTTTGTGCGGTCTGTTGCTTCCTGCATGCGGCCTATGAGCCATCGGTCTATGTCGCGCTCTGCTGTGTCGTTTTTCAGCTCTGCTGCTGCGTTGACCTGGTCGTAGAATTGTTTTAGTTTGCGTCCTGTGTTCTTTACAAGGTTTTCTCTCCAGTCGAAGTCCTGCCAGGGTTCGGCGTTGCTCATCAAGAAGAGGCGTACTGTGTCGCTTCCGTTGTCTCTCATGGCATCAGAGAGTAGGACTACGTTTCCTTTGGAGGAGGACATCTTGTTTCCTTCCAGCAGGCCCATCCCGAATACTACGATGCCTTTCGGCCACTTGTCCTGCGGATATACTGCGGTGTGGTGGAACAGCATAAATGACAGGTGGTTTCCTACCAGGTCTTTTGCGGAGAGCCTCCAGTCCAGCGGGTACCAGTAGAGGAATTCGGAGCGTATCTTTTCTATTTCCTCTTTGGGTATCCCGGATTTTTTGGCTATGTCCTCGATTGTACCTTTTCCAAGTAGTACGTAGTCGTAGAATTCAGGCGTAAGCTTTGCGGCATCTATTTTCTTTACATGTTTTGAAATGGTATAGAATGCCATGTAGATTGTTGAGTCGCTCAACGGCTCAATAAGCCATTTGCTATCGTATGGGAACCTTGTGCCAAGTCCTACGCGCCGGGTGCATGCCCAGTCCTTGAGCCAGTCTATGAAGTAGGAGAAGTTCTGCTTCAGTTCCGATGGGACGATCTCCATCTGTTTGAGGCATTCCTGCGTCTTTTCCTTCCATTCTTTGTTTCCGTATTCCAGGAACCACTGGTCTTTGAGTATCTTTATGTAGCATCGTGTGCCGCATCTGCAGACGACCGGGCTTTCCGAGAATTCATAGAAAATGTCTGCATTGCCTGCGGCGGTTAGGTCGTTTGCGACTTTCTCCCTTGCAGCTCTGACTGAGAGGCCTCCGTATCCCTTTATCCATTTACCCATGTAGCCTTTGCTGTGTTCTTCCTTGTATAGCTTGGCTGTTGCTTCCTCGAGTTTGGGGTCTTTCTGGTCCTTTATTCCCATCTCCCGGATTATTCTCTCGGCTGGCGCGTCTTTTCCTTCTCCTATTATGACTATGGGCTTTAAATTGCTTTTCAGGTCTTTCAAAGCTATGTAATCGTATGGCGCATGCGCGGGAACTGACATGACTATCCCGGTCGCGTAGTCCGGGTTCACGAATCCCGCGGGCAGGATTGGTATCTCTTTTTTGAGCAGCGGGTCTATGCACTTCTTTCCGACAAGTTCGCTTCCGTTTATTTCGCCTGATATCTCTACTTTTTTGTTCAGGTATTTCAGCTTCTCACTAGCTTCCCTGCTTATGACCCATGTTTCATTGTCTACTTTGGCCTTGACGTATTTCACTTCCGGGTTGACCCACATGTTGGTCAGGCCGAATATTGTCTCAGGACGCAGGGTCGCAGCCGGAAGTATTAGGTCGCCCATCCTGAATTTTATGATTGTGAAATCGTTTACTTCTGCTTTGTCTCCCTGCAGGAGGTCATGGTCTCCGACCGGGTTGTTGCAGCCTGGACAGTATCTGACCGGGTGTTCGCCCATCTTTATCAGACCCTGCTCATGCAGGTGCTTATACTGCCATTCCACGTATTTGCTGTACTGCGGCGTTATGCTTAGGAATTCACGGGTCCAGTCTATCGAGTAGCCCATGTCTATCATATTGTTGTGGTACTCGTTTGAGAAGTATTTCACGATGGTTTCAGGATTTGTAAAGTTTTCAAGGGTCTGAGGAGGCACCTTGTAGAGTCCGCCGTATATCTTCAATGTCTTCTCGTCTTTCTTCTTTATCCTTTCGGCGATTCCCAGAACAGGGCTGCCGGTTACGTGCCATGCCATAGGGAACAAGACATTGTAGCCCTGCATCCTCTTATACCTTGCGATGACATCCGGGACAGTATATGTCCTGCCGTGGCCTACGTGCATGCTTCCGGAAGGGTACGGGAATGCGACTGTCAGATAGAACTTCTTTTTCTTGGCATCAGGCTCTGCCTCGAAGAATCTTGGAATCTTCCCATTTCTTTATCCACTTCTTTTCTATTTCCCTGACGTTGTATGTTTCCGCCATTTTTGGAGCATATCGAGGAATATATTGGAAAACTATGCATTTATTTCACCAGATTACCGGAGTTGACCGAATAAAATCCTCTGTTTTTATTTACCCAACCTGACAAATAAATTAACATGATTACTATTACTATGAAGAGGGTTTTACTTGTTTGTCTTCTGGTCGTTTTTATGGGTGCCGTGTCTTTTTCATTCTTTGTTGATGATGGTTCTAAAGCAGTTAAATCGGTTAAGTATGTAGTACCCGGCTCTTCCGGAGGCTTCGTTGATTCCGGCAAGTTCCAGTTGCCTTCGGAGCTCAGGGATTACATTGTCAAGGAGTATCCTTCGGGGCTGATTCCTCTTCCTTTGAAGGATGATGATAAGAAGGAGCTCGAAAAATTTTTGGGAAATAGTCCCGGCTATATCGTGAAGCTCAAAGGCTCGTCCGTGGAAGGGCTGAAAGCGGATTTATCCTCTTTTTCGTCCGGTCTTTCAAGCAAGCAGATCGAGTCGAAACTTGCGGAGCAGGAGTCTTATCTTCTTTCAAGTCATGATTCGTTCAAGCAGAGTCTTTACGCATACCGGGCCGTTTCTCCCATGCAGGTTAGGAGGGAGTATTATGAGGTATTCAACGGTTTATCGCTTCGGAATGTCTCGTTAGACGGGATAATCAGTATCAGCCGGATGGATTCTGTTGAGCGCATATATCCAATCGAAAAATACGGCGCCCTTTTATCTGAAAGCGTTCCAGAAATCGGGGCGACGGATGCGTGGGAGATGAATGATTCGTTCGGTAACCCGCTTACAGGCAAAGGGGTGAAGATAGCCATAATAGATACTGGGATTGATTATACTCATCCCGACCTTGGTGGTTGCACTTTGGGTGACGTCAGCGGGGCGAACATCAAGGTTGCAGGAGCGCCTTATTCTCTTTCCTCGCCGCATCCTTATAGTGCAGGGATGAATGTAACATGGAATGTTTCGATGAAGAGCTATTCGAAGATAGCGGTCCACTTTAGCAAGCTTGCGTTGGAGGATTCGTTCGACGTGCTCTATGTGAAGAATTCTTCGGGCGACGTTATCCAGGAGCTGACAGGCAATGCTACCGACTTATGGAGCAATGCTGCTTACGGCGATACGGTAATGCTGAATTTCGTTTCCGACGATAATGTCGAGGGCTGGGGTTTTGAAGTAGACGCTGTTAGAAACGGCAGCGCAGATTTCGCAGCTGTAGGATGCCCTAAAGTGGTTGATGGCTACGATTTTGTAAACAACGACAATAACCCGATGGACGACAACGGCCACGGCACACATTGTGCCGCAATAGCTGCGGGCAACGGCACTTTGAACGGCGTAGCCCCCGGAGGCTCTTCTAATGGCCTATAAGGTCTTGGATTCGGACGGATCAGGGGAGACTGACGATGTGATCGCGGGCGTAGAAAAAGCTGTCGCGGACGGCGCCGATGTTATAAGCATGAGTTTGGGTGAGAGCGGGGATGCATATGACAGCGTCTCCGTGGCCGTGGACGATGCCGTAGACGCTGGAACGATTGTGGTAGTTGCGGCCGGAAACGATGGACCAGATAACATGACGATAGATTCTCCCGGAACCGCGATAAAGGCCATAACTGTCGGAGCATCATATCTCTTGGACGATCCGCATATTGCCAGGCAATCAGACCTATGGGTTTACTTTAATGGTACCTACACACCCATGTTTTCCCTTGCCTTAAGGGCCTCTGCAGTTACCGCAGGCACTCTTGAAACCGGACTGATAGACGCCGGAACCGGCACAGCAGGAGAATTCAAAAATATAGACTGCACTGGTAAGACTGCCTTGGTCAGGGATGTGTCCAGTTATATATCCTTCCATGACCAGGTGGAGAATGCCGCTAATGCAGGCTGCTCTGCCGAGATAATATACAGCCCGGGAGTAGATAATGGTACAGTGGACGAATATTCCAGCGAGTTGGATCTCGTGAACCTCTCTGTAATACCTGCTCTGTGGGTGTCGGGGACGGACGGCGAATATCTGAAAGGGCTTTTAGATAATGCATCAGTCCGCCTGAGGATGAATGTATCGGCCAGCACTTGCCCGGTTACGGAGTTCAGTTCCCGCGGACCTGCTCAGATATTCAGCAAGCCGGATATCCTGGCACCGGGATACAAGATATGCGCGGCACGCATGGGCACAGCCTTCCAAGACCAGGAAGGATGCATAGACTCAAAGCACGTAGAGTTGTCAGGCACTTCGATGGCGACCCCGCACGTAGCAGGCGCAGCAGCCATACTCTTGCAGAAGAACCCAGGCTGGACGCCGCTCCAGATAAAGGCCGCCCTGAAATACACCGCCCACGACTTCGGAGAATCACATACGATCCAGGGAGCGGGCCTTGTTAACATTTCCGCGGCACTGGCACTCGACAGTCCGCCTCCGGTTGCGCAGATATACTCAGTATACAATATCACCTGGGAGGAGAACTGAAAATGAACCGCATAAGACTTTCATTATGCTTCTTACTCATGCTGACGGCCATGCTTTGCGGCTGCACGGAGCGCAAAGACGTCGGCATGGTCAATGGCACGGTGACTGTGGAAGCTATAATCCAGTCGCCTCTGGAAATAAGCTATACTCTTGAAGCCATACCGGTTAAAAATGCAAGCAACGCGCGGCTGATAAAGTCCGGCTCAGGCAGCCTCAACATACAGGATGCGATAGCAAGCTGGAACACGACAGGATACGCAGATGGAGAATACACCCTTGTACTGAACGTCACCGACAGCAGGGGACGCAGGAGCACCGACACAGCCTACCTGACAGTGGAAAACAATCCCAAGACACAGACAAAGGGGGAATGCCCCAAGTGGTCGTGCGACGGCCTCGCACTGGGCCATAATAACGTCAATATATCCGTAACACAGGACCAGTACAAGGACTACATGAATTGCACGATACTCTGCACATGCCCTGAAAATACAACTGGAACAAGGATATACTCCAGAGGATACATCGACTATTCGGATGCCTTAAATTTTAAAGGAAAAGCATATTACCCGGAATGGGAGAACGTATCCGAACCACCGCAGATGGTTTTAGAGGACGACAGGGAAAGCTATACCTACGATGGTAACTGGTCCGACGACTATGCTCCGGTATTTGACACCAACATAGTGGAATCAAATTTCCTGACCGACGGCTCATTATCAGGCCAGGACGGCTACACAGGATTCAAAGTAACAGACTACGTATGCGACCCATACTGCGTCAGTGAACCGGATTTCGGCGGCTACTCCTACATAGCCAAGGTCTCAATCGGGCAGGACGTCATGACAAGCGGCAGCAGCATCTACTCAGACAATACAAAAACGATTTTTACGACGCTGCAGGCAGGCGAGAACTACACCCTGAAAGTCTACGTCAAAAACGACGACTCAAATAAGTGCTACCAGGATGTCGCAGCCTGGATAGACTACAACCAGGACTACCTATTCGAACCGGCCGACGAACATGAAAATGCCAACAGCTCCGAAGAAGGATCAAACCCGGAGAGGATAACCCTGGGAGGGACGGTCATGACAAAAGAAACCCATGTCTTCTCGAAAGAATTCACAGTCCCAAGCAATGCAACAGCAGGCAGAACCAGGCTGAGAGTCTCGCTCAAACCCTGCGACCTTACCGCATGCACAGGAGACCAATGCATAAGCCCGATAGCGCCTGAAAACCACACATCCTGCGGCGACATCCCGTTCGGCGGCGTAGTCGAAGACTACGAAATCAACATATTACCCCAAACAGGATGCGAACTATCAGGAGACGACCCCCCATGCGGGCAAGTGACGATAAACGAAATCATATCAGCGATACAAAAATATAAAACAGGACAAATGAGCCTTCAAGAGATTATAGAACTCATAAATACATGGGCGACCAGCGCGTGAATCAGAAAAAGGAGGATATCCTGGCCTGCCGGTCGTCTTTTTCCGCTTCCTCCAGGCGCCCGTCGCCGCGGATATGATAGACTCGTACGCCTTTTGAAAGAATCGTCTGGGTGAGAAGGAAATGCCTGTGGCAGTGATAGGGATTCTCTTCGGCGCACATAATCGCAGTCCTGTGCTTTTCCGCATGGTCCAGCAGCTCGTATAGCCCTGTCTTGTACCACTGCTTGCCTGCGACTATGCCGTAGTCTGCGACGCCGTTATCGCAGCAGTCCCATTCCGCGATCTTTCCGCCAAGACGGTTTCCCATATACAAATATTTGATATTGTTTTGGTTGAGAAATTGGTCTATTGCGCCTTTGTCGTACTGGGAGGCATACGTGCTGACAGGTAAACTCCTCACGTCGGCAACAGAGTCGATGTAATGCTTTTTTAGTAGTTCTAGGAATTCGTTGATTGGGATATTGGAATGCCCGACAGTGTAGATCTCCATCTCTAAGACCCTATTTGATTTTTCGCACAAAGCCTTCGATTCTTTCAAGGGCCTCGTTTATGTCTTCTCTTGAGACACAGTAGGCGCATCTGATGTGTCCTTCTCCGCATGTGCCGAATGAGTTCCCGGGAACGGCCGCAACCTTTCCCTCGTTTAGCAGGCGCTCTGCAAATTTCTCAGACGATAGACCCGTCTGGGTGATGTTCGGGAAGGCGTAGAATGCGCCTTTAGGGGTGATGCATGAGATGTCTGGTATCTCGTTTAATCCTTTTACAAGGAGCCTGCGCCTGCGGTCGTATTCCTTTACCATGTCTCTGATGTATTCTTCATGGGCGAACGATTCCAGCACGCCGTATTGCGATATCGCGGGCGCGCACAGCATGGTGTACTGGTGTACCTTCATCATGGCCTCGATATAATCCGGCCTGCCTGCAGCATAGCCTACGCGCCAGCCGGTATAGGCGCATGCCTTGGAGAAGCCGTTCAGGGTTATCGTGCGATCCTCCATCCCGTTCAGTGAGCCGATTGATGTGTGTTTTTCATCGTCGTATATGAGGACTTCGTATATTTCGTCGGACAGGGCGACGAGGTCGTGCTCTATGCACAGGTCGGCTATCTCTTCCAGGTCTTTTTTTCGCAGCACGCTTCCCGTGGGATTTGCAGGCGATGATACTATGATCGCTTTGGTCTTTTTGTTTATCCTTTTCTTTATCTCGTCCGGCTGTATGCGGAACTCATCTTCTTCGAATGAGGGGATCGATACCGGCTCAGCGTATGCGAACCATACGTTTGCCTTGTAGGATACGTAGCCCGGGTCTGGGACCAGTACTTCGTCTCCTGGGTTAAGGATGGCGCGGGTCGCAAGGTCGAGTGCTTCGCTTACTCCGACTGTTACAAGGACCTCGTTTTTCGGGTCTGCTGTGATGTTGTTTTTCTTCTTTAGTTTCTCGGATATCTTCTGCCGCAGTTCCAGCAGGCCGTAGTTTGAGGTGTATGATGTTTGGTCGTTCTCTATGGCCCTGATGGCTGCGTCTTTTATCGGCTCCGGGGTCGGGAAGTCGGGCTCGCCTACGCCGAGGCTGATTATGTCTTTTCTCTCTCCTACCAGGTCGAAGAACTTGCGTATCCCTGAGAAGGGTATTGCGCTCACGCGCTTGGATATCTTATCCATATTTTTTTACGGGCTTACCTGTAGTCGTTCTTTTTTATCCTCGAAGAATGTTACACCGTCTCTTTTGAACTCGGACAGGACGATGTGGGTGTACGTGCCGACCACACCCTTCTTGGGCGCCAGCTTATCGGTTACGAACTTGGAGAGTTCGTCTATGTCTGCCGCTTCAACCCATATCATGAGGTCATATTCCCCGCTGGCGACTATCACGTCTCTGACGCGCGAGTCATTCGAGAGTTCCTCGCATATCCTGGAAAAACCAGACCTCTCCTGCGGGACGACTTTCACCTGAATGATCGCGGATGCTTTGTGTTTTCCGAGTTTCTTCCAGTCGATGCTGGTCTTGAATCTGCGGATGATGCCTTCTTTTTTCAGGGCCTTTATCCGCTCTTCTATCTTCTTCTCATCGGTTTTCAGCATCACAGCCATATCCTTTGACGGGATCCTCGCATCCTCTTCCAGGATTTTTAGGATCTCAATATCCATGTCGTTTACCATTTCATCTGCTTATCCCCTTTATAAGAGTTTCTTTTTGTATGCCAGTTCTGCGTTGAGAACAGATGCACCAGCCTGCGCCTCTGATCGTGTTGTGGCTGAGGCATACGAATTTTAGGAGTTTCTCTCTCTTCTTTCGGATCCTTCCAACGGAAACCGCCATCCCTCCGCCAAGGTCCCGGTCAAAGCGCGGCTGCGGCCGATCGTCTTTGTCCATCACAACGATGGGGGGCTTAGGCGCTGTTGGCAGGTTCATCTTCTGGGGCTCTCCCTGGAATTCCCGCAGCTTCTTTTTTACGTCTTCGATGTCGAAGTCTTTTTCCGTTGAGACGAACGCTGCCTCAGTGTGTCCGTCAAGGACGTTCACTCTGTTGCATGAGGCGAAAACTTCAAAGCCTGCGTTCTTGAATGAGCCCCCGTTCAGGTTGCCCAGTATCTTCTGGGGCTCAGACTCCATCTTGTCCTCTTCGCTTTTGATAAATGGTATCAGGTTGTCCAGTATCGCCATAGACGGTACTCCGTCGTATCCTGCTCCGGACAGCGCCTGCATCGTGGTTACGTTGATGGATTTTATGCCGTAGTTATCCATTATCGGTTTCAGCGGAACGACGAGTCCGGCAGTAGAGCAATTGGGATTCGTAACGATGAAGCCGCCCCAGCCGCGATTCTTCTTCTGCACATCTATCATGTCCAGATGCTCTGGATTCACTTCCGGCACAAGCAGAGGCACATCCTTATCCATCCGGTAAGTAGAGGTATTCGAGAAAACCGCTATGCTCTCCGCAAAAGAGGCTTCCACGTCCCGCGCTATCTCCGCAGGAATTGCAGAGAACACAATATCCAGGCCGTATTTTTCCGCAACCTTCTTATTGATCTCCTCAACTACCATATCCGAGACCCCTGCGGGGATTTCATCCTTGAGGTACCACTTCGCAGCATCCCTGTATTTCTTGCCGGAACTATTGCTCGATGCCATCAAAACAGACAACTCAAACCAGGGGTGATCCTGCAAAGCCATTATGAATCTCTGGCCGACCATCCCGGTAGCGCCCATTATTCCTACTTTTAATTTCATCTCAGATCTCTCCTCTTAGCTAATTTCCTTTTTAAATGATTGTATAATATTCTCGTTTTGGAAATATTAACCGAAACATGCCCCCGCCCCTTCACAATAGCGTCAAGAGGATTCCCGTCCAGGTCCATCACGACCGAGCCTATCTCGGACAGGAGGTGCGCATCGCTTCCGCCGACAGCCGGAACACGCAGATTCTTCAAGATCTCGCGAGGACTCCTGGAACTTATCATCGTATGCCCGTTATAGACCTCAACAGCGTCAAAATCCACGCTATAGATAATATCCCCCACGCCCTGACGGATACGGTCAAAGGGATGAGCAGCGATCGCAATACCCCCTGCGGCATGTATCCGCTTCACGGTCTCGCTGGCTGAAAGACCGCGCGCAATGATCCTTGTTATGCCCAGCCCCAGGATATGTCCTGCTGCGGACGATACTTCGATGCCGGGAATAATTCTAAAATCCGATGGGGCCAATCTAAGCGTTTCCAGTGCCCCTTCTACCTCGTTATGGTCGGTTAAGGCTATGCCGTCTAACCCGATGCTCTTGGCATACTTTATCATCTCCTCAGGAGTTCCGATGCCGTCTGAGTAGAGGGAATGCGTGTGCAGGTCGAATAACATTTTACAGTATATCTATATGCTCTTTAATACTTAATTCCGCGATTTAATATAATTTCGGGCTCGTGGGGTAGCTAGGATATCCTAGGGGACTTCGGATTCCCGGACCCGGGTTCGAATCCCGGCGAGCTCATTAAACCCTCTGAACTCGTTTTGAGACGTTTTTATATTTGTTGAGTTTAATATTGTATATGGATCGAAGGTTTTTTCTCTTTTTAGCAGCTTTTCTATTACTGCTTTTCCTTCCGGGTTGCTCGCAAAAACCAGGGACAAATGATTTGACAGGTACCTCGATGTTGGAAGCAACTACGTCAACCCTTCCAGGCGAGGAATTATGCGTTAAAGAGGATAGTGGCGAAAATATGTCCTATGCAGATGCCAGGGCCATCGCCGAAAAGAGCGTCTGTGCAAGCGAGGGAGGTCTTAAAGACACTCATTGGTGTAATCAGTTTACTGGAACCTGGTGGATAGATACCTCAATTACGAAGCCGGGCTGTTCTCCTACATGCGTCATAGATGTTGCGAACAAGACCGCAGTAATAGACTGGATGTGCACTGGCGGGTCTGGGGGGTCTAATGCTGTGACAACGTCGACCCGTAGTTCTACGGTTACGACACTTTATCTGCCGGCCCCCACTACTGAACCGGATAGGATTACTCCGACAACGTTCCCCGACAGCGGAGAGAATACGCCTCAGTCGACTAATCTGCCTTACACCCCGGAAAATCCGCCGCAGGGTGCCGTTCTTTTGAGTCTGACGGGTTCTGGATTTACTTCCCAATATAGCGGATACAAGTTCAAAATAGAAAGTATGGTATTTGAAAGCGAATACAATATTTCCGGGATTCTTCTCTATGTGCAGAAACCCGATGGGACTATTGTTGAAGCCGAGATGGGATATGACGAATGCCACAAGGATTACTATGATGCCAAGGTTGATGATGTCGTTCTGCGTCTGTGGTATGCAAGCGAGCGAGGAATCGAAGATGATGCGCAAGTCTATGCCTGGAACTATAAAACAACCCCTGTGATTAAGAGCAGGAAGCCGCCTGAGAAGCCTAATTCAGGAGCGACATTGATTAGCGATGTGACAAGCGAAGGATTTACGTCTGAGTACAATGGCTACAAGTTCAAAGTAGACCACCTGCAATATTCGTCTGAGTTTCATCCCTTTATCTTGGTCCTTGACGTGCAAAAGCCCGACGGAACCATCTCGACACTGGCAGTAAAAGAAGGGTCAAGTGCGAGAATCGACAACATTAACGTAGCCTCACCGTTCTGCGGATACGTGAAAGAATATGCTGCGACTATGTATGCAGCGATCTGGGCATGGGAGGGCGCGGACTCTACTGTTGATACAACACCTCAGGATGAGATTTATCCCCTGACATACACCCCAGATAAGCCGCCGCAGGGTTCGACTCCGCTGGACCTCGGCGGCGAATCCGGTGTGGATGAATACAATGGTTACAAATTCAGCGTCGAACGCCTCATATACAGTAGCGAGTATGAGATCTCAGGCGTAGTTCTCGACGTTCAAAAACCGGATGATACCGATGTTGTAGTCAGGTTGGGCTATGACGAATGCCATAAGACTTACTATGATGCTCAGGTGGATGACGTCGTTTTGCGTCTGGTATCGGCTCATACGTATGCACAGTATCAAGTAGCAAGGGTCTATGCCTGGAGCTATAAATCAATTCCAGTAATGAAAAAACAGAATCCCTCCCGAGAAGCCCAACTCTGGTGCAACACTTTTGCCGGTAGTTACCAGTAGCGAGTTCGGTGAGGATTACAATGGATACAAATTCAAAGTCGACCACTTGGAGTACTCCAGCGAATACCACCCAGATATCGTAGTCCTTGACATTGAGACTCCTAATGGGGAGATAACCCAGGCCGCGATAAAAGAAGGCTCAAGCACAAAAGCCGGCGACCTGAATCTTGCTTCTCCCTTCTGTGGAACGGTTGAGGACGCTGACGCAATACAGAGTGCAGCTATATGGGTTTGGCAGGGGGCAGACTCAACGGTCGACACGACACCTATGCAGGAGATTTATCCACTGACTTATACGCCGGACAAGGCGCCGCAGGGTTCCACTCCTTTGGATGTCAGCAGTGAAGGGTTTACCGCCCAATACGAGGGATACCAATTCAAAATAGAACGCCTTATCTATGCTCGGGAGTATGGAGTCTCAGGTATCGTGTTAGATGTCCAGAAACCGGACGGAACGATAGTCGAAGCAAGGATGGGCTATGACGAATGCCACAACAATTATTACGACGCACAGGTGGATGACACCGTTCTGCGCCTGATATCAGCTCATGAAGGAGCAGCTCTGCAGGAAGCACGGGTCTATGCCTGGAACTATAAATCCACGCCAATTGTGAAAAATCCCATACCCCCCGAAAAGCCCAATCCGAATGCAGTGCTGATACAGGACGTGACAAGCGAAGGCTTCATCAAAGAATACAACGGCTACAAATTCAAGGTCGACGGTATCGACTACTCAAGCGAATACCATGCATCAGCCCTAACCTTGGACGTCCAGAGACAGGACGGGACGATAGACCAGGTAACCATAAAAGAGGGATCAAACGCCAGGGTCGACGACCTAAACATAGCGTCGCCGTTTTGCGGAACGGTGGAAGATGTGGGAACCTATCAATCGGCAGCGATCTGGGTATGGTGAAAGATGAGTGGGGTCTTTAGATCATACTCTCTCTTTTGGGGATGAAGCCATCCCTTCAGGGAGTTCCTACCACGGCTGCTTTTTGAGTTTCCATGCCCATGCTATCAGGTTCGCTACGAGGTGCATGAGAGGCGTTATGAGTATTATTAGTAGGAATCTTGGGTAGCCGATCATTTTTTCGAATGCTGTGCTTGTTTGTCCTGTTGAGGCGATGGTCCATATCCAGGCGAAGAGTGTTGCGCCTATGATGAAGTCTAGTTGGTCGAATAGGGGCAGGGGTGCTCCGGGTTTTAGGTTTATCTGTCTTTTGAGGAAGCTTTCTGCCATGTCGCCGATGAGTGCTCCGAGGCTTAGCATGAATGCAAGCGGGAGGCTCATCTGGGGCAGGTTTGGGAGGTTGTTTGCCAGGGAGGGTTGCAGCAGCATCTGTATTGCTCCTGCGAGTGTTCCTGCGATCATTCCTGCGTAGAGGCCTCTCCAGGTTTTTCCGTCTCCGAGTATTCTTTTGCCGTGCCAGGTTTTTCCTCCGTCTATGGGTTTTCCGTATTTTTTCAGGGATTCTATCTGTGATACGTCTACTGGGGCTGAGTTTGCCACGTAGGCCGGGAGTATGAACCATATGGCTTCGATTATGAGGGATATTATCGGCTCCATGACGGTTTAATAATAGTTTTTCGAATAATATAAGGATTGGAAAAAAATGAAATCTCTTTTGATTGTTTGTGACGGCATGGGCGATCGTCTGACTGATGGCAGGACGCCTCTTGAGGCTGCGAAGACCCCTAACATGGATTATCTGGCTAAGGAAGGCATTTGTGGGATAATGGATACCGTGGGCGCGGGTATTAGACCTGGGAGCGATACGTCGCATCTGTCTTTGTTTGGCTATGATCCTTTTAAGGTGTATACCGGGCGCGGGCCTTTTGAGGCTTATGGTGCTGGCCTGGATTTGGAGAAGGGGGATGTTGCGTTTAGGGCTAATTTTGCTTCCTTGAGGAATGGGTTAATAGTTGATAGGCGGGCTGGGAGAGATGAGGAGGGCTTGGATGAGCTTTCCAGGGAACTTGAGGGTATGGAGTTTGCAGGCGTTAAGATTCTCTTTAGGAGGTGTAAGGGTCATCGGGCTGTTATTGTCTTTAGAGGAAAAGACCTTTCCTGCGCGGTCTCAGAAACTGATACTGATGAGGTCGGGGTTGCGCCTAACAAATCCGTGCCTCTTGACAAGGATCCGAGGTCTAAGAGGACGGCGGATGTCTTGAATAAGTTCACTGAGCGGGCATCGCAGATATTGGAGAAGAGTGCGGTCAACAGGAAACGGGTTTCAGAGGGTAAGCTTCCTGCAAACATCGTGCTTGCAAGGGGCGCAGGCATGAGGCCCGATATCCAGTCGTTCGAGGAAAGATATGGCATAAAAGCTGCCTGTGTTTCTGCGACTTCACTCATCATCGGAGTATGCAAGGCGCTTGGCATGGACGTTATAAAAGTGCCGGAGGCGAACGGCCACGTTGATTCCGATATTGGGAAAAAGGCGGAAGCCGCTATCAAGGCGCTTGAGAAATATGATTTTGTCTTCCTGCACATCAAGGGAACAGATGAGGCATCGCATGACGGCAAATTCGACGCAAAGAAAGAGATGTTAGAGCGGATAGACAAAGAAGTGATTGGACCGATACTCAAGAAGGTCGACCTGAAGAATACGACAATCGTTTTGACTGCGGACCATTCCACGCCCCTGAGGCTGAAACAGCATAGCGCCGACCCTGTGCCGTTGGTGATATTCGGCGATGTCAGGACTGACGACGTGTCGAAGTATGCCGAGCGTTCATGCGCCAAGGGAGGCATGAACAGGATATGCGGGTGCAGCCTGATGGGTACAATACTTGACTTGGGCGGGAGATCAAAACTGTTCGGAGCTTGAACCTGGCGTTTTTTATCCGAGTTTTCTTGGTATGTATCCTGACATGAGCGCGTGGTCTGCCAGTACAAGCGCCATCATTGATTCCACTACCGGGACTGCTCTTGGGACGATGCATGGGTCGTGTCTTCCGCCTACGACGATGTCTGCTTCTTTTTTCTTTTTGTAGTCAACGGTCTTCTGAGATAAGCCTATCGAGGCTGTTGGTTTTACTGCCAGCCGGATTATTATTGGCATACCGTTTGATATTCCTCCGAGTATGCCTCCTGCGTTGTTCGTCGTGGTACGTATTCTGCCGTTCTCGACAGTAAAGGAATCATTTGCCTCCGAGCCTCTCATCCTGGCGAGTTCGAATCCTGCGCCTATTTCCATTCCTTTTACGCTTGGGATCGACAGCATGGCTTTGGCCAGCTCCGCGCTTAGTTTGTTGAACAGTGGTTCGCCGAGGCCTGCAGGTAATCCGTATGCTGCGGCTTCTATTATTCCGCCTACCGAGTCTTTTTCTTTTTTTGCGGATAGGATGGCGTGTTCCATTTCTCTTGCGGCTTCCGCATCTGGCGATCTGACTGGGTTTGATTCTATTGCTTTTCTTATCTTGGACGGGTTTGCGCTGTTCAGTGTTGACGTGTCTGCGGTTATTCCTGCTATCTCTTTTGAGTAGGCTATTATTTCTATGCCGCGTGTTCTCAGGAGTTTTATTGCTATTGCTCCTCCCGCTACGCGGGCTGCGGTTTCTCTTCCGCTTGCCCTGCCGCCTCCTCTCCAGTCTATTGCTCCGTATTTTTCTCTCCAGGTGTATTCTGCCTGCCCGGGCCGCAGCAGGTCTTTTATTTCGTCATATTTGCTTGAGTCTGCGTCTGTGTTGCGTATCAGTAGCGAGATAGGGGTTCCGAGGGTTCTCCCCAGGTGGATTCCTGAAAGTATTTCCACCTTATCGCCTTCTTTTCTCTGGGTTGCTACTTCGCTTGTTCCGGGTTTCCTGCGGTCTAGTTCCTTCTGTATGTCGTCTGTTGAAAGCTCTAAGCCTGCAGGGCAGCCGTCCAAGACGCAGCCTATTGCCGGCCCATGGGACTCGCCCCAAGTGGTTAACCTGAAAAGGGTTCCGAAAGTATTGGTCATGTTATTATATTCGACATCAAAAACAATAATATAACGTAAACACAATAAAAAGATGATAACCAAGGAGAGGATAACAGAAACCGCTTCAGAGCTTTTAAAGAGGGCTGCAACAAGGCTTCCAGGGGACGTAGAAGAGGCACTGGAAAAAGCGCATAGAAAAGAAAGCGGAGAAACAGCCAAAACCCAGCTCGCAGAGATACTTAAGAACATCAGATATGCAAGAAAGAAAGGTCTGCCCATATGCCAAGACACAGGCATCCCCATTTTCTACATCGGACTCGGAAGCAAAGCACAGATCGATGCAGGAATAATAGAGGAGGCAGTAATTGGCGGCGTCAGAAAAGCCACTAAGGATGTTCCCCTGCGTCCTAATGCTGTGCATCCGCTTACCAGGAAGAACTCCGGAGACAATACCGGCATAGGGGTTCCTGTGCTGGAGTTGGAGATACTCAAAGGCAAAGATTACGTGGAGATAACTGTCCTGCCAAAGGGCGCAGGCTCTGAGAATATGTCGCGCCTCGCAATGCTTAAGCCGTCCGAGGGAATTGCAGGACTGGAAAAATTTGTAATAGAATCAGTTGCCGCCGCAGGCGGGAACGCATGTCCGCCCATAATCGTAGGCATCGGGATCGGGGGAACTGCCGATAAGGCTATGCTGTTATCCAAGAAGGCCCTGCTTAGGAGGATTCCTTCCAGGAACAGAGATGCTCTGGTTGCGTCTCTTGAAAGGGACCTGCTTGAGAGAATAAATCTGCTGGGTATTGGGCCGATGGGTCTGGGCGGGGACACCACGGCTCTTGCAGTCAATGTAGAATATGCTTTCTGCCATACTGCCAGTCTTCCTGTGGCTGTGAATCTGCAGTGCTGGGCTAACAGGAGAGCGTCTGCGAGAATATTTGAGAATAGAACTGAGTATGTCTAGTTTTGGCTGGGCGGATTAGGCTTCTTTATACTGATCATGCTTATACCGATAGATGATATCCTTCCTCCGGCTGAGACGAGGAAAAACATGAAAAGCATGAAGAAGGTCAGGTTTCCGCTTTGGTTTAGGTACGCAGTTGGTATTATCTCCATTCCGGGTATTTGCATGCCGCCTACTGTTATAGGGTCTGAGGATTTTACTACGTTGAGTAGCTGAGGGGGTGCTTTCGAGCCGTTGAATACTGAGAGCGCCGAGAAGATAGCAAAGGATATGATGACTAAACCGATTATTAGCAAAATATAGCCTATCGCTTTATCAGAGTCCATTTCAGATAATCTATTAAATCATAACAGTATTTAAATCTGTTTTTTTCACTTCTTGGGCACGTTCTTTGTTGCTATTACGTCGGCCCCTGTTCCCAGGATATTTTTTATGACGACGTCGCCGATTTTCACAGGCGCATCCATTCCGGCACCTGAAATCTTTTCCATTGCGGCCTGCATAAGTTCCTTGGGTATTGTCTTGGAAGTCTTTACGCTGACCAGAGGCATGGCTCCTCCATGCACCGGAACAGATGAGGTGAGGCCACGCTCTGGCGCAGTCAATTCCTTGCGCACGTATTCCTCTCCTTTTTTGCATGTCTGACCGCTGATCTTTGTAATGTTTTTTCCTGAGTATTCGGCTTCTATTTCGCAGCTGTTTGGGCAGATTATGCAGATGTATCGCTTATTTGACATTTTGTATTTTGAAGGTTGGTTCCTTGGAGCCTGCAAGTTCGTCTTTTTTCAGGAGTATCTGTATCATCTCCGCGGGGTTGACGCGATGCTTCATTAAAGTCTTTATGGCTCTGTTTCCGTCTGATATGACGAGTTTCACGTTTCTTGCCGGAGCCATTACCCGCAGTGAGAATTTAACGTCCACATCTCCGCTTATAAGCTGCGGCAGCACGTATCTTACGCCTTCTCCGGGGATTGCTTTTATTGTTTCCTGCTTTTTTTCTTTTCCTTGTACATAATCTGCCGCGGCTTTTCCTGCCTTCTCTCCTTCCAGGCTCACGTAGTCTACGATGTCGTGCACGTGCAGGACATTTCCGCAGGCAAATATTCCTGGAACGCTTGTCTGCAGGCCTTCGTCTACCACTGCTCCTCCGGTTATCTCATCCATCAGGATGCCGGCATTTCTGGTAAGCTCGTTCTCTGGTATCAGACCCACTGAGAGAAGCAGCGTATCGCAATCTATTTTCTTCTCGGTCCCGGCTATGGGCTTGAACCTATTGTCCACCTGCGCCAATGTGACAGCCTCAACCCTCTTCTTTCCATGGATATCTGTCACCGTATGGCTCAGGTATGGTGGGATTCCAAAGTCATCGAGGCACTGGGCCATGTTCCTCGGAAGCCCGCTTGAGTAGGGCATTATCTCTGCGACTGCAAGAACCTTCGCTCCTTCCAGTGTCAGCCTGCGGGCCATTATCAGGCCGATATCCCCGGAGCCGAGGATTACTATTTTTTCGCCTATCCGATAACCCTTCAGGTTGATGAAATTCTGAGCGGCTCCTGCCGTGTAGATGCCCGCAGGCCTTGTCCCGGGCGTTAATATCTGCCCGCGCGTGCGCTCCCTGCAGCCCATACACAGCACAATCGCCTTGGCGGTTATTTCACATAAGCCCTCCCGGCTGCTTACAAGGATCCTTCGGTCTTTGGACACCTCCAGCGCCATGCTGTTCAACATGTAGGGTATCTTTTCTTTCTCAACTAAGTCTATGAAACGTTGCATATACTCCGGCCCGCTGAGGGCTGCGCCAAAGGACTCCAGGCCGAATCCTTCGTGTATGCATTGATTGAGTATGCCTCCAAGGCTCTCGCCGCGTTCGATGATGAGCACGTTTGCTGCTCCGTTTTTCTTGGCTGATAGCGCGGCTGCTAGTCCGGCCGGGCCTCCGCCTACTACTGCGACGTCAACTGTTTTGGATATCATTTTATTCCCTTCCGTTTGCCGGTGAATAGTTCTGAGCCTTTGCCTGCGTAGTTTATTTCTGTTGTTTTGGGGTGGCATTGTTCTTCCAGGTTTTCCACTATTTTTGGCAGACAGAATCCGCCTTGGCATCGTCCGAGGGTTGCGCGGCATCTTTTGCTTATGCTGTATATGCTTCGCGCGCATAGTGGATTGTTTAGCGCGTCCATTACTTCTTTTTTTGTGACGCTTTGACATCGGCATATTACTATTCCGTAGTCTGGGTCTTTTTTTATGAGTTCTGCTTTTTCGCGGTTGGATAGTTCGGCGAACCTTGTTCTTGGTTTCTCTACTGGTTCGAATCCTAGGTTTTCTGTAAGTCCGCCCCTTATTTTTTTCACCATGCCGGCAACTTTTTTTGCTATTGCGGGTGCGCCCGTCAGGCCGGGTGATTCTATTCCTATCAGATTTATGAATCCTGGGACCTTGCGGCTTTCTTCTATTACGAAATCTACTGGTGCTTTGGAGCCTTCGGCTATCAGTTTAGGTCTTATTCCCGAGAAGCTCTTTATTATGTCTTTTCTTGTTATCTTGGGCAGGAACTCGAAGGATTCCGTGAATAGTTTATCCATTACTTCTGAGGTGTTAGCAGTATCGTTTGATTCTGGTATGTATTCTGCGCTTGGCCCAAGCATTATGTTGCCGTCCGTCGTGGGTGTGAGGTGTATTCCCAGGCCCCCCAGTTCCTTGGGCGGAACGGGGTATACTGCGCCGTTTATCAGGTTCCGTTTATTTTTATCGAGTATGTGGTATTCTCCCCTGCAGGGGTATATCTTATAATCATTTATGCCAACCATGGCAGCTACTTTGTCTGCGTAGAGGCCTGCGCTGTTTATGACAATGTCTGCAGAGTATTTTCCGTTATTTGTTTCCAGCATAAAACCATCTGTTGACTGCTCTATTCCTTTTATTTCAGTATTCAGATAGATGCATGCGCCGTTTCTTAGAGCGTTTTCTGCCAGGGAGATTGTCAGAAGGAAGGGGTCAAGTATCGCAGTCGTTGGGGAATGCAGCGCTTCTATCCCGTTTATGTTTGGTTCCAGCCTTTTTATCTCTTTTTGGTCTATGATGCGCAGTTTCCTGCAGCCGTTCTTTTCCCCGGTTTCTTTCAGCTTGTAGAGGTATTCGCGTTCATCTGCTTCTTTTGCTGTGACTATCTTGCCTACCGGGAGATATGGTACACCGAGTTCTTTACAGTAGGTAGGCATCAACTCATGGCCTTCGATATTCAACCTGGCTTTGAGCGTGCCAGTAGGCACGTAGAAGCCTGCATGGGATACCCCGCTGTTCCTGCCGCTTATGCCTATTGCTACATCGCATTCTTTCTCAAAGAGCGCGACTTTTAATTTGTATCGGGTAAGCTCTCTTGCAATGGCGCAGCCTACTACTCCGCCGCCTATTACAGCAGCATCGAACCCTGTTTCCATGTCTCTCCTGCTTTTCTTGGCAAAAAATAAATTATAATAGAAAATGTATTTGATTACGCCGCTAAAAAACGCAGACATAAGAAAACTCAAAGTTGGAGACGTTGTCTATATTTCCGGGACAGTCTATACCGCAAGGGATAAGGCACACCAGAAAGCGCTTAATGAAAACAGTTTCCCAGGGGACATAAAAGATGGCGTCCTATTCCACTCTGGACCACTTGCAAGAAAAGAAAAAGAGGGATGGAAGATGATAGCAATAGGCCCGACCACAAGTTCCAGGATGAATGCCTTGGAGCCTGAATTTATAAAACGTTTCGGAGTCGCGGCCATCATAGGCAAGGGGGGAATGAACAGGCCGGTTGCAGAAGCTATGAAAGGCAAAGCAGTTTATCTGGCCATGACCGGAGGATGCGCCGCAACTGCCGCATCCCGGATAAAGAAGGTCGCAGGCATCAAATGGCTGGAACTTGGAGAGCCTGAAGCGGTATGGGTTCTTGAAGCTGAGAAATTGGGCCCGCTTATAGTGGCAATAGATGCAAATGGCAAGAGCCTCTATGATGAAGTAAATAGGAAAGTCAAAGACAACCTTGAAAAAATCGTAGAATCGCTGTAATGAAAATATCAAAGTCTCATCCAAGGTATGAATCCCTTAAATACCGGCACAGACTCGTTGAAGGCTTGAAAAAGGGTTATGTCACACAGTCCGGCCTAATAGCCCATGGAAGAGGAGAAGCATTCGATTATCTGCTGGGCGAAAAGACCATCCCTGAAGCACTGGAGGCTGAAAAAGCCGCCGTTGCCCTGATGCTCCTCTCAAAGAATCCCGTAATCTCAGTAAACGGAAATACTGCCGCACTCTGCCCAAAAGAGCTTGTAGACCTTGCCAGCATCCTGGATGCGAAATTAGAGGTCAATCTTTATTATAGAACCCTGAGAAGGGAGAAACTCATAGAGAAAATATTGAAAAAGAACGGAGCAAACGAGGTGTTTGGCGTAGGCAGTAAGGCAAGCAAAAGGGTTCCCGGGCTTGATTCAAACAGATCGAAGGTCGATCCTTCAGGTATATGGTCTGCTGATGTTGTTATGGTTCCTTTGGAGGATGGGGATCGGGCAGAATCTTTGGTTGCTATGGGTAAGAAAGTGATTTCTATTGATTTGAATCCTGTTTCCCGGACCTCTCGGAAGGCTTCTGTAGCCGTTGTGGATAATGTTGTAAGGGCTGTTGCGAATATGATAGGGATTGCAGAGGGTATGCGGGGTATGGAAACAGAAGCGCTTCAGAGTGTATTGGATGGTTTTGATAATGGTGAGAACCTGGAAAAAATCGTCCGGACGATTAGGCAGAGTATCACTTGAATAGTTCGAGAGCTTCTTTTTCCATGAAATGAAGTTTTCCAGGAACGATAAGGCTGTGTGGGGGTTTTCCAAAGTCTTCTTTTGCGATTTCTGATGCTTTTCCTGCTTTTATTTTGGTTTCTCCGCCGAGTCTGGCGACTCCGACGCATAATGTGTCCAGGCTGAAAAGTCCTTCCTTTTTTTCTTTTTCAATCTCTAGTAGAAGATTTATCGCCTCATTAACGGTCATAAACCGCTTTTCTTCTGCCTTTATGTCGAGCAGGAAAAGGGTGTGTAGGCCGTTTTTCTGGTTTTCCCGTAGTATGTCGTAGGGGGACGTTGGGAAGTAACTCTTTTCCGGATAGACGAGTGACGCTGTCTTGCCGTATTTGTATATCTGTAGGCCTGCTTCTCCTATGGCCGAATATATGGAAGAGGAGTGGATTATCTTGCAGGATATTCCAAGCTTCTTTGCCCGGAGTATGAGGTCTATGTGTGTGGTTGCAACCATAGGGTCTCCGGACACAAGCAAAGCCACATCCAGTTCTAACGAATTCTTGAGGACATTGTCTTGGGGCCGCTCTTCAAGGTCTCCTCTTTTTAGGAGTATGATCTTTTTGCCTGTTAGAGCTTCAAGGTTGGGTAATGAGCCTGAAAAGTAGTTGGTATAGGATTCTGCGTATATTTCTGAGCAGTTCTTTAAGGCGTCTAGGCCGCGTATGGTTAGGTCTTTTTCATCGTAGATGCCTGAGCCGATGAGGTATAGCATGTGAAGAAACAGGTATTAGAAAAATAAAAGAAAAAGAAAAAAAATATAGACGTGCCCATTTAGGGCACGGACATGACGTTCTTATGCGTGTATGTTTGCCTTCAGCCAGTTTATCAGGGAGTTTCCTGCAGCAACTGTGTCATCGGCAGTCCAACCGGCAACTACTACCATGTTGCCGCTCTTCTTGACGATAAACTTGTCTGGTGCTGCGTTTATGTCGTCCGCTGACACTCCTGCTGACTCAGTCATTGCGTTGACTGCGGGTCCGCCGACCAGTATTAGGTTCTTGGTCGTGTCGGCTCCTACTTCAGGCACTACCATGTTGCCAACTACTGGGTTGACGACTGCCGTGGTTGTGGAAGCACTTGTCTGGTTGCCTGCGTTCACGTCAAAGCTGGAGATGGTAAAGGTACAGCATCCTGCTGTTACGTCCTTTCCTTCGTCTGCCTTGGTTATCGTAGACTGAGAGGTTGTTGCTTCTTCCACTGTCCCTATAAAGTAGGTCGAGTAAACATTCTCCTGCGGGTGGGCCAGTGTCATGCCGTCTATCCTGTTGTCTGCTCCCCAGGTAAGGGTGAACTTGTCTCCTCCTTTGGGGGTAATCAACATGTTGTCTATGTCCTGGTTTATCTCTACGTCGTCGTTTGTCTTCACTGGGTTCAGGTTGGTGTTGTGTGTGTCTAGGTACATGTCTGTGCGGTAGTCTGTGTCTACGTCTTTGTTGTACATTCTGTCGGACATATCAACGACAACGTTTCCGTCTGCTACTTGTAAGACGAATAATGTGTCGTCGTCGTCTCCGTCCAGGTTTATGTCTTGGCTTTGGTTGTAGGCTACTCCGTTGGGGTCGCTTGTCAGACCGGCTTCGTTGACAACATTAAACTTCAGGTTGTATCCGTTTACCTGGAAGTCGCTGAATGTGCCTACCATGTCCTGGTTGACGTATATCAGGCTGTCAGTGAAGTCCTTCGTCACAGCGTTGTAGTCGATGTTCGTGGTGAAGAATATACTGTTGTCGCTGTCGTCAAAGACCATGTCAAGATACTTGCCGCCGCCAAGGCTTATTGCTTCCTTCTTCACGAAGAGGCTGTCCGGGCTAAGCGAAAGCTCGTTGTCTTTGTCGTAGTCACTGGACTTTACAGTCACTTGACCGATATCAGCGGTCTTCAGTGCCTGGTACAGCGCAAGTTCCCTTAGCTTTATGTCTGACAAGTCTCCACAGTTCATGTGCGTGTACGTGGGGTCAGTAGCTGTTGCAGCGTCTCGGTCGTTACAGTATCTCTGCAGGCCCTTTATCGTCTCCCGGGTACCGCTTATCTGTGGGTCTAAGCTTACGTCTACTGTGTTGTCTGTGGTTCCTTCGCTGTTGTCTTGCTTCTGGTAGTCATAATACTGGTATACGACTCCGTTCATCATGAAGTACTGGTTCTTCTTGAAGGGTCCTTCGTCTAGGCGTACGTTGGTATAGGTCTGGTCGTCTGAGCCGGTCAGGGTAAGTGTTGCCTGGTAGTTTTCATCTCCATGCTGCAGCACTACTCCGCCTTTGTCTTGGCCTGTTATGTCTGATGCTGCGTACTTGTTGGTTTGGTATCCCTTAAAGGTCAGCCTGAAGTTGTTGGGGAAGTTCAGGGATTCATCTTGCCCTATTGCTTCATCGCCGTCTAAGTCGTGGTTGTAGGTTACGGTTACGGACTTCAACAGGGAGTCATCTGATGGTACCATGTTGTCGTACTCGCTGTGGTCGCAGTCGTTAGTGGTTCCGTCCGTTGCATCGTCGCCACCTCTGCAGGCGTTAACGGTTGCAAACTTTACTTCCCAGTTCGTCTTTACTTGTCCGCCTATTTCAAGGTCTTCGCCGTCCTGCAATAGTACCTGGCTGCTTAAGTCATATACTATTATAGATGCGGTCTGGAGCGCGGCTGCTTCTTCTGCGTACACACCGGATAGTTCCAGGTTGTCTACGACACCGTTTGCCATCTTGGATATCTGTACTTGTACGATTGTCCCGTCCGGCTTCTGCACGTCAAGGAGTATTCCTGCAACTGTGTATTCTGCTGCGTATATCAGGTGGTCTACTTTGAACTTGTAGCCGTTATACTCAGACGTAAATCCTTCGCTTGTTACATCGTCAAGGACTTTTGCTTTTGCAAGGTATATCTTGTCGTTTCCTTCTATATCCTTAACATAGTACTCTTCTCCGAACAAGAGCATCTTACCCCTGTACTCGAAGTCTATGTAACAGTCTTCTCCTTGGCAATTACTTGTGGTCTGGATCTTGTGATATCCTCTTCATGGGTATGTAGTCGGTCTCTACTTGGTATGAGATTGCACCCCTCCTAATAGCCATTTTGAGGGATTCGGACTTGTCGTCGTTTATGCCGTCTTCGTAGTAGTATATCTTAGAAGAGTTTACGTTTATCTTCTCTTTCATGTCGTGCGAGGGGTTCTCTAGAGCCTCAAGACACAAGTTGTGACAGAACAGGCAGTGTATGTTCGTGTAGTCTCCTTCCATTAGGAGTCCTGCTTCAGTTCTTGTCTGCTTGTCGCATGACAGAGTATAGGATGTAAAATCTCCTTTTTCGTACGTCTTGTCTCCTGAGAAATACAGTCCTGTGTCAGGGTCATAGAAGTTTAGCGGGTTGTCGTGGTTCTGCGTGTCCTGTACATAGTCACCAATAGCACCTCTTGCAGCAGTCGTTATGACAACCTGCCCAGTGGGGGTGTATGAGGGACCAGTTCCGGTCACAGTCTGTGTCATGTAGGCAAGGTTTCCTACGGTCGCAGCAATATTACCTGCCGCAACAGCATCCGTTGCCATCCCTTTCTCTCCAACCACGATCTGCACGATCGGGTTGTAGTTTGCATCATAGAAGAAGCCTTTCGTTATTCCTGTGCTGTCTAATCCAGCTATAACAGGAGCTGAAAGGGCTGCTCCTAACATCGCGGTTCCTGCTACGAGGGAACCAACTCGTCTTATGTTTATGCTTTTCATTTTCGGTTTTTTATTTTTATTTATTTTTTTGCCAAATTACCGGTTTTCAGTAATTCGTAATAAGAGATTAGATAAACACCTATATATAACATAGTCTGGACATAAACCGGATAATTGCGCTTAAATGTCCTAAGACGATTATTTTTTAATTAAAAAGTCCGTAAACATCTTATTTACTCAAAAACCCAAGATTTTAGCTTTATCCAGTTAGTACGACCTTCTTTCTTTATTTCTATGATATTACGCTTCTCTAATCTCTTTATTGTGTCTGAAAGAGAAGATTTAGGCATTCCAGTGCTTTTATAGACATATGCTTGCGTTATCTCATCTTCTGCTTTTTCTAGCATACCGACAACAATTCGCTCACTTTCGTCAAGAACATTAAGAATAGATTCCTTAACACTCTTACTTTTGACCACGGCACCCCCCATAGAAACGTCTTTTACCTGCTTTTCCTTAACATCTGCTTTTACGTAATCAGATGCCTTGGACTCTAGAGCCACATCATGATTTACATTATAAACAAGACCATTGCCCGAAGAATCAGAGACCGGATCCTCTGCCGAAACACTCCCAAGTGCCGAATCCTTCGCAGGCACTTCTCGAGCCTTCGCTCTTCCTTTGTTGGTTCTTGTTCTCAGACGGTACAATAAGAAGAAAAGCATAAGTAGCAACAGAACTGCCCAGGGCAGGAAATAGGCCTTAAAATCCACGACCCCAACGGGAGTCGTTGCAGAAGTGTTCAGGGTGGTTGTCGTCTCCCCGGGCCTTGTAATTATAGGCCCCTCGGTAGACCCCATAGTGTAGTCAAAACTTAAGTCGAATTCCTTTTTTTGAGGATAAAACCATATCTCAGAGTCCCCGATAGGGCTAAAGATTATATCCTCGCTAAAGTTTATCTTGGTTATCTGAGTTTTTTTGGGGGTATACAGCTTAATGATTGTCCCAGGATATGTCTTGGTCTGCGGGGTCGCAGTAGTCGAAAAATTCAGGCTCCACACGTCACCGGACTTACTCGTAAGACCCTGAGTCGTATACTTCAAAGAAACTTCCTCCTCGGATTTATTAGACTGACCAACGAGAAAAGCCACCAATTGCTTGTCTATTTGCGGATTCATCTCAAAGGAGAGGTTATGTTCCCTTGAATCTAAAACGGAAACATCCTGAACGTTTTTGGGCACAAGTATGGCTGCAATATCTCCGCTGCTGGCAATAATTTCTTCAGTAACAGAAACCATGCCGCTCGAATCAATGACAACAGATATGGATGGAATGCTCAATATGTTCCTCTCCAAGTCATATTCGGAATTGTTACCAACACTTGTAGTACTTGTGTTATTCTCTGCAAATGCCAAAGAGGCTAAAAATAAAATACAGAGTAAAGCACATAAAAACCTATAATTCATCTTATTAATCTTTTATTATGTATATTTAAATAGAAAAGGATATGGGAAATTGTAGAATATAATGAACAAACAAGCAAAGGATTACTTTAATTTTGCTCCCTTTACGACCTGACTGTAGACTTTTTTTCTCTCTTCGTCTTTCAAAAGAGCAAGGATCTGCGAAGAAAAGGTCTGGGATAGTTCGCTCACGTCGGCCAGGATTGACTGCATCTCGTCGAGGTTCAGTTTCACGTTATGCGGCTCTATTAATTCGATGGCTGATGGCCCGTAGCGCATGACTACGTTGACAAACCATCTGAAGTCCCGGAATAAAAGGTCTATTTCCACGACCCCTGAGAAAAATCCTTCCTTTGCGTCCCGTTTAAGCTCATAGAACTTGACGCTGAACACGGTTACGTTATCTTCTTCGACAAGAGAGTCAAATACCGTCCGCTCCAGCGCTTTCTGGCATGCGTCTTTATCGTTTCCCTGGACTTCCATGAACAGGCGGGCATGCATGCAGCCTTCGTTTATCAATTTGTCGACGTCTGCATCCTCATTAAAGGTTTTCTCGAGAATCGGTTTATCCGGCATTCTAAGCAAATGAGATTTAAAGTGAGATTTATCTATGGAATTACTTGTTAAATAAGCAGAAAATGCAAGCAGAAAAATGAACCTCTTATCGCAGATAACCCTTAAATGGTACGACGATTCCAGCCTGATGTCAGAAGACAGAAGAGAGCTCGTAGAGCTGTTCCTTGACTCCATCGGCATAACAAGAGAAGTAGCAGCCGACATATTCGAACTATTGCTCATAGCAAGATCAAAAGGCCTGTCCCTGTCGTCAAAAGAGATAATGGAGGGCATAACCGATATGCGGGAACGCCGCGGGAAGAGCCCGGACGATTCTCTCACGCTAAGAAACATACAGATATGGCTCAAATACTTCCGCAGCCTAGGACTACTGGAAAAAATAGGGGGCAGATATTTTTTCAAAGGCAACAAGAAGCCAAGCACGGTTTTCAGAGACACGATAAAACCGGAAGTCATAGACAAAAGCTCCGACTACCTGATAAGAGTCCTGGAGAAACTGGAAGACAGATACAACATAAAGAAATGACTGAAACAATCAGAAACAAATGCTCACGCTGCAAAAGACCCTCAGTATACGAGATGAGGTGCTGCAAAGAGTCCCTATGCAAAAAATGCTTCATCGAACTATTTGAAAAAAGGGTCAGGCGGACGATCAGGACAAACCGGCTGCTTTGCGGCAACGGCAGAACCGCGGTGGCCTTGTCAGGAGGAAAAGACTCGGCAGTCACACTATGCATTCTAAAAGACATCCTGAAAAAGGCCCCTCAGTCAAAGCTTGTCGCATTAACCATAGACCAGGGGATAAAAGGCTCGGAGAAATGCATTGAGGTGTCCGAGCGTCTGTGCAGGGAATTATGTGTAGAGCACCACCTATACTCATTCAGGGAAGAATACGGCTATACCATGGACGAAGCCGTGAAAAAAATTAGCCGGACGGAAAATCCGCAGCCGCCTTGCAGTTTCTGCGGCGTACTGAGAAGGAAATTATTGAATGCAAAAGCCAAAGAACTCGGAGCAACCAGGATAGCAACAGGCCACAACATGGACGACGAAATACAGACCGCCCTCATGAATTACATCCGCGGGGACGTGGAAAAAATAGCGCGGATGGGCGCCTACGTCGGCACAGTAAAAGACAGCGGCTTCGTGCAAAGGATCAAACCGCTCCGGGATTCCCCGGAAAATGAAGTCCTCTTATACGCGCAGCTTAGAGGAATAGAATACGAACCCGGCAGGTGCCCGTACTCAGGAGACGCTTTCCGCGCAACTATCCGCAAAGCAATCAACGAGATAGAGGAAAAGCATCCGGGGAGCAAATTCCAGATACTTAAATCAACGGATCAACTCATAAAGATACTGAGAGACAACGTTGACTTCGGAGCAATAGGGAAATGCGATAAATGCGGCGATCCTTGTTCCGGAAGAATCTGCAACTTCTGCCAGATAGAGAGGAATATCAGAGGGATATGAAATCCGAATCAGTCATAAGAACTATATCCGCTGCTTGGGTATCCTTCCATCCATGAGCCGAGGAAGAACATCAACACCGAGAGTGCCAGCATCAGCAGGAACATGACTATTCCGATGGCAAGGCCACTCATCGCTCCTGAGCGGTATATGGAGACTTTTTCTATGTCTGCGAGCATGTCGAAGAATATTGCAGTCACCATCTGTATGAAAGGCATTGTGATTAGATAGGCTACTCCCATCAGCAGATAGAGTAGTGCAATCGCTGAAGCGCTGCCCTGCAGAAGCATTAATGCACATATAATTGGGATGTAGATTATCACGAACAATGCGAGCATAACTATCATGTAGGCACTTCCGACGACGCCTATGAGGCCGCATAGTTCTCCGAAAGAGGACTTGCCTTTAAGGATGATAGATGCCAGCTTGAAGAAGACGGAAAGCACTAGTAAACATATTATCATGCCTATTGGGTAGGCTATCACGCTTAATCCGAAAAAAACGGCAAGCATAATCAGCAGGCCTCCTGTCCCAAAATCGGGGGCAATGTTCGACAATGTCGAACTTGCGAACACTGAGATTACTGCAGCTATCAGGAATCCTAATACTCCTATGATTAGGTTCAGTAGCCCGAAGGATAGTAGTCCGTCGGCTAGTTCCGGGCGGCTGCTCTTAAGATGCTTTACTGTTTTTTCAGGAGAGAATAGAAGCCCAAGCCAGACTTTCGGCCATCCAAGAATGTTTGTCATTTTGATTAAATATTTTTAGTTATATATCGGAGGAGAGTTTAAATATCGTCCTGCTGCCCGGATTCCACTCTTTTCTGATGTTCTCTGCCGTCTTTTCGCCGAGCAAAGATGCCAGCCTCTCCTTCGGCGCATTCTTTACTTCGGACGGTTTCCTGAATCCTGCAGAGATTAGCTTTCTTGCCCTCACCCTTCCGATGCCGTGTATGGAAACAAGAGGTATAAGCTCTTCTTTTACGCCGTGCTTTATCCGCATCTCAAGTTTGCGCATCTCTTTTTCCGATGCTTTGAGGCCTGCGATGTCGCACAGCTCGGCCGCCGAATAACCAAGCCACTCCGCTATCTGCAGCTTCTGGTTGAGTATTCCCGGAGCGACGTTGTATTGTTCGAGTATCTCTTCCTCGGATAATTCGTTTATCCATGCAGAAAACAGGGCCGCAGTCTTGTATCTTTCCAGGAAGTCAATGTCTATGTCAAAGCCTCCCAAGTCTCTGTAGAGCTGGTCGGAATTCTTATAAGCAAGCCCCCATAGAGTTGGTTCCTCACTTCTCTTGAGATAGAGAAGCGGCATCTCCGCAGAATCGCAGAGCATCTCCAGAAGCCCCAGAACAGGGAATCTCTGCTCGGACTCCGCAATCTCCAGAATGGCCAAATAAGTGTAAGCAGTCCTTGGGTCTATATATAATTCCGACACCCTGCGCCCAAGCTCTGTCGGCACGAGGAAGCGGCCCTCCTTTTTTATGAAACCCCAGTCAAACAAGTTATTCACTATCCGGTCCGCAAGAGACTCAAAGCCTGCCAGACCATACTGGTACCCAAAGAACGTCGAGCGGAAGAAATCAAGAACCGCCTCCCGGGTCCGAGTGAAATCCGAAGCGATCGCAGCCAGCATATGAAAACGCAGAACCGGCTCAACGCCAAGCTTGGAAGTAATAGGCTCGATCACTCCTCCGATGTATTTTTCAGTTATGAATTCTTTCTCGGATTCAGAGCCTGCGATGCCTATCGCATAACCAGTCTTGTCGTACTTAGGCCTGCCCGCTCTCCCAGCCTGCTGCTTATACTCCATCACGGATATGTAAGCCATGTCCCCGTCCTCGAACCTTGAAAAATCCCGGATGACGACGGTCCTCGCAGGAAGATTCACGCCCGCAGCAAGGGTCGGAGTCGCAGTAATAACTTTAAGAGTCCCCTTTTTGAACAGGTCTTCAACAAGTATCCTCTGCTTGTTCACAAGACCAGCATGATGGAATGCAGTGCCGTTTACGACGCATCCGCACAGGCGCCTGCACTGCTGGGTAGGATTGCTCAGCGCAGAAAGAACCTCTTCTCCTGCAGCTTCAAGACCTGCCTTTGTTCCAGCATCCAGCAGGCATGCATCCTTTGCCAGGTCCTTTCCCAGCTTTTCAGCAACCGATTCAGCGCTCTTGCGCGAATTCACGAAAACTAGTGCCTGCCCGCCGGATGAAACCGCAACCCTGACAACTTCCCTAAGCGTCTTATACTTATCCTCCCCCACCTCGACAGACTCATAAAGCGTAACCGGCCTCCACTCAGACTGAATCAACTTGGAATTAAGCCAGCCCGCAAGCTCCTCAGCGTTGCCTATCGTAGCAGAGAGCGCAAGTATCTGTATGTCCGGAAAAAGCTTCTGGAACTTGGAAATCAAAATCTCATAAACAGGCCCACGGTCAGTGTTGATCTGATGCACCTCGTCAACAACGAGTATGCCTATGTCCTTGAACCATTCAGGCTTAGACCGCAGAATGGAATCGCATTTCTCCGCCGTCGTGACAAGGATGTCAAAATCCAGACGGGTACGGTATTTTCCGCTGTCCAGATCCCCCATCTCAAGCTTCACGACAAAGCCGAGGCGCTCGTACTTACGGAACTCCTGGAATTTCTCGTAAGCAAGAGCCCTCAAAGGAGCAACATAGACCGCCCTCTTGCGATTCTCCAGGACGCGCGACATAGCTATCTCTGAAGCAAACGTTTTACCGGACGCAGTCGGCGTGCATAGAACAAGATTCTCAGTGCTGCCAAGTACCCCGCTCCCGACAAGCATCTCCTGGGGGGGATAAAGCTCAGATATGCCCTCGAATTTGAACAAATCAATGAATTCCCGGCTCAACGGCACTTCATCTATTCGCATGTTATCTTTATGTTTTAGCCTTAAGCTGCGCCTTCACATAGCTGACAAGGCCGCCAGAATTAATCAATTTCAGCACAAAAGGGGGATACGAAGGAAATCGAGACTCCGCTCCAGCAGACAAATTCCTGACAATCCCCTTCTCAAAATCGACCTCGATCTGATCGCCATCCTTCGCCTCGATATCGCATTCTATCAGAGGAAGACCTATGTTTATCGAATTACGGTAGAATATCCTGGCAAAAGACTTAGCGACAACACACGATATCCCTGCACCAATCAAGGCCCTGGGAGCATGCTCACGCGAAGAGCCGCAGCCGAAGTTCTCACCCGCGACTATCACATCCCCCTTCTTCACAGAACCTGCAAACTCCGGACGCACCTTCTCGAAAGCATGCAGCGCAAGCTCCCGAGGGTCGCCTGTCACAAGATACTCTGCGGGAATGACCTGATCGGTATCCACGTTGTCGGAAAACTTCCAAGCCCTGCCGGTTATCCTTTTTTCCATTTTGAGGATTTGACAGTATATGGATAAATTCTCGATTCAAAGCAGAATAATTGATTTTATTTTTAAACAAGTGATATGAATATATATTCATAACTGTTCCAAATGCCAAGGCCAAGAATATGCAGAAGGGTTTGCGCTAAACCTAACACAAAGTGCATGAAGCCATCAGGCGGGAACAAAACCTGCAACGGAAAGTCGATAGTCACAATAGACGAATACGAGGCCATCAGACTAAAAGACCTGCTGGAAATGGATCAGGAGAATGCAGCGCAGACTATGGCCATCTCCCAGCCCACATTCCACCGGCTGATACACTCCGCCAGAAAGAAGGTCGCAGACGCCATTGTAAACGGCAAGATGATAGTAATAGAAGGAGGAAACTACAAAATGGAAGAAAAAAAGAGAACATTTAGATGCAGTGGATGCCAGTACAGTTGGGAAATTCCCTGCGGAACAGGCAGACCTGAAAAATGCCCCCAATGCGGATCGGAAAACATACACAGGCATCCTGAAGATGCATGCAGCAAGGAGTCAGGCAAGGGAGAATGTAGAAGAGCGCATCACTGCAACTGCTCAGAGGGCCGATGCAAGGAGCAGTAGCCTGCTTTTTATATACTGAAATCATATATTCTTGCATCATTTCACATGATTAATAATGATAAATAGAAAACCTGACCGGAGGGATAATCAGTGAATGTGCTTTTTTTCCTGGTAGCATTTCCGCTAGTAGTCGCCGCCATAATGCTGCTCCTGCCCAAGGGCATACTAAGAAACCAGATAGTGAACATATCAGCCGCGCTGATCATAGTAGCCTCATTATATCTGCTGGCAACAAAATACAATGCAGTGCCTACGCTTTACCCGGCAAACTATCCCATCCTCGGCGAGGCGATGCTTGGAATAGAGATGGTGATAGCATTATACGTATTATATGCCAGCTTAAAGTCTCAGAAATACCTCGCAGCCATACTCATAATACTGCAGTCCATAGTGATCCTCTACTTCGAAGCAACCTATGCGCCTGCTATAGAAATCAAAAACAACGTATTCATAGACCAGCTAAGCCTGATAATGGCGGCAATCATCGGAATAATAGGAAGCCTTATATGTGTCTATGCGCTTGGATACATGAAGGACTTCCACGAGCACCACAAGGAGGTAAAGGATCATCGGAACTGGTTCTTTTTCGTCATGTTCGCATTCATATCTGCCATGTTCGGGCTGGTGTTTTCGAACAACCTCATGTGGGTATATTTCTTTTGGGAGATAACCACGATATGCTCCTTCCTGCTGATAGGATACGGCGGAACGCATGAAGCGCAGAACAACGCATTCAAGGCCCTTATCATGAACCTACTTGGAGGAGTGGCATTCGCAGCAGCCCTGTTCTACCTGGGCTCGTCTCCGTCGGCTAATGGAATAATGGAGCTAAACGAATTGATGGTCTCAGGCAAAGCAATTGCATTGATACCTGCAGTCCTGATAAGCTTCGCAGGCCTGACAAAGTCGGCCCAGATGCCTTTCTCATCATGGCTGGTTGGAGCGATGGTAGCGCCTACGCCTGTTTCCGCGCTGCTGCACTCAAGCACCATGGTAAAAGCAGGAGTATACATGATAGTAAGATTTGCCCCGGTGCTGCAAGGCAGCCTCTCAGGCTACATGATAGCCCTCATCGGAGGATTCACCTTCCTTCTGGCATCTGCTACAGCCGTATCCCAGAGCAACGCCAAAAAAGTTCTTGCCTACTCAACCATCGCAAACCTCGGCCTGATCGTGGCCTGCGCCGGCGTCGGCACATATGAAGCGGTATGGGCAGCCATATTGTTGATAATCTTCCATGCAGTATCCAAGGGACTCCTGTTCCTGTGCGTAGGTACAGTAGAGCACAGGATAAACAGCAGAGACATAGAGGACATGGGCGGACTCATCGTAAGGATGCCAAAGATTGCGTTCATGATGCTCATAGGGATATCAGGAATGTTCCTCGCACCATTCGGAATGCTTATCAGCAAATGGGCAACTCTCCGGGCATTCATAGACGCAAGCCCGCTGATAAGCCCGATACTGCTTGGCATAATCGCCTACGGAAGCGCAGTCACAGTATTCTTCTGGGCCAAATGGATGGGCAGGCTAATAGAGGTAACCCAGGTAAAAAAACAAATAGAAGACAAAGTAAACATAGAAGAATGGCTTGCACTATACCCCCTCACAGCGCTTACAGTTCTGCTATGCCTACTATTCCCAGTCGTATCCTCGGCATTGATCGAGCCGTTCACATTAAAAATATACAATCAGGAGGCGCAATTAGGGCAGGACAACATAACCATAATGCTCATCATGCTCGGCCTCGTGCTTGTCATGCCTCTCAGCATGCTCTATTATAGAAAAGAGAGAAAACACATCAGCGCATACATGTGCGGCCGACCTACGACGCCCGACATGAAATTCTCAGGCTCGCTTGGCATCACAAGAGAACTTGCGCTAAAGAACTACTACATGCAAAACTTCTTTGCCGAAAACAAACTCTACAGGATAGGAACAGCCCTATGCGTCGGCCTCATGGCCCTCATGTTCTGGGGCATAATGTACGGAGAGGTGCTGATATGAACATAGAACAGATACTGGCGGCTATTGCATATCTGATCCTCGCACCCCTATTAGGCGGCCTTATCGCAGGAATAGACAGAAAGATAACCGCAAAGATGCAGGGACGCGTTGGTCCGCCGATCGTGCAGCCGTTCTATGATGTCTTGAAGTTGTTTGAAAAGGAAAAGGTGGTTGTAAGCAGGTCGCAGAACTTCTACGTGCTCGCGTATCTCGTATTCATGGCATTCACCGGGGCATTGTTTTTCTCAGGCGGGGATGCACTGCTGGTAATATTTGCACTCACTCTCGCGCATGTATTCCTGGTGCTGGGCGCATACTCCGTGAACTCCCCCTACAGTTACATTGGAGCTGAAAGAGAGCTTATACAGGTAATGTCTTTCGAGCCTATGATAATACTTACGGCAATAGGAATGTACATGGTATCCAAGCTTACCATAACAGGAGGAAGCTTCCGTGTCTGGGACATAGCATCGCTTACAACGCCCATGATATACTATATTCCGGGACTATTCCTGGGATTCGTATACGTGCTCACCATAAAACTGCGAAAATCCCCATTCGACCTCTCAACCTCGCACCACGCCCACCAGGAACTGGTAAAAGGAGTCACCACAGAGTTCTCAGGCTCCACGCTGGGACGAATAGAGATAGCGCACTGGTATGAAATCGTGCTACTGATGGGCTTTATCTACCTGTTCTTCGGCTACAACCCACTGATTGCGCTGGCAGCAATAATAATAACATACCTGTTCGAGATATTCGTAGACAACAACTACGCCAGATTCAAGTGGCAACTGGTCATGAAAAGCTCCTGGCTGATCGCTCTCGTGCTTGGACTGGTAAACATTTGCGCCCTGTACTACATCAAGGGAGGCGGACTGTAAAAATGGCCTACCTAAAAAAATCGCCGTGGATAATGCACTACGACGCATCAAGCTGCAACGGCTGCGACATAGAGGTGCTGGCCTGCCTTACACCGATGTATGACGTGGAGAGGTTCGGGATAATAAACGCAGGAAACCCAAAACACGCAGACATACTAGTTATAACCGGCGCGATAAACGAGCAGAACATAGAAGTAGTGAAAAACCTTTATAACCAGATGCCGGAACCAAAGGCAGTCATAGCCGTTGGAATATGCGCAACTTCAGGATGCGTCTTTCGGGAATGCTACAACGTCATGGGCGGAATCGATAAAGTAATCCCGGTAGACGTCTACGTACCCGGATGCGCCGCAAGGCCTGAATCAATAATAGACGGAGTCGTTACAGCCCTGGGCATACTCGAGAAAAAGAAAGAGGAACACAAGAAAGCCCAGAAAGAAAGAAAGGCAGGTGAAAAGAAATGAGGGTCGAAGAACAACCAGTTACACGGATAGAGCCGAAAGACCTCCTCAAAAAGGTTGAAGAACTGCACGACGACGGGAACCGGCTGGTCCAGATGCACGCAACAAAAATCGCAGACGACAACTATGAGATAAACTACTCATTCGACAAAGACTATAAATTCCAGACACTGCGACTGAACATAACGCCAGAGACGGAAATCCCAAGCATCACGGGCATCTACTGGGGAGCCTTCATGTACGAAAACGAGATACACGAACTATTCGGAATATGGATACGAGGCATAAACGTCGACTTTAAAGGAAACCTCTACAAGAAAAAAATGAAAAACCCGTTCGCAGTATCCCCAAGCAAAGGAGGTGACACGACATGCCCAAACAAATAGTCATACCATTCGGGCCACAGCACCCCGTACTCCCGGAACCGATACACTTAGACCTCGTACTGGAAGACGAAAAAGTCATAGAAGCCCTGCCCTCGATAGGATACATACACAGAGGACTTGAAAAACTCGTAGAGAAAAGAGACTACAACCAGTTCGTCTATGTCGCAGAACGGATATGCGGGATATGCAGCTTCATACACGGACTATCATACGCACAAGCAGTAGAAGGCATCATGGACATAGAAATACCAGAACGCGCCCTATACCTCAGAACAATAGGCTCGGAATACTCAAGGCTCCACTCCCACCTCCTATGGCTGGGCTGCTTTGCAGACAGCATGGGATTCGAAAGCCTCTTCATGAATGCTTGGAGGATAAGAGAGCACATACTCAACAGGATGGAGGAATCCCTCGGCGGCCGCGTAATACAGGGAACATGCAAAGTCGGAGGCGTCAGAAGAGACATAAACGGAGAAACGCTCGAAAAGATGATAACAGAACTCGCAGACATCGAAAAAGACATAAAAGAAGTAACAAGCGTATTCCTAAAAGACGACTCAATAAAACACAGAACCAAAAAAGTAGGCGTATTAACCAAAAAAGACGCATACGACCTGGGCGCAGCAGGCCCGACAACCAGAGGAAGCGGAGTAAACCTGGACGCAAGAATGCTCGGCTACGCAGCATACGGAAAAATAAACTTCTCCCCCGCAACGTCATCCCACGGGGACTGCTACTCAAGATGCGAAGTAAGGATAAAAGAGCTACACCAGTCCATAGACATAATAAGACAATGCATAAAAAAGATACCGGAAGGCCCGATAGACGTAAAGCCTACAGGAAACCCAAACGGCGAATACATCTCACGCGTAGAACAACCAAGAGGAGAAGCAGTCCACTACGCCAGAGGAAACGCAAGCAAAAACCTGGAAAGATTCCGGGTAAGGACTCCAACATTCGCAAACATACCACCCCTGGTAAAGACGCTGGCAGGATGCGAACTCGCAGACGTACCAGTGATAGTACTCTCAATAGACCCATGCATCAGCTGCACAGAGAGGTAAAAAAAGAAAATGGCGCTCTTCAAAATAGCTAAAACAATCACCAAAAGCTTCCTCGGAAAACCGGCAACACTGATGTACCCAGCAAAACCAGGCAAACAATACGAGAAAACCAAAGGCCACATAGTAAACGACATAGACAGATGCATATTCTGCGCCTCATGCCAAAGAGTATGCCCAACACAGGCGATCTGCGTCAACAAAAACGACCGCACATGGGAAATAGACCGGCTGAGATGCTGCACATGCAACGCATGCGTAGAAATATGCCCAGTAAAATGCCTCTCCATGGATACAAAATACACAGCACCCATGACCACAAGAACAAAGGACATGCTCAAATCAACCAAGCCAGCCCCAGCAAAACCGGCCAAGGCAGGCGATAAAAAAGAAGAGAACACAGACGACTGATTCCTTATTATTCTATTCTTACACCAGATTCATCTGCCAAACCGAATAATTCAGGAAAGCAGCAAAACTCACCCATAATAGATAGGGAACCAAGAGCAGGGCCGCATTCTTTGATATCCTGTAAAACAATGCCATGGTAAGCGCGATACTCAGCCACAAAAACAATATCTCGACAAACGAATAGAACAGTTCTTTTGCTCCAAAGAATATGATCGACCAAAGCGCATTTAAAACAAGCTGGAAACCAAAAACCGCCAAAGCATTCCGGACCTCTTTTCTGCCCCATCCCTTCATCCACACAAGATACGCCGATAAACCCATAAGAATATACAATACAGTCCACACCGGGCCGAAGACCCAGTCCGGCGGATTAAAGGAAGGCTTCTGAATCGTCGCATACCAGGTTGCTACAGAATCTACGGTAAAGAAAGAACCGGCCGTGCCTTTGCCCTGCTGCAAGCCGTCCACCAGCGCATTGATCTTGTCGATGGCGGCGATCCCTTTTTTGTAAGCCTCGTCGCTGGTGACGAGCGGGCCGAGCGATCCCTTTCCACTCTGAACCTCATCCAGCAATCCCTTGAATTCCATCACCGTCGCGTTGAGTTGGCGGAGACAGCGCCGGACTATAAATGACCTTGCCGATGGAACCCTTGCCGCTTTCGATGAACGCGACAATGGTGTCCAGGCGCTTGAGCAGCGCGTCCATGTTCTGGAGCGTGCCCTGGCTGGCGCGCACCACGTCCTCAATCTGGGGCTGGTCGTGAGCCGCCAGCGTGTTGCCCTCGGTTGCCTCCGGACCCTTCGCCGCTGGCAACCGTCGATGTCCACGTAGGTTTCGCCGACACCGTGCTCGGCTACATCCTGCTCGGCATCGTCTTCTTCACCCTCAAGAGCAGCGCCGCGAAGCGGCAGATGCAGGAGTTCAGGACGCGCAGGCGCCGCTCGTCGCGTGAGGACACGGAGAAGAAGCTCGGCAGAATCGGACCTGACGTTCGAGCCCGACGCTGCACACGCACGTGACGCCGGACGACCTGCCGCCCGAGATAGCGGACGAAGAAGCGCCGCCGCAGGACATCGCCGCGAGCGAAGAAGACGAGGAATCCCTGAAGAGCCAGCGAGGACGACGATTGACTTCATGCCTCCGCGAATCGGTCTCGGCTATGACCTGCATCGATTGATCCCGGGCAAGGGCTTCAAGCTCGGCGGGGTTGAGATCCCCTCCGACTTCCGCCCCGAAGGGCACAGCGACGCCGACGCGCTCCTGCACGCGCTGGTCGACGCGCTCTTAGGCGCGGCCGCTCGAGGCGACATCGGCGACCACTTCCCCGACACCGACCCGAAGTG
>CAVVMY010000005.1:0-37937 GCA_963749405.1 Candidatus Altarchaeales archaeon | reverse complement strand
ATCACGCACAGTCACATTAAAGTGCGTCTCAACAGCAGGATTCCCTGCTGCGTCAGTCGCATCACAATACACACTAGTATTACCTAACGCAAAAGTCGAACCAGAAGCAGGCAGACAAGAAGCCGTACCCGCACCATCAACCGCATCAGTAGTCGAAGGAGAAGTATACGTCACATCTGCACCAGCAGGCGAAGTAGCCTCAGCAACCACAGGGTCATGTGCAGCAATAACAGGCGCAGTTGTATCATAGACCACACCTGTGTTTGTAACAGTCTCAGCTGGGTTACCAGCCGCATCAGTACCATCAAACGATACACTGTACGTACTTCCATTCACCAGAGTCACGTCAGCCGAATTAAGGGTGCTCTCAGATATGCTATGATCTCCAGACGTCAACTCAGAACCACTCAAAGTATACGTCTGCGTACCGCCGGAAACAAACTTTATCGTCCCACTGGCGATATCCTCACTAAGAGTATAATTAACCTCAAAGCCCGACTTCACATGCGCACCTGACACCGGACTCGTTCCCGTAAACCCCGGAGCAACAGTATCAACAGTAAAGCTATGTCCGCTATTTGAATCCATTGTATTACCAGCCAAATCCTCCGCCCCACTCACCGCAATCGTCTCAGTAGCCTCAGTGGAAGACGGAACACTATAAGCAAAACAGAACGTCTTAGCATCACCGTCACTACAATCAGTCACAGTCTGCGTAATACCACCAGCAGTAATCGTCGGCGTATTGAAAATATTCTCACTAAACGTCACCGTAATTGCAACAGGACTTAATGTCGCCAAATTATAAACCTGCCCATCAGGACTCACAGACGAAACAACCGGCTTCGTCACGTCAACGGTTGTCGAAGCGTCAGTATTAATATAATAACCAGCATCATCCCATGTTTTAACACTCCAGCTATAAGGAGTATCACCGACAGGAGTAGGAGATCTTGCAGAGAAAGTCAGGGTGCCACTGTCACCAGGAGCAATCTCAGTACCTATATGTCCTATACAATAGACAACTCCTCCATAATAACTAGAGTACCAATCATATGGACAAGTAATAGAGGTTATTCCGGTAAAGCCGGAAGGAATTGTTATACCAATTTCTTTAATGCTATAATCAGGACCATTATTCGCAATCGTAAACGTATATGTACTCGTCTCCGCTCCTTTCACGAGTGTTGGGTCAACTGTGACGTTCGTCGTGAGACCATTAGCACTCGCAGTTCCGGCAAGAATTATTCCAGTCAAGATCAATGCTATAATTAGTTTTCCGTTGTGGTTTGTTGTTTCCATTTTTTTGTTGTTTTTTGTTATTTTTTTTTCGTTGATTTTTTTTGTCTTATTTCTTGGGTTTATTATAAAAAAGGGTTTAACCTGTGCATTATATAAGGGCTTGAAAAGGTTAGATTTAGTGTAAGATTAGTGTTAGGGCAGAAGCCGGCATGATTAGTATAGTTTAATTCTATTATGGCTGTGTCCCTTTTCAGGGTGTTTGGTTGTTTGTTAGGATGAGATCTCATATTCTGCTCGACTGGTTTATTTAAGATTCAGTGTTTAAAAAACTATTTTAGTTGCGCTGGATGCTGGTATTCTTGAATTATATTTATCATTTATGGCAGGGAATGGTTCCGGCTCCGGATTCCCCCGGTGCTGTGTAGGTAGTGTCTTTCGCCGTCGTCTGTGCGGTCGGCTGGTATATGGCCTCCTGCGTCCTTGGATCTTGTCGGCCGATTTGGTCCTGCATTGGGGGAACATTATTCAAAAAAAACGGGTTTTGTAGTGTTGTTTTTTCGGTATTCGATTCCGCCTGTGGATGAGTATTATACTCTCAGAAACCGGAAAAATCAAATACCGCACCCTGAAGGGTGCGGTATGACTTACAAACTGGCAAATATTAGGCATTCATCTGCGGCCTAAAGGCCGCAGTATTCTGCCAGTTTGTAATAAATATCCCCGCAGCAAGCTGCGGGGTATTTACGACGTAAACGTGGTAAGCTTCATTTGAGCGTAATCTTCTTTCTCTTCAGGGGAGCCTTGCTGCTCAACATATCTTCTGATTATGTCCTCTGTTACGCCGTCTCCAACAGTTCCTACGTATCCGCCATCACTCCAAAACTCTGCTCCCCAAAGCGTTTTCCTAACCTCTGGAAAACGCTCAAAGAGCAGGCGGGCAGATACGCTTTTCATCACCTGCATCACCCTGGCAGGGGCATACCTGGGAGCAGCCCCAACAAAGGCGTGCACGTGATTACCGTCGCAACCAACGGCATCCAACTCAAACTCATACCTATCGCCAATACCCTTCAAAACTTCACAGAGATACGATTCCAACTCCCCCCTAATCAGCCCCTTGCGATACTTCACACACAAAACCATATGATACCTAATCTTATACACACAATGCGAAGCCCTACCTAAATCCACACAATTATTTACACACAAAACCTATTTACTTGCAAGGGGAACGACCCCGCTGCAAGCAGCGGGGTATTACGATAAAAATAAAAAGGGAGGGAGGGGATAATAGCTGCTCCCTCAAAAAATTCTCGTTTATTGATTCGCGGATGGAGCGGGCAGAGTAATGTTATTTCCAGCCATGTGTCCTCTTCCGAAGCCACCTCTGAAGTTGCCGCCTCCCATTTTCATCCCTGTCAGCCCAAGTTCCTCACTCAGAGTTTTTACGTTCTTTTCAGCTTGGTATAGCTCTGCATACTTCGGGAACTTGTCCTCTGTTATAATCGTCGTAAGCTGAGCTCCTCTGGGGTTTTGCTCCATCAGTGCCTTCCATACGTCGTAGTTTCCTGAGGTTATTGCTGCGTCTATCTGGGACTGGGTTTCGTTAGCCTTTTCCTGCATCGCATTCCTTATTTGCGCATCCGTCGCATTCGATGGTAGGCCGAGCTGCTCTAACGTCTTTTCTTTTACTGCTTCTCTCACCTGTTCCTTTGTTGCGTTCGCAGGCAGGTTCAGGTCTGAGAGGTTTTGCGTGCCATGCATACCTAAACCGCCCCACATTCCCATAATATTTCCTCTTACGGCTTTCGCCATATTCCCTGAGGCATTATCTGCCACGTATGCTGTCACCGCCCCTACTAAAAATAGGACGGCCAAGACAGCCCAGGCAGATAGCCCGAATTTTTTTTGTTTTTCCATGGTAGATTACTGGATGAAACCAGCTATATTTTGTAATGAAACACCCTGTGTTAAAAGTGAAACACGGTACTCCAAGCGTTATAGTTCAAATATATCGTCTCTTTCAAGCGGGTCGCTGCACACACTTAGACGGTTTTTCTGTTCGTTCCATAACCTCCTGCCTGAAGGCAGGTTGAGTTCTTCCGCTATTTCCTCTGCTATGTGCATGTTTTCCTGGAGTTCCTTATATGTTTTGAAGTTTTCCTGAGTTATGGTTTCTGTAAGCTGTTCTCCGTCCGGCGTTTCCCTAACTAAGGCCTTCCATCGGTCATAGTCGCCCGACTCTATTGCTTCGTCTATTTCCAGCCCTCTTCGGGCATTCATGGCTTCCATTATCTCCTCGTCTGATGCGTCATCAGATAAGTCAAGCTGCTCTAATGTTCTCATCCTTACAGCTTCCCTTATCTCTCCAAGCGTTGCATTCTCAGGCAGGCCGAGCGACTTCAGATCCACTTCGTGCCTTCGCCTGCTTTTTTCGTTTCCCTTCGCCTCCGAGGCGTGTCCGGTCACATATGCAGCCATCATCTCGTCTATCGACAGAACCGTGCGGGCATATTGCCCTTTGTTTGTTGTTTTCATGCTAGCTTCTTGGAAGAAACAGGATATATCTTTATGTGAAACATCTGATGCAAAAAGTGAAACAGTGCGGATTTGGAGACGCATATTCTTTAGATTACGAGTTTTACGAGGTTGGTATTTCCAAGAGGCTTTTTTTCGATTATCTTTCTTTGTTCCAGCTTTGACAATGTCCTTGACACTCTTACCTTTGATAGGCCGCTCTCAGCTACGAGGAGGTTTTGCTCCATTCTTTTTTCTTTTACCAGTAGTTCAACTATCATGCGCTCGTCTTCCGGCAGGACTTTGAGTATTCTGTATAGCTGTTTTTGGCTTATCTTCCATTGGAACAGCATGACAAGCAGCGCGCCGACGCCCATGGCTACTGCGGTCATCCCGTATACGATGAGAGGTATTGGGTCGCCGGTATTTTCTATGTAGTATCCGTTGAGTATCGAGAACAATACCCCCAGCCCGAATACTGCTATTATCGCAGCTCCTAGGCGTATTTCGGAGACTTCCATGCTTTCACTCTGAGAGGTCTTTTTTCATTTGATTGAATGTTTCACGGTCTATTTCTCCGTCCGCATATCTCCTCTTCAGTATCTCTGCCGATGTTTCTTTCTTCCTTGAATTCTTTGTAAGCCAGTAGAATATCAGGGCTATCACAATGACTATGATAAGCGTGTAAACAAAATAGTATGGGACTGAGTCGAATACGAGCTCGCGTCCCATCGGCACCGGAGGGAAGCGTTCCATTTCCTTACCCTCTAATCAATCCGTTGTTCCTGTTAGCAGGCGTGCATGTGAGGTTGCCGTTTCTGCTTGTGCATGTCCCGTCAATACTTTGATTTCTCATCATAAGCGTGCATGCATCTCCTGCAGTTTTTCCGCTGCATGCCTGGATAAATGCAACCCCACCGCCTGGAAAGCCTCCTGGTCTTTGCACGAGGCTGGAGTTGTTAGGCATACAGGTCAGATTCCCATTCTGATCAGTGCATGTCCCGTCTATTGACTGGTTGCGCATATTGAGCGTGCATGTATCTCCTGCCGCCTTGCCATTGCATGCTTGTATGAACTGTGCGCCCATGTTTCTGCCCTGTCTCTGTCCCCGTTGATCGCCTCCCTGCGGTTGTGTTCCTGGGTTCTGAGCCGTTGGCTGCTGGTTGTCGGTTGTGGTTTGCTGTTGAGTATCTACCGGTGCTCCGGCTCCTTGCCCATTATCAGACGCAGCTTGCTGTTGCGCATTTTCCTGTGTTCCGGCTCCTTGTCCATTTTCATTGGATGAACTGGTGCATCCAACGAAAAGCAGCAATAATCCAATCGTCAATGAGACTCCTGCCAATACTAATTCGTTTTTCATGTATAATCACCTTTTAGTTTTTTTCGTTTTGATTTCCCATCAATTTGTGTCTTTTCTTTTTTTTATTTTACTGCCCTGGAGGGCCGTCGGGTCCTCCTCCACTATCATCCGGAGGGGGTCCCATATCGCCTCCTCCGCCTCCAATCAGACCGCCTAGACCACCGCCGCTGTCACTTTGAGTTGTTTGTGTGGTTTCAGTCCCCTGGTTATTTGCATCAGAGGAACCTGTGCATCCTGAAAAAAGCATGCCTGCAGCCAATAATAGTCCTATTAGGAGTATCGCATTTTTCATGTTTTTTATTCATCTAATTGATTATTACACCGTTTCCATTTTCCACCAAGGCACCCTTCTTTTCTTCTTCTAATTTTCCATCTTTTATCCGAACAGTCCTGTGGGCTTTTTTGGCGATCGCGGGGTCGTGTGTTACCATTACGAGGGTCTTTTTTTGTTCCTTGTTCAGTTCCGTTAATAGCTGCATGATGGTTGCGCCCGTTGCCGAGTCAAGGTTCCCTGTCGGCTCGTCTCCGAGTATTATCGTTGGGTTGTTGGCAAGGGCCCTGGCAATTGCGACTCTTTGCTGTTCTCCGCCTGACATCTGCGTTGGTCTGTTGTTCCCCTTGTTTTCTAGGCCGACGCTCTTTAAGAGTTCCTGTACGCGTTCGTGTCTTTGTTTTTTGCCTATTCCTGCGAAGCGCATCGTGAGCTCTATGTTTTCGTAGGCAGTCATCCCTCTAAGCAGGTTGAATTGCTGGAATATGAATCCCAGTTTTTGGTTGCGCAGTTTTGCGCGTTCGTTGTCTCCCAATTTTGAGAGGGCGGTTCCGTCTACGTATACGTCCCCTGACGTGGGGGTGTCCAGGCAGCTTATCAGGTTCAGCAGCGTTGACTTTCCGGACCCTGAAGACCCTATTATGCTGATAAAGTCTCCTTCGTTTATGGTGAGGTTTATGCCTTTGAGGGCTTTGTATTCGTTGATCTGTCCTAGGTTGTAGGTCTTCACCAGATCCTCGCATCGTATTGCTTCGTTATTCATAGCGCAGCACCTCTATTGGGTCAAGTCTTGATGCGCTCCATGCGGGATACAGTCCTGCGCCTATTCCCAGGACGAGCGCAAAGCCCATGCCTAGGGCTATGAGGTCAGGGGTAAGAATCGGCTGAAAAGACGAGATCCTTGGTATTATTTCCACGGATGCGTATCCCAGCCCCAGGCCTGCGAGGCCTCCGATGAGGCTTATCATTGCGGATTCCTGTATTATCTGTGTAAGGATCGTCGTCGTGGTTGCGCCGATTGCTTTCATTACGCCTATTTCTCTGCGTCTTTCCATGACTGACATTATCATTGTGTTTGTTACTCCTATTCCTCCGACGATTATGGATATTCCGGCTATTCCGTAGACTGCCATCTGTATCTGGGAGAGGCTGGCTTCGAGCTGTCGTATTATTGTTATCGAAGACGTCGCCCTTACGTCGTCGAATAAGTCGCCTATAGTGGTTGTCAGCCCTTCCACGAGGCTTACGTCATCCGCTTTTACGCGCAGGTCTTGTATGGTGGTCTGGCCTGTTATGTCCTGCATCGTATCGAGAGGCACGTAAAAAGAGCTGTCTATTGTTGAGTCTCCGGTCTCGTCAAGGATTCCGACAACGTCAAAATAGTAGATTTTCTCATTCGTCGTGTTGGAGTTTCTGGGCGTGTAATCATATTCTATCTGGTCCCCTACGTTCAGGGCCTGATTTGTCGCAGCCGTGGAGCCGAGAAGCACTACGGTTTTAAGCGAATCCGAGCTGTCGAGTTTCCTGCCGTCGGACGTGTCTATATCAGTGCTTACTATCGAATCCAGGTCATCAGGGTTTATTCCTGTGAATGTGATCGAGGTTGTGCCTCCTCCGCCGCCTCCAAAACTGCCCCCGCCGCCTCCTGTAATTCCTGGTATACGCACTCCTCCGCCCACGAATCCACCGCCGAATCCGCCTCGTACTGTTCTTGAAATGCGGTAAGTTGCTACGGGCACTGCGTAATTCACCCCTGGAAGGCTTTGTATTCCCTGTATAGTGTCGTCGCTTATCCCGACTGTGTCATCCGTTGCCGAGACCTGGATGTAGGCTGCACTGCTTGCGAACTGTGATTGTATCTGCGAGGACAGGCCGGCTCCGATGGAGCCGAGAGCCAGTATCAAGCCTATTCCCAGGGCTATTCCTATGACTGTAAGAAAGCTTCTGGTCTTATGCCTGAAGACGTCTTTTGCCGCTATGTCTAGCATTTTTCAATTGTCTGTTAAACTGTCCGGGATAATTATTTTTTCTTTCTTCGCTTGTATAGTTTGAAAGCTGCGAAGAGTACGACGATCGCAACCAATGCATAAAGCCCCAGAGTCATATAATCAGTTCCTCTGCTGCCTGTTCCGGTCCTTCCTGTGGTTGTGGTGCTTCTGCTGCCTAAGGTGACCATTTCTACTTGAGTTACTCTCTGGTTGTTCTCCCCGCTGTATTCCAAGACAAGCGTTGCAACGCCGCTTCCGCTTGCCGACGTGAACGCGAAGGTGCTGTCTTTTCCTGCGGCTATGGCGGATTTATAGACTACGTAGCTTTGCCCGTTGGCAGCGCTTGCAGTTGCGTTAAAGCCGCCCTGCCGAGTTCCGTTAAAGCCCGCTCCTCCTTGCGCTCCCGACGCTCCGCCAGTTGCGCCCCCAGCAGACCTGTTTGCGCCAGCTCTCCCGGCGCCAAAGCCTGTAGAGTTACCTGCAGAGTTGGGTATTATCAGCGTCGCTTTAACAGAACTTGCATCCCTCGAACCAAGGTTCGCAATGTCTATCCTCGGCGTTCCTGTCGAAACATCTACGTTTATAACCGAGAGGATTACGGTTCCTTGAACATCTATTCCTATAGTTTTTGAGGAGGTATACGTTGCTCCTCCTACAGTATAAGTTATAGTCACAGGCATTGTGTATGTTTGCGTGGCTGCGCCAAAGCTGATAGAGAGAGGGAACACCACAGTCGCTTGTTTTCCTCCTCCGATAGTCCCTATGTATTTCTCCAGCGTGTCTATAGGAGCAAAAGGATCGCTTGCAGTCAGGCTCACCGTTGTGTCCTGTGCATCTGCGGCGCCGACGTTCAACAAGGTCAATGAAACATTCACTGTCGCTCCAGGACCTGTTGGATTATAGCTGATGTCGGATAATTTGAAGTTTACTCCGGCATCCTCTATGTTCACTCCGAATGAGCTTGCAACTGAAGACTTCCCGCCCGACTGATCTGTGTAGGCGAGGGTGAGCGTCGAGGTGCATGCTCCGGAGGTTGCCGGCTTTACGTTGTAGGTTATCTTGAAATTTGTGTTATCGGCAACGTCCCCGATATTCTGCGTAGCCGAACCTATCACTGTGAGGCATGTTGAAGAGAGCGTTGCTTGCAGGTCATCTATGCCTTCCTTTACAGTCCCGTCAAGGACTAATACATCAGACGTATCCTTGTAATAGGTCGTCTTCTCAGGCGTTATCTGAAATGAAGGATTCGAATACACCCGTATAGGAATCTGCCAGTTAGCTACCTGATTGTTTTCCCGGGAACCGTCTGCCTCATATCCGTCAAAGCTTATTTGCACGGGAATCACCACAAGACCGGTAGGTGCAGAATTATCGATCCGAACGATCACCTGCAGGCTCTTTGATTCGCCTGAATCCATGTTACCAATGCTTTGCTTTGAATCGATATGAACTGATCCTGTGCTTGGGAGGTAAACTTGTACATTTTCAGCAGGCATCCCTCCGGTATTTTTTATGTAAACTGTTAGTATCCCGGAATCTCCGCGGCCAAGGTTTGAATCAAGCGATGTCTGCGACAGGTCGACTACCATATTAGTTGGTTGTGTATTGGTATTCGTGCTGCTGCTTGCTGCGGTAGTTGTGGCTGCTTGCGCAGTTGCGGCACTGGCGAATGCAGTAATACACAATATAATAGTTATACTCCATAATATTTTAGTCAATTTATTTATTCCTTTGTTTTTATTCATTTTTTCACCTTTTTTAAACTTCTGATTCCAATACATTTGTATGTTACTATTGGATGTAACAACTAATAAATGACAACTGAAACAAACTGAAACAATCTAAGATGAATAAGAAATACACGATAATAATGGTTTTATCCTTTGTTTACGGGGGTTTTCTCCTAACGAGCTACGCAATTAATCTATATTCCGTGCTCATGCATGACGAGCTCCCAGGCCCGCTCGGAATATTCCTAAACGAAGGAGTACCCGGAGTTAGGGGGGCATCCAGACCGGCTCTTTCTGAGAACATGAGTACAGATAACGCATCACTCCCTGAAGAAACAGGTAATGCAACAGACATACATAGGAATATCACAAACAGGAGTGACACCCTCCAAAGAAGAATCGACCCCATAGAGTCAATTCTTTCCCCCTACATGCTGCTTTCCCTGTTTGGAGGCATTATCTGCATCACAAACGGCCTAGCGCTTAGGCAGCTAACTCATGAAAAAGAAGTGAAAAAGATGCGCGAGGACCTAACGGAACTGCTGCTAAGCACTGAAGAAAAACTCATCATAGAAGAGCTTAAGAAATCCGGAGGAGAACAGACTCAGAGAAACCTCACGGAAATCACAGGATACTCCCGCGTGAAGACTCACAGGATAATACAAAAGCTTGAAGAGAAAAAAATCGTCAAAAAAATACCAAACGGCCAGACGAATAGGATAACACTGGAAAAGGGCTAGGTCGTAGTCTGCGTAGCAGAGGACTCATCTGCGGATACCTTGAGAACAACAATCCTCCACTCTGTTCCATACAATTCCACAGTTGCCCACTGAGCCTGTTTCTTCACCACGTGGTCAGTACCATGTGCCAGGAAATGATATTCTCCTGAGCCGGACTTTTCCGCACTTATCCTCCGGCCCAAACTCAAAAGCTCAGGATAAGGCTGATATAACTCATCAGTGAACAAATTTATCCCGATCTCAGTTGAGTCCTGGTCGTATAGTATCAACCCATCAGTATCCATGGCCCATGCTTCGACGGATTCATCCTTTATCGCCGGGACTATCGCCTCTTCAAGCAGGTTTTCAGGCTTTATCAGCATACTCAGTTCTCCCTGGAGAGTTCCATCCTGTTTTGATTTGATCGGGTACTGTATTGCTGCGGCATCGAAGCCTTCTACGGTCTTGAAAGTTTTGCTTAAGACGGGCTTACCTGTGTCTTTGGCTTTTTTCACGTGTTCCTGGCCGCTTATATTCGTTCCTTCCGACTGGCGATATTGCGAGGGCTCGATAGTCGCGAGTATGCCGTCAGAGTCGATGGTTGCGTATTCTATTGTATATGGGGTTTCGTTCAACGCCTTAGACAGGATTGCGCGGGTTTCCTGCCCCTTTAAATCAGTATCTGACAGCTCGGATGCAGTGGAAGACATGACGTTGTCGAATTTGTTAAAAGTCGAATCTATGCCTGTAGTTATTCTTGAAAGCAGTATTGTTTTGTCGTATGCCGTGGAATTAATCGATGTGGTCGTTTTTCCAGAATCGTTTGTTTCAGTTTTCTGGATACATCCCTGAAACAAAATGAGGGTTATTAGCAGCCCGATCAATAGGTGTTCTTTGTCCATGTATATCACTTAATCTGACCCTTTCCAATAGTCTTTATTAGTATCGCCAGAACAGGTATCAGTATTATCAGGTTAAGCCAGCCGATGATAGACAAGCCCTGGGATGTGTAACTGTCAGCAACGAGCAATACCAGCCCCAAGCCGTAGCCTGCAAGTAGTATGCTGCTTATCTCCTTTCTGCCCTTCCACACATATACTAATTGAATAGCCCAAGCCGCTAATATAACCATCAGGCCCGCTTCCGAAAGTGTCAATTGCATTTTGTTTTCACCACCCCCCACTTGCTTATTTATTGTGTTTTTGGGGGCTTTTATATATTTATTTATAATGCTATATACTATTTATGGGCCACAAGATCGCATTATTATGCTGTTTTGTTTTCGCTGCTTTAATGACTGCATCTTTAATGGTGGTCATTGCCGGATTTACGGAAATGCCTTCGGCGACCGCGTCATCCGATGCCGCAGGCCTAAAAACCGATGCGTCTGATTCCTGTTATGACTCCGACGGCGGAAATTATTCCGGTTATTTCATCAAGGGAAGCGTCAGCGGCATCCTGAACGGACATGAATATAAATTCACTGACAGCTGTATGACTAACAGTGTCGAAAACGATTCTCTTGAGGAGTGGTTATGCGTCGGAACCAGCCCCGAAGCCCTGATGTATGTCCCCTGCTCCTTGGGCTGCATAGATGGGGCATGTATACTGAATTACACAATCACTACCACGACCACGACTCCGCCTGTTTCCACACCTGCGTCATGCATAGACACCGACGGACTGGACGCATATACCAAAGGCACGATAACCGGCTGGTTTGGCATGCATAGCGAAAACTACACTTACACAGACACCTGCGTGAACTCCACAGCAGTCAGGGAATACTTCTGCAGATATGCCACCGGATTTGAGGAGAGCATGGTAATAGACTGCGCAGACGGCTACTACTGCAGCGACGGACGATGCACAGCCTCGAACGGCACTGCACAGTGTGTCATGCCGGGAAACAATTACCCCTGCGACCAGGTAACGCTTCAGGAAGTAATGGACTCCATAACGAAGTGGATCAGCGGAAACATAAGCCTTGGAGACGTGATAAAACTGATAGTTTCCTGGATGGATCCTGCGGGGCACGTACCTGATTGATTCATGTGTTATTGCTTTCGTTCATGGTCTGTATCCCGTATTTGTCTATTATTTGTTTCCATTTGTTGTAGTCTTCTTGTTGTAGGATTCCGCCGGATTGGGCAGCCACTTGGTTAAGTCTTATCCATTCCTGTGCGTCTGCGTATTCTTCGCCTGCTGGGAATTCTTTTCCGTCGCTTACTGTGATGAGTGTTGGGATGCTTGTCAGTTTTTCGCCTGTGGTTGAGTATTTGCCTGTGTTGTCCGTCATTATGGACGCCAGCGTGGTTTCTACAAAGCAGTATCCTGTGCCGTTGTAGCTGTATTGGCTGTATTCCATTGGGCATTTTAGGGCTACTGCCATGTGGTCTTCTTTTTCGTAGTCCAGGAGGTAGACTGCGTAGCTGAGCTCTTTTATGATGAATGCCAGGAGCCGGGATTTTTCACCGCATACTCCTTTGTGGTCGTATAAGACTTCATAGGGGTATCTATTGGTGAGGTTGCCTGAGGCTGCGCCTTCCATGTCGTAGGGAATGTTCTGCACAAGGCTTACAGCTATTCTGAGCCTGATCGTCTGAATTGTTTGTCTGGGCCTTTATTTTCTCTTCAAGAGCCATGAGCTGCGGCTTTTGTTTCTCGTCTTCCAGGTAGTGGAGTTCAATCTGCTGCGGGGTCGGGCATTTGGGGTCGCAGTAATATGCCCTTGGGAGGGCGGCCAGGTATTCTTTCAGGCCTTCGTGCACCGTGATGCTGATGGCTGATGTGTTTCCTCTGAGGGTGTATGGGAGTATTCTTTCCGAGGGGTTCTCGTCGTATGGAGAGACGCAGGTGTCTCCTAAGTTTATGTAGCCTTCCGGGCAGCCGCATGCCTGGGAATTGTTGACCAGTATGCCTTCCTTGCAGTAAAGAGGCTTGTCTTGGGAGCATTCTAAGTAGAGGGTGCCGTCGCGGCATCTTTTTATCTTCTCGCAATTTTCGCCTTTGGCGGAATAATCCGGCGGGCAGCCGCAGTATGAGGCATCGGGTATCAGTTCCCCGTCCCGGCAGTAGAGAGGCTTTTTTACCGAGCATTTACCGTAGATCGTCCCATCGTCGCATCTCTCTACCTTGACGCAATGTGTTTGATCTACCGAGTAGTTGTCTGGGCAGCCGCATAGGGATGCTCTCTCCACCAGTTCGCCGTTCATGCAGTACATGGGCCGGGTAATTGAGCAATCGTTTAGAGGTGTTCCATCGCTGCAATTCTCCCGGGAGCTTGTCCATGAGGTATTCTTTTCCAGGTAGAAGCTTGCAGCGATTATCAGGACTAGAAGGGCTAATAGGAATGGGAGGTATCTGGGACTTGTTTTCCTTGTTCCTGCAGGTTCTGTGGCACCGGCTTTATCTGATTCGTTTCCGGAGTTACCCATTACCTGTTCCCTGACGGCTCCGTATTCATCGGATTCCATTTCCTGTTTCTCCATGCCGGCTATGATATACTTTTTGTCCGGTCAACTATTTAAGAGTCTAACTTTTCAAAGTATAACCATGCTCGTCTCCACCTTTCAGCACATCGCTGGAGTAGGCGAAAAAAGAGAGAAAGACCTGTGGGCCAAAGGATGCATTACATGGGATCATCTGCTTGAGAGGGATTATGGTTTGTCCGGTCGCAAATATGCCAGGATAAGGGATGCTGTGCTGGAGAGCAAGAGCCGGCTTGAGGCACTTGACCATGTTTTCTTCAGGGATTCTCTTGGAAGCAAGCTTTCATGGAGGGCTTATAACTATTTCAGGGAACATGCCTGCTTTCTGGATATCGAAACAACCGGCCTTTCTCCGCAGTATGCTTATGTCACTGCAGTCTGCGTCCACGGAAGGAATGGGACAAAAAGCTATGTGGCAGACGATAACATGCATCTCCTGACTGGAGACCTTGAGGAATACAAATACGTAGTCACATTCAACGGAGCCAGATTCGACCTGCCTTTTCTCTCCCAGAGCATGGGTCTGGTTTTTCCGCAGATACACCTCGACCTTCTTTATCCTCTTAAGAGCCTTGGTCTGCGCGGAGGCTTAAAGAATATCGAAAAACAACTGGGCATGTCGAGGGATACCGACGGTGTGACGGGATTCGACGCTGTCCGCCTATGGCATGCCTACAAAAACGATCGGTCCGTAGAGGTTGCAGGCCGGAATGTTAGGGGAGTAGATGCGCTGGACCTGCTTGTGGAATACAACCGGGAGGACACTGTGAACCTGGAAAAACTGGCGGACTATGCCGTGAAGGAATTAACAGATAGAGCTCAGGTTTCATATCACGGCGTATAGTGCTCGTTGTATGGTTTTACCCGTCCCTCCATGTAGCCTGTCACCTGGTGTTTGAAGATCTCATTGTCTATTGCAGTATTGTAGCTTATGGCTAGGCTCAGGTAGTAGCCTGTGTCGTAGTCTTTTGGGAAGCAGCTTGCGGTTATTTCAAATGATTCATTGTCTTCTACAGTCACAGGATATGCCAGACTCGCTTGGAGGCCGTTCACGAGTATGTTTTTGCATTTGGTATCAGTATCTGTCTCGTTGAGTAATACGCTTACTATTTTTACCTCTGTTCCGGCGTTGTTCATGAAGGAGGCATTCAATGCTCCGTCTTCCATGTAGGTTATGTCTGCAGGCGATTTTATCGTTATCCAGCCTGTGCTGGTGGTTGCCGTCTCATTTGGGACTTTCACTGTGTAGTTTCCATTTAACCATACGTATATTGCTCCTGTCTCTATGCCTGCATCTTCTTTTGCATATTCCGGGACGAACCTTATCAGGATTTTGTCATCTAACAAGGAGTCGGAGTCTTTCGTTACTGACACGTCTATATAATCTGAGTTCGGCCTGGAAACATGCAGGAGGGCGCCGTCTATGGATTTATCATAGGCGTATGTAAACTGCCCTATTTTAAACGAGTAGCCTTGATAGCTTGCCGCAAATCCTACATTGCTCAGATTGCTCAACAGCACTGCCTGGGGATTAGGCCTGTTCAATTCCGGCATTGTCGTAGTAGTGGTCGAAGTAGTTGTAGCAGTAGATGTCGTAGTTACCTTCTTTTGAGTGGTAGAAGTAGTAGACACAATAGAGCTCGTGGTGGTCATTTTTTCAGTGGTCGTAGACATCAATGAGGAGGCTGCAGGCTCTTTTGGCGCATTGCTTCCAATACATCCGCCAAATAAAACCATGAGCAAGGCAGCCAGCGCAAACCAGCGAAAGAATTCTGCCATGTAAAACCTTAAGAATTACTTAAATAAGAGAAAGGAAATAGATAAAAGAATAGAGAACAGACAACGAGGCTGTAAGATGCGCAAGACCGCCCTGGTATACCACGAGGATTACCTGCTGCATGATGCGGGAGCAGGCCATGTGGAAAGACCCGAAAGGCTTTCTGAGACCATGGATTATTTCAGGAAAAAAGGAATCCTTGAAGAAGTCCTGATGCTCAAGCCCGCAGCCTGCACCGAAGAAGACATCCTCAGAGTTCATACAAGAGAGCATCTGGAGTACATAACGAAGCTCTCGGCATCCGGGGGAGGATACATAGACGCAGACACCTATTGCTCGCCTGCGACCTACGATGCTGCCAGGCTCGCAGCCGGAGGATGCATCAAGGCTGCAAAAGCAGTCATGGACAAAGAGGCAGAGAACGCATTCGCACTGGTAAGGCCCCCAGGCCATCATGCTTCAAGAAACAAAGCAGGAGGCTTCTGCTTTTTCAACAACGCAGCCATCACGGCAAGATACCTCCAAAGAGTATGCGGCCTAAAACGCATCTTCATCTTCGACTGGGACGCGCACGCAGGGAACGGAACCATGGACATATTCTACGACGACCCGACAGTCCTGAACATCTCAATACACCAAGACCCCCGAAACTTCTATCCAGGAACCGGCCACATGGAACAGACGGGCAGGCTGCGCGGAGAAGGCTTCACTGTCAACATACCCGTGCCCGCCGGAACAGCAGACGCCGATTACATATACCTGCTCAAAGAATTCATACTGCCCGCAATGCATTCATACCGGCCCGAATTCATCATAATCTCAGCAGGACAGGACTCGCACACCGATGACAATATCTCAGGACTCTCACTCTCGCAGGAAGGCTTCGGAGAGATGACCAGGCTCATAGTAGAGGAGTCACAGAAGCTATGCAATGGAAGAGTCGCCGCAGAGCTTGAAGGAGGCTACGAACTCAAGTCATTCGCCAAATCCAACTACGACATCCTCGCAGCCCTCCTGGGAATAAAAGAAAGATTCAACATAAAAGGAGAAGTCAAAGACACAACAGACATGATCCTCTCGGAGCTGCGGGAAAGGTTCCTACCCGACTCTTTCGCAGTAAAAGCAGAATAGGTCGTATTCTTCCCCGTCAGGCGCATGGAAAGCCCTCTGATTGGGTATCATATACGTGTATCCGCCGGGGTCGCCGTAAGCAGCAGAGCAGTCCTTTGAATCAGGAGGAGAACCGCATTTGGCATAGATCATTTGTCCTTTATGCAGCCCGCAGAAGCCCTTTTCGCCCCCTGCTGCGGTATATTCTCCAGAGTATATGCACGAGCCTTCTCTTGAGGGATCCATCTTGGCTGATTCGATCATTGCCTGGTTTTTTCCGCTGTCATTTGATGTCACGCATCTTGTATATTTGGTGCAGTCGTCGCATACTGTTTTCTGGCATTCTCCCGCGCACCAGTACCAGGATTTTGCATAGCATTCCTCCTGCGTGGTTTTTTTGGGCTTGCAGGTTTCGGCATCGGCGCATTTGTGTTTTCCGTTCAGGTATGCGCAGCAGCTAGTTGCGCAGTCGGAGTTCAGGGCGCATGATTCGTTTAGGCCCTTGTTTGCGGGAAGGGATGTATCGGGCGCAGTTGATTCTTTACTGAGGGTTGTAGAAGATGCAGAAGACGTGGTCGTTACAGCTTCCTGTGTCGTAGATATGGCAGACGTTGACGAAACATTATTGTTCTCTGCCGGCTGATTTGCGCATCCTGCAAAAAGCAGAAGAATGAGAAGACAAGATGAAAAAACCGCTAAAGCCTTAGGTCTTTGTTTCATTTCGTATTGTCCAAAGGCTTGGGAAGCGAGCTCTCTTTCAGCCACTGTGAACTTCTGGCCTGAGATGTGCATCAAAGATGCCGCTTTCTTCATGTCTATGTTGCCGTCTTTTCCTACTACTTCGTCTTTTACCCTGAGGTTCACGACGCTTCCAACTATGAGCACATGGTCGCCCATCTGCTTCTCAAAGTCCAGGAAGCATTCGAAGCATACGATGCATTCCGCAACCGATGGAGCAAGGACCTTTGAGGAAGGAACCTGCGTTAAACCGGCAAGACTAAGGGGGTCCGTTCCAGGGGGATGCTGCTGGGAGCATGCCCAGAACCTGTCTAATATGGTCTCAGACGGTACGTTGACTACGAATTCTCTCGTAGCACGTATATCAGACAACGTATTCTGTTCCGCGCCCATGGAAACCGCCAGAAGAGGCGGATTAACGGATACAGGCATGACAAAACTGAAGGGCGCAGCATTGACGTTCTTCTCCAGGTCTACCGTGGTTAAGAGTATCGCAGGCCTTGGGGAGAGGAATCTGTAAAACTTTTTTGGTTCTAATTCCATAGTTAGTATATATTTCTTCTTGTAATATAAAATATCGTTTCCTAGAGAGATGAAAATAGAAAAACCCAGAGGCACAAGGGATTTCACCGCAGAAGAGATGGAAGGGAGGGATTATATTGAGAACGCATTGACTGACGTGTTTAAGGCATACGGTTACAGAAAGATAAGGACCCCCACCTTCGAACATCTGGAACTGTTCACGCTCAAAAGCGGAGAAGAAATATCAGAGCACATGTACGTCTTCGAGGACAAGAAGGGAAGAAAGCTCTGCCTGCGCCCAGAAGAGACCGCCTCAGTCTGCAGGATGTTCTCCGAAACTCTTAGGATGAGCGCAAAACCTATCAAGCTGTATTACTTCGACCCCATGTTCCGCTATGAGGAGCCCCAGAAAGGAAGATACAGAGAATTCTGGCAACTGGGCCTGGAACTCATCGGCCCAAAAGGACCTGAAAGCGACGCAGAAGTAATATCCGTTGCCTACGACTCACTAAAAAAACTTGGACTTGCGTTCAGGCTGGAGATAGGACACCTGGGGATAGTAAAAGGCCTGCTCGCAGACAAAAACATAACAGAAGACATACAAAGGAAGGTAATCTCCTGCATAGACAAAAACGACCACGAGGGCTTAAAGAAGCTTACAACTGAGCCTCTCCTCTTCGAACTCATAGCATTGAAAGGAGGAAAAGAGGTCATAGAAAAAGCGGAAGAAAAGCTCAGGGACTCTAAAAAAGCAGTAGTTGCGCTCACAGAACTAAAGGAGATACTCTCCTGCCTCGACGTCCTTGGAGTCGAATATGTGCTCAACCTGGGAGTAGCCAGAGGCCTGGAATATTATACAGGCATGGTCTTTGAGATCAGGGTACCGGACCTGGGAGCCCAGAGCCAGGTATGCGGAGGCGGCAGGTACGATAATCTGATAGAACTGTTCTCAGGTATAAGCGTGCCTGCGGCGGGCTTTGCCTACGGCTTTGACCGGGTGACTGAGGCGCTGCAGATGCAGGGCATAAAGAACCCGGAAGAAAAAAGGGGGATAATCGTTGCCCCGGCCAGCCAGGACATGAAAAAGGAGGCCATGAAGATAGCATACGACCTGCGCAAAACGCATGCGGCCGAATACGACCTGATGGACAGGAAACTTGGGAAGATCCTGGAATATGCATCAGAAAAAGGCGCATCATATGTTGTAATAGTCGGCAGAAAAGATTATTCCGAAGGCATGGTCACAGTAAGGGATATGCTGAGCGGAGAACAGAAAACAGTAAAGATAAAAGAGATAAAAAATGCGCTGAAATAGCTTCTTTTATTTCTCCATTGTTCCGTGGCACTCTCCTATGCTGTTGTGGCCTATGCCGGATGCCAAGTTTGTGTAAATGATTGTAATGTCCGCCTTATAGTATCCGCCTGCAGGGAGAGTGGAAAAGGCAGTGGAACAGCCAGGCACGACAACCTGATAGGAATCGCCAGTGCTCATAACCTGGCCTATGTTGTGGGTGCCGGTACAGGTAACATTGAAGAGTGACACATTGACATCTGTAAGGTTTATTTGAGTCTGAGCATTGTTAAACAAGGTCATGGTCAGATTACCGGCGGAATAACTTGCCTTCCAGTCTGTGGGCTTAACTTCTGAGAAACCACTGGAGCCGGGAGGAGTTGAAGGGGGTGTGAAGATACCCATCTGCCATATAACTACTGCACTCATGCTGACTACCAGGATCATCCAGCCGTAGGTCATCAAATACTCAAGCCCGGTCTGGCCTTTTCTGCCGGACATATTATTTTTCATCATTTCTGCCAAAAAAGATAATAATTATTGTGAACAGATATAAATAAGGATATGCGGATATGCATTCAAACAATCAAGAGCCGAATCCTTTTCCCTGACCTGTCATATGTGGCTACATCATCTATGTCTTTATACGGGGCGCGCGCAATCAGATGAACGGGTCCTGTCCTCTCGAAGAATGCAAGGTCGGCATTCGAAGGCCTGAAATCCGGGCCGGGATGCGAGTGCACGCTCCCTATAATAGAACGGTCCAGCGGTATCATATCCATTCGCGTCGTGACGAAACCGTTCCCGTATGTGGAAGCAGGTATTACGAGCACTTCTTCTATCACGTCATTTTTTCCTCTAAGCATTCCTCCGAATTCGTCCGGGTAGTATTTCCTGGAGACGCCGAGTATGAATAGCAAGGCCTCTTTCTTTATTTTCATGGCATAGAAATATTCAATATTAGACTAATATAGGCTAATATATTTGCCGGCAGACGTCTTATAAGCTCTCAAAAGTAATAGTAAATAAAAACTCGGGGGGTAAAAAAAATGGAGCAAAAAACGCAATACATAGATTTTAAAAGGATAGAACGTGCCTTAAAACTTGACAAAACAATCTATAAAGAGATCCGGGACGACAAAGATGCAATGACTCCTGCGATTATAGTCCTGCTTCTAGCGGCGGTCATAGGGAATTTATGGAGCATTGTGGCGAGTTTGGGGCTTGGTCTAATAGCTGTTGTAATAGGAGTGCCTATATGCTGGGTGATCGGGACAGGGATATTGCACATAATCGCAAAGCTTTTCGGAGGAAAATCCTCGTATAGTGGTTATTTGAAGGCCATGGGCTATGCGGAGGCTCCGATGGCTCTGGGAGTGATCCCGATTCTCGGCAATTTTATAGGAGGCCTGTGGGCATTGGTGTGTGTTATCTGTGCTACAAAAGAATCGCAGGAGCTTTCCTGGGGTAAGGCAATTGCTGTGGTCTTCATACCTATAGTGATATTGGTCATAGTTGCCCTGATAGCTAGCATGTATTTTATGAGCATGTTCAGCGGCATGTATCCCGGCAGTTACCCTGGATACCAGTAGTAGTTACGGCTTTTTCCGAGCTTGGCTGTTATACTTGCGGCCAGGCAGGCCTTATTCTCTTACTAATTATTTTAGTATGGTTAGAATCTGTTTCAGATCATTCACTACGTAGTCTGGTTCTTCTTCCCTGCATGCTGGTTTCTGGTCTGCGTATTTGCCTTTGAGTATCTGTATGGTTGTCATGCCTGCCAGTTTTGCGCCGCGTATGTCTTTGTCCAGGCGGTCGCCTATCATCGCCGCCTCTTTTGGCTTGCAGCCTATGCGTCTGGCAGCTATTGAGAACATCTCGGCATCTGGCTTCTGTTTCTTCACTTCTTCGGATATCAGAACTGTATGGAAGAAGTGCTGCAGCCCCAGGCTTATCAGTTTCTCCCACTGCTTAACAGCCAGTCCCTCGGTGATGACGCCGATCTTATAGCCCCGCTCTCTGAGCGTAAGCAGGACTGGCACGGTGTCGGGGAATGGGACCAGGTAAGCTGTTTTTGTGTTATGGTAGGCGAGTATTCCTGCTGCGATTATGCGGGGGGAATCTGCGTAGCCGAACTTTTTTAGTAGGTCGTTGAATTGATGCTGGTAATTCGAGCCCTTGACATTGACTATCTCTTTCAGCGCCTTAAGCCCTTCTTCCTCATCTATTTCCAGGCCTGCTTCGATCATGGCTTTGATTGCGTTTCTTCTCACCATTTCTACCTGTAGTGTGCTGTCGTAGAGTGTATTGTCTATGTCGAAGAAGACTGCTTTAATTTTGTTCATTTCGTATATAATATATTGTTTCAAGATGGAAAAAGCAATCATTAAGTGCGTAGACTGCGGGAGAGTGTATGAGCCTGGAGCCGTCTATAGATGCGAATGCGGCGGCCTGCTTGAAGTAGTAGCTGACATGGAATACCTCAAGGAGAATGTATCGCGGGGCCTTTTTGATTCCAGGCTGCGTCTGCGGAATCTACCGTATGGGAGCGGCGTGTGGCGTTTCAGGGAACTGGTACATCCCCTCGCAGGGGATGAGGACATAGTATCGCGGCCTGAGGGGAATACAAACATATACAGGCATAAAAAGGTCTCTGCATATACCGGCATAGACGTTATCGGCCTGAAACATGAGGGAGAGAATCCAACAGGCTCTTTTAAGGATCGGGGCATGACTGTTGGCATGAGCGAAGCAAAGAGGCTATGCATGAAACAGGTAGCATGCGCATCCACGGGTAACACGTCTGCATCCATGGCCGCTTATGCCAGCATGGCAGGTCTTAAGTCTGTAGTGTTCATACCTGATGGAGAGATAGCATTCGGCAAACTCTCGCAGGCTTTGGCTTATGGAGCGCAGGTCTTGCAGGTTAAGGGGAACTTTGACGACGCCATGAGTCTTGTGCAGGAATCGTCGGATGCCCTGGGCATCTATTTACTGAACTCCATTAATCCATGGCGCGTGGAAGGCCAGAAATCCATCATGTTCGAGATGCTCCAGCAGCTCTCATGGGAGTCCCCGGACTGGGTCATCGTGCCAGCGGGCAACCTGGGCAATACATCGGCATTCGGAAAAGCACTGCTTGAGATGAAGGAACTCGGATTCATAGAAAAAGTCCCAAGAATAGCTGCCATACAGGCAGTAGGCGCAAACCCGTTCTACAACTTGTGGACCAGAAAAGCGGACACTCTACCAGTGGTCCATCATCCAAAGACCATAGCAACTGCAATCAAGATAGGTAGCCCCGTAAGCTGGAAAAAAGCAGTGAAGGCCATAAAATACACAAAAGGCGTAGTAGAGGAAGTAACAGACCAGGAGATAATGGATGCAAAAGCGATAATAGACGCCTCAGGGATAGGATGCGAGCCGGCATCCGCGGCCTCAGTTGCAGGCGCCAAGAAGCTGAGGGAAAAAGGCACCATAGACAAAAAAGACAAAGTAGTGTGCATAATAACAGGGAATATATTAAAGGACCCAGACGCCACGATAAACTACCACCTGGACAGGCTGGAACACATAAAGCCAGCATATGCAAACAAGCCGACAGTGATAGAAGCCAACCTGGAGTCTGTGAAAAAGGCACTGAAAGTCCGCTAAGTCACACACATACCAACGCTATTTCCTATGCAGGCAGGCAATGACCAGTATCACCAAAACGATTGCTATGCCCGAAAAATATATGACAGTTGAGTTGCCCCTGCCGTAAGAAGGCTGCGTTGTCGTTGTAACCGGCAGAGTCGACGACGTAGTGGTAGTAGTGGTCGTAGTAGTTGTGGTTGTGGTCGTAGTGGTCGATGTTGTCGTCGTAGTCGTGCGCCTGGTGGATGATGTCGTAGTAGTAGTCGGCGTAGTTGTCGTGGTTATCGGATATACTGTGAAATTGACCTCTTTTGATACTCCGCCATAGTCAGCGACTGCTTTGTATTCTCCTTCATACAGGGGTATGAACGAGATGCTCTCATTCAGGTCCCCCATCGGGCTGTTGCCTTTGCACATGGTGCAGGGCGAAGTAAAAGTTGTCTTGCGGGCTTGCTCGAAGACGCCGCCTACTTCCCGGTAAACGTTGAAACCGCCCCCCACAGACCCTGCATCGCGCACCACCAGATAGAATGTAACGGTCTCATTCAACTTAAGCTGCGTCTTGTCGGATGACAGACTCCACAGTTAAAGCAGACGCTGCCAAAGACATACATGCCAAAGCCGCCGCAAAAAACAAAAGTCTATTCATTTTTTAGCCGAACGACAGGAGTTCCGGCTTAACCAGCAAAACCAGTCCCAGCCCAAGCATTATGAGGCCGCCTACGAGCTTGAGCATCCTTGCCTTGCCCTCCGAGAGCCTGTCGGACTTGAAGGAGTATAGGAAGCCCCCTAATATGGCGAAGAGAGGTATCACATATACGATTGAGTAAAAAGCTGTGTATAAAACGTGATAGATGCCGATAGAATTTCCGTACTTGTTGAAAAGCGCAGACATATAGGCCGCAGGAAACATGGCAGTACAGCCCAACTCCACCAGGTTCACAAAGCCGGCCAAAGCCGCAGTCCCTAAAAGCGCCAAAAACATAGACCACCTGCTGTCGGCACGATCCACCCGCTTGACTATACTTCCTGCATGTCTAAACACCCTGCTTCGGTTCTCATCAGAGATTGTGAGCGAGATGCCTTTCTTGAAATAGAAGAAATCCTTCAGGTTTATGAGGCCGGCTAATAACACCAAGGCACCCAAGACCTTGAGCAAGTCCGCACCATACTGGGCAAAGAACCAGGAACCGACCAACGTCAAAGCCATGATAAAGAGGAAATACATAAAAGCCGAAGCCAGCACAAAAACCCCGCCGATCAGTAGCATCTTTCTGCGGGATTTGGTATGCGTGAGAAGAGATAGCAGAACGATAAGCACGGTAAATGCGCAGGGATTGAATCCGTCGGCAAGGGCTATTATAAACACGAACACCGGGAACGGAAATTTGTTTGCGAATCTTTCTATGAAACTAACGGGTGTGGTTTCGGCCAGCACGAATAAAGTTATTATAAGCAGAGCGATGAAACCAGACGCCCAGTACCTATTATCCCATTTAAGCCTACCATTGAGCAGGAGATACAAAAGCAGATACACAGCCAACACAGACAACATGACAACGAGGATAATGCTTAGACTCTGCCCTGGCTTGTCCAGACCCGCTATCCGGGACACAGGAACCCTGGTATCAATGACAGAGCCGTCAACGCCGTTGACGTATACGACCAGGTCAGGGTAATCAAGCTTCGAAGACATCCTATCAGGAGTCCACCAGCCCACGACATAAGTCCCATTAAGGAACGCATAAGTAGACAAAGCCTCTGGAAACCTGCCCAACAGTTCCTGCACAGCAGGATCCCTCCGGGATATTTCCACCACATCATCCGAAAGAGAGGAACATGAGCCATACATGCAATCCCGGATCGCCGACCTCCATTTGATTACTATAACCGATGTATGCCTTATAGGCCTCACTGTATACAAGGTCTCCTGCATCGCTGGAAAAGCCTACGAAAACCTTGTCTCCTATGAAAGTCCTTGGCACACCGACTGAAGAGGTATTGTATTCCCTGCTCATATTCTCAAAAAGAGACGCATTCGCAGCCGAGCTTATCTCATATTCTTCGATGACAAGCCCAGGATAGCTCTGACGGATGGTTTCAAGCCATCTTCGCTCCTCCTGGCAGTGAGGACACGTTTCACTGTGGAAAAGGATCAATTTCGCAGCCGTGCTCCGGTTCGACAACTCAGGGTTAGCTATGGCAGCCTCTATCTGGTTCGAATAACCCATATAAGTCCTGGAAAAAGGATTATATACAAGATCACCGCTCTCGTCGCTGAACGAAACAAAGACCCTGCCGCCGACGAAAGTGGTCGGAGCAGACGTGGAAGAGATATTATATTCCTCAGACATATTCAGAAAAAGAGACCGATTTGAGTTGACTTCATACATCTCAACGACAAGACCCGGATACTTCGATTCTATATTCTGAAGCCATTCCTTCTCAGCCTCACAGTGGGGACAGCCGTCCAGATAGAAGAGAACCAGCTTAACCTCTTTTCCCTGGGAAGGCTCTGCAAAAGCTGCCGCCGAAAAAAAAACCAACGCACACGCCAAAAGAAACAAACAGACAATACCCTTTTTTGAAAACATCTTATGCATTAAAAGAACAATAATATATTCAACATTATAGGCGTAAAAATAATCAGGACAGAATTTCAAGTGCCTCCCTACCAGTCATACCCACCCTTACGCCCAACTCCCATGCCTTAGAACTGACCACAGATACCTTCGATCCAAGGACTTCTTCGAAACTTGAAACCCCGGTCACGATGCAGGCAGCATCCCCTTTCTTCTCTGCGGTTTCCATGTTCAGATAGCCGCACATCACATACCCCCTGACGCCAAGGATAAGAAGAAAATCGGCATTCTGCAACCTTACGCGAACCCCAGTCGCAGAACCAACAGCCTTGACCTCAACGGACTCCATTTTCTTCTTCGATCATCGTGCCGGTTCCTTCAGAGGTAAATATCTCCTCAAGTATGGAATGCTTCTTGGCTTTTATTATATGCGCTTTCGGCACGCCATGCCTTATCGCATAGATGCACTCGCTCAGCTTCGGGATCATCCCGGATTTGGCAACTCCGCGATCTATCAATTGCTCGGCTTCGCCGGGCGTTAGATTTTTTATAAGTTTCCCGTCTTTGCCCAGCACTCCGTCGACTCCGGTAAGGAGTATGAGCTTGGTTGCCTTCAGCTCCACCGCCAGCTTCGAAGCCGCAGCATCTGCGTTTATGTTAAGGGAAGAACCGTCGGCTGCGATGCCTATCGGGGAGATCACAGGTATGTATCCCTTGTCTACCAGGGTATGCACAACTTCGGCATTGACTTCAGTTATATCGCCCACAAATCCCAGGTCCACATCGCCACCTTTTGTCTTCTCAGCCGCGAAAAGCTTGGCCGACTTCCCGGAGATACCCACCGCATTCCCGCCGTGCTTATTCACGCTGGCAACGATGTCGTTATTCAATTTGCCGGCAAGCACCATCTGAACTATGTCCATGGTCTCCTCATCCGTGACACGCAGACCCTTCACGAACTGCGGCTTCTTTCCGAATTTGTCCATGGCCGCGGAAATCTCCCCGCCCCCGCCGTGGACCACGACGGGCTTTATGTTCACGTAGCGCAGGAGCAAAAGGTCCTCTGCCACAGCATCCAGGACCTTCTCGTCCACCATGACCTCTCCGCCGAACTTTATGACAAAAATCTGGCCGCGGAATTTCCTGATGTATTCCAATGCATCAATCAAAACCTCTGAAGGCGTTAAATTCCTTGAATTCATTTTTATCCTAAATATTACTTGGATTTCCTGATTTTTAAAGAAGTAGATGGCTATATTTATTCAGCCCGAAGGTTTTTCTAAGAAAAATGTATATAGTCATAATCGGCGGCGGGGTTGCAGGAAGCACCCTGGCAAAGCACCTGGCAGGCGAGGGGCATGAAATCGTAATCGTTGAAGCGGACGAGGAACGAGCCAAGACCCTTGCCGAATCCACCGACGCACTGGTCATACACGGAGACGGAAGCGAACCTGAGATACTGAAAGACGCAGGCATAGAAAAAGCAGACGCAGTAGCCATTCTCACAAGAGACGACAACACGAACCTCACGATAATACAGATATTAAAAAAATTCGACGTAAAAAGGATAGTCGCCCGCGTAAACGACCCAAACAAACAAGACTTATACATCGGCCTAAACATAGCAGCAGCAATAAGCCCCATATCGGCGATGATAAGCTACTTCAAGAACGCGCTAACACTAGGAAAAGCAAGAAGCCTCATATCCATAGCCAAAGGAAAAGCAGAGATAATAGAGCTATCAGTATCAAACGAAAAACTCGAAGGAAAGAGAATAGACGACCTGAACCTCCCAAAAACCGCCATGATAGGCCTCATATACCGAAACGGCGAAGTCATAATACCCACACCAGGCGAAACTCTGAAACTAAACGACCTTCTAACAGTAATAACGAAAACCGAACACACAAAAGACGTAATCAATGTGCTGAAAGGCTCCGCATAGTCTAAGGCATCCAAAAAAAATAGAATCGCCGGTGATTTATGGATAAACCCGAACAACTAAAAAACAAAGGGACAGCCATGTACGACAGCTCCAAAGACAAGATCCTCGTGCATTTCAACATGGAAGACCTGGAAAATGCCATCGAATGGCTAAAAGAATCCATCGACTCAGACGTCCTGCTTAAGTCGATGATGATGGGAGAATCCGAAAGACTACTCTTCGAAAAAATAGACACAGCATTCTACGACGTCACACAGACCAAGAAAAAGGAAGAGAAAGAATAACACCGACAAACCCTATTCTACCTTGATCGGGACCATAACAAAAGGCGCACCGGTATAATACAGCTTACTCTGCAACGCTAAAAGAGTATAATTATGCAGCCAATCCGAAAGAAACGGCGACTTAGGCAATATGATCTGCCCGCCGAATAAAACAGAATTCGGAAAACGCTTCAAAAGCTCAGGCGCAGCCTTCGCTATTTCATCAACCACGTCAAGGCCTACCAGTTCCACACCTTCGGCGTAATACCCCATCTGATGCATAAAATTCACGTAATGATCTATCTCCGACTGCACCTTCTTCTGGAGATTCTGCATCTCTAATTCACCCTTGAAGACACCGGCATCGATGATCCCCACTTCCACGAAAATAAAGTTCTTGAAAACACCCCCAAAAGACCGGAATATGCTGGACAACGTGGATACTCCGACACCGTTAAAACCGCTTACAAGGATTATCGCAGTCTTGGCGCCGGGGTCGAATCTCCCGTCGCCGGAGTTCCTGACCACCCCGGAAATTGTCTCCTGCCCAGATGAGTCGGTAACGTGAATCGATTTATTCAATTTTGCAACAAGCTGCGCAGTATGATTGTAATGCCTTTTCACAAAGGACACAAACAATACAAGAGCCGCGGTTATAAGGATGGTCACCCAGCCCCCCTCGTTGAACTTGATAAAAACCATCGAAACAAGAATAAAAAAGGTAAGCACCATGCCCATAGTGTTAATAAGAAAACGCCTGCTCCAATTCTTGACTATAGACCGAGACTTCCACCAGTAACGCACCATTCCAACCTGCGACAAGAAGAAAGTCAGAAAAACCGTAATACTATAAAGAGCGATAAGAGCCTGCACAGACCCGCCGGACAAAAACATCAGGACAAGAGAAGAGACACCCATGATCAGGATCCCATTATACGTAACCAGCCGGTCGCTCAGATTGGCAAACCTCGTAGGAAACCACCTGTCAAGCGCCATATTCGCAAGCACCCTGGGCCCGTCCACGAAACCGGTCTGCGCCGCAACAAAGAGCAGCGCAGCCTCGGAAACCAAGGCGACCACGACAAGATAATACCCATAGGGGCCCCAGCCCTGCGTGACATTCTCAAAAAGCACGGCATTAAGGGTCTTGCCCTGCTGCGGGACGACATTGAACAAAAGATATGCAAGCATAAGCCCTAATACCATAAAGATAAGAGAAAAAGCCATGTACCGCATAGTCCGCTTGGCAGTCTGCACCTTGGGCTCCATCAATATAGGTATTCCGTTACTTACTGCTTCGATACCAGTATAAGTCCCGGCCCCCATGCTGTAAGAACGCAGGATAAGGAGAAGCAACCCAAACAAGCCCAAATCAGCCCCGGCGCCATTCACGTCACTAACGACCCCTGCCGCAACAGACGGAAAATTCATCACATGGGCTGCGAACGCATATATCAAAATAAAAACGTGCGTAACGACGAATAAAAGAAAGATGGGCATGAGCACCGTCACAGACTCCTTCACACCGCGCAGATTCAAGAGTATCAGCAGAAGCACCCCGGCAACCGCAAACCATATATGCAGAAACCTCCACTCAGGAGGAACAAAACTAAAAACAGCCTCTGCGCCGCTGGCAATAGAAAGAGTGATGGTAAGAACGTAATCAATAAGAAGCGCGCAACCCGAAAGCATGCCAAGCTCAGGCGAAAGCAATTTGCTTGCAACAATATACCCGCCACCCCCATTAGGGAACAACTCCACAATCTGAGAATAACTCGTACTGATTATCAGGATAGTAAAAACAGTAGCCAAAGCAACAAAAACCGCAAGAAAAGGATGACTGCCCAAAGTAATAAAAGCCTCAGCAGGACCATAAGACGACGAACTCAAAGCATCAGCGCCCAAACCAATCCACGCAAAAAAAGCAATAAGAGAAATCTTATGAAAGATTCTGGGATCAAAGGGATTAAGCGCCTTTCCAATAGCACGCCTCTTAACCCTCTTGGATAACGAAGGCTTTTCCTCATCCGTCATTTTATTCTCACAATGCCTGTCTGCAGGACTAAAAACACGACTAATCGTAACAAATAAGGCTTAAGGTATATAAATTTAAAGAAAATAGAAAAAAATAGAAAAAGAACAGGGATATCATGCATGCGCATGAGTCGCCAGCCTCACCAGCAAGTCCCTCTTGGACAGTTCCCTTGACAGCTCATCATATCTGCTCTTGATAGCGGACTCCGGAACATCCGAGAAACCCTTTATCTTCTGGGCGCACTTATCGTCCGTTAGATGGGCGGCAAGATATATTGCGGCTGCTGCTATGCTTATCGGCACTTTCCCAGCGATTATACCGCACTCTCTGGCCTTCTCCAATATCTCAATAGCCTTGGCCTCGGTCTCTCCTGATATGCCTCTTTCACTTGCCAGCCTGGGTATGTAGTCTGCGGCAGTTACTACAGGCATCCGCATGCTAAGCCTCCTGCATATAGTCCTATAGCTTCGCCCGATATCCTTTACCTTGACTCCCGACACCTTCTCCAGCTCCTCCAAGGTCTTAGGCAGCTTGTGGCTCCTGGATATCAAATAGATTATTGCGGCAATGACGCTTTCGATGGACCTTCCCCTGACAATGCCCTTGTTCACGCATTTCCGGTACAGGACCGCGCATTCTTCTTTTATGTTGTTCGGAACGTTCAGGTAGGCGCACATTCTGTCCAGCTCAGGCAGCGCAATAGACAAATTCCTGTCCACTGAAGTGCCCATACGCGAACGCCTCTGCCACTTGCGCAGACGATAGAGCTGCGCCTTCCTCTCGGATGGAACCGCGCTTCCCTTTATGTCCCGATCATAGCGGTCTATCTCGGTCGTTAAGCCGATATTCTGCTTGGCAAACCTTATGGGTCCGCCGGTCCTTGCCCTTTTGTTCATCTGCTCTTCGTCAAACGCCCGCCACTCAGGGCCGAAGTCGAACAAAGTGTCCTCAAGAACCAGACCGCAAGATTTGCACAGAACTTCCCCGTGTTTGTAATCAAACACAGTCTGACTGCCTCCACAGGCTTTACAGCATACAGTATCCATTTTACCAAACCACCTATTTTTTTTAAATTAACCAAAACTAATTGATTAAATTAAACACATACGCACATTCACGTTTCTAAAAACTTTCAGCTTCCAACCACCTGTGAGAAAACCATATCTGCACAGGAAACACACCACTTCTCTTACTTGCAAATATTATTGTGTGTGTCCCACTATAAATACCTTTCGTTTTTTCGGCATTATTATGATTTCTCAGGGAATTCCAAGCATTTTCCTGTCTTTTTTATTTGCAGGAATTGCTCATATGAAAGATAAAAATTATATATACCTGTTAGTAGGAATTATATAACATGCCATGCGGTAAGAAACGAAAGATCCAAAAGATGCGCAAGCACAAGCTGAAGAAGAGAAGGCGAAAGATGAGAAACAAGAAGAAATAAATCTAGATATTTCTCAACTTCCCAAAGCAGAATACCGCCATACCTTCGACGCAGTAAGCATCGAAGCTCTCCCTATTTTTTTCAAGAAAGGGAGAGAGTATGCCCTCTGTGAGGACATCGCTTCCCAAAGAAACGAAGCACATCGAAGGCAGTTGTATTAAATTTTTCTTTTCCCATTTACCCGAAAGAAAACACTTCACCTTCTCACTATGCACATTATCACGCAAAGACACGGCAGGATGATCATGCGCTATGATGACTACCTGTGATCTGTTGAAATCAGAATCATACGGAATCCGGTGGCCGTGCGCGATATAGATTTTCCTCTCTTCCAGGAAAAGATGGTCTACAACGGACAGATTCTTTCTTTCGGCAATGGGCCCAAGTATGTTATCGTGGTTGCCTCTCACAAGAACTGTTTCCTCAAAATGTTTCTCCAGGAAAGAAAGAAAACGCACAACTTCGCTCCACTCCTGTTCCGAGATCCTTCCGAACTCGTGCTTTAGGTCGCCGTCGATGACCGCGCGCCTTATCTTTCCGTCTTTCTTTACTGCGGAAATGACTTTTTCCAGATGCTCTGTGATCTCCTTATACTGGAAACGCGGGACTATGATGCCCGTCTTCTTCAGTTCGTCCTCGTAGCCCAGGTGCAGGTCTGCGAATATGAGAGTGTCTTCTTCCCGTAGATAAAGGCACAGTCCTCTTATTTCTATGCCGGGAAGTATCTCTGTTTTTTCTTTTTTCATTTGTCTCATTTATGATATTTCCTTCCGGAGATTATCATATGCGCCCGGTATATTTGTTCTACAAGAAAGAAGCGCGCCATCTCGTGCGTGAAAGTCATCTTTGAAAGGGAAAGGACATAGTCTGCGCGCTCTAATACCTCCCCGCAGAGGCCTACTGGACCTCCTATCACATAGGATACCTTTTTGTCTGAATTCTTTTTCACGAATGCTGCGAATTCCTCGGATGAGAGTTCCTTTCCACCGGCTGCGAGGGCAACGACATAATCGTCTCCCACAGCCTTCAGTATCTTCTCTCCTTCCTCTTCGATGCCTGAGTCCTTTACTTCGACTATGCCGAGATTATCGAGGGCACCGATCCTCTTCACATACTCCGAAATGCCTTCCTGCAGATACTGCTCCTTTACCCGCCCGACAGCCACGATCTTTGCCATATTTTTCCAAGACTTTGTCAGATATTTCCTTTTCTGTAAAGAAAACATAATATAGAATGGTGGGGTTATATGGCAAATAAATGCGCGAAAGACGCGAAAAAAGGCTCTAAGTGTGCAGCATGCGGCATGGAGATAAGCGACAAAAACGCAAAATATGTCACAGACTATGAGGGGCAGAAGTATTATTTCTGTTCAGGGAACTGCATGAGAGAATTCGAAAACGGGCAGGACAGATACATACACGAGTGAATCATTTTTCCTTCTCCTTTATTTTCATTAGAACTGCCTGATGCATCCTCTTTATGAATTCCATCCGATCCTCCATCCTGATAACGTCCATGTATCCCTGGGCTATCAGGTTCAATGCATAAGGCGAAGGTATCGTGGTCTCTATGGCCTCTATCTTTATCCTGTCCTCCCGTATGGCATCTATTATCTGCCCTGCATGCTGCGTGTCCATGAGGTCTTCAAGCACCTCCCGCCGGGCCTCCTTAAGTATCGGGAATTCTCCTGGGAGCTTTTTTATGAAGCTGAGCAGTATCTTGGAGCCGATCTGCTGTTTGCCTACTGATTTGCGCTCTCCTTTGTAGGTGCGCAGTATCATGAGGGAGCGGGTCGCGCAGTGCCGGAACCTGCGGGCCAGAATCTCCGTCGAATCGATCGCTTTGATCAGGAGGTCGCGCAGGGAGCGTCTTTTCAGGTCTTCCAGTGCGTCAGCGTAGGACAGTCTTTTCTCGCCTTCCAGTAGGTAGAATCCGTTGTCTGAGAGGGATATCATCACGTCGCGGCCCAGCCTCTTTGATATGATGTAGGCGAATGCCCTTGAAAGCGCGTCGTTTACCCTGCGTCCGTACATGGTGTGGAATATGAGGTATTTCTTTCTGCTGAAACCTGCATAGCTTTCTATGAGTATTTTTTTGTCTGTGGGAATCTTTGCGTATAGGTATTGTTCCCGCATGTACTCGTATATGGAATTAGCGGAGTTGTTGTCGACGTAGAGGAAATCGTGGATGAAGTTGATAACTTCTTTCCTTCCTTCCCTTTTTTCCAGACGCTCCTCCATGAGCCTGCGGAAGCGTCCTATCTGCATTGCCAGGTCAAAACTGAGAGGCAGGCTGCTCTGAGAACCATGCGGGAACTGTCGGGGGCCCTGATGACGGCGTGACCTGTATGGTCTGGCCTCTTGCGTAGTTGAAGCGGTAGAGGTTTCCTCCTAGGACGAATATGTCTCCTTTCTTCAGGCGTTCAAGGAATAGTTCGTCTATTTTTCCGACTTTTTGCTCTCCTATCTTTACGTCTACGTAGGCTTCGTCAGGGATCGTGCCGATGTTCGTTGAATACATGACTCTTGCCATCTTGCCTCTTCGGCCCATGGTTTTTCTGTCTTCTGAGAGCCATATCTTTGCGTAGACGTTGCGCTCTTCCAGTTCTGCGTATTCTCCGGCCAGATAGTCTATGACCGAATCATAGTCCGCTCTCTCCAGGCTGTGATAGCAGTAGCTGCGTTTCACCAGATGGTAGATGTTGTCCACATTCTGCTGTCCTTCTATGGCTATGCCGTATAACTGCTGTGCGAGAACGTCCAGGCAGTTCTGCGGCACATGTATGTTGTCGATTATTCCTTCTACTGCATTTTTGAGCAGCACGGAGCATTCTACGAGGTCGTCTCTGTCCATCACTATTATCCTGCCCTTGGCAGTGTCATGCAGCTTGTGGCCTGAGCGGCCTATCCTCTGAAGCGCGCGGGCAACTGATTTGGGAGAGCCCATCAATATAACGAGGTCTATGTATCCGATGTCTATTCCAAGTTCAAGGCTCGTCGACGATACCACGCACCGCAGTTTTCCTTCCTTCAGCCGGTTCTCGATGTCCAGCCGGTGCTCCCTGGAAAGAGAGGAATGATGCGCGCCTATCGTCTCTAGGGAATAGAAGTCTGGATATTTTTCCTTTAGATTGTGAACCACCCGCTCGGTTGCGCTCCGGGTATTGGTGAATATAAGCGTTGTCTTATGCTCCCGGACCAGATCATGCACCAGCCGGTAGAGGCCGTCTGACAACGCTGCCTGCGTTGTGTCCATAAGATTAGGCACAGGGGTAAGCACTTTAAGGTCTAGTTTTTTTAGGTATTGGACGTCCACTACCTTGCAGTCCCTGACAACGCCGCCTTCATAGCCCACCAGGAATCTGACCACATCCTCAAGGGGTGAAACGGTCGCGGACAAAGCTATCCTCGTGAATCTGCCGGCAAGATTCTGGAGCCGCTCAAGAGAAAGAGACAGATGCACTCCTCGCTTGCTCTCGGCAAGGGAATGTATCTCGTCGACTACGACCCATTTCACGTCCCTCAGCCGTTCGCGAAACTTGGGGGCAGACAAGAGGATCGCCAATGTCTCAGGCGTCGTGATAAGGATGTTGGGAGGCTTGGCCAGCATGCGGGCCCGCTCTGAAGCCGAAGTATCCCCGGTCCGCACAGTAACCCTTATGCCAAGTTCCTTTCCTGCAAGAGCCGTCATCTCGGACAAGGGCTCATCGAGGTTCTTCTCTATGTCGTTGTTCAATGCCTTTAGAGGCGAAACATAGATGCAATAGACCTTGTCTTCAAGCTCTCCTTTCCCGGAAAGCTTGATGAGTTCATTCAGGACTGAAAGGAACGCAGTGAGGGTCTTGCCTGAGCCCGTAGGCGCAGAGACTAATGTATTCTCCCTTCTATGGATGTTTATAAGGGCATACTTCTGGGGCACTGCAAATTCTCTGAACTTGCCGCTAAACCACGTCCTGACCAGGGGGCATAGTACGGAGTATGTCTCTTCGTCGGAATAAGGCTTCTTCTGAAAAGTTATCATGGTTAAGAAAACAGTGAATTACCGATTAAAAAACATGCAAAAGACCTATTCCGAAAGAAGCTTCACATATTTCTCCACGGCTTTTATCTCGCGCGTCTCCGCAGCAAGTATGTCTGTAACAGAGATAATCCCTTCAAGTACGCCTCCTGAGACAACGGCCAGCTTCTTCACCCTGCCCCGCATAAAAGCATCCGCAGCATCCTCAAGAGACGCAAGAGGCCCGACCGCTATAAGAGGCGCAGACATAACGTCGCCGACAAGCGTCTTCCCGGGATCCTTTTTCTCACAGACGACCCTGCGCACAATATCCTTTTCAGTGATTATGCCAGCCGGCCTCCTACTGCGTAGAACTATCAACCCGCTCACGCCTTTATCTTTCATGAGGTTCGCAGCATCCGATACGGTTCTGTCGGCTGCGATGGAAACAACGTCCCTGCGCATGACATCTTTGACTGAAGCCATTTTTTACTAACGCTTATACCCTATTTTTCTGAGGAATTCTTTTCTCTCAAGTGCCTTCGCCTCGCCTTCCACACCCACCGGGCTCTTCCCATCCACGACCCCAAGAATGCCCCGGCCCATGTCGGTCTCAGCGACTATTACCTGAAGCGGATTAGCAGTGGCCGCAAATATCCTGCACACCTCGGGAACACTTTTCACGGAATTAAGAACATTAAGCGGATACGCATTCTTAAGGATGATCACAAAAGAATGGCCTGCGCCGATGTTTAGGGCGTTTTTGGCTGCAAGGGCCTTCAGAGACTCATCCGTGCCTTCGACTCTCACAAGACAGTCACCGGATGCCTCGCAGAAGGCCAGGCCGAACTTTATCCCTGGAACAGCACAGACCAAGGCTTCATAGAGGTCTTCTACGCTCTTGATGAAATGCGTCTGGCCGACTATGACGTTGGCATCGGAAGGTTTCTCTATCTCTAAGATTACGGTTTCCATTTTGTTGTTATAGCTTAGGTAATCCAAGGATAATATTCCCGCGAACTGTTTTGATTTAATGTTCCGCTATTGACTCGCCCATGCATTAATCAAGGCAATCACGTCCACAAGATTCGCCTGCTCAGATGCCCATTTAGTTATCAGGTCCACAATCTCGGATAAGGATATTTTCCCGCAGGGAGCAGTGTCCCCGGTTAAACGGCATGTCCCGTTTACGTTCACTTCCAAGGTAACCCCATCATCTACGCTTCCTTCCCTTTGGGAGACTGCGAGAACGGATACATTATAGGTCCCGGAAGCAGAATCATCCGGCACGTCTATGGCCACGTTTATCGAGTCTGCTTGCCCCTGCGTCTATAAGAGTGCTGTTCTTTGACAGTCGTACGCCCAGGATGGATGAATCTACCGGGGATACGTCGAACGTGTCCGTTCCAGAGCCGTCGTTCGTCAAGGTCACTACGTAAGTTACGGTGTCCCCGGGCCTCGCACTACCTGTTTTATTCACACAGGAGAGAACGACCCGCCCGATGTATGCGGGCTCGACGGCCCGGTCAGCTATGAGGTCAAAGTTATCGTCTATTGACATTGTGTTGTTCTGTGCAGAGGGATTGATATCCACTCTTGCAAGCGAGCCGTTGCCGATCGGGACCCCGGAATATTCTATTGTGCTAAAGGAGTTATTGTAAGGATTAATTATCGTCAGATTGAACGAACCAAGACCGCTGCCTTCCACAAAAGAGGTATAATTTCCTGCGGGCAGCATGACCACCTTTACGTCGCCCACATTAATGACTGTGGAGTTGACGATGGCATCCGCAAAAGAGCCGTTAGAAAAAGTGCCGGATATTCTGCCCTCACCATCGACCACTCTTATGTCCGCAGGACAGTCCAAAACAAACACTGTGAGCTTATAATGCCCAATGTACTCCGAAATGAGCCGTATCAAATTATCAAGATAATCCATTCCATGCAACTCTGCATTGAATGCGGCAAACTTCGTGTAAACAACCGGTGCGCCATCCGAGTAACCGCCAAAGTAATTGAATGAATCTGCAAGCGTATTGATAGACGCTACACGATCGGCGCTTCCGGGCCAGTTGGAATCATACAGCGAGGCATTATACACGCCGTTACCGCCCCCCAAGGCATAAGCGACTACCGCATGACTGTACTTCCCGGAATCGTCCTCCATGGAAAGCAAGGCAGGGACGCCATCATCAAGACTCTGCCGGATAAAATTATATTCGCCGCCCGCCGTAGGCCCTGACGGAATCTCATAGTCCAGGCGCGCAAGCTGATAAAGCCAAGACCTCTGGAACTTCTGGCCGCCCTGATACGAATCTATATTAGGCTCAGCCTCAGACTTGGACATGCCATAAGTAGTTTTCTGAACCGGCTTGGAAAAATTTCCAGTGTAGTACAACACGGAAGTGGACGACATGCCATAACACTCACCGTCCGACTGGGAATGCTTGTAAATAGGATACAAAACAAAAAGAAGAGGATTATAATCAACGACCTTTATAAATTCTTTCGATATCCTGGTTGGATTCGGAAAGATTATAATTAATGAAGCTATAGCCATCGACGAGGGGATTGAAGGGAATTGTTGTTGTAGTCGTGCTTGTAGTTGTAGTCGTCGTAGTTCCAATAGCGTTATCATATTGTGCTTTTATCTCTTCGGGGGACAGTGTTCTTTTGTATATCTTTACTTCGTCTACTAGTCCCTTGAAGTATCCGTTCGGTCCTGTTGGCCATGCTCCTATCCATAGGGCGGCTGTGTTCTGCATTATTGTCGGGTATTCTGCGGTAGCCGCTGCATCTAATTCGCCATTGACGTACAGCTTCAGGCGGCCTGCGCTGGTAGTTCCATCCCATGTTCCGACTATGTTGTACCATTTGTCTGATTCCCAGTCGCTTTTGTTCGAGACTACGTAGGATTCGGTATAACAGCCTTGCGAGAAACCAAAGGTTACTCTTTTACTGGAATTAGGATTTGGGTCATAATTCCGGTATATTAGGTAGTATCCGCCGCTGCAACTTCCTTCAGGCTGCTTGGTCAGTAGGGTCTCAACAACAGGGTTTCCATCGTTTGAGTTATTTTTTGAACCAAGGCCTTTCACCCACAAACTTATCGAGTAAGGGCTTGTTCCCGCGATGTTCAGGCTGGATGAAGGACTAATAGAAACATAATCCTTCAAGCCATCAAAAGACATCGACCCTTTCACCACGCCCTCCTCACTCCAATTCGCTCCCGACACTTAAGCATTACGTAACTGAACTAGTTAGCCCGGCAAAATAC
>CAVVMY010000004.1:0-20559 GCA_963749405.1 Candidatus Altarchaeales archaeon | reverse complement strand
TCAGGGTCCGTCTGTCTCCTTCTTTCATGTCGTCGAAGGGGAAGGGGTTAGAGTAGCAGAAGGGTTTGTATCCTTTACGGTCGTGGATGGTCGGGTCGTAGGATTCGATCAGGTCGTATATGAGGCCCTGCACTTTATGGTGGTACATGGCGTCGTATGCCTGATCCTTTGCGGCCTCCATTTTTACCAATAGTCGCATTTTTTCTCCTAAAACGCTTGGTTATTATTCTATTCCCTTTTATTTATCACCAAAATCTTCCCTCTAATCTCCTCAACGATCTCTCTAATATCCCTCATCCCTTCTTTGATGTCTTCGTAAGCCAGTTTATCGTCGATCTCTTCGTATTTGTGCACGAGGACGTTTCTGAACGCCTTCATTTCCCTGATCTTTTCCGCCGTTTCCACAGAAAGGATCTTCGCCTTCACCAGATTTGCGATGATGTCGTCCGTATCTGATGGCGCTCCCAGGGAGAGATCGGCGTTCAGCACCGCGCAAGCGTCTATTATGTTCTTGATCGCGTTCTCTGTTTTCTTGTATATGCCGTCTTTGACGAGGCCAATCTTCTCGAACCCTGCGTATGACTTCGGCAGGTTTTCTTCTATCACGTTTGCTGTTTCTTCTGCCTGTTTCAGCTTTATAAAGATCAAATCAGTCCTAAGATCGCTTGCGTCTTCCCTAACGTGCCTCGCTTGGTCTGGATGGAGGATATCGTATTGGTTAATGGTCTCCTCGGCGATCTTCTGGAAGAAGCTCTGATCTTTCACGTATATGGGCTTTCCTTTCAGGACTTCTTTTCTCACCTGAAGCGGAAGCTGCTGGAATATCTGCACATCGTATACGTCGGGGAGTTCCTTTAAGAGTTCCTTTCTGTAGGCCCATTGTTCTTCGGCAGTGCCTTCGCAGTATATGCAGATGTCTATGTCCGACTCGGGCAGTGCCCTTCCTTCTGCTGCCGATCCGTGGAATATGATGAACCTGACGTTTTGGAATCTATGTAGGCGCCTGATGGTCTGCATGAACTTTTCCAAACTATTTTCAGGCTTGTTTGATGCCTTTTCCGTCGTTCTCACGGCGTATGATACCTCTGCGGATTCGCGCAGTTTTTTTGTATTTTTCTTTCTCATGTCGGATACTTATAATGCCTTTATTTATCGATTATTCTTTAGTAAGCATCCTTTAAAAAGCAGGAGTCATTTTTTTATTGTTGTGGATAATCCTTATGTTTCGGCAAAAGCTTTTATAATGGTTTGGGATAATAGTAATCATGTCAATGAAATGTGTCGTACATCTCGTTCCGGTTGGATTCACGGCTCCTACTCTTGTAGGAAGTATTCGCCGTTTCCCTGTTGACCGGGTCATCCTCGTCAGGGGAAAGGACATGTCCCTTCCCGGCGCAGACAAGGCAGAAGAAACTGCGAAGAACGTGAAAAAGGATATCGGCAGTATAACCTGTGAAGACCTTTTCGTAGACATAGACGACATAGAGCAGTCTGCGTTGTCCCTTGCCGGGCGGATCATAAAAGAAAGGGGTTCCGGCTGCGATGTTTTGGTGAATCTTTCAGGTTCTCTTCGCTCGCTGGATGTCGCAGCTTATCTTGCAGCCCTTTCTACCGGAGCGCCTGTGTATATGGGTCTGCCGGATTACAAGGACGGGAACGTCGTAGGCATCCGAAAAGTGGTCGATGTACCTATTTTACCGCTAAAGGACCTTTCTAAAGAGAAAAGGGATATTCTTTGTGCTCTTAATTCCGCAGGGGAAGGTCTGCTTCTTGAGGGGTTGATAAAGAAATCCGGGCGGCTGAGAGAAGAAGCTGTATCGGAGCGCTCCCGTTTAAGCTATCATTTGTCTGACCTGAAGAAAGACGGCCTCGTCGATACTGTCAAAGAAGGCAGGAATCTGAAGGTGAGACTGACATTTGCCGGAAAATTGTACGCCTCGGGATTAGTAGATGGTCCCTCTTACTCATAATTCCTTTTGCAGTTCCGGATATTTCGCAAGCGCCGCTTTTATCGTTTTTTGTATCACGTCAAGCCTTTCCGGCGTCTTCGCCTCGAACCTGAGAATAAGTGCAGGCTCGGTGTTCGACGCCCGGATCAGCCCCCATCCGTCGCCGAACTGGATGCGTGCGCCGTCTACTGTTATTACTTCGTATTTTTGTTTCTGGAATTCCTCTGTGGCTTCTTTTACGATCGAGAATTTCTTTTCTTCCGGTGCAGGTATCCTTATCTCGGGCGTTGAGTAGTACTTTGGGAGGGCTGCAATGATGTCAGACAGTTTTTCCGTCTTCTCCGAGAGCAGCTCTGCCATCCGCAGTCCGGAGTATATGCCGTCGTCGTATCCGTAATAGCGGTCTGCGAAGAAGAAGTGGCCGCTCATCTCTCCCGCCAGCGGCGCATTCGTTTCCTTCATCTTCTTTTTTATGAATGAATGGCCTGTGCGGTACATCAACGGCACGCCTCCATGGGCTTTGATGTCTTCGACAAGGGCCTGGGAGCATTTGACCTCGAATATTATGGTCGCGCCTTTCATCTCTTTAAGGATCTCTCTTGAGAAGATTATGAGGCTCTGGTCGCCGCGGACGATCCCCCCCTTATCGTCGACGACTCCCAGTCTGTCGGCGTCTCCGTCGTATGCGATCCCGAAGTCTGCTTTTTCCTTTTTGACTTCTGCGATAAGGTCTTTTAGGTTGTCGTCCACGGTCGGGTCCGGGAAGTGGTTTGGGAATCTGCCGTCCGGCTCGCAGTATAATTCGATAACGTCGCAGCCTATCTCTTTTAGGAGGCGTGGGCCTATCGTCCCGCCTACTCCGTTCCCTCCGTCTACGACTATTTTGAGTTTTCTCTTGACCGAGGCTCTTTCTTTAACGTATTCTGCGTAGTCTCCGGCTACGTTCTTCTCTATGACGCGTCCTTTTCCCTCTGCATATTTACCGGCCTGCACTATTTTTCCAACTTCCTGTATCTGTTCTCCGTAGAGTGTGTCTGCGCCTTTGCATAATTTGAATCCGTTGTACTGTGGCCCGTTGTGGGAGCCGGTTATCATTATGCCGCCGTCTTTTTTGTAGTGCTGTATAGTGAAATACAGGAGGGGCGTAGGCACCATGCCTACGTCGGTTACAGTGCATCCTGCGGATACCAGGCCTTTGACAAGGGCGTTTCTGAGAGGAATAGAACTAAGCCTGCAGTCCCTTCCAACTGCTATGTCTCCTCCGCCGACGTATGTCGCATAGGCTTTTCCTATCTTCTCTGTTTCGGCGTCTGTGAGGTCTTTTCCGTATATCCCGCGTATGTCGTATGCACGGTAGATGCTCATATTATCACTTTATCTTTTTCCAGTGCTTTATGGCGTTCTCGTATGATTCGTGTGTCCCTGTGTCGAACCACTGGCCGTCGTATGGGTAGCCGAACAGCTTTCCTTCGGATGCGAGCTTTGGGAATACGTCTGTTTCCATCATGGCTCTGCCTTTGGGCACGTATTTTATAACTTCTGGTTCGAGCACGTAGACTCCTGCGTTTATCAGGTTCGATATATGGGTTTTCGGCTTCTCTACGAATTTCATTATCTGGTCTCCTTTCAGGTCTGCGACCCCGAACCGCGAGGGGTCGTCTACTGGAGTTAGGGCGATTGTTGCCATGCCTTCGTTCTTTGAGTGGAAGTCGATGAAGTCGTGCAGGTCGATGTTTGTCAGGACGTCTCCGTTGAACATGATGAAGGTGTCTTGGAGGAGGTCTTTTGACAGGTTGAGTGCTCCTGCGGTTCCAAGTTCTTCTTTTTCTTCGACGTATGTTATGTCCAGGCCGAATTTTGAGCCATTCCCGAAGTATTCTTTTATTTTGTCGCACATGTATCCTGTGGAGATTATTATGTCTCTTATCTCGTATTTTCTCAGGAGGTCCAGTATGTGCTGCAGGAGCGGCCTGCCCTGGACAGGTATCAAGGGCTTTGGGAGTTCGTATGTGAAAGGCCTCATCCGGGTGCCTTTTCCTCCGGCCAGGATGAATGCGGTTTTTACGTTCTCCCGGTTAACGGTTCGGCAGATTATCTTTTCCAGGGCATCCTGCCGGTTCTTTACCTTTTTGCCGTCTATCATCCTGTCCACTTTTTCCAGGATGTTCCTATTCAGTTCTAACGTGACTTTTTCATCCATTTTGTGGTTTATGGAAGCGATTTAATTACTATGACGAGGCCCATGCGTCTATCAGGGCTATTACGTCTGCCAAGTTTGCCGTGCCCGAAGACCATCTGTTTATCAGGTTTATTACCTCGGCCAGGCTTACCTGGCCGCATGGCGGGTTGTCTCCGACAAGGGAGCAGGCAAGCGTGGTCGTAGTCGTCGATGTAGTGGTGGACGTGGTCGTCGTGGTACTGTTCTGATCTGATACGTATAAACTGGTGCCATTGGATCTTATCCTATACAATGCCGGGAGGTCCAGGGAGCTGCTCATATTCAGAGTCACAGGCGTTGTATATCTGATCGTTGCATTTGCGAGGAGGTACTGGTCTGAGGATATGCCTGAGTATGCGGATATGTCCATGCCTGCATCGAATGGCTGCTTTACGGCAGCTATGCTCACCAGCCATCCGGTCTTTACCGCGCCTGCCATCTCCAGCGGGTATCCATTTTCGAGGACTGCTTCAGTGCTCATGTTGTAGACGATGATGGAAGTATTTAACTTGTAGTCGACGTTGATCAGGGATATCTCGAGGTCGTCGACTGCTGCGTCTGCAGTATCCGTGACCTGGACTGGTACCACCTGTCCGACGGGTTTTCGCACAGACAAGTTTGCGCCGGCTAACCGGCAGAAACTATCAGAACATTTGTATACCGTAGCATCGGCCCTGAAGCCGTAGCCGTTATAATCATAAAAGCTCTGGTTGCTTATGCCGTCAAGGACCATTGCCTTACAGGCTGATATAAAACCATGATAATCTATTTCCTTGACATAATATTCTTCCCCAAAGAGTATGATCTTCCCCGGTATGCGTAGTCTATGTAGTATCCTGATGCGTTCATGAGTTTTCCGCTTGGTACGTAGTCCAGGAGGATGCTGTAAGCGACTGCGCCGCTTTGCAGACTGACGCCTGAGCTGCCGGTTGTGATCTTCGACTGGTCGAATGTGATGCCCTCTGACATATCGTGGAATGGGTTTTCCAGATGGTCGCTTGATGAGTTATATAAGATTAGGCGCTGTATGTTGGGGTATGAGCCTGTTTTGTAGTCTACGTCTGCGGCGCATGAAAAAGCTGCGCATATCACCAGAAACGCTGCCGTTAAAATCATAATTGTTTTCATTTTTTGTTTTTTTTGTTTTATGCTTAGAGAACCCTCGAAACTATCCCCTTGACCTTCTCGAAAACGGCCTGAACATCCTTGCTGCCGTCTACTCTCTGCATGTCCGCGAATTTCACGTATTCGCTGTATACCTTTTCAAGGAATCTCTGCTCCTCGAAGATCTCCTCCCCCTGCTTTCGGGACATGGCGTCTTTTGGTTTTGTATCGAGGAATATGACGAGATTGGGCTGGGTAGCATACTTGTTCACTTCAAAAAGCCAAGGCCTGTCCACCCCCTGCGCGGCCTGATAGGCTATGGTAGAATAGTAGTAACGCTCGCAGATGACGATCTTTCCGTCGTCCAGGGCCGGGAGTATCTCGGTTGCCAGGTGCTCGTAGCGGTCGGCCGTGAATAGAAGCGCGAATGCTGCGGGATTCGACTGCTTCTTTTCCTGCCAGTATCTCCCGGATGTAGCTTCCAAGCGCTGTCTTGGTTGGCTCTGCTGTGAGGAAGACAAGGAATCCTCTGCTCTCCAGCCATTCGGCAAGCATCCTGGCCTGCGTGGATTTTCCGCAGCCGTCTATTCCCTCAAAAACGATGAACATTTTATTGTTATAAGATTTATTCTTTCAAGTATTAATCAATAAGTACTGGAGCTTAAAATGGATGACAAGGAACTAGAGAACTACAGGAAGGCAGGAAAGATAGCATCAGAAGTAAGGGAATGGAGCCATGAGCTTGTTTCCCCAGGCGCAAAAGCATTAGACATAGCCGAGAAAGTAGAGGCCAGAATACTGGAAAAGGGGGCATTGATAGCATTCCCTGTAAACGTATGCATAAACGACGTCACTGCACACTATACCCCGAGATTCAACGACGAAACCAGGCTGGAAAAAACAGACCTCGTATCAGTAGACCTCGGCGCACACATAGACGGATACATCGCCGACACGGCATACAGCATAGACCTCTCAAAAAAATACGCAAAACTCATAAAAGCCGATCAGGAGGCGCTCTCTGCCGCGATCGAGCTGGTGAAGCCCGGCGCGCTCGTCGCAGACATTGGGAAAGCAGTTTATGAGACCATCACGGCCGCAGGATACAAGCCGATAGAGAACCTCGCAGGACACGAGATGAAGCAGTACGAGTTACATGCCGGCCTATCAATACCGAATATTCCAGTCCCCCACAAGCTGAAGTTGGAAGAGGGGATGGCGCTGGCAATCGAGCCCTTCGCAACAGACGGAGCCGGCAGGGTCATAGAATCAAAGCAGGCCGAGATATTCTCTCTCGTGACCCCCAGACCCACAAGGAACCGGGACGCAAGGACAGTTATCGAAGAAGTGACTACGAGAAAGGGCCTCCCCTTCGCAGAGAGATGGATGACAAAGAAATCCCCTCCCCTCAGGCTGGACCTTGCCATGAGAGACCTGCTCTCAAACGGCACACTACGGGCGTATCCAACGCTGCACGAGAAAGAGAAAGGGGTAGTAAGCCAGTTCGAGCATACAGTCATAGTGACTGCGGACGGGTGCGAGGTAACGACGAAATAAGTAGTGCGCGCAAGCAAAGGCACTACGCAGCAGGTGAGTTAGGTCTGTAGCCTCACCATGAGAAAGAGAAGGGGATAGTTTCGCAGTTCGAGCATATGATCATAATAACGGAGGACTGAGGAGAGGTTACGACGAAATAAAATGGGTAAGCAGCGAGTCAAGGACCAGACAGATAACTCACAGAGGCTGGAAGAGGATTTAGCGGATGTTGGCGGTTACAATTGGCTGGAGACCACGTTTAAGAAAAGACTTCCTCTCAAAGCTGCGGTCTTGATGTTGGCGCTCATCGTTCTTGTAGGATATCTCCCAAAACACGATCTATGCGAGACCAAGTATAAGGCACTTCTTTATTCTACACCTGCTGGGGTTGATTATTATGGTTACACAATCAGGAGTTGTCAGCCGGATGCAGGAGAATCAGGGATATTTGAGATTATGCTAGGCACGTTTTTGGTGATCTGTTCGGAATTGGCTGTTTTAAGGCCGGGATGGCCGGGCTCTTTCTCCAGCTTGTTAACTGATGATAAGCCATTCAGGCCGTCTTTGCTGGAGAATGGTTTACTTTACGTTATAGGTTTCCTGCTGTTTGGCCTCGGGTTAAATCAACTGATATCCTCCGGTTTCTTCCAGATAAATTAATTTCTCCTTTCTTAGGGATCTATCCTCGGGAGGCTTCATCTTCGCTTTTGCCTTATCGACTTTCTGCAGGTAATATAAGGGTGCTATATTCTATATTCACATCTTATTTCTTATCCAGGACCTTTATTATGTGCCAGCCGAACTGCGTTTTCACCGGCCCGACGAGTGTTCCTTTTTCTCCTGCGAATGCTGCGTTCTCGAATTCCCTGACCATCCGGCCGCGCCCAAACCAGCCGAGGTCGCCTCCCCTCTTTTTTGATGGACATTCGCTGAATTCCAATGCGATCTTTCCGAAGTCTTCTCCTTTTTTCAGGCGCTCCATTATTTCCTTTGCCTTGGGCTCTCCTTTCACGAGGATGTGCGCTGCGCGTACTTCTTTGACCATGGTTTACGATTTGGTAGTCTCCAGATAAAAATACTCAGGCATTTTTTATAGAGGCTCTGCTATTATTATGACATGACTACTGTTTCAGTTGACAGGGATAAATGCATCGGATGCGGCTTATGCACTGGAACCTGCCCCGACTGCTTTAAGATGGGGGACGACGATATTGCCAAGGTTATCAAGAACAGATGCGATATCTGCGACCTGCGCGAGATCGCCAACGCATGTCCTGTGGCTGCGATAACCGTGAAAGAGTGAGTTATGTGTTGCGTTTTTATGTGTTGGATTCGTAAGGTATTCTATGGCAGATGAGTCTGAGCCTAAGCGCCTGTATCGGAGCAGGGATAATCGTGTGCTTGCAGGAATCCTTGGAGGGATAGGGGAATATCTGGGAGTAGATCCTGTGGCTATAAGAGTGCTTTATGTGATATTTACTGCCGTAACTGGTTTTCTGCCCCTGATAGTCGCCTACATAGTGCTTCTTTTCATAATACCTGAGCCGCCGCCCGAGAAAAAATAATTCATCCGGCGTTGAAGTATGCAACTGCTATTATGAGTGCGCCTAATATGAATGTTAGGTATGCCAGGTTTATCTTCTTTACCAGGCGCAGTATGGCGTCGAGTGTCAGGTATCCGAATACAAAGCTTACGGCTGCTAGTCCTATCCCGTCTGTTAACGGTAGATTGCCTGACATCTCTCCGAGGTTCAGGACCACTTCGGTTACTGCAACTGTTGGTATGCTTAGGAGGAAGCTTAGGTTGAATGCACTCTCTGAGTCAAAGGAGCGCCAGATAAGTGCCGTGGACGTTGTCCCTGATCTTGAGACTCCCGGCAGTGTTGAGAGGCCCTGCATGAGGCCTGTTAATACGCCGTCTACGAATCCGACGCTTTCCTGTTTTCTGTAATGGCGCTTTTTCTGGGTGAGGAGCAGTATCCCTGTGAATATGAGCCCTGCACCCATCAGAAGATAGAGGCCGGCTCCGTTCAGGGAGGGGAGCATCTTTTTTTCCAGGTATAGTATGGGAAACCCCACAAGGCCTGTAAAGAAGAGAGCAGATACGATGAAACCAGTCCTGCCCTGGCTGTATGTCTTTCTGCTGTAAGGCGCAGCCAGGATCTCTTTTATGATATCCGCAAGCTCTTTTCGGAAGTAAATCGTTGCTGCAAGAAGGGTTCCGAGGTGGACATATAATAGTATGGGTATCACCTGATCCGGGCTGCCCTTCAGGAACTGCAGGTAGACAAGCGATACCTGAGTCTTGGAACTTACAGGAACCCATTCAGTTATGCCTTGAACTAAGCCAAGCAGGAGAATAGAGAAAAAATCCATGTGTTTAGTACTCCTCTTCTGATTCTCCGGTGTCCTCGAGGATCCCTCTTTCTCCGTATTCGTAATCGTCTTCGGCGCCGCTGTCTTCTTCCGGAGGCTCGACTTTTTCCACTTCAGGCGCTCCTTTTACTTTTTCTGCGCCGACCTCTTCGTCTTCTCCTCTGTCCACGTCTCTTTCAAGGTCTGATATTTCTTCTCTGTCAACTGCATCTTTTTTGACCTTATGTCTCTTCTGCTGTTTCTTTGCCGGCTTTTTGGAGGGGATTTTTTTGCCTTTTTTCTTTATTTTTGCAGCCATTCATACACCTCGGTAGAAGTACCCTATTTCTTTATATTTTTGAAGTGCTGGCATATAAATAGGGGGTATGCCTGTCTTTTTTCCGCACCATTTTTTAATAGGTATTCGATATATATCTTCAGATATATCCTATTGAAAATACGTTATGGAGAATATAAATTGTGAGGAGGAAAACAGGCTGAGGAAAAGCCTTATTGAAACATTTGAACAAGTAAAAGAATCCGTAAGACGAACGGAAAAGAGGTCTCGGGCAGGTCTAATGCTGGGCCTGCAGGAGATGGGCTCAACGCTTAACGGCTTCATCGGCGGATACTACCCTGTGGACTCTAACATCATCGTCCTAAACCGCACGCCGCTTCGCAGGATAGAAGAAACAGACCCAGGCTTGATGAAACCATACACCTTCCACGTCATGCTGCACGAATACATACACTCGCTAGGCATCCTGGACGAAGAAGCCACCCGCAGGAAGACATATGAAGTGAGCGCAGCCTGCTTTGGAAAAGACCACATAGTAACCGAACTCTCCAAGGACATGACTAAGTTTTTTCCCTGCCTCGTCTACCCGATATATGGATGGAGCCCGCAGAAGACAGCACCGGTTGAGATAATAAGAGGATTCGACAGATCAAGCACCCAGCCATATATAGCCTGATGAATGGATTACTTGGGGCAGTATGCCTGTTTTAGGACCACCCCTATCACCTTTTCAGACATGTCCTGGCTTTCCTGAACTGCGACCACGTATTCCTTTTTATCCGTCTCCACCGTGACATAATCCCCTACCCTCTTTCCTTCCAGCACATGCCTTAAGGAATCGACCGTGTCCACTGGATAGCCGTCAGCCGAGACGATGAATTCGCCCACAGACATACCGGCATCCCTCGCAGCCGACTCCCCGGAAAATCCTATGACCTCTAAGCCGCAGGGCTTATTCATCGAGTCGTTCACATAACTCAAATCATTGGCTGCGAAGGCTACAAAGACCGGGTTGAGGACCAGTATAAAGAAAACCGAGGCTGCAAGGTCCAGTCTTCCGGATTTTTTCTTCTTCTTTGCCAGTAGGCCGTAGAAGTATGTAAGGCCGCAGGACATCGGATAATAGAATACCAGGAAGACCAGGAAGTTCAGGGTGAGGATACCAGCCTTCATAGAGGCGTCGTAGCCAGAGATTATCCTGCCGTACCCGAAAAAAGGGTGGAGAAAAACAAGCGCCAGCCAGGCTGTTGAAAGTGCGAGGTCGATGAGCAGTTTCTGCTTGTTGATCTTTATCAGTTCACCTAAGGCCACATTTATACATTTAAGGTCTGAGGGTTAAAAATTATATCTGATGGCCGCAAATGATAGATTCTGGGAGATAGACTTTCTGCGCGGCATCGCCTTGGTCCTGATGATCGCGTTTCATTTCCTGTATGACCTGCGCTTCTTCGGATACAAGGGAATAGAATTAAGCGATTCCTTCTGGTTTTTTTCACCCAGGTTCATTGCCTCCATATTCATCCTTTTGGTGGGCGTGTCGCTTGCTATCAGTTACTCCAGGTCAAAGGATAGACTTTCGGGTAACGCGCTTTTCGGAAAATACCTGATCAGGGGGGCAGGCATATTCTTTTGGGGCCTTGTGATTACCGTAGTGACATGGGTTTATGTCAGGGATGAGTACATAGTATTCGGCATCCTGCAGTTCATAGGTTTGTCCATCGTTCTGGCATACCCTTTTCTGAAGATGCGGTACGGGAATCTATTTTTTGGAATAGCATGCATAGCAGCGGGCCTGTATCTTGCGCCTATGTCGTTTACGTTTCCATACCTGTTGTTCCTGGGTTTTGCGCCTGAAGGCTTTTTTACGCTGGACTATTTCCCGCTGATGCCTTGGTTTGGCGTATTGCTGATAGGTATCTTCATAGGAAAATATCTCTACCCTTTAGGTGTTAGAAAGTTCAGAGTCCCTGATTACTCGAAAAATTTTGTCGCGTCTTTCTTTTCTCTGCTTGGCAGAAATTCCCTGCTTGTGTATCTTGTCCATCAGCCGGTAATCATATTTTTACTGCTTCTGGCGGGTGTCGTGCCGCAGGGCTTCCTCTAAGTAGTTATAATATTATAATATAAAAAAAAGAAGAGATTATTTGTCTTCGTATATGTCCAGTGTCTTCAGCATGTCTGTCTTTATGGCGGTCTCGTATTTCACGACGTCGTGGACCGGGTATGCAGTGAAGTTGCAGTTATCCAGTTTTGTCAGGAATTCTTCGAATCCAGTGTTGTTTCCCTTGTTCGGCACGACTACTTTGGATATGACTTTTCCGTCGAATGTCCGGAATACGTCCTGTACCTCGTTGTATGACGCCAGTTTCTTTGCGATGCTCTTGGACTCTGCGGGCGGTGCGTTTATTATTATGTACCCTGTCTGCAGGCCAAGGTCGTGCGGATTCATGACGGCTGCGAATTTGCTTATCACTCCCCTCTTTACCAGGCGGTCGGCTCTTGTGAATACTGTGGTATGCGGTATGTTCAGTTTCTTTGCCAGTTGTCTAAAGCTCAGTCTTGCATCTTCCTGCAGATTTTTTATTATCTCCAGATCAAGTTTGTCAATCTTCATTGTTACACCTCTAGGTTTCTACATATTTCCATAACTAATATGTTTTCCATGTTATTATTTCCAATATCCCGTTTTTGTGTGTTGTTTTTATGTTATCTGTCCGGACCTCGCATGGGAGCTTTATCTCCTTGTGGTATTTCCGGGTCGCAGTATCAACGTTTATGATAACTTCGTCGGGTTTTACGTCTATTTTTATGTCTTCTCTGTCTACTCCCGGCAGTTCGGCGAGTATGCGGACCACTTTCTCTTCGTCTATCACGTCGGTTAATGGTTCTGTTTCTGAGAGGCGTGTTTCCGAAAGTTTTGGCAAGGGCTTTTCACCGGTTTCGGGTTCGCTGGTTATGTCTTTTCCGAATTCCTCTATTACCGGCTTTCCGTCTGGCCCGCTTGTCATATGGAATCCGTAAACAAAGCCTCTGGCGTGTCCCTGCGTCGAAAGTGCATCATCAAAGAAGTCAGCCATCTCCTCTTTTATTCTGGTCATGTATTCATCAAAGAAACGGTCCATCTCGTAGAAATCGTCTAGGGGCGTTTCTATTTTTTTCCTTTTAGATATTTTTGCCATTAGTTTTTTCGCAGGGATTAAGAGGCTCCCTGCAGGCCTCTTTTATATTATCTAACACTAACTTTATGCTCTTTTGCCTTGGCATCCTGTTTCTTTTTCAGCCTGATCTCAAGTACTCCGTTCTTGTATTCTGCGCTGGCACTGTCCGGTAGAACTTCAGCCGGCAGGGAAAAGCCTCTTTGAAAGCGTCCGTATCGTCTTTCCTGGTAGAAGTATCCTTTGTCTTCCTTCTTCTGCTCTGCTTTTGTCTCTGCCTTTACTGTTACGGTGTTGTCTGTTACGCTTATGTCTATATCTTCCTTGTTTATCCCTGGTATCTCCATGATGACTTTGTAGCTGTCCTTTTCGTCTATCAGGTCCATCAGGGGCTCCCTTATTGCCAAGGACACGTCTTTTCTGCCGGTTTCGGCTGGAATCATCGGTCTTCGGTATGCCTTCCCGAAAAAGCGGTCAAAGCTTTCATCTATTTCTTCCTGTACCCTTCTCATATACTCAAATGGGTCTCTTTCCATTTCACGCATCACCTCACATTAAGTTAGTACTTTATTAACTTTGTTGTGTAATATATTATACATCACATGTATAAAAATAAAAATAGTAGGTATTTTTATATATAAGATACATATAATATTAATCAAACAGCCCCAAAATGGCCACGAAATTACTGATCAGAGACTTGGAAAAACCCCCTGAGAAGAACATAGAAGAGGATATTGAGTGGATATGCGAGTGTTTCGGCTTCTATGAAAAAATAGACCGGGAGAAGACAGCATCCCTGATATTCAAAAAACTCATTGAGTCCCGCACGAATGGAGGGGGCCTTTCCAGCACGAAACTTGGGGAAGAGATTAGCGTCACCCGGGCTGCGGCATTGAACCATCTTAAGAGAATGATGTGCTCCGGCCTTGTCGTGAAAGAGGGCAACGAATATAGGATACGCTGCACCAGCCTTTTCCAGACGGTAAACGAAATACACCGGGACGTGGACCGCATATTCGAAGATATAGAGCAGATAGCAAAAGACGTAGACGAGCACATAGGCGTAAAATATCGGCGATACTAAATATTAACAAGGTGGTTGAAGATGGATGAAACGATACTGAAGGTAAAGGAAGCCCGCGTAAACGAGGTTGGGAGGGGGATAGCAAGGGTCGACCCTGCTGTTTTCAAAGAGCTGGAACTGTACTCAGGAGACGTTCTGATCCTTGAGGGAAAACGCAAAGCTGCGGCGCTTGTATGGCCCGGCCCGAGAGAGGACATAGGAAAGAACATCATACGCCTTGACGGGATTCTGCGCCATAACGCAGGCGTTGCGCTCGACGACGAAGTGCATGTTACGAAAGCAGAGTGCAGCGATGCAAAAGAGCTGCAGCTTGCGCCGCCTCAGGCCATCGAATTCTCGGAGGATTTTCCTGCGTACATACAGGAGCGCATAATCAATATGCCTCTTTTGCAGGGCAATTCGATAGTTATCGATGTGATGGGAACGCAGCTTCCGCTGTCTGTCGTGAACGTGAAGCCTAAGGGCGTCGTGAGGATAACTCCGGATACTGAGGTGTTGATATCCAAGAAACCCGTGAAGGCGTTAGACGTTTCCCCTGGGATAAGATATGAAGACATCGGAGGACTGAAAGGCGAGATAGAGACCATCCGCGAGATGATAGAGACGCCTATGAAGCATCCTGAGGTCTTCAAGAAACTGGGAGTAAAGCCCCCTAAGGGGGTCATGCTCTACGGGCCTCCCGGAACAGGGAAAACACTCCTTGCAAAGGCCGTCGCCAACGAAACAGACGCCCACTTCATATCCCTTAACGGCCCGGAGATAATGAGCAAATACTACGGCCAAAGCGAAGAGAACCTGCGCGACATATTCAAGGAGGCACAGGAGAAAGCCCCGTCGATCATATTCATAGACGAGATAGATGCGATAGCGCCCAGCAGGGAAGAAGTATCCGGCGAAGTCGAGAAACGGATAGTCTCGCAGCTTCTTACATTGATGGACGGCCTGGAGTCAAGAGGTGATCTGGTAGTGATCGCTGCCACCAACCGGCCTGATTCCATAGATCCCGCATTGCGCAGGCCCGGAAGATTTGACCGGGAAATAGAGATCGGTGTTCCTGATCGGAACGGGCGAAAGGAGGTTCTTGAGATACATACGCGTGGGATGCCTCTTGCTCAGGACGTGAACCTGGACAGGATGGCTGACGTAACTCATGGCTATTCCGGCGCAGATTTGGAATTTTTGACTAAGGAGGCTGCGATGAAGGCGCTTCGCAAGGTTATGCCGGACATCAAGAAGGCTAAGGGGACGTCTCTTTCCAAGAATATCCTTGACAAGATAAAAGTGACTGGGGAGGACTTTTCCGATGCCATGACCCGCATAGAGCCCTCTGCCATGAGAGAGGTTGCGGTGGAGATCCCGAACGTGAAATGGAACGACATCGGAGGCCTTGATAGGGTTAAGCAGCAGCTAAAGGAGAGCATCGAGTGGTCCATAAAGTATCCTCAACTATTCAAGGAGACTGGGATAAAGGCGCCGAAGGGTGTCCTGCTCTACGGGCCGCCGGGAACCGGTAAGACGCTTCTGGCCAAGGCCGTCGCCACTGAATCGGGTGTCAACTTCCTTACAGTGAAGGGGCCTGAACTGCTTAACAAATATGTCGGAGAATCCGAACGCGGGGTGCGCAAGGTATTCAAGAAAGCGCGGCAGGTAGCTCCGTCGATAATATTCTTCGACGAACTCGATTCGCTCGTGCCGAAAAGGGGGCAGGATTTTGGAACCGATGTGACTGAAAAAGTTGTGGCTCAACTCCTGGCTGAGATAGACGGAGTATCAGACCTAAAAGACGTGATGATAATCGGCTCAACCAACAGGCCTGACCTACTTGACGAAGCCCTGATGAGGCCCGGCCGATTCGACAAAATAGTCTATGTCAGTTACCCGGACAAGGAGACAAGGAAAAAGATCTTCGACGTCCATACCCGGAACATGAACGTCGGCGGAGACGTGAAGACCGAAGAACTTGCAGAACTCACGGACGGATACACAGGCGCAGACATAGACGCAGTATGCAGGGAAGCAGGCATGGATGCGATACGCGAGGCCATAGCAGAGAACAAAGAGAATCCGAAGGCAAAGAAGGTGTCGATGAAATACTTCAAGGAAGCCCTGAAACAGGTGCGGCCGTCGACGACCGAAGAAGACAGAGCGCACTGGGACAGGATAAGACAGCAGATAGGGGAAAGAGGATGATCTTCTTTCATTCCTCAACTCTTACCCCCTCGTTGCAAATCTTCGTCTTGATGACTGTTCCCCCGGCCTCTTTTATCTCTTTTTCTGCATCGCCGAGGGCTATCATTATCCCGCCCCTCCCTTTTCCGCACAGCTTTGCACCGGGAGAGACCTTGCGTGCAGCCCAGACGAGCCTGTCAAGTTCAGGGCTTGAGACGCCTATCGAAGAAAGCAGCCCATGATTGATGTTCATGACCTCGCCCAGTCTTTGAATATCCCCTTCCTGCAGATACTTCTGGCCGTAGTCGACTATGTGCACCATCGCCGAGAGATAGTCTTCAAAGAACTTGGGATATTTCTCCTTCAGTTTCATTACGTCCATGACCGGCTCCCTTGTATTCACTTTGACGCCGGTGTTCCCGATGGTTATACCAAGGCATTTCCTTGCATTTATGCGGACGTAGTCACCGGGCGTGTACCTGAGAACCCCGCCGAAAGTTACCGCATAGGGATCGACTCCGGAAGATTTCCCATGGACCAGGTTCTCGACCGCCCAGGCCATGTCGGCTATCTCCTTCTCTTTTAGGGGCTGACCCATCTCCTCGAAAAGCGCCATAGTCAAAGCGGCTGCTGCCGACGCCGAACTCCCAAGCCCGGAGGACACCGGAGCATCAGACGCTATCTCAATGTCAAAACCGGTTTTCTCATCGATCTTTTCAAAGGCTCGCTCCAGGCATCCGACTGTGAGCATGGTCGACCACTGCTTTTTAAGTTTTGAAAAATCAGAGAACGAGAATTTTAGTTTGTCGACTCCTGTGGCCTTGTTTGTCAGGATGAATTTATCATCAGTCCTCCAGGAGACCCGAACGTATGTCCTAAGATCGACTGACGCCACAAGTACCGGGTTTCCATATACTGCGGCGTGTTCTCCGAGTAGGATCACCTTGGCCGGGGCTGAGGCTTTTGTTGCCATGGTAAGGATTTGTTTGATTAATAAATTAATCTACAGGCAGAAAAGTTATTTGTCTGGTATTTTTACCTCCAGGTTGTCCTGTCCTGCGTATATCTGTATCGCTTTTGCGCCTGAGAAGAACGTTACTGATTTCAGCATCCCTTCAGGAGTATTCTCTATTCTGTAGTCTGTTATCTTCTTTCCTGCAAAGTTTTTCCATTTTCTGCTGCCTGAGGAGTCGGAGGACCTGATGGATACGTTGCCTACGCCGAACATCTCGTTTAGGCGCATCTGCTCTTTTTTGTTGTCGAATCCTTTTATTATCTCCAGGGTCTCTTCTATGCTTCCAAGCGATATGGAGATGTCTGTTTTATCCGAAAAAATAAGCTGTATCCAGTCGAGAAACGAGCATTCGTCGCTTGTCCATTCGTGGTAAAGCACTTTTTCAAGAGTCTTTCCTTTTATGCTTTCCAATAGTTCCATTTTTCCTTCGGATAGCTTTAGTCCCAGTAGGCGTTTGTTATGTACTGCTCCACCATGCGGTGCGAATTAAAAAAGGATGCGTTTATCGACAGCGCATGCCTCATCATCTTCACCCACCGGGCAGGGTCGTTGTAGTAGATAGCGCATACGTGCTCCAGTTTTTTGTAGAGGTCCTCTTCTTCTTTTTCTTCGTTCTCCTCCATGTCGCCTATGGCCCAGCCAGTGATCTCTTCGATGTGTCCTTCTATCCACCATCCGTCGAGTATGGACAGGTTCAATACGCCGTTCAGCGTGGCCTTCATCCCGGAAGTCCCTGATGCTTCTTTGGGCTTCTGCGGGGTGTTAAGCCACAGGTCTACGCCTGATACGAGTTTCTTGGCTACTGCCATGTTGTAGTTCTCTATGTATGCTATCTTTATGTCCTGTTCCAGGGATTTTTTTATCTGGAAGAGGTCCTTTATTATTTTCTTGCCTTTGACATCCTCTGGATGGGCTTTTCCGGACAAGACCATCTGTAGGCCTCCCTTTTCTTTTGCTATGGTTTTAAGCCGTTCAACATCTGAGAAAACAAAGGCAGGCCTCTTGTATGAGGTCATGCGCCTGGCAAAGCCTATTGTCAGGGTATCGTAATCCATGCCCACGCCGTATTCTGAGTTCACGTAGTCTATTAGCTCTTTCTTTGCCTCGATGTGGGCTCCCCATATGTCTTCGTCCGGGATGCCGACAGCGTACCTGAAAAGGTGCGGGTCGCGTCTCCAGTCCTTTATGTACTTGCTGAACAGCCTCTTGTAAGGCATGCTCGTCCAGGTGTCGGGGTGTACGCCGTTTGTTATCGAGTTTATGGTATAGGACGGAAACATGCTCTTAGAGGTCTCCGCATGCTTTTTTGCAACCCCGTTTATGTAACCGCTCAAATTGAAGCCGAGAATCGTCATATTCAGGTAATCGCCGGGACACTGCCCCCGTATCAGCTCCACGTCCATGTAGCCCCTGAGCAGGCGCTCCACCATAGAATAGGGAAAAATGTCGTGGCCTGTCATCATGGGCGTATGCGTGGTAAAGATGCACCGCTCCTTTATGCCCTCGACAACATGCGCAATAGGTTTCTTCGGGTTCTTCTCCAGGTCTCTTTTCATAAGCTCCAAGCCCAGAAGACTGGAATGCCCCTCATTCATATGAAGCTTCTTAACATGTATCCCAAGCTTGTCCAGCATACGCACGCCGCCTATTCCAAGGACTATCTCCTGCTTCAGGCGATACTCTTTGTCTCCTCCGTAAAGATACCCTGTAATGGAGCGGTCCAATTCATAGTTCTGGATCATGTCGGTATCCAAAAAGATGACAGGCACCTCGTATCCTGTAACGCCTACCACTTTATATATCCAGGCCCTTACATAGACGCGTCTCTCCTCTATCGGAACCTCGACCACCTTCTCCTCCGAGGACATATATGCACTGGGATCCCAGGGCGCTTCCTCTTCTCTCTGGTTTCCTTCGCTGTCGAATCTCTGGACAAAAAAGCCTTTCCCGTTCAGCAATGTGATACCGACAACAGGCACCTCAAGGTCTGCCGAAGACTTGATGTAGTCGCCGGCCAATACCCCCAGGCCCCCTGCATAGGTGGGAATCTTCTCGTCCAGGCCTATCTCCATCGAGAAATAGGCGACGCGATCATGATGTTTGCCTACTGTTTTTTCCATCTTGTCATGCCCTCTTCTTTTCAGAGTAATACTGCGCAAGCTCGATTATCGTCCAGGGCTTGCAGTCCTCTTTTTTGTATCCCAGAGCCGCCACGTATTTGTATAAGGTGTCAAGGTCTTTTGCCTCTATCTCCAGGAATTCCGGGACATATGAATACTGGTCTATGTGTTTGTCCAGCTCGAACTGGACGCCTGGAAGCTCATAAGTCGTGCGGCGCTTGCGCATATCCATCCACTCCAAAAGTCCTAACGACCGGAGTATGTTTCTCATCTCATCGAAGTCCGCAACCTCGCACTCATGCTCGCTTCGTATCTTGGCGCGCTCATTTTCCACGAATTCTTTATATGTAACATACGACCTGCTCCCGACTTTTCTCAGGCGCATAGTGCCTTTGGCATCCCTTATAGAATTGTCGGCATAGTCATAGAAAACCGCATATATCTCTCCGTCAAAGGTCTTCATTGCGCCAAGCAGGGCCAATTTCTCTAAGACCTTTTTCCTGTCGACGTCCAGTATCTTTATCTCTATCTCTTCCATAGCAGAGGTAATCAGAAATTCATCCTGCCCTTGAGGTCTACTGTCCGGCCTTTCTTTGCATTTCTGATCCTGTGCCTTTTGACCTGCTCGGAATTTATCTTCTTCCTCTCGCCCCTGGAGATGCCCCTTGCCTCCTCTATTGTGAAAAGGACGCCAAGAGAATCCACTGACAGGTTGTATTTCACGTCCGCGTCGAGCAGGGACATGAGGTGCTTTGTTATCTGCTCCGGTGACTGGTTGCCGAATCTTTTTCCGAACATTTTTCTCTAAAAAAGGATCGTTAGATTATTGTAGAACACCGCAAATAAAAGACAACTGAGGCTGGATTTTTATTTATCGCATCCTTTATGAATACCCGATGCGCTAGGATGGACAAGAACAAACCAGTATATGCGGCAATAATATTTGTAACACTATTCTCAGGATGCATAGGACAGCAAAACGGGGGCTGCGACTATCCGTATACCAAAATAGGCGACCAATGCTGCATAGACGGCGACGGGAACGGGATCTGCGACATAGACGAACAGCCTGCGGCAACGCATAACGCGACGACTCTTGCTCATGCGACTACGACGACAACATCGACAGCGCCAACGACGCTGGCGACAACATCGACGGAGCAGACGACTACAACTACTACAACGACAGCATCAACAGGCACTACCCAGCAGGGAGCATGCAAAAATCCTTCCGACTGTGGCATAACCTATATCGGGGGATGCACCTGCGGCGATTCCGGAGTTGTTGACACGGTCTATAAACCCTCCTGTCTTAACGGAGTGTGCATCTGGAAAGGAGAAACCCAGGTAGACAGATGCGCATCAGGCACTACGGCAAGCGAGTCATCCGAGCGCTGCGTCTCAGGATACTCAAAGTGCATAACAGAGGACGAGTATGAGGAGTACATTGCCATGCCTGACGATGCTGACATGCTTGAGAACCTGAATGCTGACAGCTTCTCTGCAAGCTATGACAACTACAAGTTCAAGATAAAAGACGTATCGTTCCCAGC
>CAVVMY010000003.1:0-42602 GCA_963749405.1 Candidatus Altarchaeales archaeon | reverse complement strand
GAAAATCGTAGAAACAAGTGAACGCGAGAATTCAATAAAAGCAGCAAAGAAGAAGCGTTTCCAAAGAAGAGAAACTTAGAAGAAGCTGGTTGAAGAGCAGCAAAACTCTTTAGAAGCTGGTAAAAGGAAGTAGATTCGAAGGTTGATAGAAAAATTATTCTTTGCTGGCGGTCTTGGAATAGTTGCAGGCCTCAGATGGCACCTTTTTGTCCCTCTGGGACATGCCCAAGGCACTTTGGGACGATAACACTTCTACATTTTTTCACATTCCTTCGCACTTTTTTTCAACAGTCGACGTATACTTGTCTGCGTTCTGCACTATGGACAGTGTCTTTTCCTTGCCCTGGACCGTCTCATATCCTCTTTTGAAGCAGTCTGCCTGTGTCTGGTTTGTCTCGTCTCTTGTGGTTTCCATGGTCACATAATCTTTCATGTATTTCTCTTGCCGGTCGTAGGATTCAAGTTTTGGGCATAGGGTATTTTCTGCGTTGCCAAGAACCTGATCGTTTTCTGTTTTGAGGCATGCAGACCATCCGCAGTCTGTTCCTCCCGAGGAGCACCAGCCCCAGTGATAGTATAAGACCAGGGGTGTTCCGTCTTTATAGGTTCCATTGGCTCTTATGTATCCTCCGCGTCCCAGGTTGCATTCCATGCAGTTTAGTGAATAATCTGATGCCTGTAGGTCGAATGTTTCGTTGATTTTCGCATAGTATTCGTCGGATTCCTCTTTTATGGTTTCTTCCTCCAGTGTCTTGTTGCCGTGAGAGTAGGCTGATGCGTACGTTCTTATGTTGTCAAGGCAGCTTGGGGCTCCTGTGCAGGGCTTTTGCATCAATACCTCGATGGTTGCGATTTTATTTTTCGGCAGCTCGTATGCAAAGGCAACCGGGGCGTAGCCGTCGGCGTATGCCTGTATCACTGTATTATCTGCTGCGATGCCTTCCATGCAGTCTGTTCCTCCGAGAGATCCTCCGCCTGTTTCGGAGTACCATTCTCCGCTAGTGATTTCTTTTCCGGTTTCTTTGTCTTTGAGGATTATGTCTAAGCCGGTGTTGAAGCCTCCGGGATCGTTCATGTAACCTATGCCGTTGCATATGCTCTGGTTATAGTCTACGGCTGAGACCGCTTTGTATACTGCATCTTTTTCCGTCGGAGGTTTTGTAATGCAGCAGGCTGAGTAGTATGACGATAAGCGCTATGATGTAGGGTTTTGGACTCCATATTTTCATAATATTTTTCCTCACTTTGCCATCGCCTCTTTCTTTAGCTCCTTTGGCATCTTCTCTATCGCATAGCGAAGGGCTGTCCGGGGCATCTTCTTTTTGTTTTTCTGGACGTATGAATAGACTTCTTTTAGGTGTTTTTTGCTCGCTTCCTTCAGCATCCAGCCGTAGCCTTTCTGCACGAGGTCGTCAGTGTCTTCCAGTAGTGTGTCCGCGATCGCAAATATGTCTTCCAGGAATAGTCCCTTCCTTGCCGGCAAAATAAGTGTTACTGCGGCCGCGCGTCTCATCCATCTGTTGTCTGATTTCGCCCAGCGCCGGAGCTCTTTTACGTATTCGGGATACATTACAATGAATGTCCCTATCGTGTGATTGCAAAGGGTGTCGCATTTGGCCCAGTTGTTCACGTATTTTTCTATCCAGCGCTCGAATGTCTGGAAGTCTGCCGGCTCGTATTTTTTATGCATGCGCTCTGACCAGTCGAATGCGATGAAGGATTCCTCCATGTAGTCTGTTTCCAGCAGCTCCCTGCAGAGTCTGAATACCTCCTTTTTTTCCTTGTCAGGCAGCAGATCATAGTATTTCTTTGCGAGCTTTTTGACGGTCGCAGTCTTCACGCCGTAGAGTTTTACCTCTTCCTTGAAGAAGCGTATGCCGCTATCTTTTGTTTTCTCGTCTGCGTTCTTTTTGAGTTCTGATCTGATGTTGGAAAGTATACCATCTGCCATTTGCTTTACTCACCTGTGCCCGTAATAGAAAACCATCTTCTGGTCATGCCTTGCATCGAGCCTTGCGAACCCTACGCGCTCGAATTGGATGACTTCGCCCACGTCCACAGACCGGCAAGCGCTCTCGCAGAATCCCTTGACTGTTCCTTCCGGAGTCACAAGCTCTGCCTCCAGGTGCTCGGCGACCCACTGGACCTTCTTTACGTCAAGTATCTTTCCGGGTACGTAGTCTGCTGATATGCCTGCTGCGTCTTTCTTTATTTTGGCGTTGAAGAGGTTCATCAACCTTATTGTTTCGCCATCAGACAGCTCCGCTGCATCATTTTTTGAGATGAACACTTCGATTTTTCCTGAAGCATCCGGCATAAGATTGTATTCCCTTGCCCCTCTTTCCTTGTATCCGGGATGCAGGGGGTTTTTCACTTTTGTCTCAGGCGCGCCTTTGACGGATATTTTCACAGGCTCCTCGACAAAGAAATACCTGCTAGCCTTGGGATCAAGGATTTTCCGGTTCTCTGCGTAGATGGTCTCCATGCTCAGTGCGACGTCGTTTTCTCCGAGGCCTAGGCCTATCATGGTCTTTTGGATGGTCTCAGGCTGTATCCCTCTTCTGCGCAGGGCCATGAGCGTCGGAAGACAGGGGTCGTCCCATCCGGTGTATAAGCCTTCGGCTATCGCTTTTTTTATCATGGAGGTAGAGAATTTCCCGAACTCTTCGAGGCGCACGCGTCCCCAGTGCAGGGTCTTGGGGTAATCCCATCCAAGGTAGTTGTAGATGTATCTCTGCCTGCCTTCCGAGTCTGCGAGGTCTATTCCCCGGATTATCAGTGTAGTGCCTAAGAGGTGGTCTTCTATCGCGGATTCGAAGTCAAGCATCGGCCATACGACGTATTTCTTCCCTATGCGGGGATGGTCTGAGTCGATGACACGGAATCCGACCCAGTCGCGCATTGCAGGATTCTTGTGCATAATATCGGTTTTTATGCGTAGCACTGCTTCGCCATCTCTGTATTTTCCGGCGAGCATGTCTTTCCAGAGTCGAAGATTCTCAGCGGGTATCCGGTTCCAGTCAGGGCATGCGGTTCCTGCGTCCCTCAGCTTCTTGAAGTCTTCCTTTGAGCAGAAGCAGACGTATGCGCCGCCCAGTTTTATCAGTTTCTCGACATATTCATAATAGGTCTGTATCCTGTCAGACGCATAGTAGACCTCGTCCGGCGAGGCATTGAGCCACTTGCAGTCGTCGAGGTATTGAGTGTACGCGGAAAGCATCGGCCTCTTTGTCCTTGGATCCGTGTCGTCGAATCTCAGCATGTATTTGCCGCCGTATTTCTTTGCCAGGACGCTGTTTACTACCATACCCCGGGCAGAGCCGAGCGTTGCAGGGCCGTTAGGATTAGGCGCAAAGCGCATGACAAGGGGCTTGGGAACTTCCTTTAGAACAAGGTCGCCCAGGCGCTCTTCATGGACCTTTCTCTCCTCGGTTCCAAGCAATTTGAGAGCGGCTTCATCAAGCGCATTCACCTCTGAAACGATCGCTGCGACCTTTTCGGATACTTCTTTTGCGTTCTTCCTTGCCTCCGGGACGCCTGCGAGGACCTGACCGTAGACTGCTTTTTCGCTGGCCTGGCCGTATTTCCAGCGGTTTGCTATCGCGTGATTCCGTATGATGTTGTCGAGATCGTCCATTCTATTATGCTATCTATTAGGTTTACGAAACAAAATATAATCCGACAGGTGATTTAGTTGACAGAAAAACTTATAATAGATAAGGGCAAAACCGCATTGGTCGTCATCGACCTGCAGAAGGGCATCGCATCCAGGCCTACGATGCCGCATGATTCCAAAACAGTGATCGGAAACGCTGCAAGGCTTGCGGATGCCTTCCGCAGGAATAGGATGCCAGTATTTCTCGTGCACGTCGGAGGGACCGACGCAGACAGGCTTAGGCCAGTATCAGACGAGCAGTGGAGCGCTCCGCCCAGCATGCCTGCGGACTGGAGCGAACTTGTCCCGGAACTGAAGGCGCAGGCCTCAGATACAATAATCACGAAGAAGCAGTGGGGCGCGTTTTACGGAACGGAACTGGACCTTCAGCTTAGGAGGAGGAAGATCGACACAATCGTCTTGTGCGGTATCTCGACAAACGTCGGAGTGGAGAGCACTGCAAGGTTCGCCTACGAGTATGGGTATCAGCAGGTCTTCGCCGAGGATGCTATGTCTTCGTCCTCCAAGGAGTTGCATGCGAATACTGTCAGCAGCGTATTTAGGCGGATAGGGAGGGTCAGGCCGACGGATGAGATATTGAAAGCGATTGAGTGAATTTATCAGGGCAGCCTCAGTTTCCTGTTTATCAGCCTTATCTGTTTTAGCATCTCTTTTATGGGGTCCTTTACTTTGGGCTGGTAGTTTCCCAGTTTCGCTGCGTCTCCGTATCCTGCGAATATGTAGACATCGACTCCCTCGGTTCTCAGAAGAATCGTGTCCACGGATTCGAGCTTGCTCTCCGGGTTGGGCTTGCCTACTACGATCTTTGTGATCTTGTTGACCTGCGCATAGTTTGCTATCTGTGCTGCGAAGTTCTTTCCTTCTATTGTCGCTGTCTTTACGCCGAGTTTCTCTGCCACGTCGAATGCGTTCTTTATCCATTTCCTGTTTTCTTCCGGTATCATCTGGCCGTATTCGCTCGTGTCTATGTGCAGAGCCGTAAGCTCGGCATCGAGTTCGACTGACAGCCTGTAAGCAGCTCTTATAAGCCTTTCAGCGTGCGGGCTTGCGCTTATTCCCACGAGGACTTTTTCCTGGGGCCGCCATTGTCCTTCCAGGCTCTGGGTCCGGACGTAACCTGCCATCTGCTTGTCTATTCTCAGGGCGACCTGTTTTGCAGCCATCTGCCGAAGGGCTAGGAGGTTTCCGGATCTGAAGAATTTTCCCACGGCCTGCGATGCCATGTCTTCTGTATAAATCTTCCCATCTTTCAGCCTCTTCAGTAGGTCGTCTATCGGCAGATCTATCAGTTTTACCTCGTCGGCATTCAGGAAAACAGGGTCAGGCACGTTTTCGGTTACCTTTATCCCCGTGATCTGGTGCACCAGGTCTTTGAGGCTTTCCAGGTGCTGGATGTTCAGCGTCGTATAAACGTTTATGCCCATGTCCAGCAATTCATCGATGTCCTGGAATCTCTTCTGGTTCCTGGAAATGGGCGCATTGGTATGGGCAAGCTCGTCGACGAGCGCTATATCCGGCTTTCGCTTCATTATGCCTGCGACGTCTGGCTCGACGAGTGTGATCCCGTTATAGTCTGTCTTAAGCGGCGGGACCTTTTCAAAGCCCTGCAATAGCGCGACTGTCTCGGGCCGCTTATGCGGCTCAACATATCCCACGACGACATCTCTGCATTCTTCTTTCTTTCGTGCCGCATCGTACAGCATAGAGTATGTCTTCCCGACACCCGGAGCATATCCGAAGAAGATGGTGAGCCGGCCTCTTTTTCCTTTTTCGACTCCTCCGATATTCTTTTCAGAAGCTCGTCTGGATCAGGCCTCACATGTTCGTCCATCGTCAAGTTATTGTTTTTCTGTTCAAATAACGGGTCCGTCAAGCTCTCTGTTAAGCATCACGACGTTGACCCTTTCTCTTCCTAGGACGCCGAACAGCGGCATTTCAGCATGCTTTAAGATAAGCGCCTTCACGTCATCTGCCCGAATCCCCCTTGCCTTTGCCACGCGTCCTGCCTGCAGCATCGCTGATTCGACGCTGATGTCAGGATCAAGGCCGCTTGCCGAAGCCATGACAAGGTCGCTGGGAATGCTTTCAGTAGCATATGCCGCCTTCAGATTCTCTGTCAGGTTAAGCACTCCGGAAATAAATTTTTGGTTTGTAGGTCCGAGGTTCGACCCCCCTGATGCCATCGCATTGTATGGATTCACCGCAGTAGCCGAGGGCCGGGGCCAAAAGTAGCAGTCACTTTCATAGGCCTGACCTATCAGTTCCGATCCCGCGACGCTCCCGTCTTTTGCATAAAAGAGGCTTCCGTGTGCCTGTTTTGGGAACAGTGCCTGCCCTGCCGCGAACACTGCCAGGGGGTATAATACTCCGGTCACTATGCCCATCAATGCGAACAATGCGACAGACTGTCTTCAGGACCTGCGTAATGCGTAATCTCTCTTCCGATGCCATTTTTTATTTTACAGGGCGCTTATGACCAAGTCTATTATCTTTATTCCGATGAATGGCGCGATGATTCCGCCGATGCCGTATATCAGTATGTTCCTGATGAACATGCTTTCGATTGGCATCGGTTTGTATGAAACGCCGTGGAGTGCGAGGGGTATTAGCAGGGGTATTACAAGGGCGTTGAATATCACGGCTGAAAGTATCGCGCTCTCCGGCGATGCGAGCCCGAGTATGTTGAATACGCCAAGCTCGGGGTATATCGTATACAAAGCAGCAGGCACTATCGCAAAATACTTTGCCAGGTCGTTTGCTATGCTGAAAGTGGTCAGCGCCCCGCGCGTCATCAGTATCTCTCGGCCGATCTTCACTATCTCGATAAGCTTTGCAGGGTGGTTGTCGAGGTCTATCATGTTCGCAGCTTCCTTTGCAACCTGGGTTCCTTCGGCCATGGCGACAGCGACATCGGCCTGCGCAAGTGCGGGCGCATCATTCGTTCCGTCGCCGGTCATCGCAGTCATGAAGCCCTGCTTCTGTTCGTCCCGGATTATCCGCAATTTGTCTTCGGGCTTTGCCTGGGCAACGTAGTCCGACACCCCGGCCTCCTGGGCGATGTGCGCGGCAGTCAGCGGATTATCCCCGGTCAAAATTATCGTCTTAATGCCCATGAGCCGCAGCTCTGCGAGCTTTTCTTTGATGCCCTGCTTTAGGACATCCTTTAAGTAGACAACTCCGAGTATTTTTCCGTCGGCATAGACTACAAGAGGCGTCCCACCCTTCCTTGCTATCGAGTCGACCGCATCCTGCGTCTCGGAAGGAAAGGTCTGCCCATGCAAAAGGACCATCTCCTTGATCGCATCTGATGCGCCCTTCCGGTAAACATGGTCTTTGTATTCGATCCCGCTCATCCTGGTCTGGGCCGTGAACCGCACCACTTCGACGTCTTTTTTGTCAGGGGATGAATTGAGGCCGTATTTTTCTTTTGCAAGCTTTGCTATGCTCTTACCCTCCGGGGTATCGTCCCCTATCGAGGACAGTAGTGCAGCCGATGCAAGCTCCTTTTCCGTTGCGCCTCCGACAGGTATGAACTCGACTGCCTGCCGGTTCCCGTATGTGATAGTCCCGGTCTTGTCCAGAAGAATCGTAGAAACGTCTCCTGCGGCCTCAACCGCTCTTCCGGACAACGCGACGACATTCTTCTTGGAAAGACGATCCATTCCGGCTATGCCGATTGCAGGCAGCAGCGCAGCTATGGTCGTCGGGGCAAGGCATACGAAAAGCGAAATCAGGACTGCAACTTCGATAGGCGCGCCTTTTCCTACCGCGTTTGAACTATAGGCCGTAAGCGCCCAGAGGTTCCCGACCACGAACAGGAAGATCACTGTAAGCGCCAAAAGCAGTATCTCCAAGGCTATTTCATTCGGGGTCTTGGGGCGTTTTGCGGCATCTATCATGCTTATCATGCGGTCCATGAAAGTCTCTCCCGGGTCGACGGTCACCTTCATTATGCATTTACTTGAGAGGAGTTTCGATCCTGCGACTACGCCGCATTTCTCGCCTCCGGATTCCCTGACTACGGGCGCCGATTCGCCGGTTACCGCCGATTCGTCCATGAGAGCAGAGCCTTCCACGATTTCTCCGTCTGATGGAACGACGTCGCCTGCTTCCAAGAGCACAAGGTCTTCTTTTCTGAGGTCAACTGCATTGACGAGCTTGTATGACGAATCGAGGCTCTCACCATCAAGCCGCTTTGCAGTTGTTTTAGACCTCGCCTTTTTTAGTTCGTCTGTCCTTGCCCTTCCTCGTATCTCTGCGAACGACTCGGCAAAGGTGCTGAAGAGTACCGTAAGCCAGAGCCAGAATGTTATCCAAAAAAGGAAGCCAGAAGGTTTGCCGGCGGACAAGTCCAACAAGAGATTCACAGTAGTGACGATGCCGCCGATCTCGACTGAGAACATCACTGGGTTCCTCCAGAGGCTTAGAGGGTTAAGCTTTTTGAAAGCGTCTATCAGGGCTGCGCAAAAGGTCCCAAGTTCGAAGATACCTGCCATCAGAAAACACCCCCTTTCAGCATTATGAGATGCTCTATCACTGGCCCGAGTGCGAGCGCAGGCAGGAAGGATATCGTGTCAAGCAGGAGTATTACTCCTATCAGCCAGATGACAAACGTCAGATTGTGCGTTGGGAGCATGTCCTTGGAATGGTACCTGCGCTTTTTCGCTATAGAACCGGCGAGAGCCAGTGCGGCGACTGCCGGGACAAAGCGCCCAAGGAACATTGCCAGAGCGCCTGATAGATTGTAAAAAAAGGTATTAGCGTTCAAGCCTGCAAATGAGCTGCCGTTGTTATTGGAAAGGGATGCGAACGCATAAAGGACTTCAGTCAATCCGTGGGGGCCGGGATTGGAAATGGATGAAACGCCCTCCGGGATAATGAGAGCTATGCCGGATAACAGCAGGACAAGCATCGAGGGAACAAGGACTATCACTACCGATGCCTTCATGTCCAAGGCTTCTATTTTCTTTCCCAGGTACTCCGGGGACTTGCCAACCATCAAGCCTGCGACAAAGACACCTATTATAACGTACGGAAGCATAGTGTACAGGCCAGAGCCTACTCCGCCAGGGACTATCTCACCCAGAAGAATGAAGACCAGAGGAATCATTCCTCCAATGGGAGTCAATGAATCATGCATGGTATTCACAGCGCCAGTCGAGGTAGCGGTCGTCGCAGAAGCAAACAGAACGCTTTCACCTACCGTGAAACGCGCTTCCTTTCCTTCGACATAGTCACCGGTTATGCCTTTTCCGGCGAGCAAAGGATTCCCATAGGATTCGGCAGCATAGCACACAATCAGAAGAAGCGAAAACAGGGACAACATAACGGCATAGATCGCCCAGCCCTGACGGGTGTCATTTATCATGTGCCCATAAGTATAGGCTAATGAAAAGGGGATTAAAAGGATCATGAATATTTCTGCGATGTTCGTGAGAGGCGTCGGGTTCTCAAATGGGTGCGCAGAGTTCGCATTGAAAAAACCTCCGCCGTTGGTGCCGAATTCCTTTATGGCTTCCTGCGAGGCCACAGGACCCATGGGCAGAAGCATAGAACCGCCGGAATCGACGGCATGATAGGATACATAGCCGTCGTAATTCTGTATCACGCCCTGGGAGACGAGGAAAACTGCAAAGAAGAAGGAAACAGGCAGAAGCAGGTAAAGATTGCATCTCGTCAAATCGACCCAGAAATTACCGACCGTCTGGTAGGACTCCCTTGACAAACCACGGATTAGTGCGACTGCTATGCATATCCCTGTGGCAGCGGAAAGGAAATTCTGCACTGCAAAGCCTATCATCTGTGAAAAATAGCTTGCTGCGGACTCGCCGGAATAAGCCTGCCAGTTCGTGTTCGTGACAAAGCTTACCGCGGAATTCAACGCAAGGTCCCAAGGGAACCCGCCGAAGCCCTGGGGGTTCAATGGCAGGAACTGCTGCAGCAAAAGGATAACAAAAAGAAAGAGTATTCCGATCAGGTTGAAAACAAGCATCGAGAGGGCATAGGCGCGCCAGCCCATCTCTTTTCCGGCATGTATGCCGCATAGCCTGTAGATAAGGTTTTCAAAGAAAGACAGAAACTTTACCCTGCCTTCGAAGACGCGGGAGATATAAGTCCCGACTGGTTTGACTAAAAACGTTATGACGATGAGCAATCCAGCGAAAAGGACGGCATCCACTAAGATATCAGCCATTCAATCACCTCCAAAGATTTTATTGACGGCATAATCTTCGTAGTTATTGAACAGAGGGATTTAATAATAAAGATTTAATTAATTTTTAGAGATTTAAACAAATTTTTTCTGGAAATAATAGAAAATCATTAGAAGAATAAATATTTCTTACACACAACCACAAATCAGAATTCAGTCGTATATCCCCTTATATCGTTCTTTCTCTTTGTCAAGGATCGTTTTATAGTTCTTCACGGCCTCTTTTACGTCCAGCAGCTCTTTTACCGCTGTTTTGTCTGTGAATTTTATTTTGGCTATCCATCCGTCCCCGTAGCAGTCTGAGTTGATCAGCGAGGGGTTGTCCAGGAGTTTTTCATTGACTTTGATTATTTTGCAGGCCACTGGCAGCGTTATCTCGGATACGGATTTTATGGTTTCATAGGTTGCAAGGGGCTTTCCCGCAGCGTATTCTACGCCGTCGTCCGGGAGGTCTATGTGCACTATTTCCTTGGCAAGTGATGCACCGAGGCTGGTTACGCCTATGGTCGCAGTATCTCCTCTGACTTTCAGCCAGATATGGCCTCTTGTATATTTCAGGCCGTCCGGGTATTCGAAGACGTCGAGTTTCATTTTTGCACGTATATTAAGGTAGTATATTAAGGTATTTTGAGTAATTATTTATCAGTATATTTAGAGCCTATCTCATTAGGTTATTAATCTGTTTTGGCTGATTAATAACCGTGGTTGGTTGGGGAGTACCAACATGGGTCTTGTTGTTGAGGATGATGGGTGGCGCATCCCTGATGCGCTTTGGGAGCAGATGAAGCCGCTGCTTCCTCGTCGTAGGTCTCATCCTTTAGGGTGTCATAATCCACGCGTCCCGGATCGGGACGCGATGAATGCAATATTTTTCGTGCTTCGGACTGGTTGTCAGTGGGGCTCCTTGGATGCGACGAGTATATGCAATCATTCCTCGGCGCACAGGCGCTTCATGGAATGGAGTGAAGCGGGCGTGTTTGAGAAACTCTGGCGGCGTGGACTGCTTGAATACGACATGCTTAAAGGCATAGACTGGGCGTGGCTTAGCATGGATGGGGCCATGACCAAGGCGCCTTTGGGAGGGAAAAAACAGGTCCGAATCCGACGGACCGTGCGAAGACGGGCGTGAAAAGAAGCCTTCTAACCGAGGCCAAAGGCATTCCGTTGGCGATGGCAGTTGACGGAGCCAACCGCCACGACGTAAAACTGTTCAAAGAAACCTTGAACAACTTGGAGGTTAAAAGACCCAAGCCTACGAAAAACAAACAACAGGGGCTATGCCTCGACAAGGCATACTATTCCGATGAAGTGCGCGCTCTTGCTGAAGAATTCGGCTTCACTGCGCACATAAGAAGCCGCGGAGAAGAAGCGCAGGAAATCAAAAAAGAAGCAGGAAAGAAAGCCAGACGATGGGTTGTGGAAAGAACCCACAGCTGGCTGAACCGATTCAGAGGAATACTCATACGATGGAACAAGAAAGCAGAGACCTATATCGCTATGCTACACTTAGCCTGCGCCATCATAACATGGAGAGCAACAACTCTACTGAGATAGGCTCTTAATGATGGCAAAGATATCTATCTGCCAAAGCATGCCTTTGGGTCTGGGGGTGCTGCTGCTATTATCCAGCGCATTCGCTGCAACTGAGTTTCCCATACAGTACGATAAGAGCCTCGACAGCCAGGGAATAGCCTATTCGATTTCTGGCTACGTGACGATGGGCCAGTCCCAGAGAACTGTCATGCAGGTGCCCGTCACTAACCTTTGGGAGGAACAGGCGCCAATCTACTTCGCTTTCAACGCGGACAAGCCGGACCTGATCGAGAGTTGGAGGCTTTTTATGAGGGACTCCGACCACCTGATGCTCGAAGTCATAACAAAGCCCCTGTCGAGCGGCCAGACTGTGTCGTGGAAATGGGGGGTTTACAGCCTGAATATCGAGAAGGACTATTCCAACGTCCCTACCGATGCGGCGATCGTCCCTGCCAGTGCGCTCCCCGCCGATGTCGCAGAGTACCTGCAGCCGGGCGCGACCGTGCAGAGCGACAATGCGCAGATAAAGGCGAAGGCAGACCAACTCAAGGGAAGCTCTACGAAAATCATGGAGGTTGCGAAAAAGATATTCGATTTCATGGATACCCAGAGGGGTGGAAGCCCGAGCGCATGCGATGCGCTTTCGACACTGCAGGCTGGAGGAGGCGCATGCACGAACCACGCGCAGCTGACTGCTGCATTGCTTAGGGCTTCGGGAATACCTGCAAGGGTGCTGGCAAATTATCCAACATGGTATCGGGGCTGCCTCGCAACGCACTACAACGTGCAGTTCTACGTCCAGGGATACGGCTGGTATTACATGGACACCATAGCTTCGATGATGCCATTCCAGCCGTATGATGAGGTGATCGTCGACCCAGTTCTCATAGACGACGAGAACAAGGGGATGCCCGCGAGATTCGCGGCACCTGGAGTGCCGTATCTGAGCCTGCTCGAGGAGATATCAGGGGATGCCAACGTCGACGGCATAGTGCCCTGTGGATCGGGCTCTAACGGGCTCGCGACTGGCGGGGGCGTCAACACGTTGTCAGGAGACCTGTCGGCTGCTTTCAAGGACACATCCGACATGTGGAAGGCATGCCTGCCGCTATTGATAGCAAATACTCTTCCGTCAGCCGCAAGCGATTATCAGCTCGCAGCCGCAAAGTCGACGGATGTCGCCTCCTACGACGACAACATAAAGAAGGCGCTTGCAGCATGCGGAGGGATCGTTTCAACCACGTCGACCATAAGCTCTTCTACGAGCACTACGTCAGCTTCTACGACCACTACGTCAGCTTCTACGACTTCGACATCTGCGACTACGACGACCACTACGTCAGTTTCCTCGACTTCGACACTTGCGACTACGACTACGACAACTACATCGCAATCCACGACTACCACCATGCCATCCACTACTTCGAAGATTCTTGTAGCGATATCCTCTAATAGCTGCCATGCCTGGCACTACAACTGGGAGACCGACGTCTATGACAAATACCTCCTCGGGCCGCTCGCAAGCAAGCTTGGAAGCCGCCTGATAACTTGCCAACACGACTGCACTCCGCAAAATATAGCGGACATAGTCCAGAAAGAAAACCCGGGGATGGTAGTTTGGCTGGGTGGGGGATTGTATGAGAATATGCAGTGCGACTCGGGGCCTGGCATCGGCGGAGACTGCACGGAATGCAAAGAAGAGTTCGGAGAGAATTCCAGGATCGCGTTCCTGAACTGCGAATTTTCAGAAGATGTGATAAACAGCCTGAATAATCCGTATTCGTCTTTTGGCTACTGGACGGAGATGAGCTACTCGATGCACAACGAAGAATACAACTGCGATTATTATCCTGCTGAGCCTCAGCCGATGGACTGGTATGCGCCTTACTATGTCCTCATGCGCAAAGTCATAGAAGACATCGCAGACTGCAAAACCGTGGGAGAAGCAGCGGATAATGCCGACAAGAGGCAGGCGGGCTTCCTCGCCTGGGTGCAAAACAGCCAGGCACCGTATAAAACCGATTACTCCGGGCTTTCGAATCTCTGGACCGACCTGCGCGGAAGCATAAAAGGAGACCCGAATGCAAGGCTTCCAGGATGCGGAATAAACTCGTCTACAACGACCATCGCAACCACAACCATCTGGCCCACGACATCACAGCAGCCTACCACAACCAGCGGCTCGACAACCACTACACTGCGCTGCGATAGAAGCTGCCCGTTCCAAAGCGACTACCTATTCGTCCTGAGAAAAGCAATCATAGACTATCTTAGGAATCCGTCTAACAGCAAGCTGAGCTTATCCGAGATACGCACGCTCCTGCGATTCTACCTAACAGAAGACCTTACAACAGCAGACTGCTCAAGCATAAAATTCATCCTCCTCAAAGCCGACAGCCAGATACCTGACAGCATACTGCCAAAACCCTGGAGAGGCATAAGATGCATATACTGTGCAGATCATACGGCCTGCGGCAATACCAATGATTGCGGCCAGAAATGCACATGCATCGATCTCGATAACGACAACATAAACGAGTACTGCATACTGCGCCCGGTGGTGGCTTAAAAGAAGATGGATACAAAAACGAAGGCGGTGGTGGCTATAGCTATTTTGGCGATCGCGGTAGTATTGGTTGCCTGCTGGTACATGTTCACCCCCAGACAACCGGATGCAATTGACGAATGCACTCCAAAAGGGATGCAATGCAAGATCTCATGCAATTACGGCGAAGAATCGCAGGGGAATCTGGGCTGCTACAAGACTTGGACCTGCTGCAAAAAGAACCCGGCAGTGGAGACATGTCTTAACAAAGGCGGAAGATGCAAAGAATCATGCGCGAACACGGAAAACTCCCTCGGAACACTGGACTGCCCGGACAAATGGGCATGCTGCGTCCGCTAAAAGGCCTGAATTCCTTTTACCTCAAGTCTCACACGGTCTCCTTCCTTCAGAACTGATCTGCCATAGCCCCTTGGAAGCAGCTTTATTACATCCTGCCTGTTTGTAAACGCTATCCCCTCATAAGGCGTTTCATTCACGAGAACCCTTAGCGGACTCGTTGCATAGGTGCTCATATAGGGGCGGGAATCAATGACCTTGCCCAGTTTCACATCCCCCAGAAAAACTTCTTCTCCGACAACAAAACTCCCAAACAGACCGGAATAATCAAGGCACGTTGTCCCGTCAGGCTGAACAAGAGAACCCCCGACCCGTAAAGAGACCCCGCGGCTTAGTATGACAGTAGAATTATGAGAACTCGTTTTTGTCACGATGCCTCCAAGAGTGTTATCCGCGCTTCTACATGGCGTGATAGCCGCCTCCGGCTTTAACATGAACCCTCCGCGGGCCCGCAGATAGTCGTTCTCCTTGCGTATTTCTACATGGACGGTCGGATCGTTCCAGTATGTGAAGAATCCGTTTGCTATCGATCTGCCTATAATGTCTCCTGGGCTTATTTTTTCCCCGGCTTTTACGGCCGGCTCGACGTGCATTATCCTTGCGGCGTATCCTCCTTTTTTTATTATTATCAGATGCTCTGGGAGGGATTTTTCAGTGGGTGTCGGGGAATCGAATGACATTATCTTTTGCACTACTCCGCCTACAGGCGATGCGACCTCGCATCCGAATTCCCATGATGCATGGATGTCGACTGCGGAGAAGTCTCTGTGCGCCTGATAGGGGCTTGAGAAGAAAGAGTATTCCTGGCCTTTTTCTGCGCATATCTCTATTCCGCAGGCTTCGGCTATGGGTTTCATCACCATGAGCAGCACCTCGATGTTCTCACTACATGGACTTCCAGGCCCATCTCTTCAGCAGTTTTGTAGGCTGCTTTTGAAGGCACTGCCATCTTGTTTACACCGGATTTAATGGCTTGGGCATCGAGCTGCGTTCGGTATCTTCCGCCCGGGCGCACGCATGAGAGCGAGATGTTTTTTGTCGGGTAAAGGATGCGGGCTATTGCTATTATCTTTGATACGTCTTCTATTTTCGGCGGCTTGTCCTTTGCCATGGGCGTTCCCTTCGTAGGTATGAAGACGACTATGACTATGTTGTCAGGGTCGATGTCTTTTATCAGGTTCAGGGCTGCAAGCTCTCCCCTTATTTCTCCGTGGTCCAGGCCGACTATGATGTGCGGCGACATATTCTCTATCCCCGCGTCGCGCAGCAGACGCAGGGTTCTTTTGTAATCTTCCGGACCGTATGGGAGGCCGAGTATCTGTTTTATCGTGTCTTTGTCGCCTATGACGTCTGTCAGAGCCGCATCCACGTATGCGGCCATCTTCTTGGCCTGCTGCTTGGTTACTATCCCAGTATGCGCATTTATCACCAGGTCTGTCTTCTTTTTTGCCTTTTTTATTGCCGCGGCTTTTTCGTATGTCGGCACAGAGCCGTCTATTTTGCTCCCCCCTGAGAGGACAACGCCCTCGATCCCTGATGCAGCCAGCGATTCAAGGAGTTTTTCTATTTCCTTGCTACTTGACGCTTTTTCCATATGGCCCAGGTAATGTTTGCCGCAGTGCTTGCAGGATAACTCGCAGTCTGTGCCTGTGACTGAAACCGGCGTATAGGGCTTTGTGTAGAAAGCGATCCTCTTTCCGAAATATCTCTGCCGCAGTTTCGTTGCCATTGCTTGCAGTTTCGGGAGGTCTTCGGCGAACAGTTCCTTATTCATCTCCAATGCCATGTCCACCTTTTCCGGAAGTTTCATATTTTTATAGCCCCTCTGTAAGCTGTTTTCTGACGTTGTCTGATTCTTCGTCTGAAAGGTTTCTCGGATAATTGTATATGATGCCTCCGGGCTCCTCTGTCGAATAAGGCCTGTTGCAGTCCGGGCATCCCTTGGTCTTGAAGGGCTCGCCAGTGTCTATCAAGCCGTCTATTGCTCCGGGCTCTTTTCCGTAGGATAATACTTTTCCGCCTGCGAATCCCATGCTGCTATATGTTGAGAGCTTGTTTGATATCAGGTGAGAGATCATTTGTATCCTCCGGTAGTGCCCGATATTGGGCGGCTCCTTTTTCATCTGTGCTCCTGGGACCTGAGTGTAGGCAAATAATGCAGGGTATACGCCCATGTAGGTGAGCATCTGTATCAGGTATGCGGCTTCTTCTTCTGTTTCCCCCAGGCCGATTATTAGATGTGTGCCGACGTTCCCTTTGCCAAACAGGCTTGCTGCATCCGACAAAGCCTTAAGATGGGTCTCCCAGTGGTAGGGCGAGCGGGCTTTTTTTCCTTTTATCTCCTCGAATATTTCCTTTGTCACAGCATCAAGGGGGATTACTACCTGGTTTACTCCTGCTCTTTTCAACTCGCGCAGAAAATCTTCAGCTACTGGGAACAGTGACACTGATAAAGGGATATCGGAAGACTTCCTTATTTCCCTGACAAGGTAGAGGAGATCGTCTGCCATCCGGGGATAGTTCATGGTCTGTATGCATGCCCTTCTGAGGAGGCCATGCGAGTATGCCTTGGCCAGCCTTGCGAGTACTTCTTTTGTGTCTCTTGGGGGGTATAAGCCGCGTGCGATATTCTCATTACTTGATTTTGAGTTCTTTGCCTGCGAGCAGAAGGCGCAGTTTGCGCTGCATCTGCCGGGCTCGTAGGTCTGCATGTATGCTGTTGTCGGGTCTGCGTCCGTTTCCAGTATCTCCATTCCAAGCACCCGAAGCGTCCCCATGGAAACGCGTATCTGTTCTTTCATGGCTTCATGCCGGAGCCTGATGTTCCCGTCTTTTTGGTTCCGGCGTATCGCATCGGGGTATTGCCTTCCATCTCCTGGAAACCTAGGCCGCGATAAAATTGCTCGGTACCTGGCTCTGCGATGAGCGCGATCCATGCGACTTTCTTTGCCAGGCAATAGTCCCTGAGTGCAACAATGAGCTTTTTCCCGACTTCCCGTCGCCTATACTCCGGCAGGACTACTATGTCCTGTATATAAGCGTCGGATACTCCGTCAGACATAGCCCGGCCCATCCCAACGGCTTTTCCGGTTTCTTCATCGACTGCGACCGCGTAGACGAAGCTTCCCAGGATAATCTTTCTAACGCTGGAAGGCTTCGAGCCATCCCACCAGCCTGCGGACTCATACAACTTTATTATTTCCTGCGCAGGCCAGTCTTTTACGAATCTGACAACGACCCCTGCTTTTTTTGCGTGCTTGCGGCTTTCCACTGGACTTTCCACTGGAATTTATTTACATTTCTCAAAGATATAATGTAAGGGTATTGCATCCTTTTGCGATTTATTACAATTCCTTACCTATTCTTAAGAGAAGATGGGCGAACTGAAAGGGATATTTGCTCTGTGGTACCGCGAGTATAAAGTCTTCTTAAGGGAGAGGTCAAGGGTTGTTTCTTCGGTAGTTAATCCCCTGCTATGGTTCCTCATAATCGGCGGAGGAATAGGGTCCGCTATCTCGATTTCGGGGGTCAATTACCAGACTTTCATCTATCCCGGCGTCCTGATACAATCAGTTCTGTTCTCATCCATCTTCTTTGGAGTCTACATCGTCTGGGACAAAAAAATCGATTTCCTAAAGGAAGTCCTGGTATCGCCTATGTCTAGGAGGGCGATATTCATAGGAAAAGTCGTGGGAGGAGCAACCGATTCTCTTGTACAGATAATCATACTTATTATAATAGGTCTGGTTTTTGCGTCGGCAGGGCTTCTGGCAGGGATACAATTCAATGCCCTCTCAATAATCGCCTCGATCATATTTTTGATTGCAACGACCGTCGGCCTGGTCAGCATAGGATTGATACTCGGCTCGCAGATGGAAAGCCCTGAAGGCTTCCAGCTGGTCAGCAGCTTCGTTGTGTTCCCTATGTTCTTCCTCTCAGGCGCGCTTTTCCCGATAAACAATCTCCCGGCATACCTGGCACCATTCGTGTTCATAGACCCTGTCACCTACTCAGTGGACGGCCTAAGAGGGATACTGCTTGGAAAATCCGCATTCCCTGTAGCGCTTGATTTCACAGTAGTTGCATTATTTGCGGCAGCGATGATATTAATAGGAACGTATGCTTTCAAGAAGATGAAGGTATAAGTACTTGCATCAGGAGACAAATTGCACCTAATAGTCGGCGTAGATCCGGGCACAACCACAGGGCTTGCAGCGATCGATTTCCATGGCAGGGTCGTTGATCTGTTCAGTTCCAAGGACCTGGGATTGGATAAGGCACTGGAGCGTCTTGTCTCTCTTGGAAGCGTTTCCGTGATCGCATCCGACGTTGCGCCTGCTCCGGGTTTTGTTCTGAGGATGGCAAGCAAGCTTGGCGCAGTCGTATATGCTCCTCCCGAGTCTGCGCTGGTGCTGGACAAGATAGCCCTGACCAGGAACAATAAGACAGGGGATGCTCATCAGAGGGATTCTCTGGCTGCGGCATTGCTTGCATTCGGAGCATATAGAAACAAGTTCGCGAAGATCGATTCCCTTGGCTGGGATGAGCGGAAGGCCGACGAGGTGAAGCATCTCGTCATCAGGGGCTTTTCCATTGACAAGGCCAGAACAGCAGTCGAAGAGAGAGGCAGGAAGCCGGAGCCAAAGAAGGAATTGCCTGCCGCTAAAGTTGACAAGCCCGTTCCCGCGCCGATACCCGAATCCGAGTACAGCAGGAGGATGATTATGCTTGAGCGGCAGAACGAGTACATGAGGAACAGTCTGGCAGAAAAAGAAGTAGAGATCGAGTCTCTTAAGGCGAAGGCTGCGAAGATCCGAAGAGAATGCGACATGGGCCTGCGCAGGGACGCAGAGATGGTGAAAAAGGAGATTTCCATAAAGAATTTGAAGGATAACCTGTCCGATCAGCGTAGGAGGGCGTCCAGTGTGGATGGCTTGAAGAAGCGCTGGGAAATGGTTTTGGAGGGTATCATCGCTCCTGTGGGTTTGTTTCCTGCTCAGAAGAAGGGGTATGTCCTGCTTAGAAGAAGCCTGCGCAAAGATGAAGTTACTTGCTTGCTCTCTGCTTCGATGGTTTTTACAGACGACAAGAACAACCGGCTTCTCTTGGACGGCAAAAATATAGTATATGCCGATACTTGTCTTGTGCGGCAGTTCGAGGGATGCTATTATGTGCGTCTTTCGGATGCTGACATAGCCCGTAAGACGCATAGGTCCAGGCTGCGGCTGGAAGACATCATCGAAGGCTACAGGAAGGAGCGCGCATAGCCCGGTTGATTAGTTCGGCATTTGTCGTTTTTCTTATGCCTGCTTTTTAAAGGATGACACCCAAATAATCTAACATAATTAATCATGATAGATTTAAAAAAGTCAAAATGGCCGATAAAAAAACAAATCGCTGGCTGATAGTCGCAGGGGGGGTTATAATAAATCTGATGCTGGGCATAACATATACCTGGAGCATATTCGGCTCCACGCTGGACAATCAAACAGGACCGTATAAATGGACTACGCCCGAGCAGACGCTGGTTTTTTCCATAATGCTCCTGTTCTTTGCCCTGACCATGCCGATAGCAGGCAGGATACAGGATAAAAGAGGCCCAAGACTCGTGGCACTTATAGGGGGGGTACTGCTCGGCATAGGATTCATAGCCTCCAGTCAGGCACTATACGATAAAACACTGATGTATATCACCTACGGAGTACTGGCAGGTGCAGGAGTGGGTTTCGCATACGGCGCGCCGATTGCCGCAGGAAACAAATGGTTCCCGGACAAAAGAGGACTGATAGCAGGTATAATGGTCTTCGGCTTCGGCTTCGGTTCGGTACTGCTCGCACCAATAGCCCAGGTAATGATCAACGGGCTTCCCGCACAGCCTAAAGGGCTTATACAGCCATTGATAGTATCTCTTTTCCAGATGCCTGTACTCTCAAGCCTTCTGAATATCGGCCTGCAGAATACTTTCATGACCCTGGGCGCTGTGTTCTTGGTGGTTATATGCGCAGGGGCACTCGTCCTCAGAAACCCACCCGAGGGATGGAAACCTGAAGGCTGGGATCCGTCGAAAACCAAGAAGGCAGTAACGCATGCCCACAAGGATTACACGGTTTCGGAGATGATCAGAACCAAGCAGTTCTGGATGCTGTGGGTCATGTTCATATTCACGGCCGCAGCAGGTCTCATGGTCATCGGATTCTTGAACAAGTATGCAGAGATCGCATTCAGAGACGCTTTCAAATACTCTGCCGAGTCGGCGGTCCTTGAAGGTGCGGTCGCAGTAAGCGTTCTTGCTATATTCAACGGCGTGGGGAGGATATTTGCGGGATGGCTGTCGGATCACATCGGGAGGGCTAGGACTATGTTTATATTGTTCGCAGCCCAGGCAGTTCTCATAGCCACATTTGTGTACACTACTCCCATGGCGCCGGTAATGGTATACGTCGTGATGGCGTTGATTGGCCTGTGTTTTGGGTCGTGTTTTTCCTTGTTTCCGGCCTCTACCGCCGACTTTTTCGGTGCAAAGAACTGTGGAGTAAACTATGGCATAGTGTTCACGGCGTATGGGATCGGGGGCATACTTGGGCCTATGCTGTCTGCAAACCTCGTGCCTGCAAACCCGGTTATTTCAAGCTATTCAATGCCCGGGCTGATACTGGGAATACTTGTAGCGATTGCTGCACTCATGGCACTTGTAATAAAACCTCCGAAGCCTTCCAAATAAAATCAAAAAAATCAAACTAAAAAAACCGGTGTAAAAAAAAATGACGACGACCAAAGCACATAACGACGTTGAGGTATTGATGGACGAGCAGAGAGTGTTTAATCCGTCGAAGGAGATGGTGGATAATAGCAACATCAAGGCTTGGATGGACAAGCACAGGATAAAGACCTACGACGAACTCCTGGAAAAAGCAAAGGACGTAGAGTGGTACTGGGGGGAGGTCGCAAAGGAATTAGAGTGGTTTACTCCCTGGACCAAGACACTTGATGCAGGCGATGCACCTTTCTATAAGTGGTACACTGGCGGAAAGACGAACATAGTGCACAACGCAGTGGACAGGCACATGAAGACCTGGCACAAGAACAAGGTAGCTTTCATCTGGGAAGGAGAGACAGGAGAGGTAAAAAAACTCACATACCGGGAGTCTGTACCTGCAAGTCAATAAATTCGCAAACGCCCTAAAAAGCTTAGGCATAAAGAAAGGAGATAGAGTCGCTATCTATCTGCCCATGCTGCTGGAGCTGCCGATAGCGATGCTGGCATGCGCTAAAATAGGTGCCGTGCACTCTGTCGTGTTTTCCGGATTCTCTGCTAAAGCCCTGAGAGATAGGATGAACGACTGCGGAGCAAAGGCATTGGTAACTGCCGACGGATTCTACAGGAGAGGCTCTGTCGTATCGCTGAAACACAACGCAGACGAAGCATTGAAGGATGCGCCAACGGTCGAATCGGTCGTCGTGGTCAAGAGCGCAGGCAACAACATTCACATGGCAACTGAAAGAGATTTATACTGGCATGACATAGTAGAAGGTGAGTCCATGCACTGCGAGACTGAGAAGATGGATGCAGAAGACCCCTTATTCATACTATACACTTCAGGGACAACAGGCTCGCCCAAAGGGATAGTCCACGTGCACGGAGGATACGCCGTCGGTACCTATATTACCACAAAGCAGGTCTTTGACATAAAAGAAGAAGACGTATACTGGTGCAGCGCAGACGCAGGATGGATAACCGGGCACTCCTACATCGTATACGGCCCGCTGATAAACGGAGCCACATCATTCATGTACGAAGGCGCGCCTAGTTACCCGCACCCCGACAGATGGTGGGAGCTCATCGAAAAACACGGAATATCCATATTCTACACCGCGCCCACAGCCATAAGAGCGCACATGCGCCTCGGAGACGAATGGCCCAAGAAAAGAGACATGAGCCTGTCTACGCCTGCTGGGAAGCGTCGGCGAACCGATAAACCCCGAAGCATGGATGTGGTACCACGAATTCGTAGGAAAAAATAAATGCCCCATAATGGATACCTGGTGGCAGACCGAGACAGGGATGCACATGATATCCCCCATGCCACTGACACCTCTAAAACCCGGAACAGCAACAAAGCCGCTCCCAGGAATAGACGCAGACATATTCAGCGAACAAGGAGAAAGCCTGACAGACAAAGGAGGCCTCCTCGTAATAAAGAAGCCGTGGCCAGCCATGCTGCGCACCCTATACAAGAACCCGGACAGATACAAGGAAACATACTGGAGCAAATACAAAGGAATATACCTCGCAGGAGACATAGCCAGAAAAGACAAAGAAGGATACTTATGGATACAGGGAAGAGCAGACGACGTACTAAACGTCTCAGGACACAGGATAGGAACAGCAGAAGTAGAATCCGCACTCGTATCCCACGCAGCAGTGGCAGAAGCAGCAGCGATCGGCATACCCCACGAAGTAAAAGGAGAAGCGATCAGAGCATACGTCGTACTGCGCAAGACACACACACCCAGCGCAGAACTAAAAGAAGAACTAAGAAAATGGGTCGGAGTAGAGATAGGCCCGATCGCAAGGCCTGACGAAATATGGTTCGTAGACGACCTGCCAAAGACCCGCTCAGGGAAGATAATGAGAAGGGTCATAAAGTCCAAAGCCAAGGGAGAGCCGGTCGGAGACATCTCCACGCTCGCGAACCCGGAAGCAGTGGACGCACTGGACCATCTGAAGTGAATCATATCCTTCTTTATTTTTTTATTATTTTTTAGGGAAAAACTTTCGTTCTGTGTTATTCTTTTGGTGGTTCAGGCAAAACCCGTTAATTCGTGAAAAATGTTCTCCTCTCAGTTGTTATCATAGCGCTATCCTCCGGTAGTTAGGAAGTTAGACTAAGAGCCTATCTCATTAGGTTATTAATCTGTTTTGGCTGATTAATAACCGTGGTTGGTTGGGGAGTACCAACATGGGTCTTGTTGTTGAGGATGATGGGTGGCGCATCCCTGATGCGCTTTGGGAGCAGATGAAGCCGCTGCTTCCTCGTCGTAGGTCTCATCCTTTAGGGTGTCATAATCCACGCGTCCCGGATCGGGACGCGATGAATGCAATATTTTTCGTGCTTCGGACTGGTTGTCAGTGGGGCTCCTTGGATGCGACGAGTATATGCAATCATTCCTCGGCGCACAGGCGCTTCATGGAATGGAGTGAAGCGGGCGTGTTTGAGAAACTCTGGCGGCGTGGACTGCTTGAATACGACATGCTTAAAGGCATAGACTGGGCGTGGCTTAGCATGGATGGGGCCATGACCAAGGCGCCTTTGGGAGGGAAAAAACAGGTCCGAATCCGACGGACCGTGCGAAGACGGGCGTGAAAAGAAGCCTTCTAACCGAGGCCAAAGGCATTCCGTTGGCGATGGCAGTTGACGGAGCCAACCGCCACGACGTAAAACTGTTCAAAGAAACCTTGAACAACTTGGAGGTTAAAAGACCCAAGCCTACGAAAAACAAACAACAGGGGCTATGCCTCGACAAGGCATACTATTCCGATGAAGTGCGCGCTCTTGCTGAAGAATTCGGCTTCACTGCGCACATAAGAAGCCGCGGAGAAGAAGCGCAGGAAATCAAAAAAGAAGCAGGAAAGAAAGCCAGACGATGGGTTGTGGAAAGAACCCACAGCTGGCTGAACCGATTCAGAGGAATACTCATACGATGGAACAAGAAAGCAGAGACCTATATCGCTATGCTACACTTAGCCTGCGCCATCATAACATGGAGAGCAACAACTCTACTGAGATAGGCTCTAACAAAAAGAAGGAAATATCTGGTTAGTCAGCCCATTTTGCGATTAAACTAACCACATCAGGAAGGGACTCGAGGCCAGTAGACCAGCGTATTATAAAGGCGACCACCTCAGACAGGCTCACACTCTCGCAGGGGGGATAGTCTCCTCTAAGCACGCAACCTTCTACCACCTCAATGTTCTTGTCGCCAGACACACCCTGGATGCCCCATTCATTTGTCACCAATCCGTCGAATTCGTATGTACGGTTGCTGTTCGGCGTCCTCAATACGTATGTTATAATTCTATCTTGGACCGGCTCTTGAGAAGAAGAGAACGACCAATTTATGTGCTTTCCATCTCCCATCCCGGAGTCAGATGCATTCACGAATTGAAAACCAAACGGGAGGGTCTCAGAAAGGTTAACGGCCGCTGGTTTGTTGCCCTCATCCACCGTCATGTTCAAAGTGATTATAATCGTTGAATTCTTATTTATCACAGACTGTGGAATGCTGCGAGAGACGTTCACAGGCCTTACGTCCTCCACCATCACGGTTGAATTCCCCCCTGTTTGAGTGCTTCCGTTTATTCCATACCAACCAGAAAAAGCATACGCTCCCCCCAACGCCGATTTGGGAACATGGACGGTATATCGGATATAGTAAGTGCCTGGCGTGTTCGCGATATCTGAAAGAGCCCATTCAATGGTGCTATTTCCGTCAATGAAACCTCGGTCAATGCCGCCGCCTGTAATGTCTGAAACGGTCCAAACGAACGGATAGATTTCAGTCAAGGCGACTAATGGGGGGTTATCGCCTGTGCTCTGTATTGACATTGTCACGGTAAAATTTTCCCCTGCTCTAACTTGGGTCGGCAGGTTTCTGCTTACGAGCAAATCTGCCTCGGCAAATCCTGTAAAGAAAAGCAGGCCGACCAGAATAGCATAAAATATTTTCATGCATGTAATCTTATGAGCGGATTTAAAAAAAGGAAAAATAGGCTTGAATCGGGCGAATATAGAGAATTCAATAGGCAAAAATCAGATTATTAATCCATCAGTTCCATATTATTCTCAAGTTGGAACAAAGCGACGTATATCCTAAGGCCGCAGACGAATCACTGGCCCTGATGCATGCGAACATAGACATGCTGAAGAAGCATCGGGGGAGCAAGTTTCTGATAAAAGACCTTAAACCATACGTAAAGGTCGTTGAGTCCCTGGCTCCTTCTGAAACCCAGGAAAAGACAGTCTATGACCTGCACAAGGAATCCGTAAGGCAGCACTATAACATATTATGCGACCTCACAGACACGATAAACTACGCCGACGAGCCATACACGGAACATATACAGACCCCCGCCCTGATGGAGATACTATATGAAAAGGACCCTCCCTTCAGAGCCTTCGTTGAAAGGTTCATCGAAAAGATAGGGAATTCTGAGGCACTTATCTCCAGGGAATGCGCAAGGAAGCATTCCGGCTTCTATGGACCGGTATGTGTCGCAGATTTTGCCTTGACACCGGGCTCGACTGTCAACGTGCTTAACCAGATGCTCCGGGATATGAAGCTTTCGGATAAGGAGAGATACTACGCCCAGATAGTCCTTGCCAGCAAATCCTGGGGGATGAATACAAGCTACGTTTTCGGCTGGAGATACATAGACGCAATAGAAGGCGGCAAAACAGCCGGAGAGGCCGTGAAAGAAGAAACAGACATGCTCAAATACATATTCGATGCCCCCATGGAGTCCCAGACAAGCCTCATGAACGAGATAGGGTCTTTCCCATTCGGCATAGACAAATACCAGAAGAGATACCTCAAAGGCATGAAGTCCGTAGTGGAAGAAGCAGTCGCAAAGGAAATAAATTACGCTAACATACTCTCTGTTCCCTCACTGTCCATAGGCGACATAGGCCACCACCTATGCCAGTCAACCTACGACATGTACAAAGACGATTACGCACTGGAAATACTGGAAGGAGTGGTCGAAGTAGTGGAAGACACCATGAAAAAAGGCATGAACACCTACGAGAACCTAAACCAGATGCTAAGCACAGCCACAGGCGCATCGGCGGCAGCAGTTACATACCTACTTGAAAGCGAAGGATTCACAGCAGACATGGCAATCGACCTCATGATGAGACGGTTCCAGAACTTCATACAGAAATACCCCCACAGGGGCGTTGGCATAGAGTTCCACAACGTCGACTACATGGACGTAGTGCACAGGGGCAACAAAATACTCCACAGCGACAAGGGAATGGTAAACAAGACCGTGCCGGTGGATTTCACGCCCCTCCTCAGGCGAAAAATAGTAAGAGACTACAAGGGCTGCATATACCCAAACTGCGCCATAAACAAGATATTCTCGACCCTGATGAGATTCTCGGACCACTTCTGCCTCCTAAACATAGAGCCAATAACCATGGGAATGATGACAAACATAATAGCAGCAAACCCCAAAGGCTCGATGTCCCCGGTAAAAGGATGCAAGAGATGCTCAGTCTCGGCGGCGATGCCCCACAGGTGCGCATACTGCGAAAGAACAAAAGCAGTCTGATAAATTTATGAAAGACATCGAGCTTCCAAGAAAAGTAGTCACAGGCGACGGAGCAATAGAACGGATAGCAGACATCGCAGACGAACTGCGGCTCTGGGGAGACTCACTCATCATATCCGACCCCACGACAAAAGAGATAGCAGGAAACAAAGTCAAAGACGCCCTGAAATCCCAGCTCTACCTCGTAGAAGGCCCGGCAGACGAAGAAGTAGAGAAAATCCTTGCAGAGATAAAAAAAGGAACAAGCATAAAATACGTAGCAGGCGTCGGCGGCGGAAAGATAATAGACATCACAAAGGTCGTAGCGCTGAAAGCAAAACTACCCTTCCTCTCCATACCCACAGCGGCATCGCACGACGGCATAGTCTCACCTCAGGCATCAATCAAAGGAAAAACGCCGATGTCCATAAAAGCACACAGCCCGCTCGCAGTCATAGCAGACACGGCAATACTGAGCAAAGCGCCACCAAAACTCACAGCCGCAGGATGCGCAGACGCCATATCCAACTACACAGCAGTCCTCGACTGGAAACTCGCAAACAAAGAAAAAAGCGAATACTACGGAGACTACGCAGCAGTCCTCGCCATGCTCTCGGCAGAAATAGTGATACACAACGCAGAAAAAATAAAGGACGACATAAGCATACTCGTAGAATCCCTGATAAGCAGCGGCGTCGCAATAGGCATAGCAGGAAGCAGCCGCCCATGCTCGGGATCAGAGCACTCCTTCTCCCACGCATTGGACATAATATGCCCGCACCCGGCATTGCACGGAGAACAATGCGGGGTAGGGACCATAATGATGGCATACCTCCACAACGTCGAATGGGAGCTGATAAGAGACGCGCTCAAAAAAGTCGGCGCACCCACCACCGCAAAAGAGATGGGGATCGAGGACAACTACATAATAGAGGCCCTGACCAAGGCCCACAGCATCCGTGACAGGTACACCATACTAAGAGACGGACTATCCGTGGAAAAGGCAACAGAGCTGGCCAGGTTGACGGGAGTCATCGAATGAAATTCCTTCTTTTTTAAAATTAAAAAATAAGAAGCGCTCAATCCAGCACTGCGCCCTTGTCCGCGGAACTGACAAGCTGCGCGTATCTTTTCAGGTATCCTGTGAGCTTCTTCTCAGGTTTCTTCCAGGATTTGAGCCTGTTTTTTATCTCTTCGTCGGATAATCTAACGTTCAGTTTCCGCGCAGGCATGTCTATCTCTATGGCGTCTCCGTCTCTCACTATTGCGATCGGCCCTCCTTCCGCGGCTTCCGGGCTGACGTGGCCGATGCATGGCCCCTGTGTTCCGCCTGAGAAACGTCCGTCGGTGATCAATGCTACGGAGTCTGAAAGACCCATTCCTTCGATGGCGGCTGTGCCTTGCAGCATCTCTCTCATCCCCGGGCCGCCTCTGGGGCCTTCGTAGCGGATGATTATGACGTCGCCTTTCTTTATCTTCCCGGCCATGATGACCTTGTTGGCATCGTCTTCGCAGTCGAAAACGCGGGCTGGGCCCGTATGCTTCAGCATTTTTTCATCTACCGCGGACTGCTTTACGACTGAGCCCCTCGGCGCGAGATTCCCTTTCAGGACCGCTATTCCTCCCTCTTTGTGGTAGGGGTTTCCTAAGTCTCTTATGACCTCTTTATTCTTTGCGGGATTTATTATCCTCAATTCTTTCAGGTTCTCTCCCAAAGTCTTAGCAGTCACGGTCAGGGTCTTCTGATTGAGCTTTCCTTTGATCTTGTCAAGGACTGCCGAAACGCCGCCGGCTGCGTCCAGATCCGACATGTGATGCATTCCGCTGGGGCGCAGGGAAGTCAGATTAGGCGTCTCCTTGCTTATTTTGTCGAACAGTTCGAGCGTGAGTGCAAGGCCGCATTCGTGGGCGATTGCAGGCAGGTGTAATGCCGTATTCGTGGAGCCGCCGATGGTCATGTCCAGACGGACGGCGTTCTCGAATGCCTGCATAGTCATTATGTCTTTTGGCTTTATGTCTTTTTCCAGTAGTCTGAGTAGCTGCATCCCGGATTTCTTGGCTATCCTCTGCTTCTTTGCGTCGGCTGCGAGAGCCGTCGCGCATCCGGGAAGAGACATGCCGAGCGCTTCAGTCATGCATGCCATCGTATTCGCAGTATAGAGGCCGGAACATGAGCCGGCACCGGGGCATGCGCATTCCTCCAGGTCCTGTACCTCTTTTTCAGTTATTTTGCCTGCCTTGTATTTTCCTACTGCCTCGAAAACGGATGTCAGGTCGATTCCCAGGTCATTGCAGCAGCCGGTCGCCATCGGCCCCCCGGTCACGAAAATGGACGGCACGTTCACGCGTGCTGCGGCCATGAGTTGCCCGGGGAGAATCTTGTCGCAAGACGAAACGAACAATAGTGCGTCCATCTGCTGCGCCATTACCTGCAGCTCAATGGAATCGGCTATGACCTCACGCGAAGGCAGAGAATAATGCATCCCGACATGGCCCATCGCTATGCCGTCGCATATGCCGATGGTATTGAACTCGAAAGGCATGCCCCCTGCAAGGAGTATTCCTTCTTTTGCGCTGCCTGCAAGCCGGTTCAGGTGGATGTGTCCCGGAACGAAAGTATTATACGAGTTCACGACGCCGATGAAAGGCCTTGCTATCTCTTCATCCACAAGGCCCAGCGCCTTCATCAGAGAGCGGTGACCCGCTCTCTCCACGCCTTTTTTAGTTTTGTCGGAATTCATTTTTCGTTATTACTTTAGTATCCTGTTCAACCCGTTTATGAATGCTGTCACAGATGCCATGACCACGTCTTCGTGGACTCCTCTTGCCAGTGTTGTTTCGCTGCCTTTGCGTACGGTTATCATTACCTCTGCGAGGGCGTCGGAGCCTCCTGTGATCGCGTCGAGCCTGTATTCTTCGAGCGATATGTCTTTTTCTCCGAGGGCGCTTCTTATCGCTTTCAGTGCGGCGTCCACCGGGCCTACTCCTTCCTCTGTCGCTTTTTTCTCGGCGCCGTCCACTCTTAGGACTACCGTTGCGCAGGGCTTGCAGTTCAGTTTGGAGTTCAATTCCAGGTCGACTAGTTCTACTTTTCGGTCGGTCTTCGGAACCCTGCCTATGACGTCTTCGGCTATCGCTACCAGGTCTTCTTCGACTATTTTTTTGCCTATTCCTCCGAGGTTTTTTATCTTGGTGGTTATCTCTTTCAGTTGCTCGGAGTCGACAGTTATCCCAAGCTCTTTTAGTTTGGCGTCTATTCCGTGTACGCCGATGTGTTTTCCGAGCACGAGCTTTCTCTTTGCTCCGACCATCTCGGGTTGTATCGGCTCGAAGGTCTCGGCTTTTTTGAGGACTGCGTGGACGTGTATCCCTGATTCGTGGGCGAATGCGTTGTCTCCGACGATCGGGAAATTTGGCATTATGCGTACGCCTGTGAGCCTCTCTACCATCTTGCTGGTTGGGTAGATGCGTTCGGTCTTTATGTTGGTCTCTATGTCGTATAAGAGCTTGAGCGCCATTACCACCTGTTCGAGGTCTGCGTTCCCGGCTCTTTCCCCTAGGCCGTTTACTGTCACCTGCACCTGGTTGCATCCTGCTTCGACTGCTGCCAGCGTATTTGCGGTGGCCATCCCGAAGTCGTTGTGGCAGTGCACGTCGAGGTCTATCTTTATCTCTTTGCGTATTTCGGATACGAACTTGCGCATCTTCCCAGGATACATCACGCCGACGGTGTCCGGTATGTTTATTATCTTTGCTCCCGCTTCTTCTACCCCCTTGCAAACGCGCAACAGATACGGAAGCTCTGTCCTCGTCGCATCCATGGGCGAGAACATGCAGTAAATGCCCTGTTCGACGATCTTCTCCACTGCCGCAACCGCCATCTCATATACTTCGTCTTCGGTTTTGTTCATCTGGTATTTGAGATGCTGCGGCGACGTTGATATAAAGGTGTGTATGTAGTCGACGTCTGCCGCTATGCATGCGTCGATGTCGGGCGTAAGCGCCCTTGCCAGTCCGAACACGGGTATGTCAAGCTCTTTTGCTATCTGCTTGACTGTCTCCGCCTCGATTTCGGAGTTGATCGGGAAGCCTGCTTCGATGGCGTCCAGTCCCAGGTCCTGTAGTGCGTATGCTATTTCCAGTTTCTTTTCCTTTGTCAGTGCCACTCCCGGGGTTTGTTCTCCGTCCCGAAGAGTAGTATCAAATACCCTCATGCGTTTTGCAGGGACCATAGTCAAATATAAGGTATGTATAAAGAAAAATTAAAGAAGGGATATTTCAGGGTTTATTCCTTCAGTGCGTTCACTATCCCAGGTTTTAGTCCCGGGAATTTCTTGAGCCAGGCTTCTCTTTCTTTTTTGAGCTCTGCGACCATTCTGTCTATGTCCTGTTGTGGGTAGAACTTTGCCGGGTCGTATTTTTTCATGTCTACGCCTTCTACTGCTTCTGGTACGAGCATTCCGAAGTAGGGGTCTTTTTTCCATTTGATGGTTCCCCTGGCTATTCCGCGGATGATTGATGCCATCTCGTTTATCTCTACCCTTTTTACTTTCTGCTTGATTATGCGGTTTCCTTCGGCGTCTTTTTCTATTATTTCCCCGACTCCGCCGGTGTTTAGGAGGTAGCATTGTATTTTTTCCGGGTTTTTCTTTATAAATTCATAGAAGCGGTTTCCTTCTTCTGCGTAGTCTCCGACGATGAAGGGATTTGTTCCTACTTCTCTTACGGATTCGCCTGCTCTTTTGGGGTCGCTTCCAGAGGTCTCGATGGATTCTCCGAGCATGAATACTGCTGCGGCCTGTTCAAGCGTCAGCTTTGCGGCGATTGGTGCGACTGTGTGTCTTCTTGTGATGAATGCCATTATTACGCCGTCCAGTTCGTTGTATGGGGGGAGGTCTACGCTTTTGGCTTTGTATTTGCCGAAGTCGTCTCTTTGCATTATTCCTCTGCCGTTTCCTGTGAGTGTTTCGTCTCCGAAGTATACTTCGCCTTGGTAGTCTACTACGACGTTTTCGAAGACGGCTCTTGGCGTGGTTACTGCATTATATATGAGAGGCTGTATCTCAGGGTTTATGCCTTCGGTCTTTAGGTAGAATCCTCTTTCTGTTCCAAGGGCGGATAGGTCTTTTCTTAGGAAGACTACGTCGTCTTGGGCTATTTCTATTCCTTCTCCTGGGAGGTTGAGGCCGTGATTGTGGCAGCTGTGTGTTGTTTTTCCTGTGGCCGTGAGGCCGAATATCATCATGCTGTAGCGTTTTATTTTTTTGGTCTTTGCGTCCTGCGCCTTTATTATCTTTGCTCCTGCGTGCAGGCCGAGCATTCCCTCTTGTTTGGCGTACCACATGGCCATCCTCAGGAATCCTTTCTTTGCTTCTCCGTAGTAGTCCGAGCCTAGGACGAACGTTACGCCTGCTTCGGGGAATACGAGTATCTGGCGGTCTTTTTCCTGCCATTCGGGTATGTAGACTACGTATTCTTTCGGGCCTTTTGCTTCTTTGTTGGGCTCAAATAGCGTCTGGTTTATCATGTGGGCGAGGCGTACCATCTCTTTTCTGTGCGTGGACACGAACAGTGTGCAGTAGGGATTAAAGTATGGGTTTTCGCCCATGGTTCTCTCGGTGCATACAAAGGGTGCCTTCTTTATGTATTCCATGACCTCGGCCATGGTCTCAGGCAGGTTCTTGAGTATCTCTTTCTGGCGGGCATTGAGTTTCTCCAAAGCAACCTTGGGCGAGCCGACATAGACTGTCAGGCCTGCGCTGCGGTTCTTTACAGTGGATACGAAATTGTAGTTTTCGAATTTGGTTTTTGTGCCGTATTTCTCGGCTGCTTCCTTCATTTCCAGTTCTGTCGGGTGCCTGACGTTCGGCATGTCATACATGTCTTCCACAAACCTCCTTACCCCTTTGATATCTATCAAAGATTCGAGGTCCATCGGTTTCTCGGCCGGCGTTTCCTTCTCTGCGTAGGGCTTGGAGTACTCCTTGGAGACTATTATCTCCTGTATCCTCTTCTGGACGTCGAACATGGGCTTTGAAGTGTTTACGCTGTAGCAGGCCACAAACTGCAGTATCTCTTTGAAGAATTCTTTCTGTATCTCATTTCTGTCTTCGCTATATACCATGCGGTGCGGGTTATAGAACGCAGTCTGCGAATGAGTCATCAGGGAAAGCGCCTCATCCGGTGAAAGCCTGCGGGCTATCTCGTTTTTGTCTTTCTCAGGATTGAGTATGAACATGGCCTTTATCCGGGTGGTATCCACATATTTCTCCTCTCCGCCTATCCACCAGGGGTCGAGCATGACATATTCCCCGTCCTGCTTGCATTTCTTAAAAAGATCCTTCAGGCGGGTGCTTATCTTCTCCACGTCTTTTTTGATGTAGAACTTCCTCTCGGAAACATGGGTCGAAATGCGTCCCTTCTGCCCTCCCAGGTGCTCTACGTATATGAGTTCGTCAGAGTGTATCCTGGCCCGCTCCAGTTCCATAAGCAGGAAGGTATGGGTATATTTACCAGCGCCGGGAGATCCGGTTATGACCACTGCTTCTCCGTTTATGTCAACCAGGGAACCTCTCAGGAAGTGGGTGTCCTTCTTGCCTTCGGATATGTCCATCAGGATGCCCATAGCCATGCTGCGGACAAAAGAATAGGAATCCACGTTGAAAAGGATGCCGGTCTTGCTCTCAGGGTTATAGTAAACCGCGGGCTTGGTATCGGATATCCCCTTCAATGCATATATAATTCCGTGCGGGCTGATATTATGGTCGCATGCCGCCGGAAACCAGTTCTCCTTCCAGTAATCGTCGAAATGCGGATCATTGGTCTGGAGCTGTATTATGACGCCGTTGATGTTGGCATTCCATATGTAGAGGGAATCATAGCCCATGTATAGTTCGGCGAATTTTACCAGCTCGTTTCTCTTTACAAGGCTTATGCCATAATCCCTGCTAACATTCGCAGGCTTCACCGGCTTGCTATTTTTTTCCATACGGGAACACTCCCCTAAACAAAATAGAGGTAATAGAACTTAGATAGAAACAGCGTTTATAACACCGTCCTGGCCCGGCCTCGAAGACACCCGAACTTCCATCTCCTTCCCGTCAGGAGCCGCAACCTTCAAGACAGCACCCTTGGTAATTATCCCACGCCTAGTAAAATCCTTATTGGCAGGGTTCCTGACCAAGTCCACGATCCTGCACACAGCATTCTTGCCATCCACGACGACATTAACATGATCAGACGATATGAGCTTCAGCTTACTTGCGCCGCCCTTTGCAGGCAGCATCTTCTTCTTTTCCGCGCCTATGGTCGTCTCGGCAGGTTTGCCGCCCATATCATATTTCCGCTTCTTCCGGGCTTCAGTGATTTTTCCGTGATACATTTTAACTACCAAATAACTAAGGATTTTAGGTTAAATAAATAGGTACATCATTCAGGTCTTCAGATCAGGCTTTGCTCCGGTTCATATTCTACATTTGGAATCAGAATTGCTTGTATGGCGCTGCTATCCTAAGCTTTTTGGATATGTTCTCATTGTGAGTAGTAGTCCTTGTTTGTCGGGTACCATTTCCCGTCTAGGCACATGACTTTGTCGATGGCTGTGTGTTCCTGGTGTATGTACCTTGTCGTCATCCATTCCAGGTCGTTTGATCCGTCGCTGTATACGTATGATGTAAGGGTTGGATTCGTGCTTGGGAAGTCGTTTACTATGTCGGTCTGGGTTTCTCCGTATGTTCCCATAGCGCATTTGCAGAACTTTGACGAGGAACTGGAATGTCCTGCGCCTGTTGTCTCCCGTAGATATTTCCATGAGCTGTCCCAGCATTTTTTGCCGTGGCCGCTTACGGAGTAATTTACCGCCGGATACGAGTAGGCGCCGTTAACGTAATAAAAGCGGTTGTTGTTGCAGAGGATTACGTAAACGCTGGCAGGCCTGCATACTGAATCTATTCCAGTGGCCCAGTTCTGGTTGTCTCCTGTATTCTCGTATATGTATGGATAGGCGCAGCTCCCCGGCTGGTCGAGATAAGACACCGTGTCATACACTCCCATGTCGCCATAAGTGCCCTCGGCACATTTGCAGAACTTCTCCATGTTCGTCGACTCCCACCGGATATCAGGCAGACTTGTCCAGCACGACACATGCGATATCATCGTGGTCGTAGTAGTTGTAGACGGCCTAATAGTAGTCGTAGAAGTGGTCGTAGTAGTTGTAGACGGCCTAGTAGTCGTCGTAGTTATGCTTGTGGTGCTGGAAGAAGATGTTGTCGTGGTAGCTGGAGGTGCTTTCACATAGAATATTCTGGAATCAATTCGCCATGAACAAACATTAGCTTCTGTTTCACCAAAAGATTTTCATTATTTATTAGAATGGATCGCATGGTTATTTATCGCGAAATCCTACTAATAAACATATATAAACGATATATTAAAGGTATATTTGAAAATGTCCTCTATCTCTCTTACTAATTCTCAACAGATAGATTTATTTTTGTGTAATTACGAAAAAATACTGTCTTACTTTCTTAATAGGGGATGGTTTATGTGTATTATAGATTCAGAAGAGGGGGAATTTATTACTAGCGATAGGTCTATTAATTTAGCCAGTAATACATTGCTGGAACCTGTGGGAATTGAAAATGCATTATATGTTTATTTTCCAATATCACCAAGTTTGATACTAATAGGAATATCAGATAAAGATGGTTTTTTTGTGAACCGAAAAAAATTACCGAAGGTTATGTTAATATCCCCTTAATATATTGGCTTATGCAAAAGCAGAACGATTTGTTATATCACATTCTTCAAAAATATTAGAATCTTTTAATTTTAAAGTTAATATACAAGTATATCCGGAAATAATTTTAGAAAATAACGACACGTTAATTAAAATTATTAATAGATAACGTGTATATTTGTTCATTAAAATAATTAGGTTCCACCAAGGCCTGGAATCAGCATATTGAGACAATTAATAACTGGAGATACAGTCTCATATGTATTGAACTATTGAATCATAACAACCTATGTTGTAAAAAAAATTATACGTGATAGATTCTAATATTAGATTAAAAGGGGATATTAGATAATGGGCGTAAGCAAGTTATTTAAATAACCGTATAATCTTTAGAGGTCTAAATGAATCTCAGGAATCCAATTTTAACATCTATTTTCGTGCCTATATTTCTTTTATCAACATATTCAGTTATATCAGGTCTAATTTGCCACAAAACTTTAAATTGTATTAATAATTAATAAATAATATTCCGGGGGGAATTCTTATGTACTTCAATCTTTTTTATGCACTTTTTTTAACTATCTCTCTCAATCAAAATATTTTCAGCATGGAGGAAGGTATTAGTGATACTAATCCTGAACCAACTCAAAAAGAATTTTTCGATTCTGTTATGACAAAAATGCTGGAGTCTAGCCCGTCAAGTAAGCCTAATTCAGAAGAAGAGATTGATATTAATCAATTCCGCTATATACCTTCAGAGGCTGATCAATCAATTTTTAAGACAGCTCTAAAAAATGCTCCTGAAAAAATTAAATCTATTATTAAAAAAGAGTTGGGATTTAATCCTAAAAAAATAACAACAAGATTAAATCGAGTAATCTTTGTAGGCCCTCCTGAACAGGGAAATCTACACTTAGCAAAGCTCTTGGGCTTGAATTGGGTACAGTTTATTTTGTAACATCAGGGGACTTATTGCAGAAACACAGACATGGTACCAGTCAGCGGCTGAACATAATAATTAAAGCTGTTTTAAAAGCACCAGGCAAGTCGGTTTTAGTTCTTGATGAAGTAAATAAATTATCAGAGAATTATGCAAGCGAGAACAATGATTCAGGAGATACAGCAGCAACTTTATGGGAAAAAATGGATGAAAATAGATTAAATCCAAATTTCTTTTTGATTGGCACTGCGAATGATTCTAAAAAAATACCCCACCAATTACAAAGCAGGTTTCGCCATAAATTTGTTAAGATTCCAGCTCCAATTGATCAAGCACGTAAAGAATTAATACTTTATTTTTTATACAGTTTTGACATACCTGTTGACACATCACTTTCGAATGAAAATATTGATAAAATTGTCGATCGAACAATTAATTTTACAATTCGTGATATGGAAAGTTTGTGCGATGCTGCTGTAGATTTTGCCTACGAGAACAAGAATCCAATTTTAACATTAGAATGTTTGGAAAAAGCATTTAAAGAAAGAGAAATTGATGACAAAGAATTTTGTGATTTTTCGCCTTCATTGCCTGATGAAGAAAGAAGACATCAAGAATCTTTAAAGCAAGATGAAGCACAGTTTGAAGAAAATAAAGAGCAACAACTTAAGTTGGCACAATTTAATGCCTGTCTAGGACAGGGGCGGCGAAGGACACCGAATGTAAATGTCATGAGAATGAAAGTCTTCAAGATTGGAGGTTGAACCACTTGGATTTTATTTGGAGTCAGACGCGTCATTTGTATCTAAGAATTTTTCCAGGAAGAAAAGATGAAAATCCCGATTCGGGGCTTCCATTTCAATCAGGATATTTACCAACCCCAAAAGCTCCTAAAAAGACAGGTTGGTGGTAATAATTATGAAAGTTGAAAAGTATTTTTATATTTTATATTTATAGAAGTTTTTATGTTTAAATTACGTGTTTTTTTATTGTTAATAATATACTCGTGGTATTCTTTGATAGCCGAACCAAGTTCTAATGCAACTGATTCAAATGAAAATTCAAAACCTGCACAAACAGAAATATTTGATTCTGTTGTAAAAAAAATATTAGATTCCAGCCCATCAAGCAAGGTTACTGTTTTCAATTCTGCTGATAAAAGATCAGCAGAAAAATTTCGTTATATCCCCTCAAATACAGATAAATTAATTTTTGAAAGAGCTTTGCAAAAAGCACCTGCAAAAGTTAAATCTATTTTGAAAATTGAAAAAAATTCAAGCCAAGCAGGACTATTTAAGATCTAATTGGCTGCTATTGGTGGGTGAGCCAGATGGAAAATCTACTTTAGCAAAAGCCATGGCGCTTGAGTTGGGTACTTGTTATTTTGTAACATCCGAAATCCTACACATAAAAACCGCAATGCAACGAGTCAGCGATTGAATGAAATAATTGGAGCCATTTCGAGGATACCGGGGAAATCGGTTCTTATTATTGATGAGATGAATAAGTTAGTTGAGCACTATGCCAGTGAAAGTAGAGATTCTGGCGATACAGCAGCAACTTTATGGGAAAAAATGGATGAAAATAAGTTAAATCCTAATTTTTTTATTATCGGTACAGCAAATGATTCTAAAAAAATACCTCCACAACTTCAAGACCGCTTTAGACATGCTTTTTTGAAAATTTCATCGCCAGATATTCAAGGTGGTCTGGCAGCTCATGGTAGATTTTTTAATAAACCTTAAAATTCCACTTGATGCTTCCATAATTAATAATATTGATAGTCTCGTTGAAAAAACAAATAAATATAATATTCGAAGCATAGAACGTCTTTTTGAATCCGCTTTGAGATTTGCTTATGAATCTAATCAGCCTTTCTTAACATCAGAATGTTTTGAAAAAGCATTTAAAGAAAGAGAAATTGATGACAAAGAATTTTGTGATTTTTCGCCAGATATGTCTGCTGAAGAGAAAAGACATCAAGAATCTTTAATGCAAAGCAGAATGCAATTTGAAGAAAATAAAAAATCTCAGCGTCAACAAAGCCTTGAGAGCAGAATTATTACTGTATTAAATTGGGCTTTTACATACTGGCTATCAAAAAATAAAATATAAATCGAAATTTTTTTATGACTAATTTTCTAAAATCTACCAAATCTATTTTTTTGCTTAACTCATTATGCTTATTGGGCACAATTAATTTTCTTATAAAATCAATGGAATCTGAAAATTCATTTGATAAACCAAAAGATATGGATTATTTATTGAGTACTGATAATAGTAGTCAAGAAACAGCTCTTCCTGATTGTCAAATCCAATTAGTTTTCGAAACCAATTTCTAAAGATGGTGAGTTGGGAGAAAAAATAGAATTTGCCGAAATAAAATTTAGTGACAAATTTACAAATAAACAGTTTGTAAAACGTTTTGATGCTGAACAACTTAATGAACTGAAAAAAAGAAGCCACCCTAGCATATCCCAATGATACAGTTGAACAGGCAATTCTTAAAAAAGTAGACGATGTTAGAAAAAGTGCTAGCAGGGGCGATATTTTCAGTTTTAAGCAAACTATTGTCTGTTGATAAGAAAAAATTTGTAGAAATAAAATTAGAAAATGACTCAAAAAGTCGTACAAAATAATTATCAAAATAAAGAATCAAAGCTTGAAGATACAAAGTCATCAAACTCTGAAACAAAGTTCAGAAAAACCCTTACTCGAAATGCATGGATATCAAACTGTTAGGGATTTATCAAAAGAACAAGCAGCTAGGGATGCAAGATTTGATCAAAATATGCTTAGAGTTGGGCGAGCATCTCACTCTTATGTAAAGCAAAATATTAATCAAGATGCTATTGAAAATGTACAAGTTCATAATCGCCAGGAATTGGAACAAGGAATTTTAAGAGCGAGTGCGGCCACAATATCTGTTTTAATAACCCAACAATTAAAAATCTGTTCGATCTTTATAATGCAACTCTTTTTCGTGGTAATTTGGACACTGCTGATAAAATCAATGTTGAAGAGCAATGGAAATCTTTGAAATTATCACTAATTCATGAAAATATAAAATTAAAGAACGATACCTATTTGCATTATAAATACTAATCATATGTGCGAAATTTTAGCATCTAAAATTCATGATTTTTTTGATAACTGTTTCCCAGAGAATCGGGAGAGATTTCTTAAAGATATAGATCATGTTAAGGGATTTGATTCGGTACTTGAAAACGGCTCATCGCAATACAGGAAATGGGTGGCAAAAATTTTGGAAAAAGACCTCACATGTTTTGAACCCTATTGCTCGCCTAAAAGACACTGCTTATCATTTCGCTGAAAGCTTGAGAGATAAATCTCCAGATTTTCCTGGCATTGAACATTTACAACATCTTCAAAAGTTAGATTTATTGTGTAGACAAGGTAAGTTTGAGCAAGCAAAAGCTGAAGCTAATTCTGATATTGCGATAGAGCAAGAACTAATTGCTGGACATTATAAAATATATTCTAGCTCAATTCAATCTCAGATTAATCAGCCAGTTATTGCACCCAATGTACGCAAAATTGAGCAACCAATTAATATTGATATCGATTCTATTAGAATCGCTCATGAAAGCCAAAAATCTCCCTTTCCGGTTAATGCTCCAGCAGTTAGTATTATGAAAGAATATGGCAAAGATATAAAAGAGATTACAAATTTCAAAGCGACCTCTTTAATCAACTGGTAACCCACGACTTTCTTGTCGAAAATATAAATAAACAAGCTGACAAAATATTCACATCAGAAAGTGTAACAGAACAAGCAATAGCATTGAATGTTGTTTGACGGTCTTTTGAAGGCTCGAATTTAATCAAAGAGGACAATTTCATTTAGCCCAGAAATATTTTGCTGCTTCTAAACAAGTGGGTCATGTCGCGAGCCATTTTGCAACTAATTTCCTTTCTCGTTTATCACAAAATGCGCACCATCCTATTGAATATATAAAAGAACAGGTCTCCGGAACAGCGCGATTAGCATATTTTATTGTTGATGCAACACTAGGACAGCTTTTAAGAACACAGAGAAGAACAAAAACTATACTTTGATGATTTAAAAAAAGTATTACACAAGTGGGGCAGATCCATTAAGGGATCGTCAGTTAAAGAAATTGCCGCATTTGTTGCTAATATTATGGCTGATATGGTTTTTGACGGTGGACTGGGATATGTTGCCAGATTGGGCACAAAACTTGCTAAACAAGCACCAATGACAATAGCCAAGATAGCTAAGGCTGCAGAAAAAATAAGCGAAGCAACTAAACCGGAAAGAGAAAGTATTGTTGCTACGCCAGAAAGGTTACAAATTTCTTTAAAGGCTGAGATGGAAGGTGCACAAAAAAAGGATCACGCTATGTTGAAAAAAATCCTGATTACGTCCACAGCTCTATACAAAAATTAAGCAGTCGAAGGTGTGTTAAGCAAACAAAAATTGCGAAAGAAGCTGAAAAAATCCAAACTATATTTAAAGAAATCAATTATGAAGAAAAATTGCTTGAAGCTTCTAATAAAATGTCTTTTTTAGAAAAATTTGAGAAAATCGATTCGCTTCCAAATAAAATTAAAGATATACAATTGCAGAGGCAACTAATCAATTCCAGGATTTTAAATTATTTAGAGATATCAATAATAATTATATTGTTGAAATGACAAAACCTGGAAATGTTGTTGGCTCAAAGGCGATATACTATAAAAAAATTAATTCAAATGGCAAGACCATAGAAATGTTTAAAGATACCTTGATAACTGTGGAAAGTTTGTACATAGAAAATTCAAGTAAGAGAATAAAAATGTAAAAAAATTAATAGGATTGTTAGAACAGTTTAGAGATCTGAAAATAAAAAAAAGCGCTATAGATTCGGAATATTCTACATTGCCTTTTGGAGATCATGAAATTTTATTAACGCGTAATCATGTAATTAATGTACTTGAGGCATTTATAAAAAATGAAATTTCAGAAACAGAATTAATCCATTGGATTAATATTATATGGTTTTTTGATTGGTTTAAATGCTCCGAAAATGAAAATGGATCTATCTCAAGCGTTATACATGAACTAGAGATGCTTAATATACCATTCCTCGCTCTAATCATTTAAGTATTAAAGAAGTTAAATATTACATAGACGCCTTAAATAAAAATGAAGATGTTTCATTTAAGCCATTTAAATTTAACGAACAAATATGATTACTAATTTAGGATTTATGTGTTGTTTTTGTAATAATAATATTAAATCAACTGATGTTGACCCATGCAATATTAATGTTATGGCAAATTATGATAAGAGGATCAGTTATAAACCCAATCTGGATTTTTTTTGTCATTTCGCCTGTCTTAAAGACAAATTGCATGATTACTACAAAGGACAATTTTTAGAAACTACTTTTTCTTTAAGGGAGTTTGTTAAAGGAAATAAATGATTCTTTATGGCAGTAAAAATGCAAATATAGAAATAGATATTCTGAAAAGAATCGAACACGAGGGGTTTGGAAGCGGGGCGAGCCCTTTAATTACAGGTCATGGTGCCCTGCATCGTCGGCTGGAAGAGCGGCTGGCCGAGTTCGAAGGGACGGAAGTGGCGTTGGTGTTTTCGTCCCGCTTTGCCGCCAATGCCGGCACGATTGCCGCCCTGGTCGGGCCCGGCAACGTGGTTTACTGCGATCGCAAGATTATGCCAGCCTGTTTGACGGCTGCCGGCTTTCCCGGGCCGACATGCGCGTCTACCCCCATGCCGATTGCCAACGGCTGGCGTCGCTGCTGGCCGAGTCGCAGTCGCAAAAGTACCGGCGGCGGCTGGTCGTAACCGACGGACTGTTCAGCATGGACGGCGATCTGGCCCCGCTGGCCGAGTTGGCCGAGTTGGCCCGGCGACACGATGCGATGCTGCTGGTCGACGAGGCCCGCGCCACCGGCGTGTTCGGCCCCACGGCCGAGGCGTGAGCGAACACTTGGGCGTGGAAGACGGCGTTCACGTACGGATTGGCACCGCTGCACAAGGCGCTGGGCAGCGTGGGCGGCTTCGTGGCCGGCAGCCGACCGCTTGTCGAATGGCTGCTGAACCGTGCCCGGCCGTACGTCTTCTCGACTGCCGGTCCGGCCGCCACGGCTGCCGCGGCCCTGGCGGCCGTCGGACGGTCCTACGTGACGAACCCCGAACGTCGCCGGCGATTGTTAGCCCAATCACAAGAGTTGCGCGATGAACTGATCCCATCATGGTTGGAACGTCGGCGGATTTCGGCCAGCCAGATTATTCCGCTGGT
>CAVVMY010000002.1:0-53312 GCA_963749405.1 Candidatus Altarchaeales archaeon | reverse complement strand
TCCAACAGCGCTGGAACTCTCTATGATGGCTTTAGCTGACTGTGGCGTAACAATTTTTGCTGATGTTTGCAAAAAAAGCAACATAGAACTCAGCAAAGTGGAAGTTACTGTTGAAGCCGAAAAATCTCCTGATTCCCCAATTGTAAGTGGCGTAACTATGAAGGTAAACGCGTCCTCTAAAGCAAGGAAGGAACTGTTAGATGCGGCTTGGAGAAGAACCGAAGCGAACTGTCCGGTCTTGTACATTTTCAAAGACCCAATTCCTGTAAAAGTTGAATTCGAAGGAAAATCAGAATAAACCTGTCTGATCTTGCTTTTTCAAGGAAAAAAGGAGGTGATTGAGTGTTATTTGAGGCAACACATACACACAAAGCGTCTCAGTGTCCTCTGCTGACATCTGAAGGCAAAAATATGATCAAAAAAATGTTCTCCGACGAGAACGTCAAGAAAGCAGGAGTCAAAATAGCCGCTGCCTACATGAGCTGTCCCGAAAGATACAGCAGCTGATCATAAAGGTTTCTTCACAATAAGAGTTTGATCTGGGATTTATTGTTTTTCTACTGTTATCTCTAGTTTTGTGTAGTATGTAGCCTCCTTCTGCGGCGTCATTCCCCCCTATCTGCAGAAGCGTGTGTTTTCCATTTGGCTGTTTAATAAAAATTTTAAACAGGATTATTTAGCGGCCTGAGAAGAAAAAACGGATTAGAAGAAAAAAACGAGGAAAAATAATCATTTATCTGAGTATATGTCCAGGGTCTTGAGGGTGTCGGTGGGTATGGTGTTATCGTATTTCACCACGTCGTGCACCGGGTATGCGGTGAAGTTCCAGTCCTCAAGCTTTGTCAGGAATTCCTCGAATCCTACGTTTGCTTTCCGGTTAGGCACTACGACCTTGGATATGACTTTTCCGTCGAATGTCCGAAACACGTTCTGGACCTCGTCAAAGGATGCCAGTTTCGCAGCTATCTTCTTAGATTCCGCGGGGGGTGCGTCTATTATCACATATCCCATCTGCAGGCCCAGCTTCATGAGGGCGCAGGACTGCCGAGAACTTGCTTATTACTCCCTTTTCCACGAGACGTTCAGCTCTTGTAAAAACCGTCGTATGCGGGATGCCAAGCGTCTTTCCAAGTTTCCTGAAGCTCAAACGCGCATCGTCTTGCAGATGTTTAATTATTTCCAGATCAAGTTTGTCAATCTTCATTTTTTCGTTACCTCTTAAAATCAAGGATTGGTTATTGGTTAAATAGTTCCGATTTTTCTATAATCTCCTTATTGATATAATTCCGTATTGATTTAATTATTATTGTCTGTATTTAAATATATTTTTTATAGAACTCTCGAAGATGATGAAGATTATACCCATAATTGACATAAAAGACGGAATTGCTATAGAAGCCGCTCTCGGCAGAAGGAATGAATATAGGGAATTGTCCAGCAAGATTTTTGATTCCAATGATCCGTTCAGGCTTTCGCAGGTTTATGAGTTGATGGGTTTTACTGATGTGTATATAGCTGACCTTGACGGTATTCTGTATTCTAAGCCTAACTATGACCTGTTGAAGCGCATTTCTGAGGGTACTGGGCTTTCGGTCATGGCTGACATAGGTCTTTGGTCTCTTGAGGATGTTTTGAATCTGCCTCGGATTAAGCCTGTCATAGCGACTGAGACTTTTACCTCCTTGAATGTGTTGGAGTTGCCCAAGGATTTCGTGCTGAGTTTGGATATGCGGGAGGGAGAATTTCAGTCCGCTATGAACCTGTCCTTGGAAGATTTTATTAGGATCATAAAGGATAGCAGGAGGATTAATGAAGTGCTTGTGATTGATTTGGCGAGGGTGGGTGCGGCGAAGGGGCCGAATGTTGAGTTGTGTATGCGGGTTGTTAAGGAGCTTTCTGATAAGGTGTTGTTGTATGGTGGCGGGGTTAGGAATATAAGGGATATACAGATGCTTTATGAGGTTGGGATACGGAGCGTGCTGGTGGGTTCTGCTCTGCATTCGGGAGCCCTGCTCAGGGATATTTATCAGGGCGTGTTGAAGGAAACAGGCGGTTCTAAGTAAGAAAGGAGTAGATAGAGTGCTCTGTCTTCTATTCTTCGAGTTTTGTGTATGTTCTTTGGGCTTTGAATGGCATGAATTTTGTGCCGTCTGCTGCGTAGAATTTGGTGAACCATTCGTAGTAGTGTAGCCTGAGGCTGTGTAGGAAGACGATTATTGATTCCAGTGCGAGTATTCCGGCTGTTCCTGCGAGTATGACCAAGAACCACATGATTGCGCCTACTATTGGTATGGTTATGAAGAGTTTGGCTACTTGGAAGAGGGCTATGAATAGTCCTCCGTGTACGAGGGCTAGTGCGAATATCCTGCTGTAGGATATGCTGTTTGACAGGAAATTTAGGCCTGTATCAAAGGCTTCGAACGCTCCTTCGCCTATCAGAGTCGGCAGGTGGCCTATGTCCAGGTGGGGCAGGTGTTTTATCACTTCGGATAGTATTATCAGTAGCAGGGGCACTGGTACCAGAAGTATGACTAGCGGCAGGTTGGCGCCCCATTTCGCGAAATCTATCCAGTAAGTGTAGAACAGGTAGACTAGGCCGTAGTACAGCCATATCTTAGGCAGCGGCACCGCGATTGCTTCGAGATATTCTTTCTCTCTGAGCATGTTGATTAGTGCTAGTACCATGCCTGAGCCTATGTGTATTGCTCCTATGAGGACTGCGAGTTGTAGGAAGCTTATGGGGTTCTCCATGGGGTTTATCTGGGCTTTTATGGTTCCTCCTATGTCGTTTGTCAGGAGGGGCGTTAGGTGGAATCCGTTCAGGGTTTCTTCTTGGACTGCTTCGTTCATGCCGAACATCTCGCCGTAGACTAAGCCGAAGAGCATGGAGAAGAGGCCGCATACCATGATTATGATGCCTAGGCTGCGCACCCCTTTTGTGGTTTTGGCTAGTTTGACTACGAGGAGGCCTAGCAGGGCGAGTATGAGGCCGTGTCCCAGGTCGCCGAACATTAGTCCGTAGAATAATGGGAATGTGATTGCCAGTATCGGTGTGGGGTCTAGTTCCTTGTATGCCGGCATACCGAATGTCTCGACCAGGACTTCGAATGGCTGGAATATCTTTGGGTTGTCGAGTTTTGTGGGTGTGATTTCTCCTTTTTTGGGTTTTATGATTTTTATCAGTGAATGTCCTTCTGAGGCTTCTTCTATCCGTTTGCGCAGTTCGCCTAGTTTTTTGTCCGGGACCCAGCCTTCCAGCATGTAGACTCTCCTGGTTTTTGCGCTCATACTGGATGCTTCTGCTATGTCTTTTTCTATTTGGACGACCTCTCTGATGGCCAGTAGTTTTTCAGCGTATTTCTTTTTGTCTTCTTCCATCCCTTTTTCAAGGCGTTTTTTCTCTGATGTTATCTCGTCAAGTCTCTTCTGCATGTCCTTCAGGGAGCTAGCGGTGCTCTCTTTGTCGATGGAGAATCTGTCGAAGTTGTATGCTTCCAGTATCCTGTCTGTGTCCTGCTTGTAGGATCTTGGTGTGAGCAGCACTACGGATATTTTTTCGCCGTGGTTTGACTCTTTTATGATATGCTCTATGCCTTCTTTTTCAAGTGCATTGACTAATTTGTCCAGTTCTTCTGGTGTCGTTTCTCCGGCTGCCATGTACAGGAAATGCGATTCTCCAAGCCATGATGCTTTTACGTTAAGCCTGAGGAATGACTCAAGTGCCTGTTTTTTTGGCTGTAGAGTAGCTTCTTCTTCTCCCAGGGCTACGAGGTCGTCTTCTTTTTTGAGGACTGATTTTTCTATCTCTGAGATGAGTTCCTCTGCCTTTGTGAGTTGTTTGGATGATTTGTCTTCTTTCCAGAGAATCTTTTTGGGTGTCTTTTTCAGTGAGCCGAAGAAGTCTCTTTCTTCGGAGATGCCTAGGACGTCGATTAGGTAGTAGACTCTGCCCAGGAGTTCTGAGGACTTGACGTGTGCTGGGTTGTCTGTCGCAGGTTCGAGGTTTTTTATCTCTTCGGGTGAATTTCTCACGTCCAGTACTTGGACGCTCCCAAGCCGGGAGAATTCCCTGACTACGTCTTCTAGATACTGGTCTAGGACTATGGCTCTTAGTTTACTCATCTGCGCTGGCTTGAGCATTTTCTATTTACTTTTTTTTCTTTGACTTGTCTAGTATGTTGTCTATTACATAGGCTCTGAATATGTCGCTGTTGGAGATGATGCCTACCAGCTTGTCTCCGTCGGCTACCGGGAACCTTCTGACATGCGTTTTTTCCATTAGTTTTGCCGCGGCTATGACGTCCATCTGCTTGGTTATGGTCATCACAGGCTTGGTCATAACATCCGAGACGGTTAGTTTCTTTGGGTCTTGGCCTCTGCCGATGACTGCCTGGATTATGTCTTTTCTTGTGACTATTCCGAAGCAGTCGCCGTCGTTGTTTTTCTTTACGATGATAGAGCTTACGTGTCTTTCTACCATTGTCTTCATAGCCTCTTCGAGGGAGGCTGTTTCATCTATGGATATTATCCCTCTGGTCATGACGTCTTCTACTGTTGGCATTTTTACGTTATCACCTGTTTAATTTGCGGCGGTCTGTATACCACAGGCCTGTTCCGCCTGAGCTGTCGACCTTGCGAACGCTTAAAAGGTCCTGGAGCCTCATCATTATCTCTTCCTGCTCTTTTTCTTCCAATTCCTCGGATTCCGTCAGGATATTGCACACAGAAACCAATGCTTGGTCGTTCTTGTATCTGGTACAGTATTTATTGCAGGCCTTTCTTATCTCAGATACGTCTCCTTTTTTTACTGTATGCATTATATCCTTTATTACGTAATGGCTTGAAAGTATCATTTTTTATAATTTTTAAATAAAGTATATAAAAAAATTTCTGTTCGCCCCGTCGGGTTGGGACGCAAGCGTATTTTTTCCTTACGCACCTCCTCCGACGACGAACAGCAATATAAGCGATACCAGCAGACCGTAAATCGCTATAGCCTCGGCAAAGGCGACGTATATCATCGTCTTACCGAATAAATCCGGCTTCTCTGCAATAGCGCCGATGCTTGCCGACCCTGCTGCGGCAATAGCGATACCGGCTCCTATGCCTGCGAGGCCTATGGAAGCCGCTGCTCCGATGTATTTTGCTGCTTCTACCATTGGGTCAACCATTTTTCTTAGTTCACCTCCGTTAAGTTATATTTATTTACAAAACAAAGTTTAAAATATGATGTCTCTAAGCCTCTCTTTGTTTCTTTCTTTTGACCATCTTCAGCCTAAAGAAGCTTTCTCTTTCCATTTCCTCAAGCCTTGAGGTTATGTATCTTTTGGTTGCGTCCAGCCGGGGTATCATTATGTATTCTAGGGAGTTTACTCTTCTCTTGGTCTTTTTTATCTCTTCTCCTAGTCTTCTTATGGTTTCCTCGGTTTCTGCAAGCCTTATCAGTTCGATATATGCTTTGTCGAATTTGTCTGATGCGTCGTAGAGCTTGGATGAGGCGTATGCGGAGTCTCTTATTTTCTCTTCTGATTCTGTTTTGTGCTCTGATATCTGTATCTGGGGTATGCGGACTCCCATGACGTTTTTTGAGGATATGTTGATCTCTCCTTTTGTTGGTGCGCTTTCCGAGACTGCTTCTACGTTGGCTGTTCCCATGAGTGCTTCGGCGGCTATGAGGTCCGGGTATGCGTTGTTCATGGTGTTTGAGAGGGCGGCTCTTGAGCCTTTTGCCTTGTCTACTACGCTGAAGAACTCGGTCACTAGGGAGTCTCTTTTTTCTTTGAGTAGCTTGTGGCCTTTCTTGGCTAGTTTTATTTTCTTGTTCATTTCGAGGAGTTCCATCCGTGTGGGTGAGACTCCTTCGATGATTTCTGCCATTTTTTTTCTTTATTTTTGTTCTTCTTTCTTTTTATGTTTTGGGTAGTATTTTTCTATCCATTTGGGGCTTATCCTTTTCAGGTCTCTTTCTGGTATGACTGATAGGAGGTCCCATCCGATTCCGAGGGTTTCTTCTATGCCGCGGTCTTCGTCTGCGTCCTGGTTTACGAATTCTGACTCGAATCGTTCTGAGAATTCCAGGAATTTCTGGTCTCTTTCCGTGAGGGCTTCTTCTCCGACTACGGCTACCAGGTCTCTTAGGTCTCTTCCTTCTGCGTATGCCGCATATATCTGGTTCGACACGTCTTTGTGGTCTTCACGGGTCTTGCCAGGCCCTATACCCTGGTTCATCAAACGCGACAGGCATGGTAGGACGTCTATTGGGGGATATACCCCTTTTCTGTGCAGCTGCCTGGATAGGACGATCTGTCCTTCTGTGATGTAGCCTGTCAGGTCTGGGATTGGGTGGGTGATGTCGTCTCCTGGCATTGTGAGGATTGGTATCTGTGTGATTGTTCCCTTTTTTCCTGCGATTCTTCCTGCGCGTTCGTAGCTCATGGACAGATCGGTGTATAAGTAGCCTGGGTATCCTCTTCTGCCTGGGACTTCTTCTCTTGCGGATGAGATTTCCCTGAGTGCTTCGCAGTAGTTGGTCATGTCTGTCAGTATGACTAGGACGTTCATGCCTTTCTCGAATGCGAGGTATTCTGCTGTGGTTAGGGCAAGCCTTGGGGTGATGATTCTTTCGATCGTTGGGTCGTCTGCGAGGTTGATGAATGAGACTATTCTTTCTAGTGCGCCTGTTCTTTCGAAGTCTTTTCTGAAGAACATGGCTTCTCCTGCTGTTATGCCCATTGCTGCGAACACGACTGCGAATTCTTCTTCTTTTCCGAGGACTCTTGCCTGTCTTGCTATCTGTGCTGCTAGTTCGTTGTGCGGGAGCCCTGCGGCTGAGAATATCGGCAGTTTCTGTCCTCTTACGAGGGTGTTCATGGCGTCTATTGCGGAAACGCCTGTCTGGATGAATTCTCTTGGGAACTCTCTTGCGGCTGGGTTCATCGGGTATCCGTTGATGTCCAGTCTGTCTTCTGGAACGACCGGGGGTAGGCCGTCTTTGGGTCTGCCTGCTCCGTCGAAGATTCTTCCCAGCATGTCTGCTGAGACTGCGATCTTCATGGTTTCTCCGAGGAATCTTGCTTTTGTGTCTCTTGTGTCGAGGTTTGAGGTTCCTTCGAATACTTGTACGACTGCTTTGTCGAGCATCGCGTCAAGTACCTGGCCTGTCTTGCTGTTCTCCTGTCGCCGGTCTCTATCTCTACTACTTCGTTGTACATGACGTTCTTTACTTTGTCTACGACCATCAGCGGGCCTGCGACCCATATAATGCTTTTATACTCCATGACCATTTGACTCACCTGTTTTAACCCTTTAGCTCCTGCTCTATCTTCTTCTGCATCTTGTTGTATTCTTCTTCGAATTTGTCTTCTGCGACGTATTTCATCTTGGCGATGTCGTCTATGACTGCAGACCTTGGATATTTCCTCGGGCTCCATTCCCTTGTCTACTGCCTGCATCGCTCTTTCATAGAAGCTCAGTATCGTCTTCAGCATGCGGTACTGCTTCTTGGGCGAGCAATAGGTGTCGATTTCGTTGAATGCGTTCTGCTGCAGGAAGTCCTCCCTCAGCATCCTGGCAACGTCCAGCACGACTCTTTCCCTTGCAGGAAGCGCATCCGGGCCGACAAGCTGCACGATCTCCTCTAATTCCGATTCTTTCTGCAGGATGGTCATGGCCTGTATCCTCATTGCCGGGTATTCCTCTGCTACGTTCTTTTTGAACCAGTCGTTCAGGTCGTCGGTGTATAGCGAATAAGACGTCAGCCAGTTGATGGACGGGAAGTGCCTTCTGTCTGCGAGCTTTGCATCAAGGGCCCAGAAGACCTGTGTTACCCTCAGGGTGTTCTGCGTTACAGGCTCTGAGAAGTCACCCCCCGGCGGGGAAACTGCGCCGATGATCGATGACGAGGACATTCTGCCGTCTTTTCCGAGGCATATTACGCGGCCGCTTCTTTCGTAGAATTCGGCAAGTCTTGATGCGAGATATGCGGGGTATCCTTCTTCGCCTGGCATCTCTTCCAGTCTGCCTGATATTTCTCTCATGGCTTCAGCCCATCTGGATGTGGAGTCTGCCATGAGCGCTGCGTTGTATCCCATGTCTCGGTAGTATTCTGCGAGCGTGATGCCTGTGTAAACCGATGCTTCTCTTGCTGCTACCGGCATGTTGGAGGTGTTTGCGATAAGCGATGTTCTCTCCATCAATGGGAGGTTGTTCTTTGGGTCGAATAGGTGGGGGAATTCTTCCAGTACCTCTGTCATCTCGTTCCCTCTTTCTCCGCATCCGACGTAGATAATTACTTCTGCATCAACCCACTTCGCAAGCTGGTGCTGTGAAACAGTCTTACCTGAGCCGAAAGGTCCGGGGATTGCTGCCGTTCCTCCTTTCGCAAGCGGGAAGAAGGCGTCGAAGACCCTTTGGCCTGATATCAGGGGTATGTTGCATTCCAGCTTCTCTTTGAAAGGCCTCGGCTTTCTGACAGGCCATACCTGCATGCTGGCTATCTCATACTTCTTTCCGTTGTCATTCAACACGCATACGGTGTCCTGTACCTTGAATTTCCCGTCTTCGATGCTCTCCACAGTGCCCTGCATCCCGGGAGGAACCATGACCTTGTTGGTTATGACCTTGGTCTCAGGAATAGTCCCGATAATGTCTCCTCCAATGAGTTTTTCACCTACTTTTACCTTAGGCGAGAAATCCCATTTCTTATCCTTGTCAATGGCAGGAACCATAACCCCCCTGGTAAGATAGTCCCCGGCCTTTTTCTTTATGAGATCAAGAGGCCTCTGTATCCCGTCATATATCGACTTAAGAACACCCGGGCCAAGCTCCACCGAAAGAGGCCTGCCAGTTCCAACCACGGGTTCGTTGGGCTTAAGCCCAGACGTTTCCTCATATACCTGGATAGAAGCAACATCAGCCCTCAGCCGGATAATCTCCCCGATTAGGCCCTGGTCTCCTACTTTCACTACCTCATGCATCCTGTTTCCTCTCATCCCGTCGGCCTCGACTAGAGGACCCGCAATCCTAATGATTCGCGCCATTTTTGATCTCAAAAAGTTCTTTTTTATTTTTTTAATTCGAAACCGATAACGTCTCTTATCATCTTGGAAACGAAATCCTGACCGGCACCGGAACGATCAGGTATCTCGATTATGACCTTGCTTGCCTTGCGCAGCTTGGAAATCTCCTTCTGCGCGCCCGCTGCAAGGCTGGTTGTCACAAGGATTATCTTAGCCTTGTCGCTGACCTCAAGCAGGACGCTGCCTACGGTATCCTTGTCTGCCACGAAAACATTCTTCAAGCCCCCAAGGCGAAAACCCGTAACAGTCAGCCTGTCTGCCACAAGAAACATTTTTTTAAACCTCTTTGAACAAGACCTTCACTATAGCCGGCTTAAGGCTCAGGTCAAACCTGTTCATGATAGCATTCAAAGTATTGTCGACACTGATGGCCCCATCGCCGCTCCGAACAATAACCCCGAAATCCCCGATGTCTTCTACTGTCGCACCATCCAACAAGTCAGAATACTGCTTGTCCACATAAACAACAGGATCGGTTATCTGCTGTGAAGCATTGTCTGCGAGCATCTTCAGCACCCTGGTCTTGTCTTTCTTGCTCATGGCAAGAATTGCGCTCTTGGCACCCTCAAAGGCTTTCTCAACCATCAAAGCCTTCACAGAATCAGTCTCCTTTTTGCGTTCCATACGGGCATCGGACAGAATCCTCCTCGGGATAAGCTCCAATTCCTTTTTCCGCTCCTCCAACACCGCATCATAAGCCCTCTGCGCATCCTCTTTTATCTCATTTTTTATCACTGCGATCTTGCCGTCTGCCTCTTTCTCCAATGTATCAACTTCTTTTTCCCCTGCGCCCCTGATCTTTTTTTCGATTTTGTCGAGATTTGCGGTCATGCTATCACCAGCTCTATGATATCCTTGGGGTCTGATCTGTTATCCACCGAGACGCCTATAAGCCTCAGGTTCGCAAGCTCATATTCCCTCAGCTTTAGGAAGCCGTAGATTACCCCGATGTTGAACATGCTTCCCTTGAATGCTCTTTTGTATTCTTCAAGCATGTATTTCCTGAAAGCAGTCTCAAAACTCAGAAGAGATGCGCTCTTCTCATAGGACTTCAATGCCTCCGAGAGCAATCCGCCATAAGGAGTAGCGGACAGGGCAGATACTATCTCATGAGGTTCCTTACCTGCCAGCGTTTTAAGCTTGTCACCCAGGCGGAAGCTGACAGGTACAAGGAATTTATCTGCCTTATAGCGGCCCTGCTTTGCGCGCAGCATGACCATTATGTTCGCAGTGTCTATTTCTTTTCCTATAAGGTCCCTAACGCATGAAGCATCCCTGGCCGAGAGTGTCCCAACCGCGTCCCAAAGCGTTTGCAGATAATACCTGTCCAAAAGGGACGACGCATAGCCGGATATTTTGAGTTCTTCAGATGAGAGGCTGCCAAGGAAACCGTATCTTGTTTTTTTCAGCAGGTCTATCACGTCGGCCTTGGTCTTGGCATCTGCCACGTCCTTCAGGACGCTTCTCATATCAGAGCTGATAACAGGCAGGTACACTGTATAGTCTATGTTCAGATTTTTACCGTCAAAGCCCCCCTCAAAGCGATTCAGGATCCTTTTAAGCAGGTATATTTCGTGGACTGAGAGAAAAGCGTCAAAGAATTCCCTGGTGTTCTTAGGAGCTATCCTGCGGGACATCTCGCCAAGCCTTATATAGTTGGACGACAGCATGTCTTCCAAGGAGTTTATGTCGGTCTTGGCTATCCTACTCATCTCCTGTTTGTATGCTGTGTGCTCCAATAGGCCGATGTATTCCCCAAGGTTTTTTGCAGAAGCCAGCGCCTTTATGTCTTCGTCTTTCAGGATGAAGCTCTTCCAAGCCATTACGCGGGTGTTGGGATAAGAGTAGTTGATAGTCTGTTTCAGTTCGCTTAAGGGGTTAGATGAACGTTGAAAGCTCATTTTTGTTTTCTTATTTTATGTTCTTAAACTCGGACACTATCAGTTCACTTGCTGCATCAAGATTCTTGCCGGCTACGGTCTCTATTGCTTTCTTTTCGCTGCCTGTGCCCTTTAGTATTTCCGCCGCTTCCTTTTCCGCATCTTCTTTGACGCGCTTTGCCTGCTTGTCCATGTAAGCGTTAGCTTCGGATACCTTTTCTGCTATGGACTTTTCCCGGAGCATCTTTGCCTCGCTTACTTTTTTTTCTGCTTTTATCCGCGCCTTTTCGACATGATTTGTAACTTCTTCCTCGATTTTTTTGATGTGCTCGATTTCTTCCATTTATTCACCTAAGGAAAACTGTATAAAATTTTATACTTCGTATTTAAAAATAGGGATAACATTTTTTTGGATAATGTTCTAAATATTGTGTCTATGTAATCGCCTTCCAGATTGATGTATTTGAATTATATTGAACATTATTCAATGCATTGGGGATGCAACAGCAATTACCCAGATAGGGATTGCAAAGAAGCCAAATCAAACCCCAAAACAATCCCAAACATCAATCCCTCTTAAGCAACTCCTCAATGATCTTGGCATATGCCGGCCGAGTGATGAATACGCCGATCAATACGCCGAGTATCGTTGTGAGCGCGAATCCTTTTAGCATGCCTGCGACGAACGTCATGAGCGGGAGCATGACCGCAACGATCGTTGCAGCGGATGTGAAGATTATGAAAAACGCCCTCCTGATCCTTTCCGCAACGCTTGCCGCCTTCCTTGCCTGCCCTTGGGAAGAGATAGTCTCATCTGTTATGACTATCTGGTTGTCGACTCCTGTGCCTACTGCCGCTATGATGCCTGCGATCGCCGGTAGGTCTATTTCCCAGCCTATCATCGAGGCAAGGCCGAGTACTATTATTATTTCGGAGAAGCCTGTGATCATCACAGGTACTACTATGAAAAGTTTTCGGTAACGTACGAATATCACCAGTGAAACGCTTAATACTCCGATGATTCCTGTAAGCAGGCTGTATCTTAGGAACTGTGCTCCAAGGGATGCGGGGATTGTGGATTTGGAATCCACGGAAGCCTTCTCAGGCAGATTGCCTGAGGTCAGCCAGACTTTGTTCTGCAGGACCTCATTGTCTGCTGCTTCCTGGCTTTTTGCGCTTCCTGTTATCTCGGCGGAATACACACAGTCTCCTTTTGTGTCGAAGTTGAGCCTCGGCGTGGTCTTCAAGCCGGTTACCTGCATTATCCAGGCATCTATGCTGCTATTGCCTATGTCCATCCTCTGCGTATCTATTCCCAGGTCCTGCACCATGTTCTCCAGTCTGTCGGATATCTTGGTATTGTCCTCTGCGATTATTGTCTTTGAATAGCCCATGGCCTGATAGGTCTTGAAATCTTCAAGCGTCTGGTTGTCGTCTCCTGTATATACTATTATAGGTATGTCTGAGCGGTTTACTATGACTTTTAGCGCGGTGTCTCCGTAGTATATGTCTTCGCTGTTCTGGCCTGAGGAGGTTGTGTTGCCCATGAGGCCGTAAAGCTTGGAAGACATGAGAATAGTCGTATTCTGCGGCCTGTCAATGAATAGATCAACAGGCCGGTTCTTTGGATTGTCCACACCAAAGAACTTACCCTGCGCCACTTTTCCGAAACGGCATGCTCCATCCTGGTCCAGCTTAAGGCCTACAAACCAGCCATATACACCGTTGCCGGTAGCATAAACACCCGAGCCCTGGGAACTCATGTCCACGCTTATCTCCGAACCCTGAACCGCAAGCTCGCCGTCAATACGCTCCTCGAAATGAGCCTGCTGCTTCAATATATCCTCTATCTGCTGTATATCCATCGCAGAAGCATTCGAAAGCTGTACAATAATATACTGATCCCCGTAGACGCTCACAGGAATGTCCTTTAAACCGAACTGGTTCAGCCGGTTCTCAAGGACACCTTTCTCGATAGTCATGACATCCGAAGAAACATTATGCTCGAGTTTCAGCCAAAGCTCAGTCCCACCGGCAAAGTCTATCCCATAAGACAGGCCATTGCCCACGCCCCAGCCCTTATCCCTGTTACGCGCATTAAAGCTTATGACATTACATACGAGAAGTATGGAAAACAGGACGCATACTATCAGCACCCAAACCCTTATACTCCTTGAAAGATTTTTGACGTGATCCATGTTTTCTTGAAAGACTATCTCCTCTTCTTGAACAAGCCCAATGTGCCGCCCTTCTCCTCCAGATACCACTTCAATATGCCGGCATTCATAAACCATGTACTGAAGACGTCGGCAAGCAGGCCCAAGAGCAGGACAGAGGCAATGCTTGTAAGAGCAGAGAGATGCGTGAACAACTCAGACACGATGAGGACGACCAGCATCACGACAAAAGTAGTGCCTGTCATGGTCAACCCGGTCTTCACAGCCCCGTCAACCGCTTCATTAATCTCTCCCTTCCTCCTCTTAAGCATACGCGTAGTGAGCAGAATATCCGTATCCACTGAATAACCGATAAGCATAACCAATGCAACAAGCGACGCAGGCTCCATGACAATACCAAAAATACTCATAAAACCCATAGCAATCACGGCATCACAGGTAGCAGACAACAGTACCGCAAAAGACGGCACCACGTCCCTGAAAGCCAGCAATATGACCATGACCATCAATATGTAGCCGACGATGGCTGCTTTCAATCCATCGCTGCGCAGCTTCTCACCCAGGGTAGGCTGCATGGCATTGATATTAAGGTTCTTCTTTGACAACTGCACAGAAACATCCTCGCCAAGATAATACGTAAGAGCACTGTCCAACTCCGCCTTATCCAAATCCATCGCAGTTACTGTAATAGTCTTAGACACCGCATCATACTGCACATCAACCCTCTCCTTAAGCCTTGAAGAAAGACGGTCACGCAGGTCATCCGGAGGCTTCTGCGACAACACCGCCGTCGCCTCATCGAACTCATGAAGATCCCCGAAGTATTTTTGCAGAATACCGCTTACATTGCCCACACCTATGACCGAGGTAGTTGATATGGAAACCTTGTTCTTCCCGGTCTCCAAATCTTTTCCAGAAGACACCACAAGGTCTTCCAACTTCAACACCGAGAGATCGGAAGACAGGCTCGCGATCTCCTGCGCATCCACGTTATTATCCGTAGTCAACTCGATCAATGTCCCGCCTTTGAAGTCGATACCCAGAGGCATGCCGTTGAAGTATATCACGAGCAGGGCCAAGACTGATAAAAGGATAGGCACAAGAATCAATAACTTGTACGGAACTCTCCGCGTAAGGCTGCTGTAGATGCTATCAAACATGTTACTGTCTCCGGTTCAAAAGATAGTTTTGATTAGGATTTTCCAATTTAAATATAACTTACCCGCCCGAAAAAAGACGACACAATATAGAAACCAGCAAAACTGCCAGAAGCCTTTTTTACTCTTGGATTCTATAATAATATACAACATAGCAGACGAGGTGAAAAAATGGAACTAAGAGTCGGAGATGCGATGACCCGCGGAGTCATATACGCGACGCCCATGGACAACATCCAGAGGATAGCAGAGATAATGAGGAAAAACGACATAGACTCTGTCATAGTAATGGAAAAAAGCAAAGGCGTAGGCATAGTCACAGACACAGACATAATAGGCAAGGTAGTAGCCATGGGCAAAGACCCAAAGACAACACCAGTAACCCAGGTAATGACTTCACCCCTTCTGACCATCACCCCAGAAAAAGACGTGGACAACGCAGCCAGGATGATGAGAGACAAAAACGTGAAAAGACTCGTCGTCATGCAAAACGCAAAAATAGTCGGGATCATATCCGAATTCGACCTCATAAAAATAGAGCCAGCCCTACACATACTCATAAAAGAACACAGCCAATGGGACATAGCCGACGTCCCAGGATCCCCCACAAGCGTAATATCAGGCATATGCGAGGAATGCGGAGAATACTCAGAAAACCTCGGACGCGCAGAAGGAAGGCTCGTATGCGAAGAATGCTTCAGGGAAGAAGCATAAAGCAGCCCAACAACCAGCATCTCTCATCTCTTTTTCTCTCGATTCCCTAATAATTACCGATACACCATGAAATTCTCGATGGATTGCCAGCTTACGCTAAGTAAAGAACTGCCCGAAGCAGACATAAAAACCCTCCTCGCAAAAACAGGAGACCTCCTAACCAAAGGCGCATCAAATGGGACAGGTGCAAAGATCGAAAAAGAGAGGGTCTCAGGCGACAAGATACTTCTCACTATCTCCTCCGGCCGATTTGTAAGGCCGCATGATGCCTTATTCAGACTCAAGAACTACATCGCCCAGCACCTGGGCAAACAATATCACGTAGGCATCAGGGGAATACACGCCCTCAGATACGAGATAGAATTCGACCTAGACAAAGAGCCGAAAAAGGCATTCACCATTCCCTTCGTAAAAGAGATACGATTCGAAGGAAAAACATGCCACCTGCTCCTGGAAAACCTCGACGAAGAATTCCTCCAGAACAACTACATAGACCGCATGATAACACTCGTTACAGACAAAGCAGACGCCCAGCACTATGAAGGAAAAGCCGAACACTGGGAACTCCTATGGCAGTCTCCCGAGAAGAAACACGCATGGAACAAAGACCCCACAGCCGAGATGGAGAAAGAAAACTGGATAATGCACAGAGGCCGGGGACAATGGATATTCGGGCCGCTCCCGACAAGGATAATCAAGACATTTGAATCAATCGTCATGGAAGAACTCGTAAAACCCATAGGCTTTTCAGAGATGATCTTCCCAAAAGCCGAGACATGGGACATCTGGAAAAAATCAGGCCACGCAAAAAGCATATACGGCGAAATATACTACCTGTGCCAGCCAAAAAGCCGAGACAAGGAATACTGGGAAGAAGTAATAGACACATACAAAATAACAGGCGAAGTGCCCCTGCACCTCATCAAAGACAAGATTAAGGAGCCGATTGGAGGGGTGACGTACGCGCAATGCCCTGCATTCTGGCCCTTCCTCGACGGAAAGACCATGGCAGACGCAAGCCTCCCACTCAAAGTATTCGACCGCTCAGGAACATCCATGAGATACGAATCAGGCGGCATACACGGGATCGAACGAGTAGACGAATTCCACAGAATAGAACTCGTATGGGCCGGCTACCCAGAACAAGTCCGCGAAGTAAGGAGGAAGATCGTCGACTGCTACAAACACATATTCAACGACATACTAGACCTCGAATGGCGAATGGCATGGGTCACGCCTTGGTTCATGGCACAGGAAGGACTGATAGGCGTAAAAGACGAATCAGAAAAACACGACATCGGCACCATAGACTTCGAATCATACCTCCCATACCGCGGAACACGCAAGGAATCAGAGTGGCTGGAATTCCAGAACGCATCAAACAACGGAGACAAATACACCAAAGGCTTCAACGTGAAGTCGCAGAAGGGGACGGAATTGTGGTCGGGGTGTACCGGGATCGGGATGGAGAGATGGCTTGCGACCTTCACGGCGCAGAAGGGACTGGATAAGGAGAAGTGGCCGAAGGAATTCGTAAAACGATTCGGGGAAGTGCCGACGGAGATTAAATTCCTTTAGGATTACTCTACATATTCTTCCGGCGTCTTTATCCCAACCTCTTTAACCTCGCTGTATTCCGAATCATAGGTCAATAATACGCTTCCATACAAAAAGGAGGTTGCCAGGATCACGCTGTCGGCGTGTGAAAGAGTTTTTTGATTCTGTGAGTACTTCGCCTTGAAGTATCCTGCAATAATTGCAGTCTCTGGCGTAGTGTTTGCGACATAGAAGTTTTGGCGGATGAATAGAATGATCGTCGGTATCAGGTCCTCTTTTTTATTGCGTATGCAGACGGTAACAAGTTCCGACAGAGTGCAGACGCTGACCACTGCTTTCAGTTCTTTGGATAGGATCTTTCTGAGAAGCACGCTGACCATGTCTTTTCCTTCTTCGGCAAAGAAATATTTCAGGAGAACGCAGGTACCAACAAGAACTAGTTCTTCGCTTTTCCCGTCCATAGTCTTCCTCACGCAGTTCCCGAACAACAGATACGGCCTTCTCTTCTGATTTGAGAACTCCTTCTAATTCTTGCAGCTTTATCTTAGGCCTGGAGAGGACTCTTATCTCTATATTCCCAACCGTCAACTGGTTTGCCCAAGGCTGCGTTAGGTCAATCAATCCCTCCCCCTTTTTCATAGTTATTATTTTGTTTTATGAATTTATTAAAGATCGGTCACAGAGACAACCTTGCCGTAATCTAAAAGGTTTTAGGGTTAAGCGCTCCAGACATGTCATAGCTTCCCTTCAGAACCCATCCCCTTGGCCTCATCTTTACTTTATGGTTCCTGCGCACTCCATTCGGATCATATACGTATTTTTCCTTGCAGACAGGGCAGAGCATTATGTGTTCCTCTGCTGCATCGCCCGAATGACCTATCTGCTCTGATTCTCCTCTACCGCACGGGCAAACCTGCCGGCTTTTAAAAACTTGCTCAGTGACCATTTAAAACCTTTGCATATTATGATAGTATATATGGTTTATGAGGATATTAGGTGGATGATTTACTGAGGAGGGGTTTTGGGTCAGTCCTCCAAAGCTGGAGTAGCGTAATTCCCCAGGGATTACAGAGAACGAATAGGTAACTATCTCGTATATTTATTAACTTAATACAATAATCTTAAACTTTTCGTTGTTTGTTGTAGTTTCTATACCGATGACGATGATTTGTTGATATGAGGAGGTAAATAAAATGGCATACGTTAAGTTTGAAGTGTCTAAGGAAGTTGCCGATAAGGCGCTTGAGGCTCTTGAGATTGCAAGAGATTCCGGGAAGATTAAGAAAGGGACTAACGAGGTTACGAAGGCTGTTGAGCGCGGGAGCGCGAAACTTGTTCTGATAGGAAACGACGTTAATCCGCCTGAGATCGTGATGCATATTCCTATGCTTTGCGAGGAGAAGAAGATTCCTTATCTGTTCGTTCCGAGGGCGGACATAGGCGAAGCGGTCGGAGTGCATGTTCCGACTGCTGCCGGCTGCATCGTTGAGGAGGGGAATGCTAAGGAGATGCTTCCTGAGTTGGTTGCTAAGGTCGCTGAAGCAAAGAAATAATCCTATACTGAAAAATGGTTTCTGCTGAAGTTGTGAAGATCATTGGTAGGACTGGTATCTATGGTGAGGTTATCCAGGTCATGTGTAAGGTGTTGGATGGTCCTTCTGCCGGCAGGGTTATCCGCAGGAATGTGCGTACGCCTGTCCGGGAGGGGGATATTCTGAGTCTTGCCGAAGCTGAGAGGGAGGCTAAGCCTCTGAGATAAAATGGATTGTAGTTTTTGTGGTAAGGAGATTCCCCGCGGGACAGAGGTTATTTTCGTTACAAAGAGGGGTAAGGCGTTGTATTTCTGCTCTTCCAAGTGCGACAAGAACATGATCAAGTTGGAGAGGAAGCCTCGTGAGACTAAGTGGACGCAGGCTTATAAGGAGGAAAAGGACATCCGCATAAAGGGTTTGCCTGTTCCGGCAGTGAAAGAGGAAGTTGCCCAAGTTGAAGAAGAGGTTGTGGAAAAGGCAGTTCCTGTTGAAGACAAAAAGCCCGTATCTCAAAAGAAGGCAAAGGACGCTAAGGAGCCTAAGAAGGAAGTAAAGAAGGCACCGGCTAAGAAGGAGGTAAAGAAGGCTAAAAAATGAGGACCTTTGTCATGATTAAGCCGGATGGCGTGCGACGCCATCTCGTAGGAGAGATTGTCGGCAGGTTCGAGCGATACGGCATATGCATCGCTGGCCTTAGGATTATCTCCATGGGCAAAGAAAGAGCCGAGAAGCTCTATGCTGTGCACAATGGCAAGCCGTTCTATAACGACCTGATAAAGTACATAAATAGCGGGCCTTTGGCAGTCATGGTGCTTGATGTTGCTCTTCCGGCCGATGATGCGATAAAGCTTGTCAGAAAAGTCGTCGGAGCAACGAATCCATTGAATGCCGAGATGGGCTCGATACGCGGCGATTATGGTCTCATGATGTCTGAGAACATCGTTCATGCCTCGGATTCGAAGGAGTCTGCGGATTACGAGATACCTATATTTTTCAATGAATCGGATTTGGTGAAATACTAAAATGGCTACTGTTTATGAAGTTTCGGCAGGCGACCTGATAGAGGCTGCTGCAAAAGACTTAAAAGAGAATGTTAAATTCAAGAAACCCGATTGGGCTGATTATGTTAAGACGGGCTCACATGTGGAGCGGATGCCTGAAAACCCTGACTGGTGGTATTATCGGGCGGCATCGGTCCTGAGGAAGGTCTATGTTAACGGCCCGGTGGGTGTTCAGAGCCTGAGAGTGGCTTACGGCAGCACCAAGAACCGAGGAGTAAAGCCTCAGGAATTCCGCAGGGCAGGCGGCAAGAACATAAGAGCCATATTGCAGGAATTTGACAGCCTAGGATACACAGAGAAAGTCGCAGTGAAAGGTCCCTGCGGCAGAAGAATAACCTCCAAAGGCCAGTCCTATCTGGACAAGATGGCAAGCACTCTTCTAAAGAAATAATTATCCAATAAGATATTTCCTAAAAATGCCTGATGAGCTGGAGGAGATCCGTAAAAGAAGGCTTCAGGAACTCATGCAGAACCAGATGCAGCAGCAGGCCCAGCAGCAGGTGCAGAGGGCCATGCAGGAAGAGCAGATAGCATCGCAGATAAAAATAATAATAAACCAGATACTTGAGCCAGAAGCCAGGGATCGTCTTTCTAATATACGGCTTGCGCAGCCGGATTTTGCAAGGCAGATAGAGATTCTTTTGATACAGTTGTATCAGGGAGGCCAGCTGCCCCAGAAATTGTCAGATGAGAGTTTTAAGAAGATATTGGAGAAGATTCGGAGCAAGAGGAAGGATACGAAGATAACGATTGAGTCAAAGTAACTGTTAAGGTTTTTACTGGCTTCCCTTCTGTAATTCTTTGAGCCGCGCTTCTATGTCTTCTTCCTTTATTTTACTGCCAGGGGTTTTTTCAGCGTTTGGACCTATGTCGAGGTCTTTTTCGTCGAATTCATATCCGAGGTCTGCTTTATTAGTCTTTAACTCTTTTTTGTTCTTTTTGACTACGACCCCGATTGTTAGGATGAAGCACAACGATAATACCAACATACCCCATATCTCATATTTTAGGCCCATAAAGCTGTCTTTTTTCAGGTTTATAATCTGCAAGGAGAGGGTATCTATCTCAGCATTTAGCGCTGTTATCTGGTTGTTGAGGTCTGCTTTTTCCTGTTCTTGGGTGTTTATTGTGTGGTTCAGGTCCGTGATCTGCGCCTTCTGGGCTCTTATTATACTGTTTATTTCGTCTTCTGAGAGGTTTTCGGTTGGTGGCTGGGACAGCCAGTCTACTATGTTTATGGCGAATTTCAGATTATCATGTGTGTATTTTGTTGTATCCAGGTTAGCGTTTGCTATCATGTCCGGGTCGCTTAGCAAAAATATCCATCCCTTGCCCAGCTGGATGTATGCTGCGAGTGGCGGGTCGCTCTTTTTTGGGAAGGTGAGCGCTTTAGGGGTATTGGTAGCGTCTCCGCCGAATATAACCCCCTTGGAGTTCCCAAACAGGTATATTCCTCCTGCAGTGAATATGTCCAGTTTGTTCACGCCGCGCGTAAGTGAATTTATTACAACATCTGGGCGCTCGCTGGGAAGGTCTACATAAAAGATGGTTTTGTCAGTTACCAACTGATCTGTTGAGATATCCCTGATCCTGTTTTCGTCGTCTTCCAGGAGGTCTTCTGAGGCTGTCATCCCCAATGGAATTGTCAGTTTATTGGTTGATGGGGTCGCTCCGCACAGGAATACTCCCTTCCCTTCCTCCATTACAAAATAGAATAATGCTGTTGTTTCGTCGGCCGTGAGGTCTGTTCCAAGGTTGGGTATTATCAGAATGTCTGGTTCGGGCGTGACCTTGCTCAATGATTCTATGGATAACCCCTGCTCTAAGTCGTTTACTTCATAGCCGTTTTCTACCAGTTTGTCTTTGAACATCGAGTATCCACTGTCTGTTGTATAACTGCCTGATGTCTTGGACTGGAAGAAATACACGTTAGCTGCGGCTGCGCAGCCTGCAAGGGCAAGCAGCATGACCAGCGTAAGCGTTATAAAAGAAATTGTGTTTCTCATGGTTAAAGCATTTTTTTATGATTATTACATAATTAATCAAACACATTTAAATAGGGCAATGCATCAATCATGCTTTCATATTCCCCAATTCTATTTCCACGTTCTCTCCAACTTTTATCACCCCTATGAATCCATAGGAGAGGCGCCCGATATTGGCAACAACCGTCCTGCCGATGAGGTCAGTCGACCCACCAGATTCATGTATGTGAGAGCATACCGCAAGATCCGGCTGGAACTCCTCTATCACCTTTCTCACAGCAGTGCTTCCGGCATGCGTGCCGTTGCCTGTTATGTCGCATCTGGTATCCCTTGGCGGACAGTGGACTGCGAGAATGTTTGCCCCGGGGAGAGAAGAAAGAAGTTTCGCAAGCCTTGAAAGTATCTCCTCTTCCGTTAGCTCAAAGAGAGTGCCGAAAGGCGTAATATTCGAACTCCCGAAACCCACCAACTTTATACCTCCTACCTCTTTTATTTTTTCATGGAGGTTCACGCCCAATCTTTCGAAAAGCTCGGGAGAATTCCGGGGATCGCAGTTTCCTGGGATTGCGAGTACGTTCAGTCCTTTTAATTGGTCCAGTGCGAGGCGTATCTCTCCAAGGCTTAGTTCTGTGTTGTGGAACATCCCGTGGCTTGGGAAGTCTCCGAGGATGAGGACGTCCTTTATGCCGTTTTTTTCTGCATATTCCCTGGCGGATTTTACTCCTTCTATGTCTCCGTGTATGTCTGCTATGCAGAGGATTTTCATATTTTCATATTTGGTTAAATTATAATCCCTGATTCTAATTAAGTAACTTATGGTTTCCATAACCTTTCTGGGGACCGGCGGCGGGAGATTCGTCATATTGAACCAGAGGCGCTACTCCGGAGGGCTTTGGCTGGAGCTTGAAGAAACTGTGGCAATGGATCCGGGCCCCGGAGCGCTTATTCGGGCTTTGCAGTTCAAGAAAAATCCGCAGAAACTTAAAGGAGTGCTCATTTCCCATCACCACATAGACCATTATAACGACGCCGAGATACTTGTAGAGGCCATGACCCATGGCATGAAGACAAAGAGGGGAACGCTGGCCTTGAGCGAAAGCGTCCTGGATTACATATCCGATTATCATAAGAGCTATGTGGAACTTATAACCGCGAAGCCGAAAGAAAGATTCCAGATCGGAAGCCTGGGAATAGAAGCCCTGCCCACAAGTAACCACGTAGGCGCGGTAGGTTTCCGTTTCAAATCCAAGTACGGGGACATAGCCTGCACCGCGGATACCGCATACGACAAGGCCCTGGTCAAATACTACAAAGGCTCCAAGGTACTGATAATGAACACCATATTCCCTGCAAGTAAAGAGATAGACGTGCACCTGAACACGCGCACTGCTGCTTTGATCGTGGCGGAGGCCAGGCCTGATCTTGCCGTGATGCAGCATTTTGGTATGACGATGCTTAATTGCGGCCCTGAGAAGGAAGCAAAGAGAATCGAGGAAGAGACAGGTGTTAGGACTATTGCGGCCAGGGATGGGATGGAGATAGACCTGGAATCCCTTGTGGAGTCTATGCCTGCTAAAGTCCGGCAGTCCCGGTTGGGCAGCTATTGATTGTCTGATTATTTTTTATTATTTAGCCGGTAATCGAATGTCTTTCCGAAGTGGAACTAAAGGGTATTAAACGGTTGGAGCTTGACAACGGACTTGTGCTGTTGATGGAGAAGAGGCCTAACACCAAGAAAGCAGCCCTTTTGGCCGGGGTGCGGGTAGGCTCTGTGGACGAGACTGTTAGACTGAATGGTGGGAGCCATTTTAATGAGCATTTGCTCTTTAAGAGTAACAAATACAGGGATGCGAGAGCCATTGCAGAAGACCTTGAGTATTCCGGTACAATCATAAACGCCTACACTACCTGGAAATATACTGCGTTCACTGCCAAGTCCCCCGCAGAGCACCTGAACACTGCCGTGGAAGTTATTTACGAGGCTGCTACAAATTATTCCTATAAAAAAGAGGAGTTCGAAACCGAGCGTCAGGTCATATTAACTGAGATAGAGAACTTCATAAATTCTCCAGATCGGTATTCTCTGACCGGCCTGTTTATACCGAAGCTGTTTGAGGGAACGCCTCTTGAGAAAAAGATAGAAGGAACAGTGGATACTATGGGCTCGGTTGGGAAAGAGGGAGCTGGAAGAGTTCAAGTGGAAATATTATGTGCCGAATAACATGGTAATAACCGCTGTTGGAAAATATGATGAGAAAGAGTTGTCTGCCAAGGTAAAAGACCTGTTCGGTTCCCTGGACAAAAAGAAACTGCCTGCAAAAGAAGTAGCATCAGACCTTACAAACAGGAAACGAAAAACCGAGGAGGAAAGAAAAGACATATCCCAAGTCTATATGTGCCTTGGCTACAAGGTCCCGGGCTACGACAGCAAGGACACATACGTCCTGGAGATGCTATCCAGCCTACTCTCGGAAGGCCTGTCGTCGAGGATGTATCAGGAACTACGGGATAAAAGAGGCATAGGATACGGCGTAGGAAGTTTTTACTACCCCTTGGACACTGAAGGAATGTTCCTCACACACGTAGAAGGATTCGACCCCAAGCGCCTTGAAGAAGCAAAGCAGGTCATACTAGACATATTCGAAGACCTGAAAAAAAATCAGGTATCAGACAAAGAATTCAAAGGCACAAAGACCCTGCTGCTCTCAAAATACGACGACTCGCTGGAAAAAATAACAGATCGGGCGGCAATGATTCTTGAGACCGAGATATACGGGGTAGAGCATGACTTCCGCGTAAAGGAAAAATACATAAACAGGATAACGAAAGAAGAGATAAGGGAGGCTGCGCAAACATACCTTACCGACGACTATGCTCTGACTCTGCTGCAACCAAAGAAGGACTGATCTTTTTTCTTTTAGCTTCTGCATACCGTGCAGCATTTGACATTGTCGCCTGCGCATTCAGGCTCTGTCCACATATCCTTAGTCAAAGGTATCTCTGTGTCGCATGTAGTGCCTGTAATGCTCATGTCACAGCAGTGTCCTCCGCTGCCTATGCAGCTCTGCGTGTTCGTTGGCTTCTGGCAGGACTTGAATTCAACTCCATTCACAACTGTCGTCTTGCAAAAAAGGCTGCTTTGACATATCAATATGAATTTTCCGTCCACCTCCTGGTCCGGGTTGCAGTTCACATTCTCGCCGGCATTCGGGATACATTTCCAATTAGGGAATCCTCCGCCGCAGTAGTAGCCGCTGACGCACTCGATTGAATGCTGGCATGCCGCTCCCCAGTTAAGGCTGTGGGGGGCAACGGTTTTGATCGCGCAGCAGCATGTGTTGCCTGCCGGCTTTCCTTCCTTGGTGCAGTCGAACTGGTTGTATACTTCATTGTTGTTCGCGGTATCGCATGTCTGTACGCATTGTCCGCCCGTGTATTTCGGATTTCCACTGGTATCAGTCTGCGCCTTGCAGGCGGCATCGCAGGTCGTGGGGGTTGAGGATCCTCCTTTAGGAGTGCAGCAGCACTTGTCTGTCCCGCTGCAGGTGAAACTGCTTACTTCGTCCTCGGATGAGGCTGTGCAGGCCGATTTACAATTCCCGCTTGAGTATCCTATCAGATTTCCTGCGGTGTTTTTTGCATCTTTGCATGCCGCTGCACATGACCCATACTTGGTGTTTTGGTTAGAGCTCGTTTCGCAGATATCAAAGCAAACAGTGCAGTCAGTTGCCGTATACCTTGTTCCTCTGCCGATTTCGCCGCTCTGGCAGCACAGGCCCCCCTGTTCGGCGCAGGTCTTTGTCGGGTTGCTTGGCGTCGGGTTAGGGGTTATGCCTCCTCCACCCAAAATCCCGTTTGTTCCGCCAGGTATGAGTGGGCAGCCAGGGCATGGAACTTTCTTTCCGGTGCTGTCAGGGACTCCGATATCCGAGCCTGAGAAAAGCATGTTTATCAAAGGACATGCAAGCGCTACGAACATCAGACCTACAAGCGCATAGGTTAGCCTCCTCCTGGATTCGACCCTGCCGCTTTCATCCTCTGAGAGCATATACTTAACGCCTGTCAGGATGATGAACAACGCCGCTACCGCGGATGCTACGTAAAGAACAATGCAGTAGAGCGTTATAAGAATGGTGTAGACCGCAGTCTTGATCTGGTCGAGAACCCCGCCCTCATTCCCCCCGCCGGACGATTGATTGCTCGCATTTGTGCCAGGCGTATTTGTGCTAGACGTAGTAGTAGACCCTGTCGCCTGTCCAGTGCAGTAATCCGAATCCGCTCTGCATCGACAGGCATTAACCGTCTTGGTCGAGCCGTCCAGTCTGGTAATGGTTATGGAAACTGTCTCAGGCGTATTCTTTGCATCGCCGGCCAGTCCGCAGGAAATTGAGGGATTAAAGTTGTAACCGCTTGTGATAGCAGTATCACACCAGAACACCTTCACGCCGTTCCCTACACAGTAAGACACATAAAGGCCCGGCTCAGCGCCGTCACCCTCTCCAGAACCAGAGGCTTCGCCATTAGCGTTTATAGCATAGACATATGATGCAACACAGGGATTTCCATTTCCGCCAGTGCACTGAGCATCTGCTGAGGCATTCAACGCCAGCCCAGACAATAGCAGGGACACAAGCAATAAATAAAATACTATTTTACGCATTTTAAAAGATATGAACTATTTACGTATTACCAAACCATATATAAATCTATATTAATACCTATTCTTTCCCTGAAAAATGAAGAATCACCCATGTGACCTGCGCACAGAGGTCCCCGATCCCTGTGAAGTGAACACCTTTTCGCGGAGCCTGGGCTGGCGGGGGGTGTGCATCGTCAGGCCATTCGATCAGGGATTCAAGTTGTTCGCCTCAGGTATCCTTGAATTGCGAAAGAAGTCAGAAATCGAAGTTCTTACTGGTGCGCGTATCTCTGCCAAAGAGCCCGGCGAGGTGCAGAAGAGGGCGCGTTCTGCTTTGGAATCTGGCGCTGAAATAATTCTCGTCGCAGGCGGGGACGAGGAGATAAACCGCGCAGCAGCCGAGTGCTGGGAGGTGGATGTATTATGCCATCCTGAGCGCGTCTCGGGTAAGGACTTAATGGATCAGAAATTTTCCGGCATAGACGACGTCATGGCGCGTTTCATGGCCGAGAGAGGGATCGCTCTGGAGATAAGCCTCTCAGAGCTTCTGTCCTGTTACGGTACGGCAAGGGCGCAGCTCATGGGCCGTATGAGACAGAACATAATGCTCGCCAAAAAATACGGAACACCTATTGTGCTGACCAGCGGCGCAAAAGACCGCTTCGGCATGCGCTCCCCGCAGGACCTCTATTCTGTCGGGATAACGCTTGGAATGGATGCGGGCCTTGCAAAAAAGGCGTTGTCAGATTATCCCGCGATGCTTGCCAAAAAATCCTCAGACCGCAGGGATCCCGACAACATCACCAAGGGATTGGAAGTGGTGTCCTGGGGCGGCGCCAGGCATGGCCGGGAAAAAAAGTTGTTCGGATGGTATTGATTTTTCTTTTATTTATATACTTCCTCGCGTATATTGTTAAACAAAATGTGCTGCGAAGACTGCCCCCAATACGCTTCGTGCGACGAACGTAGCGACTGCTGCAAGAAGTGCAAGTACTACGATGACGGCAATTGCGACTACAGCGAAGTTGCAGAAGAATGAGCGGTTGTCTGTTTCTCGATCAGTCCAGTCCCAAAACGTCGTTCATGCCGTAGAATCCTTTTTTTCCGTGCACGTATCTGGCTGCGAATACTGCGCCCCTGCTGAGAGTTGCGCGCGAATGTGCTACATGCGTTATCTCCAATCTCTCTCCAAGGGTTCCGAAAAGAACGGTATGCTCTCCCACGATGTCTCCTGCTCTTATCGCATGTATGCCTATCTCGTGTTTCTTTCTCTCAGAGAGGCCTTTCCTACCATAGACCGCGTCTTCCTGGAGGCTACGCGCAAGTGCGTCCTCTATCACCTGTGCAGTCTTCAGGGCAGTGCCGGAAGGCGCATCCTTCTTGAAGCGGTGATGCTTCTCCAATATCTCGATATCGTAATCCGGCAGAAGCCCGGCAGCTTTTTCCACGATCTTCCAGAAGACGTTAACCCCTATGCTCATGTTAGGAGAAAGAACAGCTCCCACATTTTTCTTCTTCACGATCTCCTTTATCTCAGAGATATCCTTCTCAGAAAGACCCGTAGTCCCTATGACCATGTTTATCCCCCTGTCAGCAACTATCCTGGAGTTCTTTAACGTTGCCTGCGGGCTTGTGAAATCTATCGCCACATCCGGCGCAGTCTTTTCAAGTGTCCTGGAAAGGTCCGCCGCGCTTGTGACCTGAACGCCGAGAGCCTCAAGCCCGATCATGCTTCCAGCATCCTTTCCTATGAATGGGCTCTGCGGAGCATCAACTACTGCGACGACCTTTAATTTTTCTTCGAGGCATTCTCTCAATACCTCCTTTCCCATGCGGCCGAAGCCGATTATTGCGATTTTTATCATTTCCTGTTTAAATAATTAAACATGGCGGATATATTAATCATCGCAGGCAGCAAATCAGATAAAGAAGTAGTGGACAAGGCCGAATCCATCCTGAAGGAGGCCAAAGCCGGCTACGCAATAGAATACTGCTCTTTCCACAGAGAGCCAAAGAGGCTGGAACAAACAGTAAAAAAATCCCAGGCCAAAATATACATCTGCATAGCAGGGCTATCAGCAGCTCTCCCGGGGGCTGTGGCGGCACTGACAGACAAACCAGTAATAGGCGTCCCAGTCTCCTCAAAACTCGGAGGAATGGACTCACTTCTCTCGATAGCCCAGATGCCTCCAGGCGTCCCAGTCGCCTGCGTAGGCATAGATAACGGAGCAAACGCAGCGCACCTGGCACTGCGCATACTAAAACTCAAAAAATAAAATCTTCACTTGTCTACGAGACGCAGGTCTTCTATAATAAAATGTCCCCGCACTCCGTCCCATACCTTGCGGGCCTTCAGTATCTCCAGCCTCTTCTTAAATACCGGGCCGTCGACCACGAATGTCTCATATTCTCCGCCTTCGCCGCCGATGTCTATCCCCGCTTTCCTGCGGATTTTCTTTAGGTCTTCAAGGGCATCATAATCCAGCTTTCTCCCAAGCCACGACTCATCAAGCCCGCCCGCCGCAACGCCGACAAAGACAATCTCAAAACCAGCATCCAACGCATCTTTTATCAATACCCCGTGATCCCTCTGCCAATAGGGCGTATATGAGGCAAGGCCAAGTTCTTTGCATATGCCTGCGACTATGTTATACTGGTAATTCGAGCCGATCGCGCCTGCTGCAACGCCTTCGATGCCATACTCCTCCTTTATTTCCTCCAGGGCGTCCAACAGGTCCGCATTCTCCTGGGGGGGCTTACCGCTCGTCTCCTTCAGAACGATGGGTAGATCAAGCGCTTCTGCCGAATATTTGGTCAGCTCTATATTGGGAACGTGATACATGTAGCTCTCGTCGCTTTTAGGGATCATCGAAAGCAGGACGGTTATTTTGTGCTCTTCCATTCCGCGATAGAGCGCCATCGTCGAGTCTTTCCCTCCAGAGAAGAGCACGCATAGTTTCATTACGTGGTTATATGGCTTTTTAGGAAAAATAAACAATTCTCGAAAAAAAACTGAAGGAGAAGATTGCTTGCGTGTTGGAGTAGTTATCCCATATTAAATTCTCTTAATCCCATATAAAAACTATTACTTTTTTCAGGTGGTCCTCATCTTAGACAAGAGCTATGATTTCCGGAAGATCGAAGAGAAGTGGCAGAAGAAGTGGCTGGAGTCAGGCGTGAACAGATTCGATGCTGCGAAGCAGGAAAAGGTCTATTCCTTTGACACCCCTCCTCCTTTCACGTCAGGGACGCTGCATATGGGCCATATCTATAATCATACGTGGATCGACATAATCGCGCGCTACAAGCGTATGACTGGCTACAATGTTTATCTGCCGCAGGGATTCGACTGTCACGGCCTTCCGACAGAGCAGAGGGTAGAAAAGGAATTCAAAATCAGGAGGGACAACCGCGAGGAGTTCATCGCTAAATGCATGGAGTGGACTGATACTGCGATTGCGAGGATGAAGACGCAGTTTAATTCCATCGGTTATTCGACTGACTGGAACTACACCTACAGAACCATGGACGACTCGTACAAGGCGATGGTTCAGAAGACGCTTCTCATTTTCTATGAAAAGAACCTTCTTTACAGGGAAAAGCATCCCATCCTCTGGTGCCCGAAGTGCGGGACAGCGCTTGCAAAGGCCGAGATAGGATACGTTGAAAAAGAGGGGAAACTGTATCACATAGACCTTGTAAGCGACGGCCGCAAGCTCACTATTGCAACGACCCGGCCTGAGATGATGCCTGCATGTGTCGCAGTTCTTGTGAACCCGTCTGATGCGCGTTACACTAAGTTTGTAGGCAAGACGGCCAGGCTCCCTATCTTTGAAAGAGATGTTCCGGTAATAGCAGACGATGCAGTAGACAAGGAATTCGGTACAGGCGTCGTCTATTTGTGTACTTTCGGAGACGAGCAGGACATTGCCTGGCAGAAGAAATACAAGCTGCCTGTCATCGAAGCGATAGACAAAAGAGGCAGGATGACGCAGGACGCAGGTAAATACGCCGGGATGAAAGCAGAGGAAGCAAGAAAAGTCATCGCAGAAGATCTTGAACAGAGCGGAGTCATCAGAAAGATAGACGAACTAAAGCACAACGTCCTATGCCACGTGGAAAGAAGCTCATGCAAAGCGCCTATCGAACTACTTCCGATGGAGCAGTGGTTCATCAAAGTCCGGGAGTCGATCCCGGATATCGTTGCCAAGGCAAAGGAGATGCACTGGTATCCTGAATACATGCTCGGCCGCCTTATTGACTGGACGGAGTCAATGGACTGGGACTGGATAATCTCCCGGCAGAGAGTGTTCGGAACCCCTATCCCCTTCTGGGTATGCAGCTGCGGGGCAGTGATGCCTGCGACAAAGGAGGAGCTGCCAATCGATCCGCGCGGGACTGTGAAGAAATGCCCGAAGTGCGGAGGAGATGCGGTCGGAGAAACCGATGTCTGCGACTGCTGGGTTGATTCTTCTGTGTCGCCTCTGCGCATAACAAAATGGGGAGTGGATGAAGAATTCCATAGGAAGACCTATCCTGCGTCTTTGAGGCCTCAGGGCTACGAGATAATAAGGACCTGGACTTTTTACACGATTTACCGAAACCTCATACTCACGAACAAAGCCTGCTTCAAGGACCTCTGCATAAACGGCATGGTCTGCGGGCCGGACGGCAGGAAGATGTCCAAGTCCCTGGGCAACGTGGTCGCACCAGAGGAGCCGATGAAGAAATACTCTGCTGACTCTATCCGGCAGTGGGCGGCAGGAGGGAGCTTAGGCGACGACTACCCATTCAGTTTCGAGGAATGCGAGCACTCCCAGAAATTCCTGACAAAGCTTTGGAACATCGCCAAATTCACGGAGATGCACCTAGCAGACTACGACGGAAAACCCCCTGAGAAACTGACCATGGTCGACAAATGGATACTCTCCCGCCTGCAAGTCCTCATCGAGAACAGCACAGTAAGCCTCGACCAGTACATGTTCAACACACCGATAAGCGACATCCGCTCATTCATCTGGCGCGACCTCGCAGACAACTACCTGGAGATGGTGAAACACCGACTATACAAGCCGGAAATATACGGCGCAGACGAACGCAGATCTGCGCAGTACACAATGAAGACTGTCATCTCCTCAGTAGTGAAACTGCTTTATCCGTTCACTCCTTTCATATCCGACGAGTTGAGAGAGAACCTGCTCAACGAAGACTGCAGCGCTGCGCCGAAGTGGCCCACTGCGGACCCGGAACTCCTGGATAAAGAGGCCGAGGAAATAGGCGAGATAGCAAAAGACATCATAGGACAGATAAGGAAATACAAATCCGACAAAGGCGTATCGCTTGGAAGCGACCTCGAAGCTGTGGAGATAACCTGCGGGCCGGAGTATCTGGACAAGGTCGAACTCATCCGCCAGGATATCGAAGGGACAGGAAAGATAAAGAAGCTGGGTATTAGCGGATCAGAGGATGTGGAGAGGTTTGTGATAAACTTCGAGTTCTAACCGCAGCATCCTCTCTTCTTTTCGTCTTTCTCGGACGTGCAGCAGCATCCGCATCCGCAGTCTACGTTTTCCTTTTCTTCCGCCTTTTTGTCTGCCTTGTCCAAAAGCCCTGAAAGGACTCCTTTCTTCTTTTTTTCTTTTACAGCCATTTTTTTTAGTTCACTTAATGCCTATTGGTTTACGGATTTATTATTTGTCAGTCAGCCTTTTTTCCACATAATCCACGAATTTTTTTATCTCTTCCTCAGTGGGCTTTTCACCGATGAGCCTTATCCCGGACTCCTGGGCCACTATACTTATGCTATCATTGATCCCTGCATTCTCAAGTATTCTTTTAACGCAGCAGAGCTTGCAGCCGTCTAGTGCGATCCTGACGTCTGCTTCTTTTGCTGTTTTTATCTTGAACTCTATTCCTGCACCCACTCCTGCCAGGCATGCTTTTTGCCCTATCCCTTTTTTTTCTCCAGCTCGTTTGCGGTTTCATTGGTCAGCCGGCCGTAGGCGGATACGCCGTTGCATGCGTATATCAGCGTTGTCTTTGTTTTGTTTTCAGCCATTTTGAATTATCTGTTGATCCGGCGGGCAGTCAAAGGATGTGCTCTATTGCATAAAAAGAGAAGAAAACCGTTCATCGAATCACGCTTATTCGGCTTCGTCGCAGTATGAAAGCGCGAATGCACCACAGTTGCCGTCATTCATTCCGCTTGGCACGTTCTTCACGCAGTTCGTCTGGTGGCATAAGCCCTCGGAACCAATAACGTTCCCAGGTTTGCATTCAAGCCCTGTGCCTGTGACGCAAGGCGTCTCATTGTTGTAGCCGCATTTAATGGTTGTGGATGTGGTAGATGATGTGGTAGTCGTAGTAGTCGTAGAAGTGGTTGTAGTCGCCTCCGTTGTTGTGGTAGGCTCCGTTGTCGGAGGTTCGGTAGTTACAGGCTCCGTGGTGGCTATCTCTGAAGTGGTCGATGCCTCGGTCGACGATATGGCTTCGCTTAGAATCGGTTCTGCCGTCAGAGACTGGATCTGGGTCTGCTCTGTCAGGTGTTGCGGGCCGGCCGGCAGTTCAAGGTAGTAAGCCGCGGAAACCGCCAAAGTCATGGTTATCAATAAGGTAAACAGCAGTAGTGTTTCGGACAGAGGCCTTGAAAATTCACGCTCCTTGACGACTATTGTTTCAACCCCTGAGAATCTTGGAAACGTCTTTGACCCAGGAGAGAAGCTCACGTTTTTCAGCGCACATTAAGTATTAATAGGTAATTATAATATAAATATCCTTAAAATGGTCAAAATAGACAGGCGGATTGAAAAGGCTTTTGTTATATTTGCGATTCTTTTCGGCATATACACCTTATACCTCCTGTTTAGGCCTGGCGGATGTTCTCTTTGCCTTTATAAGGAGTATAGTTCGTTGATAGAATCCTTTATTTCACTATTAAAGAATATCTTGTAAGCTCGGTCTTGTAAGCTCGGGTCTTTATTGTCTTTATTGGCAGAATTTCAGGGCGAAGGCGCCGCAGTTGCCCTCATGGAGTCCGCTGTCGACTGAGGGCAGGCATGTCGGGGTGTGGCATATATTCTCTCCTCCGAGTATGTTTCCTTCATTGCAGACGTAATTGCCGTTGTCAGCTTTGCACGGGGCCTCAAGGTCTCCGCCGCAGGGGAGTGTCGTGGTAGTCGTCGTTGTAGTGGTCTTTACCTTCAATTTCTTTGCGGCTGGTTTTGTCGTAGGTGTTGTCGTAGTTGTTATAGTTGTCGATGTGAAAGCAGTTTCTTCGGTGATTTCTGTGGTGTTTGCATCTGTCAAGGTGTCCTGGGCCGAAGGGAGGGTAGTTGATGTTGTCGTTGTCGTAGGCGTTGTCGTTGATGTCGTCGATGAGGTGGTTTCTTCGGTTGCTTCGGTTGTGCCTGGAATCGTTGAAGTGGCCTGGGTGGAAGCAGCTAAGGCATCTGGCATGGTCGTGTCTGCTGCCTGCTCCCCTGTGACTGATTCATCGAACCACTCTGAAGATGTCTTGTCCTTGGGGGCCGTGTTCTGTGCGATTATGAGGGTCGCAGAGCATGCCACGATCCCGGTCAGAAGTATAAATAGGACGAGTACGCTTGGGGCGGCCTTTCGGTGTATGCCTTTTTCACTCCCTTCTCTCCCCAGAGGCGACTTTTTTAGGCGGTAGTTCTTATTTACAGGTCTGCCGAACATTGAATTTTGGGTTTCCATTTTTTGGCTTGGGGTGGGGTGGCATACTCGTCCTTTTTGTTTTTGGTTGGATTAAGAGTTTAATGCGTTCTCATATAAAAACCTTTCGCTTTTTTACCCTAAAATGCATATATTGCAATGGTGTTTATGCATATTAGCATAAAAACAAGAGTACGGCCTTTTACTGTAAAGGCGGAAAAAAGTTCAGGATAAATTCTCAGAAAAGAGACACTGGCAGGACTAAAAAGGTAATATGTGTTATCTGCTTTTTGAAGCATTCGGCAGGTCTTACATGTTTTGAAATGTATAATCGAATACATCTATCCTCTAATTTTTATTTTTGCAGGCCGTATCCTATCTAATGCCCGAGCAAAGGTTCCCTGAGCCGACGGTCGGCGCGTTGATATTCAATGCCGAAGGAAAGCTGTTTTTGATGAAATCACACAAGTGGCACGATGAATATGTGATACCCGGCGGCCACATAGAGCTTGGAGAGACTGCCGAAGAGGCGTTGAGGCGTGAGATAAAAGAGGAGACTGCGCTGGATATCTACGATATAGAGTTCCTCTGCGTACAGGAATTCATATACGACAAAGCTTTCTGGAAAAAACGGCATTTTATATTCCTGGACTACGCCTGCAAAACCAACTCGACTGATGTCGTTCTAAATTCGGAGGGCCACGACCACATATGGGCGACGCTTGAAGACGCGAAGGCTCTGCCTGTCGATTCATATACTCGCAGTACCATAACTAAATATCTCAAAAAACATGGAAAAAGAATATGCGATTAAAGTAGAAAACCTCACGAAGAAGTTCAACCACGACCTCACAGCAGTTGACGGCATCTCCTTTAGTGTAGAAAAAGGCGAGATATTCGGGCTACTGGGACCGAACGGCGCAGGCAAGACAACCACCATAAACATGCTGTCAACCATGCTGGAAAAGACGTCGGGATACGCCGAGCTTGCAGGTTATGACATCTCAAAAAGCAAAGACGACGTAAGACGCAGCATAGGCGTCGTTTTCCAGGACCCTGCACTTGACACCAAACTAACCGGCAGGGAAAATCTTGAGTTTCATTCCATGATGTACGGCATCCCGAAAAAAGAAAGAGATGAACGCATAGGCGAAGTGCTTGCATTGGTCGAGCTCCACAGACAAGGCAGACACCCTGGTAGAGAAATATTCCGGCGGGATGAAGCGACGATTGGAAATCGCCAGAGGACTTATACACCGCCCCAAGGTTTTATTCCTTGACGAACCCACGCTGGGCCTTGATACGCAGACAAGGAGGCATATCTGGGAATACGTAAAAAAACTGAACAAAGAAATAGGGACCACCATCATCCTAACCACTCACTACATGGAGGAAGCAGACTTCCTGTGCAGCAGGATAGCGATAATAGACCACGGGAAAATAGTTGCGCTGGGCACGCCGGATAAATTGAAAGAAGTATTGGGAGGCGACGTTATCTCGCTTCAGGTATCAGGCGATGCCGGCAAGTTCCTGGACATTGTCCGGGGATTTGAATGGATAAAAGGCGTCAAACAGCATGACGGCTTCATAGACCTGACGGTTAACAACGGCGAGAAACGTATCCCGGAAGTGGTATGCATAGCCCCGCAAATCCCAGTAACCATAACCTCAGTCAATCTGCGCAGGCCCAGCCTCGAAGATGTTTTCCTGAACTACACAGGCAGGACGATCAGAGAACAGGAAGGCGACGGGATGGATAATGCGAGGATGCGGATGAGGCGCCGAGTATGAAATTGATAAACCTAACTGCCATATACGTTCTGTGGCTTCGGGAGATGAAGAGGTTCCTTAGAGCCAAATCCCGGGTGATAGGGACACTGGCTATGCCTCTGTTCTTTCTTGTGTTCCTGGGATTCGGGTTGGGCAATTCTGCGGTGTCGGGCCTTCCGAAAGGTGTAAACTACATAGATTTTCTCATTCCCGGAATCGTGGGTATGAGCATGCTTTTTACCTCCATGTTCGCAGGCATATCTGTCCTGTGGGACCGGGAGTTCGGTTTTTTGAAAGAGATAATGGTTGCCCCGGTTAACCGGATATCCATAGTATTGGGTAGAATAGCTGGCGGCTCAACCACTTCGCTAATACAGGGTGTGCTGACTCTTATCATATCCTTTGTCATCGGTTTCCGTGTGGCTAATCCTGTGTCTATAGTCGGCGCACTGGTCTTCATGGCTTTGATATCAACGACCTTTATCGGCCTGGGCTTGGTTTTCGCATCCCGGATGAAAGACATGCAGGGATTCAACCTGATAATGAACTTCGTCATATTCCCAACGTTCTTTCTTTCAGGAGCTCTTTTCCCGCTGCAGAATCTCCCGGACTACATAAAATACGTATCCTACATCGACCCCCTGACATACGGCGTAGACGGGATGCGTAATGTCCTCCTAGGCCAGCAGTTCCTGTTCCCGATGGAATATGACCTTCTATTCCTTGCAGCCTTCTCTGCCGTGATGGTATTCCTGGGAGCCTATTCATTCGAGAAAAGCGAAAGCGTCTAAGGGCCCGTCTTTTAAGTTAAAGAGCTGATAAATAAAACAAGCATGATGGGTGCTTGACATGAATGCGTGGACTCTTTTTACTCTGATAATGCTTTTCATATGGCTCATAGTCTATGCCGCAAAACCCGGCGTCAGACGCGAGATGCTGTTCGTCAGCATATACAGCGCCCCATTCGGGTTCCTGGAACCCCTGTTCGTCCCAAAGTACTGGGACCCGCCCTCGCTTTTCAACCTCGCCAGTACAACCGGTTTTGACATAGAATCAATCTTTTACTGCTTTGCCACCGGAGGGATAGCCTCCATCCTCTACGAAGTATTTTTCAAAGTCCGACACGTAAAAACTGCCAAATGCAAGAACTCCAAGAAAAGAAATTCACAAACACTGATCATAGCTTCGCCTTTCGCATTCTTCATCCTCCTCTTTTTTGCCGGGATTAATCCAATATATGCTTCGTCTATTTCGATGTTTTCAGGAGTCGCCCTCACGATTTTCTTCCGGCCGGACCTGAAGAAAAAAATAATCGTCGGAGGATCCCTTTTCCTGCTGCTCTATTTTATGTATTTCCAGCTATTCAATCTGGTCTTCCCGGGAGCGGTCCAAAGGATATGGAACCTGACGCATCTTTCAGGGATAATATTCTTTGGCGTTCCTCTGGAAGAAATGGTCTTTGCCATGGCATTCGGCATGCTCTGGTCCAGCGCCTACGAATACATAAAAGAATACCGGCTTTTTTAATGCAGAGCAACTAAATACATGCTATAAATACTTTAGCCATGCCTCTACGCAACATCCGCATAGTCAGGGAAGGAATCTATGCAGTCACCATGTCTGTCATATTGTTCCTGCTTGTCCTGTTCCCAAACATACCACTGGCATTAGAGCAGATCAACAGAACCTCCATGGGATATGACCGGCTGGCAAATTCCACAAGCCCCCAGCTTAACGCTTTAGCGGACAAGATAGAAAAAAGCGGAGAAGATCCCGTATGGTACATCGACGAGCATTTTCCATATGCGTCAGATTATGAGGTGTGGGGAAACTTTGACTACTGGGAGACTCCGGAAGAAGTCATAGCCCAGGGACGCACAGACTGCGAGGGAAAAGCAATACTCACAAAAGCAGTTATCAACCTCCTAAGCGAAAGACAGAATACACACATACAGTCGGAGATCAAGCCCCAGCAGCAGCATGTCTACGTGGAAGTCCAAGAGGAAGAAAATATAAGCGGCACCCCTGTCAACCAGACAACGTCGTATTACCTCATACCTGAGAAGGTCAATGAATCCTATCTAGACAAAACGATAAACGGTTTCAAAGAATTCCAAAGCGAAATGCCGCTGGAAAGACAGATAATCCTAATAGTCGGACTATCGCTCATATGGACCAACTATGTAATACGCGTCAGAAGAATATACAAAGAAGAAAAAAATGAAAAAATCAGATCACTGAAGCACTGATTATTTTCACTTCCTTGACCGGGCGATCACCGGGCCCTGTGCGCGTTTTCCCTATCATGTCCACAGCATCCATGCCTTCGGTCACTTTCCCGAAGACCGGGTGTTTTTTGTCCAGGAAATTATTGTCGACCAGATTAATGAAGAACTGGCTTCCTCCTGTATTGGGTCCTGCGTTCGCCATGGCTATCGTGCCCCTGTTATTCTTATTGCTCTTAGAAAATTCATCCTTTATGGAATATCCCGGGCCTCCGCACCCAGTTCCACTGGGGTCGCCGCCCTGTATCATGAAGCCGTCTATTACCCTGTGGAATATGGTTCCGTTGTAAAAGCCTTTGCCTGCAAGCTTTTCAAAGTTCCCGGAAGTTACTGGCATGTCTGCGAACAATTCAATAGTAACGTCTCCCATGCTTGTTTTCAGCAGGACCTTTTTATTTTCTGCCATCTTGTGATAAAATATGCTTCATTACAAATAAATCAGAAATATCCCGAATCGTTCACTCGCGCTTTCCTGGCCCAGAGTATGGGATTGTCCGAACCATTAACGTCTTTCCAGACCCCTCCAACCTTGACTACTATGCTTCCAAGAACCACGCTTTTATTCCATGAAGTCTCTATCCGGGCAAATTCGCCGTAAGGCTTTTTGACATCCAGGATGAAATATTCATTCTCATAGCAAAAAGAATCCCCTGGATAGAACCCAGTCATGTTATTCTTAAAACTATAACCCCGATACGCCTCGGAATAACCAGATGCGTTAGTGCCGTTGATCACTGTAACATTCGGGCGCAGGACCATGTACTTCTCGTATTCGCTGTTCTTTATGCACCTGCCGAATCCGTTAACGCAGCGCTGCCCGCTGCTGTTGTCGCCTGACTCGTAATCCCTGCCCTGGCAGGACAGGACGTCGGTCTTGCTCTTCCAGACGCATGAGCCGTTCAGGCACAAAGGAATGTACTGCGTAGCCTTCAGGCTGTCGCCGTCGCACGAGCAGCTGCCCAGGTATGCTACACCGCAGTCTTTGTTCATAAAGCACAGGGCAATGGGATTGATGGAGACCGGCGGTGCGCGTGTAGTGGTTGTGACTTCAAGCGATGAAGAACTCATAAGAATAGTACAACTCTGCACGCTTCCATTCGGCTCAGCGCTCACATTGCTCTCCTGTTTTTCATTTGCGCATCCGCAGACGAAAAGCAACAGACCCGCCGCCAACAGTACATAAACCAATTTTTCTTTCATAAATTATTTTAGGTAAAATATACCTCTTTCTTACTGCTTTTTCCTTTTCTTGAAGAATGATACATAAGCGTCCTTCTTGATTACAAAATCGGCAGCATACCCCTGCCTTAGAGGCAGGGGATTAAGCATACCTCTATCTGCCGATTTTGAAATGCGCCCTGAAGGGCGCATGCCATTCGGGCAAATACTTCGGACTTTAGGCCGGAGTATTCTATTTCAGCCTTTTGTTTCCTGTAGTTTCCTTTCCGTCTCTATTAACTGTTTCTCTCTATCAATCTCTTCTTGCAATTCCTTTTCCGTTGGCAGGTACAGTTTGTACTTTGACGCGTATATCTGCTTACTGTTTTCAAGCAGGGTATACTTTACCATTGTCTGGTTTTTGTCCGTGCATAGTATTACTCCGATAGTGGGGTTGTCTCCAGCTTGTTTTTCTTCTTTTTCGTAGTATCTCACATAGAAGTCCATCTGGCCTATGTCTTGGTGTGTCAGTTTTCCTGTCTTTAGGTCGATCAGAACGAAGCATTTGAGTATGTAGTTGTAGAATACTAAGTCTATATAGTAGTGGTCGCCGTCTACTGTTATCCTTTTCTGACGGCCTATGAATGAAAAGCCGCGGCCTAGTTCGAGCAAGAACTCTTGTAGCTTGTCTATTAAAGCTTGTTCTAAGTCTTTTTCTAGGTAGTTTCTGTTTTCCGGCAGGTTTAGAAATTCAAGGACGTATGGATCTTTTATCAGGTCGCCTGGCTTTTCTAGGGTTTGGCCCTTTAAAGAGAGTTCTTTGACCTTTTCCTTGTCTTTGCTTAAGGCAAGGCGTTCATATAACAGGGAATCTATCTGTCTTTCAAGTTCCCTGGTGCTCCAGTTATTGCTTATGCACTCGACCATATAAAAGTCTCTGGCTTCCTGTTTTTCTACCTTTAGAAGTATCCGGTAGTGAGTCCAACTTAATTCTGCACGCAGTGCGTGCAGAATTGGGAAATTTAAATAAAAGTCTTTGGTATACCATAAATTCCTTTCACTGAAACCTTTGCCATAGTCTCTTGTAAGTCTTTGAGAGAGCTCCTCTATTAGCGTCTCGCCGTACTTGGCTCTTTCCTTCCCATTCAGTTCTTCTTCGACTATGACCTTGCCGATCTGCCAGTAGGCCGAAACCATGGATAAATTCACAGCCTTGTAGGTGTCGTACCTCGCTTTCTCTAAGATGTTCCTAATGTTTTTATAGGCTTCTTCAATCCCTTTAGCTGGCACTGCGGGTTTCATTCTTTAGCCTAAATTTTTACCTATGTCTTTGTATATCATGTGGATTTAATTGGCTTATAATATGGTTTTAAGGCCTGATATCTCTTCTGCCATGCAGAAGGCTAGAATTCGTGCCGTCGGGCGTCGTTCGATGCCCCCTTCCGTTTGTGCATTATGTAGGCAAGAACTCAATTGTGTATAACTATCTTTTATGCGAAGTTTCTTCGTATAAAACCTGTTATGGGTATTTATGCGAACTTTTTTTTAATTTCTAGCTTAGTCTCTTCTCCAGTTCCCTTATCCTGTCCCGGAGGGCTATCGCTTCCTCGAAATTCAGTTTTTCTGCGGCGTCTTCCATCCTTGCGCTGAGTTCTATTACGATGTTTGGTATTTCTTTTCTGGGTATGTGTTTTACGTCCTTTATCTCTGCCTCTTTTTCCTTGACGGGTTTTATGATCTGCTGCGGCGTTATGTTGTGTTCTTTGTTGTAGGCGATCTGTATGTTTCTTCTGCGTTCTGTTTCGTTCATCGCTTTTTTGATGGAGTCTGTCATCTTGTCTGCGTATAGTATTACTTTGGAGTTGAGGTTTCTTGCCGCTCTTCCGCTGGTCTGTATTATGCTTTTTTCGTCGCGGAGGAATCCTTCTTTGTCTGCGTCGAGGATCCCTATGAGGCCGACTTCCGGTATGTCGAGTCCTTCTCTTAGGAGGTTTATTCCTACGAGTACGTCGTATTTTCCGAGCCGCAGTTCGCGTATTATCTCTGTCCTGTCGAGTGTGTCTATTTCGGAGTGCAGGTATCTTGTCTTTATCCCCTCCGCCGATAGGAATTCCGATAGCTCCTCTGCGAGCTTCTTTGTTAGGGTTGTCACAAGTGTCCTGTTTCCTGCTTTGGTTGTTTTCTCTATTTCCTTCATCAGGTCGCGTAGCTGGTTTTCTATTGGGCGTATGATTATCTGTGGGTCTATTAGCCCTGTTGGCCTGATGATCTGTTCGACTACGGCTGCCGAGTGCTCCAGTTCGTATTTTGCAGGTGTTGCGGATACGAATATCGTGTTCTTCATGTATTTTTCGAATTCCAAGAATTTCAGGGGTCTGTTGTCGTATGCGCTTGGGAGGCGGAATCCGTATGTTACGAGTGCTTCTTTTCTTGAGCGGTCGCCGTTGTACATCGCGTTCAGCTGTGGTATTGTCTGGTGGGATTCGTCTATGAACATGAGGAAATCTTTCGGGAAATAGTCCAGCAGGCAGTATGGGGGGTCTCCCGGCGCGCGTTTGTCAAAGTGCCTTGAGTAGTTTTCGATGCCTTTGCAGTATCCTGTTTCTTCTATCATCTCTATGTCGTAGAGTGTCCTCTTCTTCAGTCTTTGCGCTTCCAGCGGTTCAAGGCCTGGCAGCACTTCTTCCAACTCTTCTCTGATGGAGTCTATCGCCGATTTTTTGGCGGTGTCGGGTATGACGAAGTGTCTTGCAGGGTAAATATAGTAATAATTGAAAGTATCCAATATGGTGTTGTTCAGCCGGTCTATCTCTGCTATCTTCTCTATTCTGTCGCCCGATAGTTGTATCCTTATGATGTTGTTGTAGTATCCGGGCACGACGTCTATCGTATCGCCTCTTACCCTGAATTTGCCGGGTGAGAGGTCTGTGTCGTTGCGTTCGTATTGCATGGAAACGAGTTTCAGCAGGAGTTCCTTTCTTCCGGTTCTCATCCCTTTCTCAAGGACCGTCGACAGGTCGCGGTAGTTCCTGGGGTCGCCTAAGCCGTATATGCAGGACACCGATGCTACGACTATGACGTCCGGCCGGGACATGAGAGATGCTGTCGTTGAAAGCCGCATCTGCTCAAGTCTTGGGTTTATGTCTGCGTCTTTTTCTATGTACTGGTCTTTCTGCGGGATGTAACTTTCCGGCTGGTAGTAATCATAGTAGGAGACGAAATATTCCACCCTGTTCTTGGGGAAAAATTCCGGAAACTCGCCGTATAATTGGGCGGCGAGCGTCTTGTTGTGGGCTATCACCAGGGTCGGCATCTGGAGTTCCCGGATAATGTTCGCCATGGTGAAGGTCTTGCCTGAGCCCGTTACCCCCAGCAGGGTCTGTATCTTTTTTGCCGCTGCGGTAATTTTCCAGCAGTTTCTTTATCGCCTGCGGCTGCGAGCCTTTTGGCTTGAATGGTGCGGTAAGCCTGAAATTTTTCTCTTCTTGTTTCATGGAATTAATGGTAACATATTCTTTCGTTTATGCAGCCAAAAACCATTTAAGTCATTATAACTAATTATTATTTGAATAATGTATATAATATTTTATATAAATTAGCTAATTATGGATAAAACTCATTTATTTTTTGTATTATTCTTGCAAGTACTGCTTGGGCTGATAATCCTGACTGCGATCGGCGTGGGCAGGATTCCTGGGCAGGGGCAGGAACCTGGTGATGTCAGCTTTGAAGGGAATGTTTCAGATGCTGGCGTAGAGGCAGTGCAAATAAGTGAGCAGGGGATGAATTTGAGCAGGGTATCTGGCCAGGAAGGTACACGTCTGGTTACGTCGACCACTTCAATCACATCGACTACTTCGACTATTTATGTTACTACCACCCGTCCGGTCGTTTTGGCCTTTGACTTAGGCATCTTTAAATGTCCTTCCGGTATTCCTGATGGCGCGGTTCATATGAATGCGTCGTATGCGAGCAGTTTTCGGGATTGGTATGTGCTTCCTAATGGGGCATTTGTCGGCCCGTACGTGGTTTGGTATGATCCTTACAGGGGGCATAAGCAGTCTCTTACATGTTTTGGCTCTTATGGGAGAGAGGATGGTCCGAGCATGGAGTGGTCGCCTGATGGCGTATTAGTCTCTGAGAAAAATTATGTGGATGGCGTGCCGAGTGGCGTCTATAAGGCGTATTATCCGTCTGGTGCGTTGGAAGAGGAGGCTGATTATCTTAATGGACGTCTTTTCGGCACTGTGAAATTCTTATATGAGAACGGCGTTGTTAAGAGCAGCGTAACCTATGTGGGCGGGAAGAAATACGGTGCCTACAGCGAGTATTATCCGGGCGGCTCTTTGAAGGAGGAAAAATACTATGACGGGGATGAGTGGTCCGGCGTTCTTGTGTCCTATTATGGATCTGGCAGGAAGTATTGGGAGTGGCAGGGCAAGAACGATGGCGGGAAATTTTCCGGCCTCTTCGCGGATTGGTCGCGTGGCGTGGGCTGCATATACAAAGACGCAAAAGCATTGGACTGTAGGTATCTCAAAGAGGAATCCTACAAGACTGGTGAGATAATCCTAAACGACTTGAAGGTCTATCCGGGTTCTGAGAGGATGAATGCTATACCCCAGTTTTTCGATGAGCCGGAATAACTCTTTTCTTACGGAGAATTCTGTGGTATTTGACCGCGAACCTGTGGGCTTCGTCCCGGATGCGCTGGAGTAGTTTGAGTGCTCTTGTCTTGTGGTCTATGCATTGCGGTTCCGCAAGGCCCGGGAAATATATCTCCTCAAGGCGTTTGGCTAGGCCGATAACCGGGATCTTTAGTCCAAGGCTCTTTAGCTCCTTATAAGCCGCTGAAAGCTGGGTTCTTCCCCCGTCTATTACAATGAGGTCCGGAAGCTCTTTTTTCTCTTCCAAGAGCCTCTGGTAGCGTCTCCTGACGACTTCCGCTATCATTGCAGGGTCGTCTATTCCCTCTATTGTCTTTATCTTGAAGCGGCGGTAATTCGATTTTTCAGGTTTTCCGTCAAGGAATCGTATCATGGAGCCTACGCTGTCTGCGCCCTGTATGTGGGATATGTCGAAGCATTCTATTATGTGCGGGGTCTTTTCGAGGCCGAGTTTGTCCTGCAGGTCTGCAAGGTTGAGTTCGTCTTCCTTGTATAGCCTCTCGACGTTCTTTTTAACGAGGTCCAAAAGGTCCTTTTTCTCGCCTTTCTGGGGTATGATTATCTTCACGGGCGCACCCCTCTTCTCGGACAGGTATGCGGCGAGCGCTTCGCCGACTTTTTCCGGGATGATTATCTCTCTTGGTATGTCGTCCATGTCATAATACTGCAATATGAATTCCTCCAAAAAGTCCTTTCTGTAGTCGAACTCGAATTCGTCCTTGTTTGCAAGTATCCCTCTTTCCGCATTGAATACCGCAAGGCGCACGATGCTCCTGTCGACGAGGTAATTGATTATGTCCTGATCGTATTCCCTGCAGGTCTCCATGTTCTGCTTTTCCTGCAAAAATTCTATGCCTGCAATCTGGTCCCTGAATGCCTTTGCCTGCTCGTATTCCTTGTTCTTTGCAGCAGAGGACATGCGGGTCCGCAGACTCGGCCAAAAGCTCCATGTCCCTCCCTGAAAGCATTTTTTTTACGTCTTCGACCTGCTGCCCGTACTCCTCCTTTGTTGTCATTCCTGCGCACGGCGCGGAGCAGTAGCCCATATGCGCCCGCAGGCAGGGCTTTTTCGGGATCTTCCTGCATGTGCGCATCCGAAGGATATTGTTTGCAAGATGCATTATTGCATCCCTTTTCTCGGCTGACGTGAAAGGCCCAAAATAGGTGCCTTCGTCGTCTTTTCTCCTGGTTATCACTATCCTCGGGAAATCCTCTTTTGTCAGCATGATGTATGCGTATCTTTTGCTGTCCCTCAGATCGATGTTGTATTTGGGCAGGTGCCGTTTTATCAGGTTGTTCTCGAGGATGAGGGCTTCTTTTTCGTTGGCTGTGATAATGTAGTCGAGTGATGCGATATTTGCGACAAGGCATTCTGTCTTGGGGTCGAGGTCGTTCTTCTGGAAGTAGGAGGAAACGCGTTTGCGCAGGTCTTTGGCCTTGCCTACGTAGATCACCCTGTCTGCTGCGTCTTTGTAGAGGTAGCATCCCGGTTCGTGGGGTATCTTTTCGAGGTCGATTCTGGGCATGTTTTTTTTCTTGGTGTAGATGTTATATTGATAAAATCCTTTTTAATAAGGAGCATTGATTTGGCAGGAAAAAATGGTCGACATAAAGATTGTAAAGCCTTTGGTCTGGAATTTTTCAGTAGCTGGCGGAAAAGATGCTTGGAAGGAGGTAGTGTATTCTGCCAGGATGAGCGGAGTTCCGCCTGAGGTAAAGGACGAGGATGTCTTCAAGATGCTCGTGAACAACGACTACAGTTCTGCGCTTGAGCACGTCATCATCAAGTTCGACGTAAAGTTGTCCAAGGGCAATGCGCCTGAGTTCCTTGAGCACAGGATCGCGAGCCATTCCGGTTATTCCACGAGGTATATCGAGGTTTCTCAGGGCATAGACAAAAAGGAGCCGGCATACGAAGTCATACTGCCGTTGCATATCATGAAAGAGGACCTCAAAAAGGCAGGAGCCGACAAATTGCTCGATTCCTCTGTAAGCGAGTCAGTGGAAAAATATCGTGAGATAATAGCCAAAGGCACCCCGAGAGAGATCGCAAGATATGCGCTTCCCTTTGCGCAGGCAGTCGGTGTGTATCACGTTACTATGAATCTGCGCTCCCTCATCAATATGCTTTCCCTGCGTCTTTGCGTTCGTTCCTCTCCGGAGTTTCGGTGCATAGCGTCGCAATTGTATTTTTATCTCATCGCGCAGCTGCCCCTGTCCAGGGGCCTGATCGGGTGTCGGGGTTGGATGCGCGGGACGTGTCCTGAGAGCGGCGTGACAGGTGTGCGCGCAGGCGAGCAGCATCCTTATTATCCGGTGTGCCTCTTCAAGGGCTTGGAATCAGACATCTACATACCTACCACAAAAGAGTCGCGTTCCGGGCTTACGGTAAAAAAATTCAGCAAGGAAAAGGCCATTGATTCGCAGGAAAAACAGTTCCGCAAATGGGCTGACTGGAGCTAAAAGAAGATGAGCGGGAATGCGGCAGGCGCGGAGAGGACTATCATCATGGGGATTTTGAACGTGACGCAGGATTCCTTCTCAGACGGGGGCTTGTTCTTCGACGTGGAAAGCGCCGTTGCCAGGGCAGGGGAGATGATGGCGCAGGGAGCGGACATAATCGACATTGGCGGGGAAAGCAGCCGTCCCGGGGTAAAGCCGATCTCAGCGCAAGAAGAGCTTCGGCGGGTGCTTCCCGTGATTAGGAGGATACTATCGGAGGCTGATGTCCCGATATCCGTTGACACATACAAGCCCGGGGTGGCTGAAGAATGCCTTAAGGCCGGCGCAGTCATAATAAACGATATCAGCGGCCTGCGTAATAAGGAGATGATAGATGTCATCGCCAGGTACGATGCTTCGGTGATTATCATGCACATGCAGGGCTCCCCTGAGACGATGCAGGATGCCCCGCAATACGCAGACGTCGTGGCCGAGATAAAAGCCTTCTTCACGGACCGGATCGCTGCTGCCCAGAGCGCCGGGATATCGAAGATAATGCTGGATCCCGGTTTCGGCTTCGGAAAGACGCTGGAGCATAATATCAAGATAATGCGGAGGCTTTCGGAATTCAGGGAACTGGGTTATCCGATGCTGGTCGGGACCTCAAGGAAATCGTTCATCAAAAAGCTGACAGGTGCCAGAACAAATGAGGAACTGCTTCCAGGGACCATCGCCACAGTATGCCTGGCAGTCCTGGGCGGAGCGGATGCGGTAAGGGTTCACGACGTATGGGGATGCAGGAAAGCACTTGACGTGGTGGATGCACTGATACGATAATTTTTTGGGGTATGGCCTTAAAGGTCGTTAGATCCGATGAAGAGTGGAGGAAGGTCCTTACGCCTGAGCAGTATCGCGTGCTGAGAGGCAAGGGAACAGAGTGCGCTTTTTCCGGGAAATATTTTGAGAACAAGAAAAAAGGAGCGTACCTGTGTGCGGGCTGCGGTCAGGAAGTGTTCCGCTCTGGCGAGAAGTTCGAGTCAGGGACGGGATGGCCCAGCTTCCTTTCGCCTGCTCCCGGAGGCGTGGAGATGGGACCAGACAACAGCTTCGGGATGAAAAGAACCGAGGTACTGTGCGCATCATGCGGCGGACACCTCGGCCATGTTTTCGACGACGGCCCGCCGCCAACCGGAAAGAGGTTCTGCATCAACTCTGTCGCCCTGAACTACCTGGAAGACAAATAATGCTTTAGTCTTTATCCTCTCCTGAGAATAATTCCTTCTGCCAGTTCCTAAGGCATCCGAGATGGCCGCTTAAGGCGATTTCCTGCATCTGCTCCTTTGACAGCAGGAGATGCTTTGGTATGTCCAATTCCGCAGCTGCTTTTTCCCGTAGCTCGGAGAGTTCTTTCAAACGCTCAGACTGTTTGGGCGTGTAGTGGACCTTATGGACTTCAGGCCTCTTTATCCCGCACTTCACTGCTTCCTGCACCTCGTCATAGAACAGCCGGGCATTATTCCTGACGATGGGATGCACGCCCTCTACTTTCATCCATTCCTCAATAGATTTAGGCGGGCTCTTGACCAGCTCAGTCAAACGCTTGGTGCTTATGATATAATACGCAGGCTTGTTAGCCTTCTTAGCCATATTCTTGCGCAACTCAAAGAGATGCTTCAATACCGATCTCTGCGTATCCGTGAAAAGCGCATTCCCGGGGAACTCCATGAAACTCTTCTCCTCATAGACCAAGCCCTTTTCCTCAATGGCTCTGAACTCTTCCTCCACCCAGTGCATACGGTTCTTTTTCTCCAACTCATTGGACAGTATTTCCCGCAGTTCTATCAGATACTTCGTATCCCCTACTGCGTAGGACAGCATTTCCTTGGAGAGAGGCCGGCGCGTCCAATCTATCATCTGAAAATGGTTCTCCTTGGATGCCCCGAAGTGCTCTTCCAGAAGAGCCCCAAGGCCAAGCTCTTTTTTGCCAAGGAACTGCGACGCTACCTGGGTATCGAAAATATTAACAGGCCTGCAGCGGAACTGATGATAAAGGATCATAAGATCAAAGCTCGCATCATGGAATATCTTAACTATCCCGGCGTCTTCCAGCATCGATAAGACAGGGTCTATCTGCTGCAGTTTCAGGACATCCACGACCCAGTTATGGTCTTTGCTGGATACCTGTATGATTGATATGAATGTGCCAAAGTAGTGGAGGTTGTTCTCGCATTCCGTGTCGATGCCCAGTACGTCTGCGCCCCCCCATTCATCCCATGCGGCGTTTAAGGCTGTGTGCGAGTCTATGTAAGTAAAATCTTCCATGTTCTATAACCTATATAGGCTTTTCATGCATAGAAAACAGTTTATCATGCCTTAACAAGGACCTTTTCATTTCCCCTGCTAACAACCTTCATGGCATAGCCGAATCTGTCCAGGTCAAGAGAATAATAAAAATCCTTCTCAGACCAGTCAGGCTTATCTGAAAAGAACCGCTGAGAGCTTTCAGCATGCCGCAGATGCTCCTTTATCCCCTCAAAATCAGGAACTCCATCCGTGAGAAGCATCTCAAGATACTCGGCGCATAACTCGTCTTCGTCTGTCTTTTTCCTGCCCTCCCAGCCCATCCCAACGATTGTAACCCTGGCCGGTTTCTTTCTCTTTACATATTCGGCAGAGGCCGACGCATTCACAAAACCTGCGAACAATACTTCATCAGCCTTCCCTGCGGCAAGCAGCCCTACCGTGCCTGAACTCGTCTTCATGACCACTTTCTTCCCTGAAAAATCCACCAAACTGGCTTTGTAAGGAGAATTGCCATAATCAAACCCCGGAACAAAGAGCCCATGCTTCTCACCTACAAGAACGCAATCAGGGTCCCTCTTTTTGCATCCAAAGGCTTCGGCAAAACTCCCGGCAAGTATTATCTCATCCGCTCCGCTGCCGAAAATGTAAGCAGCAGTGGACGCAGCCCTGAAGACATCGATTACTACCACAAGGCCTGTAGCATTACGGGCGCCCCCGGTTAGATGACTTATGACAATCTCCATACTTTAAGTATTAATCCTTTCCAAATAAGTTATAGTTTAAGGCAAAAAATGAAAGTCAAAATAATAGCAACCATAGGACCCTCAAGCCAAAACCCCAAAGTACTGAAGGCCATGGTCTCCTCCGGCATGGACATCGCCAGAATAAATACAAAATACGGCTCCGTCAAGCAATACCTCCAAATCACAGACCGCCTAGACAAAATAGGCGGATGCAAGACCCTATACGACATAAAAGGCACGGAAATGATCCCCTGGCTCACAGAACAAAAATTCGACTACCTCGCAGTCTCATTTGCAGAAACCCCTGCACAGATAAAAGAAATAAGAAAAACATTCAACCCCAAAAAGATCAGGATAATATCCAAGATAGAGACCGAGCGAGGCATCAGGAACATAGGCAGATTGATAGATGCAAGCGACGGAATAATGGTCGCGCGCGGAGACCTCGGCAGAAACATCCCGCTGGAGGACGTCCCAATCGAGCAGAAAATGATAATAAAAAAATGCAACAGGAAAAAGAAAACAGCGATAACTGCGACAGAGATGCTACTCTCCATGACAGATTCAAAGATTCCCGAGCGCGCAGAAGTAAGCGACGTAGCAAACGCGGTACTGGACGGCTCAGACGCACTCATGCTGTCAGAAGAGACAGCCATAGGAAAATACCCAGTGCTTGCAGTCAAGACAATGAATAAAATAATAAACGCAACAGAGAAAAGAAAACACCTGCTAAAAAACCTGCTGAAAACGAAATCAGCCGCTTAATTTCTCCACGAATACGTCGATTTTATCCTGAAAAAAGGCGTTCTTCAAGTCTGCTGACGTAAGCTTGGCCTTTACTGCGTCCTTAGGGTCTTTAGTCGATCCCGAACTGGTAACAGATGCCGACAGCACCAATGCAGCCGGAACCTTCATACCTGCAGTCTTCTCCAAATCCGCCAAAGCCTTAGGATTATTCTCATCGCCGGACACCGACGCAAAAGCGATCCTCTTAAACTTCTTCCTGTTCTGAGAAACATAAGACCTCATAGGCGAAGAAATGCCCCCAGCCCAAACAGGCGCGCATAATACTACCAGATCATAATCCTCCGGGTCTTTTACGGCAGGCCGGATCCCAGCCTTCAGCTTAAAAAATCCCTGAAAACCCGAAAGCATAAAACCGAATGCGCCCTCTGACCGGCTGCCTTTTTCTGTGATCTTCTCCAGATCCGCGCCCAACTTTCCTGCAAGCTCTTTAGCAAGCGCTTCGTTGTTGCCTGACCAGGAATAATAAGCGATGAGTGTTTTCATGAGTTAATTATCGGTTCGGTTGCAAATAAGGGCGATTTGTGTGCGATCAGCGCCGAGCCTGCTGGCTAGAGTAAAAATAGTTGCCTTAAAATAGAAAAGGATTATAATTTTTCCAGGATTTGCAACATTTCCTGGTCTTCCTTTAGTTGGGTCTTTATTTTTATCGTAATACCCCGCTGCTTGCAGCGGGGTCGTTCCCCTTGCAAGTAAATAGGTTTTGTGTGTAAATAATTGTGTGGATTTAGGTAGGGCTTCGCATTGTGTGTATAAGATTAGGTATCATATGGTTTTGTGTGTGAAGTATCGCAAGGGGCTGATTAGGGGGGAGTTGGAATCGTATCTCTGTGAAGTTTTGAAGGGTATTGGCGATAGGTATGAGTTTGAGTTGGATGCCGTTGGTTGCGACGGTAATCACGTGCACGCCTTTGTTGGGGCTGCTCCCAGGTATGCCCCTGCCAGGGTGATGCAGGTGATGAAAAGCGTATCTGCCCGCCTGCTCTTTGAGCGTTTTCCAGAGGTTAGGAAAACGCTTTGGGGAGCAGAGTTTTGGAGTGATGGCGGATACGTAGGAACTGTTGGAGACGGCGTAACAGAGGACATAATCAGAAGATATGTTGAGCAGCAAGGCTCCCCTGAAGAGAAAGAAGATTACGCTCAAATGAAGCTTACCACGTTTACGTCGTAAATACCCCGCAGCTTGCTGCGGGGATATTTATCTTTTTGTCCACTTCTCTCTTTGATACTTTGACTTCCTCTATTCTTCCGTCTTTGTGGATGACCCTTCTCGTATAGTTTTCCATTTTTATATTTTCTCAAGACGTTTTTGAACTTCTTTAGTCAGGTTTTCAAGGGTTATGTCATTGTTGGCTATCTTAAGGGACAAGTATATTATACCGTTTGGAGGCATATTAAGCCTATAATCGTTGGTTTTGACGATGAACAAGGCAGACTCGGCAGCAGTCCTTTTGTTCCCGTCGCAGAAGGGATGATTCCGAATAATCTCATACCACAAGATAGCAGCAGCCTTTGCCAAATCCTTGGAGAAGTCCCCTGAAGGCTTGAGCGATCCAAGCTTTGAATCAATGAACTCAAGAGGACCTTTATTCAATACGGAATAACCAAGACTGCTATTGATTTCTTATTATTTCATCGACTGAAAGTAAATCAATAGCAGTCTTGGCTATTCCGTATTTGAATAAAGGTCCTCTTCGGTTCATTGATTCAAAGCTTAGAATGCTGAAGCCTTCAGGGGACTCTCCAAGGATTTGGCAAAGGCTGCTGCTATCTTGTGGTATGAGATTATTCGGAACATCCCTTCTGCGACAGGAAAAAAGGACTGCTGCCGAGTCTGCCTTTATCGTCAAAACCAACGATTATAGGCTTAATATGCCTCCAAACGGTATAATATACTTGTCCCTAAGATAGCCAACAATGACATAACCCTTGAAAACCTGACTAAAGAAGTTCAAAAACGTCTTGAGAAAATATAAAAATGGAAAACTATACAAGAAGGGTCATCACAAAGACGGAAGATTAGAGGAAGTCAAAGTATCAAAGAGAGAAGTGGACAAAAAGATAAATATCCCCGCAGCAAGAGCTGCGGGGTATTTACGACGTAAACATCAATAAACTTCATTTGAGGAACCGTAATATTTACTTTCTCTTCCGGGGAGCCTTGCTGCTCCACCTATTCTTTCTGATTATGTCCTCTGTTACGCCGTCTCCGACCGGTACCACGTATCCGCCATCACTCCAAACTTCTGCTGCCCAAAGCGTTTTCCTAACCTCTGGAAAACGCTAATTTGAAAGAACAGGCGGTCAGTACACGCTTTTCATCACCTTCATCACCCTGGCAGGGGCATACCTGGGACCCGCCCGAACAAAGGCATACACGTGATTACCAGTCGCAACCAACGGCATCCAACTCAAACTCATACCTATCGCGAGTACCCTTCAAAACTTCACAGAGATACATTCCAACTCCCCCCTAATCAGCCCCTTGCGATACTTCACACACAAAACCATATGATACCTAATCTTATACACACAATGCAAAGCCCTACCTAAATCCACACAATTATTTACACACAAAACCTATTTATTTGCAAGGGGAACGACCCCGCTGCAAGCAGCGGGGTATTACAATAAAAATGAAGACCCAACTTGAAGGGGGAGAAATAACGGAGCAAATCCTGGAAAAAATTGTGAGTAGCTTTCTATTTTAAGGCAACTATTTTTTACTGCTGAGCCAGCAGGCTCCAGCGCTGATCGCACACAAATCGCCTTTATTTGCAACCGAACCGATAATTAACTCATGAAAACGCTATAATAGCTTATTATTCCTGGTCAGGCAACAACAAAGCGCTTGCTAAAGAGCTTGCAGTGGGTTAGGCGCGCGGATCTGGAGAAAATCACGAGAAAAAGGCAGACCGGTCAGAGGGCGCATTCGGTTTTATGCTTTCGGGTTTTCGCGGGATTTTTTAAGCTGAAGTCTGAGATTAGGCCTACAATTAGTAAAAGACCCGGAGGAGGTTGTACCATCTGGTAGTATTATGCGCGCCTGTTTGGGCTGAGGGCACTCTTTCGCCTATGAGGTCTTTTGTTTCTCAGAACAGGAAGAAGTTTAAGAGAATACGCTTTTGCGTCGGTGTCCGGCGATGAGAATAAGATCCTTCTTAGCGCATTAGAAGAAGACCTCAGGGGTGAAGGTTCAGGCTGCAGTTGGTGCTGTCAGCAAGTCCCTTACCAGTTCAGGAATCGAGCTTAAAGAGACCTAAGGACGCAGTAAAGGCCAAGCTTACGTCACGTACTTAAAGAACACCTTTTTCAGGATAAAATCGACGTATTCGTGGAGAAATTAAGCGGCTGATTTCGTTTTCAGCAGGTTTTTTAGCAGGTGTTTTCTTTTCTTTGTTTGCGTTTATTATTTTATTCATTGTCTTGACTTGCAAGCACTGGCTATTTTCCTATCGACTATATTCTCTGACAGCATGAGTGCGTCTTCGTAGTCCAGTGCCGCGTTTGCTACATACACTTGCTTCTGCGCGCTCAGGAATATTAAATATGTAGATGGAGAGTAGCATCTCTGTCGGCCGTTATAGCCGGCTACTTCTTTTTCCTGTTGCCAATTTTTTTATTATCATTTTCTGCTCGATTTGGACGTCCTCAGCGGGAGTGTTTCTGCCGAGGTCTCCGCGCGC
>CAVVMY010000001.1:0-19453 GCA_963749405.1 Candidatus Altarchaeales archaeon | reverse complement strand
AATCAGGGCAGTAATGACCCAGACAAACCGCGAGACATATACGACTTGTGGTTCCTCTTAAACAAAGGAATAACGCTGGATAAGGAGCTGACGGAGAAGAAGATGGAGTATTATGGGAAAAAATGGGACAAAAAAGCCTTTGAAAAGAAACTAGAGATGAAAAAAACCACATGGAAAACTGAGCTAAAAAGCCTAATAGACACCGTCCCAGAAATAGAAAAAATTAGGGAGACCATCCTGGAAAAAATCGAGAGAAATCGAGAGACAGGAAAAAATAGAATGGGAAAAATGGGGGAAGGAACACTTCTAGAATACAAGTCAGCAAAAACATTACACTACCTATAAAGGGGTTTTAGGGCCTTTTTATTTCTTTAAATAGTACGCGTATGCTGTGGCCTATTTTTAGAGGATTTTAACTTGTCTTCCCCTTGTTATAACTAATTAATTGGATAATACACTGAAAATGGCTCGGCCTATTGCTCCGACTCCTAAATTATCTGGGGAGGATGCTGAGAGGTTCCTAAAGGAAAAAGACCGGATTGATAACTTAGAATCCAAAAGCCCGGAAGCCCGGAAACGTGAGGCCTTCTTTGATGAGTGTACTCGTATCGCCAAAAAGTTCACTTTTGCTGAAAAGAATATTTCTTAAAGTGATTGAAAGAACACGGCTTATTTCATCATCAAAAAATCATTACCTTGTCGTACCTGACAGTTACTTATATCAAGGTAATTTCTTTATTTTTAGCTTGTTGTTTTTGTATTTCGGGTCTGTCTTTATCTGTTTTAGGCTTAGTTCTGATTGTTTTATGCATTCGTTGTCGTCTGTGTAGTGGTCTAGGTCCTTATCTGTTATTTGTGAGTAGGTTACGGCTTCAAGGAATATAAGACGGTCATTTTCGTCTTTGTAGTATATGCCTTTTACCATGTCCTGAATTTGTTTCTGTGTTGTAAGGTATTCTGTGTCAGTGCTCACTAAGTATTCTGTATTGTTGTTTGCTTCCTTTTTAAGAGTGTCTTCAATGGCGGACAAGTACTCTAAGCCTTTTGAAGAAACATTTTTGAACGCTGATTCCAAATCTCTCTGCGGGAGGCTTTCTTTTATTTGTTCATCGTAGATCAATTTTATGAATCCTTTAATTTCAGGGTAGATTTCTATAAGGTGATTCACTGATTCCACCGTTTTCCTTCCATATTCATCATCCCTAAGCGACTCTTTCTTAGACTTACGGAGGGCAGCAAATATCAAACTCGCAGCTTTGATGTATTTCCTTGCAAACGTGCTTTTTGTTTCATTTACGACAGTAATAAGCGGGACAAGTGGTCTTTTTCCAGACTCTGTATTAACCAAAGAAACGGCCCTCGTATGCAGGCGATCTTTTGGATTAATAACACCGATCACAATATTTGTGTCAACCGAGAAAGTCATATTGCCAGATTGAAAACTTCATACGCATCTCTGCTTATCTCCTTCCGTTCTACTTCCTGCTTCATAGCTGAAGTAAGTATTGCAACTAGATCGTAAAGGGATTCTATCTTCTTTTTGCCTCTTCGGACTGCTTCCAAATTCAATAAGGACATGAGAACTAGGAACATGGACCATTGAAGTTCATCATCCTTTTTCCTCCCGCTTTTTAAAAGTTTTATTGAATTGCTCACAAGTGATTGACATATGGAAAGTATTTGTTCTGTGAGCATGTATGGCTCAGTATCCTCGGACTCAACTGCGTATGTTGACAGTTCATTTCTAATTTTGAGTATATTTGATTCTATTCCTACAAAGGCTTCAATAACAACTAGTTTCTTCTCTGACGACTTCATATTTTTAAATTGCAACTCAATGTCCGAGAAGTATTGATCATATTTTGCAAAGCGTTTTTTTCGGTACACGTTTTCGGCCTCAGTGTACGCATGGGTCGAATCAGTATTTGGCAAAATCGAAAGAAATTCACTTATAAGTTCGTCTTTCTGCTCTGCAGTCAAGCTTCCTATTTTCTCCTCAATTTTGTGAAGGAACGGTTTTTTATGCACTCGCTTTAACGATAACTGGGATAGAACAGGAGGATTCTTTATAGCAAGAATAGAATTAAAGAAATCCAAGGTGAACTTACTTAATACATCCCCATACGTGTATGCATAAGCCATTGTTGTATTACGTAAATCAATTAAATAAAACCAAGTATTAATATCACCTAAAAACGCTTCTAGGGGATTATATAAGGTTTTTTTACTTTATAAGCTGGATTATCACTCTTTAATAGATAGTTAGTAAACCCTCTTTATGTTCACAAAAAGCCCTTTCAATTAACAAATACAGCACACAGCATATTTCAAAGTACACCTTGTCCTGTGATTAGAAAGTCGTTTATACACTCTATTTCTTGTCTCAAACTGCTATTAGAATCGGGTACCCCATAGGCATTTTTAGAAAGTTTTCCGCAAGAAACCTGCGGGCTTTAGCCCGCAGATGAATTGCGGCGTAATTCTGCAGGTGGGTGTCGTATTCTGTTTTGTTTTCCCTTGTTTCTTGCATGGGGAGAGGGCTTTTTATGGGTGTCGCGTTTTTGTAGACGCGCGCCTTCTCGCTACAAATTATTTATGGGTAGCGTGAGCTCTTGTCTCCGGAGTCGATGGAAATGGGGATTGTTGAACTACACGCATTGTGTTGTGGGGGCTAACCTGCATCTGCAGTTTACGCCGGCGTATAGACGCGATATATTCTGTGATTCTGAGGTTATAACGCTGTGTCGGACGGTTTTTGGCGTCGTCGCCAAAGAACTCGGCGTAGAAATGGCGGCCTGCGAGTTCGGCCCGGACCATGTGCATTTGTTTCTGTCCGGGTGGAAGAATTACGCGATACCCGACCTCGTTCAGCGGCTGAAGGGTCGAAGCAGCCGTGAAATACGAGAAAAACTCTGGAACCGAATCAAGAGCAAATTGTGGGGCGACAAGTTCTGGAGTGGCGGATACTTCGCGGAAACCGTCGGACGAATAACCGCCGAAAACGCGAAGTATTACATAGAACGCCAACAAGGGAAGCACTGGAACAGCTATCCGCTACCGCTCACTGAAAACACAGACCCGCAACAGCTAAAAATAACACAGTTCTAGAACCCGAACAAGGACGCCCCGGCCTTCAGGCCGGGCGTAGTTCACTGTTTTAATATATTGTGTTTGTTTTTAATTAATTATCAATGTGGTGTTTTTCATGGCCTCAGATAAAGTAAAGCAGATTTTCAGGGAAAGACTTGACAGGTCGTTAGTCAAGGCATTAAGCTATAGGCTGATCGTTGTGCTGGCTGATTTCACGGCAGTTTATCTGTTCACGCATAATACTGATATAGCTACAGGTTTTGTGGTTGTCAGCAACGTCTACACAACTGTTCTTTATCTATTGCATGAGCGTTTCTGGGATCGCATAGAGTGGGGCAAGGCGCTGGCTGCCTGAGTTGCATGTTTTTTAATGTGCATTACTATGTCTTATATTATCTTTTCATTGATTTGAAAATGGCCTCAACAAAGGTTTTTGATCTGGAGGAAGCCCGGAGAATAGGGGAATCGATAGGCATAGACTGGAGAAACAGCCCGTTCGAAGTCGCAGAATTTCGAAGCGGTTTGATGGTCGAACTTGAGCATGGGGCGCACGACCCTCAGACGAATGTCACAAATGACGACCCTCTTCTCAGCGGAAAAATCGCATGGGCGCATCTAAAGGAATTCCCAGATTATTACAAGCGCCTGGAAAACATGGAAAGAGAGGCTGAAAGATACTACCGGCAGCTCAACGCATCGAAACCTAGGAAGATATGGTCAAGTAATTTCGCAGATAAAGTAGAGAAAAAGGAAGAGGGATACGCCCCTTCAAAAAACATATGGAGCAAGCGCTGATCAAATAACAGCCCCTATTTCTTTTATAATATTCTTTGTCTCTTCAGCTGCCTTGTCCGCGTCTTTTGCAGTCTTTGCGCCGGTTATTATCATCTTACCTGACCTGAAGACCAGCATAACTGTTTTCGGCTGGTCCAGGCGGAAGACCAGTCCCGGGAACTGCTCTGGCTCGTATTCCGTGTTCTCGCACTCCATTGCAAGCTGGTCAAGGTTTACGCGGAAGTTCATCTTCGCAGATGCCACGATGTTCTGTATCTCTATCTTGGGCTTTCCTTCGATCTTGATATCGCCTTCCTTGAACTTTGCAAGCAGGCTTTCAACTGCTTTTTTTATGTCGTCTTCGCTTCTTGCGCCTGTGCAGATTATCTTCCCTGAGGAGAATATCAGCATCGCGAGCTTTGGGTCTCTTATCCTGTAGACGACGCCTGGAAACCTTTCGGGATTGTATTCCAGCCCCTTTACTTTTTTAACGAATTTTTTCAGATCTATTTTTTGGTTTACGGTTATGGCCGAAACCATATTCTCAACATTAGCCTTCATAGTCATTTTATGCAATTCACCTCAAAAAAAATTTACCACCTTTATAAATCAACTTTGTTATATATAAGCACTTTAAAAATATAACATATAAATACCCGAAAATGCAGCAAAATAGGTTTATATAGCTTATAATCCTTTTTTAGGAGCCTTAGCGGTCTTTCTTCGGAAGTTTTTTGTCTCTTTTTCTTTGTCCAGCAAAAGGTTTATGACAGGATACAGACGGAGTGATATTATTCATTGGTCCGATATTTCAATCGCTGAAAGCTGCTTGAAACCTATTTATATTTTGCTTATAATATCTAATAGTATATTCATTCATTAGCATAAGAAACATTGCAGAAAATGAAAATTGCAAGAGTAAAAACAGGCATAAACGGCTTAGACGAATTACTTGAGGGCGGCTTCCCAAAGGGTCACTGCATATTATTGTCAGGCGCACCGGGCACAGGCAAGACCATATTCGCCCTGCAATATTTATACAACGGAGCGAGAAACGGCGAAAAATGTCTTTACATCGCCTTCAACGACCAGGTAGAAGACGTCCTCTTACAGCCCGCTGTATTAGGCTGGGACATACAGAAATACGTCGACGATGGAAAACTGAAGATAGTCTGTATGAATGTGAAAGACTTCAGCGTAAAAGCTCTCATAAACGAGATAAAAGAAGATGACTGCAGCCGACTCGTAATAGATTCATTGTCCCAGATACTTGCACACCCTATAGCATTAGAAGACATCGACATGTCTTACACCCTAAAAGACCGCCTGGACCGGCTGGCACCCTCCCCACTGCATGAATCCGTGGCCACCCGGCTCCTCGTAGAAAAGATAGTAAACGAAGTAAGAAGACTGCCATGCACCTCCCTCATAATATCAGAACTAGTGGAAAGCATAGGAGGTATGAGCAGGGATACAATATCAGAATTCCTCGTAGACGGAGTTATAACGCTCCAATATGTCATGGTGGGAATAGAATCCTCAAGAAACCTCATGATCAGAAAGATGCGGGCAACGGCTCACTCTGAGAACATACACCCCATAGAATTCAAAGAAGGGATAGGGATGAATGTCTTGATGCCCTGATAATTAAGAAAAATACGGAGAAAGAAGGCTTATTACAAACTGGCAGAATACTGCGGCCTTTAGGCCGCAGATGAATACCTAATATTTGCCAGTTTGTAAGTCATACCGCACCCTTCAGGGTGCGGTATTTGATTTCAGACCCATGACCAAGTCCATTAATACAGCCTTCTGATCCTTTGCCTTTATCACACCAGATGCAAGAAGCACTCCTTCGGTCCCCAGCTCAAGCGCCTTCTTCACGTCGTCGCCTTTGCCTATGCCTGCTCCGCACAGGACGCGCACCTTCGGATTCACCTTCTTGACCGCGACAACGCTGCCTGAAACGATCTCAGGCTCGGCCTGGGCAACTGAAACACCGGATCCGATAAGCTCCGGAGGCTCGATTGCTACAAAATCAGGACCCAACGCCGCAGCAGCAACAGATGCCACGATATTGTTCGTGCAGACGATGGAAACCATGCCCAGGGAGCGCATTTTCCGTATGCCGGAATCGATCTCAGCAAGCTTCAGACGCTTCTCCGAATGATTCAGGAGACATCCTGTTGCTCCGGCAGCCTTGAGCGCTTCAGGAAGAATGCTCCCGGTGTTCCCGCCGAATTTTATGTCGTCAACATGCTGGGCATAAACAGGCAACTTAACCTCCTTTGCTATCCGATAGATATCCGTGAACTGAGGCACGACAATAATCTTCGCCCCGGTATCCCTGGCCACGAAATCGCATAACTTGGCCAACGCAACCGCCTTATCACCAGTCGTCTCTTCATAGGTCTTGTAATTCAAAACAATCAATCCATCCATCTTCAAATCACCACATAGATATATATTATTGAAAGTATTATAATCTCCTATATTAATAAAACAAGCGCTCGTAGTCTAGTCTGGTAGGACTTCGGCCTTCCAAGGAAGCCTTCCCTAAAAGGAATTCTCTAACCCCAAAAGAAAATACCTCGGGACAACGAAGAAAGCCGATAACTCGGGTTCAAATCCCGACGGGCGCAAGTAATTATATAAAAAAACAGCCCCGTGGGGTAGTGGCCAATCCTACCCGGCTTTGGACCGGGTGACTCAGGTTCGAATCCTGGCGGGGCTATGTCTTCGCTTATTTTAGGATAAAGAATAACGCATAGACAGCAGCTATTAGAATCAAAAATGAGACTATTAACTGGGCTTTCAGTGTTAAGGAAATCGTATGATATTTGTCGTTTAAACCAGTAACTACCGTCTTAATCCCTGTAACGTCGGCAGGTGTTTGACCTATGTTTTTGTTTAAATCGCGCACTTCTTTATCCATGCTGATAATAGCAGGTATGCCTTTGCTTAGCTGGTTAAGGGTTAATATCTGTAATTCTCTATCATTGAATTCAACAAATTCGTAATTCCCAACTTCCAGAGTGATAGACATGGTCCCTGCTGCAGTCTCCGGTTTTTCCTGCCTTAAATCTTCTACGGCAGCTTTGATCACGTTCTCTTCTCCTTTTACGACAATTTTAAGCCCGCCTCCTGGGATGTTTATGGGTTTGGCTACTTTGAGGCCGTATCCGTCCAGTTTGGTAAATAGGAATATAAGGTATCCCACGTCCTGTGTCTCTTCCTTGGAGCCTTTGATGAGGAGGCAGGCAGTTTTATTGACCATGACAGTTATGAATATGTATTAAATTACCATAAATACGGCTGAAAGCTTATTAAGTTTATCATTCTCCTTCTTTCTTCATTGTTTGTTCTTCTGTTTTGCTTTCTTTTTTCCCGCGTTTTGAGAATGCGTATATGATGTAGGCTGCGAGGTAGATCGCTACCGCCGTTGCTATGAAGCTTATGAGTGGACTGCCTAGGTTTATTCCTGTTGTTTGGCCTACGGCTTCCGGTGGCTGGGTGGCGGCTTGTGTTGTCGTGGTCGTTGTGGTGGTTGTCGTGGTTGGAGGGATCGTGTTTGTTGTTTCTTCTTGTAGTTCGGTATTGGTTGTAGTTGTTTCTGTGGTTTCTTCTGTGGGTTCCTGGGGGTTTTCTATTGTCGTGGGTACGTCGTCTCCGATGTGGAAGCTTTGGGTGTTGGACCAGTTGCTGATGTCTGTGCCCTTGTATTCTACGATCGCTTGGTATGTGTAGTTTCCTGCCATTGGTGGGGTCCATTTGGTTGTGTACCATCTTTTTTCTTGGTAGTATAGTGGTTCTGGGTTGTCTGAGTTGTTTTGGTCGCATGGTATGAAGCCTATGAATCCTTCCATTTTTTCGCCTGCTTTTTCCTGGCCTTTTGCGTAGAAGCCTATCCTGCAGCCGAGGTCTAGTATTATGTCTGCTGTGTTTTCTACCAGCGCGCTTAGGTTGACGCTGTTTCCGGTTCTTGTGTCGTCTATTTCGGCGAGTGAGTCTATCGCTGCGCTTCTGGGTTCGAGCGCATTGAATGAGTATGTCGGCGGTGTGTCGCTTATTTCTCTGTTGTCGTATTCGACTGTTGCCCAGTAGGTGTATCTTCCGGCTGCGGGAGGAATCCAGTCTATTTTGTACCATCGCGTCTCTCCTTTTCTTAGCACATCCGTTGTCCCTGTCCAGTCGTCTGTGACGCAGTCTCTTTCGCCTGCGTAGTAGTCTGTTGATTCCTCGTCTATCGTGCCGCTTACTATAAATTTCACTTTACAGTTTAGGTCAAGTGCCTTATCTCCTGTGTTTTGCACCTGGGCCCATAGGGCTACAGTGTCTCCGGCTTTTATGTCGTCGATGGGCCAGATGTTGTTGACGTGCGCAGACATTGTCTCCTTCAGAACTCTGAAGGTATATTCATTGGAGTCTGCGCTTCGGGCATTCCCGTCGGAGTCCTGGACCTGCGCAAAGTAGGTGTATGTTCCCTCGGAAGCTTGGGGCGGGATTGTCCATTGGACTGTGTATATGCCGTCCACGGAATAATCAGAGTATGCCGCGGGGCCTATCCAGTGGCTTTGCTGCCAGTCCGGGCCGTCCACATAGAACCAGACCCTGCATCCGATGCATTCTTCGCCTGCCTGGGTGATTATTTCCGCAGTAAAGGAAACGGTTTCCCTGGTATATTTAGTGCCCAGGTCCCGCAGATAAAGTACATTGATTGGGTAATCAAATGCGTATGCCGGCACAGCCCAAAGGCTACAACAGATCAGAGATATACTTAGGAATAGCCAACATTTCACATTTATACCTCATATTATTCGTATATTATACGAAAACAATACATAAAAAATAGAATATATGCTCCAATTCAGATGTTTTGCAGCGTTTCTCTCATTCCTCTGATCTTTTCTTTGAGATTTGACCTGTCAAGCTGTTCTACTGCGTCGCATAGCAGCAGGCCTTTTTCGCGTTCTTTGCAGGATATGCATGCCTGTATAAGGTTAAGTCCTGCTGTGTGGCCGTGTCTGCGCGCATCATATATCGGGTAGACAATGTTAAGTGCTTCCTTTACGTAGCCCCTGTGTGCAAGTTCTCCTGAGACTACAGTGAGGGCATCGCCCTGTTCAGGTGCAATGGCTAACACTTTTTTGAACAGCGCCAGTGCGTTACCTGTCTTGTCCTCATCCAGGTTCATCATGGCCAGATATGTCAGCGGCCTCCAGCTTCCGGGGACCTCGGCAAGTTTCTTCAATGAATCACGCAGCCTTCTGGTCTCTTTATTCTCAGCATGTATCGCATACCACCATGAGAGTGCGTTTTCCTGGTTAGGGTCTGCAAGCAATGCTTTCCACAGCGTTTTGTAGCCCTCTCTCTCGTCGCCTTTTTCCACCAAGATTTTGGCAAGGTTTGTCAAAATCACTCCGGACTGGCCTTGCTCTGCGAGGTATTTCTGCAGCGCCTCTTCTGCTTCGTCAAGGAGATTGTTTTTCAGCAGGACGACACCCAGGAGATTAACGGCACGCTCTTTATTAGGGTCCGTCTCAACGAGCCTGCGCGCAGGGGCAAGGCATTCTCCAAATAATCCGTCCTGCAACGAGAGAACGATCAACTTGTATGTTTTATCGGGATCGCTTTCTACCTCCTCGAAGTATTTGGGCAGGGCTTCCTTCCACTGGGTCTTTGAAACGATTATTTTTTCGCCTTCTGTGGTGTACAGCCCTATGCTGTCTTCTTCTCTTTTCTTTGGGATTTGAGGTGAGGCCATTAAAACTTAATTGGAGTGAATCAAATACCGCACCCTGAAGGGTGCGGTATGACTTACAAACTGGCAAATATTAGGCATTCATCTGCGGCCTAAAGGCCGCAGTATTCTGCCAGTTTGTAATAAACAATAATCAGATTGTTGTGCTACTCTCTGGGATATGCTACATTCCCTTAGAATATACTGTTGCAGGCGTTAAAAAGTGTGATTTGGATACCCCAAGCTTCTTCTTGACTGTGGCAGGCGTGACCAGCAATACCACAATGCGGGGGGATTCCCCTGACGAAAAAGAATTACCGGATTATGGGATTAGGCATTTATGATTGAATGCGCGTTTTTATCTTAATAGTTCATATTATTTATGAGTGTTGTTCTATGTCGGGCAGTGTGGTTTCGGTTCCGGGTGTTTTGGGCGGCAAGCCCGTGATCAAGGGGACTCGTTTGTCCGTTGAGTTTATCCTGGAGCTTCTTGGGTCCGGCATGTCTGTGGTTGACGTGGTAAAGGAGTATCCGCAGCTTAAGCCTGCCGATGTCTATGCCGCGATCTCTTATGCTGCAAAGTCTTTGAAGCATGAGGATATCATCTTTTCCGCGGGATCGAAAGGCTTTAAGTTGCCTTCCTGAAGAGTGAAAATTTGTTTTCTTGCCGATGAAAACATCGCATCTTCCGTGGTTTCGGCTCTTAGGGAAGAGGGATATGATGTCAGGTCCGTCAAGGAGGAGGATCTTTTAGGCGTATCGGACAGGAATTTGATTCTTTATGCAAAAGGAGAGGGGAGGATAATACTTACGCATGATCGGGATTTTGGCAACCTTCTTAATTTTCCGCTGCAATCGCATTGCGGCGTTGTTCTAATCTGCTATTCCGACAAGTCCGCAGGAAACGTGGCAGATAGGCTTTTGAACCTGCTTGGTTCGCTTAAAGGCAGGTTGCGCTATTCTCTTGTCATAGCCACAGATGATGCTGTAAAGATACATAAGAAACATAGGCTCTGAGCAGGATTACTTAAGGATTTTATACTTCAGCACATACACGTCCCCTATTTTCTCAGTCCCTATCGGCTCCAGCCTTATCGCTTTCTCATACGGCAGCCCTTTTCCGTCCGCAAGCGTCGGCGCATCTTTTCCTCCGAATAACACCGGCCCGATTGCGACATATATCTCGTCTACGAGGCCTGCTTCGAGCATCTCATAATTGAGGGTGCCTCCGCCTTCGACCATTATCCGTTTAAAGCCCATGTCTGCGAGCCTGTCCATCATCTCGCAGATATTGGTCTTTTCCTTGCCCAGCACGTAGACTTTGGCTTTCTTGCGCAGTGCCGCGATTTTTGTCTTGTCTTCTTTTTCTGTCGTGAATATTATCTTTTCCGTGTTCCCGTAGTTCAGAAAGTCTCCGTCCAGGCGGATCTTCCCTACGCTGCCGACCATGACCTTGGCCGGGTTTTCCGGGAGGCCTTTTGCCAGCCGCTGTCTGCGTAATTCTTCGGACTTTATTGTGAGTTTTGGGTCGTCTGATGCTACTGTGTTTGAGCCTGCCATTATCGCGTCTGCGCTTGCCCGCAGTGCGTCGACGCGTTCGAAGTCTTCTTTGTTGGATATCTTTACTTGTTTTCTCTCGTAGGTCGATAGTTTTCCGTCCAGGGACATTGCGGAATTTATGTAAACAAAGGGCTTAGCCATTTTCTCATAGCCTCTTTTTCTTTTTTATGAGGTAGCCTATGCATAGTCCTGCGATTAGTGCGCATGCTGCGAAGAGGGCTATCTCGGCGTATGGTAGTTGCGCGCTTGCTTCTATAACCTGATTCTGGGTCATGGCCGTTGGCTCTAATGTGCCGGCTGCGTTTCTTGCAGTCTCTGCCAGTGTCGTAGTCACAGTATTCATTGCAGACGATGCCGAGGATGCGGCTCCTGTTAAATTGTTCGCGAGGCCTTGAGCGATATCGCACGCTGCTTGGGAGAGGCCCTCGCATGTCCGGTTGGCAGCGTCTGCCAGCGTGGCGCTTCCCGTGCCCGAATCAGTATATGTAGTCACATTGTTGAACATATCCGTTGCGTTGACAACAGTATTGCATATCCCTCCAGGCAGCCCTCCTGCGGATACTGCCTTTTCAGTAGTCATCTGAGGTGCCGCCGCTGTGTTAAAATTCTCTATGATGGTTATTTGGCCCAGGTCTTTGAGCTTGGAGAAAATCGCATAGGCAGATACTGCGAGCGCAAGGAGCGAGGTTGCCAAGACGATCCATACCTTTTTTTCGTAGGGGTTCAGGAGTTCTTTTCCTTTGGACGTGAGGCGGTAGTATTTCCATTTCATGCCTTTGTCTACCTGTTTTATCAGTCCCGCGGCGACAAGCGTGTCCAGGTGCTCTTTTATGGTGGAGGGAGCCATCTCTAGCTCCTCTGCCAGGTCGCTTAGGGTATGCTGCCGATCGTCGAGTATGCGCAGTATCTTTACTCTGCTGTCTACTGCGAGGGCTTTGAATGTTTCCCTGTCCAGCGTGATTTTGTCTTCTTCCATGCTTTTTGGTCTAATAATTTATGACATTGACTGATGTGTCCCCGGTGATAGACGATGTGGTTTTTGTTATGACGCTGCCTTTGAAGACTGCGGTGCCTGAATATTTCTGAGGCACAGTTATGGTGTAGTTGATTGTCGTGTTTGTTACGGGTTCGCCGAGGGGCCAGAAGAGCCATTCGATTCGATCCGGGTTTGATTTGGCCTTCCCTTTAAGTGATATGTTCGAGACTGTCCAGCCGGAGGGATAGTCGTCTTCTAGGCCGACTGCTAATGGGCTGCCGTTCACTGTCATTGACAGGGATACTGTAAAGTTTTCTCCTGCGTGAACGGTGCTTGGGAGAGTCCTTGTTATTGTTATGTTGCCCTGCGTTATGTTTTCCTGTTTGTTTGAGTTGCATCCGGTGAACAATACTAGTATGCATATTGCCGCCGCAAAAAATATTTTGTGCTTTACCATTTCGTTATCTTATCACCTCTTTTGGTATGCCTTGTATGCTGCTGCGAACGCGCATGCTGAGACTATGTAAAGCACGTATTTGAACCATTCCGCGATGATGAGTACTTTTATGCTCAACGGATTCTCCTTGGTTACGAGGTAGCTTGTCAGGCTTACCGTCTTTCCCATTGTGGGTATGTCGAGCTTTACCGGGAGTACGCCTTCCCTTGTGGGAACGGTTATGGATCCTTCGCCTCCTCCTATGCTTTTGTAGTTGTGCATGATATTGTCTGCTGATGTCTCTGAGACCTGGGCGTAGTTTGGCGAGTAGCCGTTGGTATCCGTGCTGCTTGTCATCGGGCTGTATGTTCCTACCTGCCAGAGGAAGGTGAATCCTATGAATACCGCCGCAAGAAGTAGGAGTAGAAGCACGCCTCCTGCAAGCATTGTGAATATGTTCATGTCTTTGTGTACGTATCTTCTTGCGACTACAAGTATCGAGATTATGATGAGCAGTATGAATAGCAGGGGGTTAAAGACTGCCAGGCCTATTGAGGCTATGGCGTAGAGTAGCATGAATTTTTTGCTTGGGTATAGCGCGTATGATACTATTCCTGTTGCTGCGAGGAATATTATGATTGTCTCGGCAGGCGGCAGGCTCGCTTCCTCCCTGTGCGCCGAAGGTGCCAAGGACGTAGTAGTCTGACGGGAGGTATATGGTAGTGTATGCCGTGGTTATGGGCATGTCGGTCTTTGCTATCGGGACGTCTACGAGGTCTATCGGGTTCAGCGGGTTTCTGGTCGTGAAGTATACGTAGTCAAGTGTCTTGTATTGCCCTTTTGGGAGGGAGAGGAGAAGGCTGTCATTCTGTTTTGTGAGTTTTACCGTGCCGCTGTCGGTTGCTGCATAGAGTGGGGTTCCTTCGGAGTTTATTGTGAGGTAGTCGAGGCCTGTGTTTGCATATGTGTATGTGAGTTCTCCCAGTACGCTTCCTTTAGGCGTTATCGCTATTGTGTTTTGTGCGCTGGTAACCGAGGCTGAAAGCGATGGCAGTACCGCGAGGTCTTCGATTGTTATCTCGAATACGTCTTCGGGGGATGCGAGGAATGCCCGGGCGTTAAAGTATTTAGGCGTCATCTGCGTCTGGCTTAGGTCTATTTCTTCTGCTGTCGTTTTTACTATGCTGAGCTTTTTCTCTGGGTCGGATTCTATCAGGACTTGATGTCTCCCTGGGAGGTTGGGTATCCTAAGGGACTTCAGAGAGCCGTCGAATATCCCTGAAACAGTCACTTCCGCATTCTGGGATTCAAGGTCTAATATGAGCGTCTGCCCGGTTTGCTCCCATTCCAATGCCCCGGATACCGATATTATCGATTCCCCGTCCGGCAAATCGAACTCGTATCTCCCAAGCGAGGTGCCAAAGGAAGTGAAAGTAATATCATATAGGAACTCGTTTCTGTCTTGGCCGTACGTGTAACTAAAGCTCCCGTCAATGAGGGTCTTATTCTTCTGATCCTCGGTTTCTTGCGCATAGGACCTATGTATTATCACGTTTTTTTCGTATGCTCCGAATACGTCTCCTCCTATTGCGTATCCGTCTTTTAGGTCGAATGTCAGGTGGTTTACTGGGCCTCTTACGTACAGGCTTATCTGGCCGAGCGTCTTTATTTCAAGGTCTGCGGAGTATGTAAAGGAGCCTTTTTCCGAGAGGAAGAAATATCCATCGGAATCAAATGACACGGCTTTCCCTGCTCCGTTAACCATGAGATTTTTTACCAGGACTTCATCAGATGGGCCCAGCAGGTATACTTTGACGCCTTCCCCGCTTAGCACTTCCCCGGATCCTGTTATGTGCAGCAGGTTGTCTGAGACATTGCCGGACAGCGCCATGTTCTCTATTCCGTATATCTTTTCTTCAGTGGTGTCGTTTATCACCACTATCTGGGTTGCGCATGCAATAGATGCGAAGAGTACCAGTGTTAGGAGGTAGATAAAAAAAGTGTTCTGTTTCATTTTTATTCCTTTGTTCATTTTTGCTCTCTTTGAGTTCTTTCTATCCTTTCTATCATTTCTTGTATCTTATAGTGTAGGTTAGATCTGCTTCGCTGTTTGCTCTTACTGGGACTTTCCATTCTATCTTGTTGTTGGAGTCCTTTATGTGGTCTATGTTCTCTTGGGTTATCTCCCAGTCGCCTGCCGTGTTCTCGACGACAGTCACGGTTATGTCTTCGCTCTTGTGGTTTCTGAGGGTTACCTGCCATGAGTATTCATAGTAGCCGCCGAGGTCTTTCATGTCCATCTGTTTTCGTTCTCCTACTATGTCGAAGGCCTGGCCTACTGAGAGGCTGATTGTTTCGTCTTTCGGCGTGTGGTCTATTGAGTCTTCTCCGATGAACTGCAATTTTCCTTCCGAATCTTTCTTGAATAGTTTGACTGTGCCCTTGGGCAGCGGAATTCCGAGGTTGTTTGCTTCGCTGTTGTTGAATTTGAGGAGTACGTCGACTTTCTTTTCGCTGGCATCTGACCATGGGCTTCCGTACCAATACCAGTTCTGTATGTCGTCGTAGACGTATTCTTTTTCAACGCCTATGTTGTTTGCGGACATGAGGGAGAGCTGCTTTTCTTCGTTGTTTTTAAGCGTTGTCCGCCTCTGCAGGTCGTACATGTGGTATTCGAACAATGATTGCTCCTGGAACTGTGAGGAGCCCGCAGCCGTTTTTGCCATGTTCAGGTCCTCAGAATATTGCGGTGCCGGCGTAGTCACGCGGTTCACGTCGCCTGCTACCAGTTTCAGCGAGACGTTGTTGAAAGTCGTTCCTGCGTTGTTCTTTACTGTTACCCAGCCGTTTAGATCGATTTTGTCGTCGTTGTCGTTTGTCACTGCCACGTAGTCTGCGCTCCAGCTCATTCCGCTGGTCATGTATGATAGTTCAAGTGTCTGGTTTTTTGCTTCCTGGCTGTTTATCTGCCATTCCAGTGTGGGTTTTGTTATCAGGCCTTCGGGGAGGTCTGGTAGAACGAGGTCGTTTGCGGAGAGGATGTTTATTTTGCCGTCTTTGTCTTTTAGTATGAGTTGGTCTCCGCTGTATGATAGGAGGGTTCCTTCTATGAGTTCCTTGTTGTCTCCGTATATCTGGTATGCGGTTATGTCTTTTCCTATGTATTTGTCCAGGATCGTTTCTTTGTTTACGAGGTCGTATTGGAAGTTTTGTTCTAGTACTTCGATGTTTCCGTCAAGGGATTTGAGTTTGACGCTTGATGGGTCGATATTTGATGCTACTCCTTCGTAGAGTACGGTGTTTAGGCCGCTGTCGAGGTAATTTGTCCGGTACTCTTTTACTACTCCCAGGTCTGAGTTGTAGATTGTAACTTCCAGATCCTCTGCTGGAGAGTTTATCAGGACTGGTTTTTTTAGCACCTCTATTACCCCGACTGCTGCAACTGCTAATACTATTAGCGCTATCAGCACTCCTATTCTTTTGTCGTATTTCATTTTTTTCGGATTATTTGTTAATAACTTTGGCTTGGGTATATAAAGGGGTGTTGCTTTGTTTCGGCTTAGACCGAAGCATTATAGTGTTTTTCTGTGCTTTTCACGCTGCATTTGCCGCCTGTGCATGCGCATGTCCCGGCGCCGCAGTCTATCGGTCCCTGGCAGACTTGGGTGCATAGGACATTACATGCTGTCTTGTAGTCTTTGTTGATGCATGCCGTCGGGTGGCAGCACTGCTCAGGCACGCAGTCTGAGTCGGTTGTGCAGGCCGTGCTGTTGCTGCTGTTGCCGTTTATCACGATATAAAGGCATCCTTCGTTTTCTGTGCCGATGTTTATGCATTCATCTGTCGTCTTATCGGAGTGGTCGTTGCAGCCTGTGGCTGCGCAGGCTCTGGTATATGAAACAGGCTCCTTTTGCTATGTCGTTCCATCTGCCCTTTGGGCAGACATGGTCTGTAAGGCATGGATCGGCTATGAATTTCAGAGTCGTGCAGGTTCCGTTGGTGCATACGTGGTAGGGGTCTGATCCGTCGGCGCATTTGCTTTCAGCTCTCTCGCAGTCTGAGTTGTCTGTGCATTTGACTGTGCCTCCTGTGGCAGGTTTCTGGTTTAGTTCGTCCCATTTTCCGTCGATTACTGCGCCTGAGACTGTCCCTTTTTCCACGTCTACTTCTATGGTGTGGACTGCTGGTGTCTGGGCGAGGGTTTGGCCGCTGCGGTCGCCGTAGCCCGGGTGGCTTGAGCTGAATTGGTAGGTGAATAGCCAGCAGTAGGGGCAGCTTAGGGTAGCGGACTGTGTAAGGTTTAGGCCTGAGCCGTCGAATCTGTAGGTGTTTGCGTTGGCTACGTAATCGTATGCTATTTTCATGCTGTCGTTTTCGGTTACGTATTTCTTTGTGCACCTGCTGTCTGCGTAGTCGCATCCGCTTATGCCTTTTTCTGCGAGGCAGTTTATGCCGCATACCTTTCCTTCGAGCGCCTCGGGTGTTTTTCCGGCTGGGTAGCAGCTGCAGTCGCAGAGGCTTAGTGCGCATTTATCTTCCGGGGCTTTTTGCGCGCAGCCTGAGAAGAACAGGATAACGCCGAGACCGATTATCAGGCCGAGTTGGCCAAGTCTTGTTTTTGAATCCATTTTAGGGTATTGTAATGTCATTCCTTTTTTTGAAAATCAGCCAGTTCTTCTCTCCAGGGTATTTGACCGTGGGTTTAAGCTTTACCAGGACGTATCTGCCGCGCATCTTTTTCCCTGCAAGCTCGAAGAGTATTTCTTTGTCGTCTATCTTTTCAGGGATGTATTCTCCTTTATCCCAGATTTCCACAGTGCCTGCGCCGTATGCACCCTCTGGAATCGTCCCCTCGAAGCCCGCATAGTCAAGGGGATGGTCTTCTGTTTCCACTGCAAGCCTCCTGACTCCTTCCACAGTTGGCGGCTCCTTGGGGATGGCCCAGCTCCTGAGGACACCGTCTGTTTCCAGCCGCAGGTCGTAGTGCAAGTGACTGGCAGAATGTTTCTGGACTACGAAGATCTTTTTTTCTCCGCGCTCCCTTACGACGCCTGCGGGTTCGCTGGTCTTTGCGTAATCCCTTTTTTTGTTGTATTCGTCAAGCTGCATAACGGTTAAAGAATCTGTTTCATACCTTAAAAGCCGAGGGGCATACCTTGTTCAGAACGCATTTGCTGCATAGCGGTTTTTTTGCAGTGCATACGTAGCGGCCCAGCAGAACCATCCTCTTGTTGGTGGATATCCAGTATCCTTTTGGTATCACGGCTAGGAGGTCTTTTTCTATCTTCACTGGATCGGTTTCCTTTGTCAGTCCGAGGCGGAAGCTCACGCGCTTTACGTGGGTGTCCACTGCGATGCCTGCGGCTATTCCGTAGGCGCTGGCGAGTACGATGTTCGCGGTTTTGCGGGCGACTCCTGGAAGCGTCAGTAGGTCTTCCATTGTGTTTGGGACCTTGGAGTCGTATTTTTCGACTAGTATTTTGGCTGCTGCTATTATGTTTTTGGCTTTGTTGTGGTAGAAACCTGATGACTTTATTTCCTGCTCGAATGTTCCAATGTCGGCGTCGGCATAGTCCTTGGGTGTTCTGTATTTCTTGAATAGTTCTTTGGTTACTGTGTTTATTGTTTTGTCTGTGGATTGCGCGGATAGGATGGTTGCTACGAGTAGTTCCAGGGGATTTGAGTAATTAAGCTCTATGCGTGGGTCTGGATACGCCTTTGAGAGGATATCCATTATCTGCCGGGCCCTCGCCTGAGAAGCTGCTTTTGGGTCGGTCATTTATTCGCCGTGCACTATCTTGCACAGTTTCTTGGTCAAAGCCACCCGGTCTTTGGCCTGGAATACGTTCCTGCCTATGGATATCCCTGCGGCTCCGCATTCCATTGCGTCTTTAACCATCTTGTAGAGGTCTTCTTCGCTGTCTATCTTCGGGCCGCCTGCTATGACGATGGGAACAGGGCATCCCCTTATGACCTGCTTGAAACTATCCTTGTCTCCGGTGTAGACCGTTTTCACTATGTCTGCGCCAAGCTCCGCGCCTATTCTTGCAGCGTGTTTCACATACCGCACGTCGTGTTCGCTTTCCACCTTCTTTCCTCGGGCGTACATCATTGCAAGAAGCGGCATCCCGTATTCGTTGCACTGCTCTGCGACCATGCCCAGATTGTGGAGCATCTCGTCCTCGTTTTCGCCTCCCACGTTCACATGCACTGAAACCGCATCAGCCCCCAGCCGGACAGCTTCTTTTACGCTTGTGACCTGGACCCTGTTATTAGGGTGCTCAGAAAGCGAGGTGCCGGCAGACAGGTGGATGATGAGCCCGATATCCCGCCCGTAGCCCCGATGCCCGGTTCCGACTATGCCTTTATGCATGAGGACTGCGTTCGCCCCACCCTCTGCGACATCGCTTATGGTCTTAACCATGTCCTCGATCCCTGGGATAGGCCCAACCGATACCCCATGGTCCAGTGGGACTATTACGGTCTTGCGGGATTTCCGATTGATGATCCTCTCCATCCTTATCTCTTTGCCTATGGTTTTCACGGTTGATCACTTGATAGTAAATATGATAGTAAATATTATAGTATATTATATTATAGAGAATCAGGAAATTAAAAGAGGGACAGGGATGTTTCAGCTTTCCGCCGAGCTTTCTGCTATGACGTCGTGTCTGTGTATGGATTCCTGGCTTATGGTCTTTACGCGTATTTTGCAGCCTGGGAATCTTTTACGTGAGGCGTCTATTATGCTCCTTGTTACGTCTTCTACGAATTTTGGGTTTGCGAACATCTTTTCTACAACATATATTTCGTCTTCGGTTTTCAGGAGGGAGTATATCTCCGAGGGAAACGCCTTTTCGACGCAGTCTACGAATTC